>NZ_JBVHFT010000001.1:0-720423 GCF_055562215.1 Kribbella sp. NPDC020701 | reverse complement strand
CTCCAATGAACCGGGGCCTGCTACCCGGCGCTCCGGTACCTACCGGGACGGGACTCACACCCGCCGGCCTGGCCCAGCTTCCAGAACGCAACATGCGCCGAATCCTAGGTGGCCGACGGGCGTTAATTGTTAACAGTTCGGGTGTTCTGAGTAGCTGGCGAGTAACCGAAAGTTTGCTAAATTCCGGAACCAAGGTCTTGGTGACAACTGGTGAGCACCGAGGCACGAAGCAAGGGGGTGATTCGGCTGACGACACCCACGACAGCCGCCCCTGAGTCGGTCACCCGCGCGCGAACAGCGATCGGGACCGCCCTGGGTTACGTCTGGCCGAAGGCAGTGCCATTGCGGGACGGCCGGGTCTGGTTGACCAGTCGGCGCGACGTACTGCCGGCCTCCATCGTCCGCGGACTGGAAGCGCAGCTCAGCCGCCGAGCGGCCGACCGGGCCAGTGACGACCGGATGCTCGCCGAGGCAGTCGGCGTCCTTGGCGCGGAGGTCGCCCGGGTCCGGGGCGAGTCGCCCGAGACCGGTGCCGCGGATGCCCTCGACCGACTGCTGCGGGTTCCCGGACTGGACCAATCACGCCGTACCGAAGGCGAGGCGATGCTCCGCCTCGCGCTGCGGCTGGCGGCCAGAGACTCCGTCAGAGCCGCTGCGCGTCTCGCTGCCCTGCCGGGTGCGGCGAAGGTGCCGGTGGCCACTGAGATCGTCGCGGCCTCCCGGCGGATCAGCCACGACGCCGCAGCGCTCGCCGCGACGGGTCGCCGCACCTCGACGGCCCCGCGTGGCAGGCGCCGCGGCGCGCCGGTCGGCGTGAAGCATCGCCGCCCGCCATTGCGTCAGACGCTGACCCGGGAGATCCCCGGCACCGGTCTCGCCGCCGACGGCCCGGCGGCAGACCCGCATGAGCGCGAATCGGCCGCGCTGGCGGCGCTGACGCGACTCGGTGCGGCCGACCTCGGGTCGTCCGTCACCGGCCCGCCAACCGCCGATGCCCAGTCCCGGATGGCGGTCGTCACGACGACCACGAGCGACGAACCGCAGCACTTCCGGGTCGAGATCCGGACGGCTGTCCGTGGTCTGGTCGCCCAGGGCCGGATCCGCTCGGGGACGGCGACCGACCCGCACGTCCTGCGGATCGACCCCGGGCTGTCCCCAGAGCAGTACGGCGATGTCTGGGTCCACCAACTTAGCCAGATGACCCAGCAACAAGAGGCGACGCGGGCCGACCGACCGTCCGGCGTCCTCGGCAGACTGCGTGCGGCCTTCAGGCACGAACGGCGCGACCACCGGATCAACGCCGACCTGGCGGTCTACCGGAAGCTGTCCAGGGACTGGCAGTCCGCCCGCGAAGGCCGTCCCAACGGGCCACTGAGCGTCCAGGACCTCGAGCGCGATCTCGAGGTCCTGGCCACGGCCATCGAGCGCCGGAGCGGTGCGCGGCCCCAGCGACCCTGGGCCAACGACTCGACCTACTCCCCCGCTGCGGCTGCCGACGGCCTCGCCGCCGAGCGCGCCGCCGCCGCGGCCATCCCGGAGCCGAACACCGCGGCACATCTTCGCCAGCAGGTCACTGAACAGATCGCGGCGCTGGAAGCAGCCGTTGCGGACCTCGAGACCAAAGCCGAGGGCAAGACGGCAAGCGCCGCGGACGCGGTCGACGAGGCGACCTCGAAGCTGGACCAGGCCGTCGCCGAGGACCTGTTGCAGGACATCGGCGCACCCGAGCGGGCCCGCCGCCTGCGGGTTGACGCGGAGAACGCCTTCGGCAAGGGGCGGCGCCACGTGACGATGGCGCATGCCTACCAGCAGGCGGCCACCGACGCCGGCCGGGCCCTGGCCGGATACCAGACCCTGCTAGATGAGCTCGACAACCCGGACCAGCAGCCGGGACGGAGGGCCGAGCTGGCCAGGGAGGCGGCCGGGAGGAGCGACGCCTACGAGGCGAGTCTGCGCCAGGCGTTGCCGGTCGACCACCTGGAGACAGGTGTGCCGACCGACGAACGGTTGCGCCTGCCGGTCGGCAAGATCAACGAGATGCTGTCCCGGAGCGGCAGCAGCCGTCGGATCGCCGACCACGGCCCGATTCCAGCACCGATGGCCGACTACCGGCTGCTGTTCTCCGAAGGCATGGTCTTCACGGTCGACGGCGACCCTGACGACGACGTCACCAAGATCGCCCAGGTCCGCGTCCGGATGAAGGCCCGTGATCTGAGCGAGGTGACGGGTCTCGACTACACCCTCGCAGAGCAGATGTCCGGCACCCTCGGCGAAGGCGGCCAGAGCAACGCCATCACCGCCACCCACTCCTCGAGCGTCACCTACGGCGTCAACCTGCAGCCGTTCCTGGCGCTGGCTCCGGACGGCGGTGTGGTGAGCGCGATGTCGCAGGTGATCGCCCCCAAGGTCGAGGCGACCACCGGCACGACCGAGGCCGTGACCGCCGGCGCGAGCGCGCACGCCCAGCTCGGCTGGGTCGACGTCTTCAAGGGCGAGTCGATCCCGTACCGGTGGCTCGGCGAGTACGAGATCGAGATCCGCGGCTCGGCCACCGAGCCGTGGTCGCCGGTCGAGACCGTCGACGCCGGTGAGCAGCTGACCTGGGTGCCCAGCCCGTACACGGTGCCGGCGCCGACCGAGACCGTCACCCTGGAGCAGCTCGGCCTGGGCGACCAGTGCACGGAGGAGACCCCCCGGCTCACCGTCAACCGGATCAGCGGCCTGGGCGACCTCAACTCCCGCCTCGTCGCCGAGGCCCGCGAGCAGCTCGGGCCGATCGATCGGGTCGGGCACGACCAGATCAGCCAGTTCGTCACCAAGGACCCGCTGCGCCTGCTGGCCGAGCAGGGCACCGAGGGCGGTCTCAGCCGGACGATCCCGGTCGGCGGCGGATCGGAGTACGAGCTCACCCTCGAGGCCAAGCCGATCTGGCGCACGGCCAGGCTCGTCGGTGAGAGCAGTGCGGAGATGGGCCAGGAGAAGGTCCAGGTCGACTTCGCCGGCGTCAACGCCGGCCGGATCTCCAGCGCCTCGCTGACCGGCTCGGCCAGCCTGGCCTACCCGGGCAAGCCGCTCGACCCCGCGCAGCCGGTGCCCGGCTACCTACCGAGCCCGACGGCCCTGAGCGACCTGGGGTCCTCGACCGCGGACCTCTCGCCCAGCGTGTCGGTCGGGCGGAACGTCTCGCGGCAGGGCGGGCAGAGCGTGAGTACGACGGCGATCACGCCGGTGGTCGATCGCGACATGGCCGCGACCCAGGGTGCCCTCGTCGACGTCGAGGTGACGGCGACGCTGCGCAAGCTCCGCGATCCCCGGGCCAAGCCCGTCGTCGTCACGGCGACCTGTGAGGCGAAGGTGCGGCTCACGCCCAACCGGTTGCTGCGGGCGGGCGCTCCGGCCGGCAAGGACGCCGTACTGCGCGAGGACGACGGCACCATCCGGACGGGCCCGGACGGCCGCGCATTGCTGGCCGGCGATCCCGAACCGCCGTCCGGACGGCTGACCATGCCACCCTGGCACGGACGCGGTGCGAATCAGCTGCGCGGTACCGGCAAGTCCCTGCCCGACGAGGTCAAGGGCGCCGACGAGGCGCGGGACCAAGCTCTCGCCAGGTTCCGCGAGATGGGCCTGGTGCCGCCGCTGCACGGCAAGCCGACGGCCGCCCAGGTGGCGAACCGCGACCGCGTCATCCAGGACATCACCGACTACCGGCTCGTGGCGGGCATGAACACGGCCTGCCAGTCCGGACTGGTGATCCCGCTGGTCGAGCACCGCACCGGCCACGCACCGCGGACCCGCCTGTTCCGGCTGTCCGTCACGCAGGACTTCGACGACATCACCCCGGTCGGCACCACCGCGTCCAGGTTCATCGCCCGGCTCGGCATCAGCTCCCGCGCCAGCCAGCAGACCTCCGGCCGATCGAAGTCGGTGCCGCTCTCCGCCGGTGCCGGCGTGAGCAACGGACCGGCCGAAGGACAGTCGGGCCTGGCCGGGCGGTTGGGCCTGAAGCTGAGCCGGAGCGCGATCGGACGGAGCTTCAGCTGGACCCTCGGCCGCCGGGTGAACCGGGTCACGCTGAACGAGAGCACGGCCGAGGTGGACCTGGTCCGTCAGGGCATCCGGATCACCGTCACCGAGATGACCGACCACGGCGACTCCGAACCGCTGGCAGATGTCCAGGGCAGCATGGTGCTGCCGTACGACAGCTCGCTGGCCAGGGCCGAGGCGCCGGTGTTCGCCACGGACCCGAAGGCGCCGCACGCCGAAGCCGTCAGCCGGTCGATCCCGGTGGCGGTCGACGCGGGCGAACCGGCCGATCGGCTGTTCGCGGAGGTGGATGCCATCCGCGCGGACACCACCGGGTATCTGCAGCTGCACGCCGCCCTGTCCTCGGAGAGCCTGGTCTCCAACACGGAGTGGATCACCAACGGCAGGTACGAGCTGCCGCTGGTCATCACGCCGCCGCCGGCGAATCCGGCGCAGGCCTTGGCCGACCGGACGCTACTCCCGCGGGAGTACAAGGTGGTGATCCGCAGCACGCCGGTCAGCCAGACGTTCGCTGCGCTGAACGACCAGAACACCGCGAACATCAACTTCACGATGAACGACGTGGGCCACACCTCCGGCACCTCGACATCGGGTGGGGTGTCGGTCGACGGCAGCGGCGGGGCGGTCACTTCCGGCGAACCCTCGGTCAGCGGCACGCTGGGCGCCGGCCGGGTCGGCGGTACGTCGCAGTCGACCGGGACCAGCCAGACCACCGGCGACGAGCGGCTGCGGGTCAACAACGGCGTCCACTACGAGCTGATCGAGCGGCACCGGATGGTGGCCGAGATCGTGCACGACGGCAAGGTCGTCCAGACGGTGCCGCTGCAGGACGCGCTGCTGCAGAAGACGATTCCCGAGTACGCGGCGCTCGAGCTCTACGCCGGTGACAAGTTCGATCTGCCGCCGGCGATCGCCGCCGACGTGGCCGAGCGGTACCTCACCGGGAAGGTCGAGATCCCGAAGCGGGTCGCGACCGGCTTCGTCCGCCGCTACAAGCAGGAGCAGGCCGCGGGCGCGACGACCGGCCTGGCCGCCGGGCACACAGCAGAACGCCTGAACGCGAAGATCCTGGACCGGACCGGTGTCGCGGAGTCCACCGCCCCGACTGCTGAAGAACGCCTCAAGGAGTCGCTGGTCAAGGTCCACGCGCTGGCCGAGAGCCGGCGCGTCGTCGGTGTCTCGGAGCAGTACGAGGCCAGCCTGGCGTCGAGCCAGCTGTACATGATCAAGGTGGACGGAGACGCCGACCAGGACGTCGATCTGCTCCCGCAGATCAAAGAGCAGCTCGAGGAGGTCGCGCCGGGGCTGCTCGCGTCCGACGAGCTGCTCGCACCGATACTGGACGTCGACCTGGCCAAGGACAGCTACCAGGGCCAGCTGGAGAACATGCTCGGCCCCCGCGGGTACACCACCCCGATCGAGGTTCCGGTCGAGGGCCAGGACCGGCCCGACCTCCTGCTCATCACGGTCGAGGCCGAGTTCGTGGGCGAACCGACCGTCGACGGCACCCCCGAGCTGGCCAAGGCCGCGGCGCTGGGCTTCATCCAGAAGTACAAGTACCTCGGGAAGACCCGGTCGATCAGCCATACCACGACGTACTCAGGCAGTGTGGGGCTCAAGGGCGAGGACGGCGGGGACGGCTCTCTGTCCGGGGGTGTCAGCACCGACCGGGTCCGGCAGGTCACCGCCGGCAGTTCCGAGCAGAACACCACACTCGCCCGGACCGGGGACTTCGAGCAGACACCGCTCTACCGCACGATGGTCTTCACCACTGAGGTCCGGCGCATCCAGAACGCCGGCGCGGCCGCGCTGGCGAGCGTGCGGTGGCGGCTCAACCGCACGGCTCCGGCGGCGCAGACCCTGACCGCGCGCCCCCGCCAGTTGCGTGCGGAGCTGACGGCTCTCGTGCCGACCGGCGTCGTCGGCGATCCGCCGGCGGCCGTCGCCCAACCCAGTGCCGAAGAGTTCCAGCCCGAGCATCGCTCCGTCGAAATGCCCGAGGGTGCCGCGGCCGAGGCGATGCGGCCGTTCCGCAAAGGCGAGGCCGTGACCGATGAGCTGTACGACCGGCTCACCGGTCGCCTTGGCCGGCGCGATCTTCTCGGGCCTGGCGGCTTGGCGCAGTACGAGCCGTCGATCGGGATTCAGCTGCAGCCCACCGCCATGCAGGCCAACCTCGAGGAGCTGACCAGCCCGGGCGGTCTCCGGCTGGAGCCGATGGCGACCGGTGGCAACGGCCGGACCACGGTCGGCGTTCGCATCCACGCCAAGCCGGTCGGCTGGCAGCTCGTCACCGGACCGGCGCCCGGTCAGAGCGGCACGGTCCGGCGCGGACAGGACCAGAGCACGTCCTCGACCACCGGGACCAACGCGCTGCCGCTCACCGCGACCGGTGGCGCCGGCGGCGGCATCGTCTCGGTCAGCGGGTCGGTCGGCGACCAGGTCAAGCAGCAGTCCTCGAACTCCTGGGGCACCCGGCGTGAGACGACCGCCTTCCGGAACGGAGACATCGTCACGGTCCGCGTGCCGGTCGAGTACAGGGCCACCATCGACCGGTTGACCGACAAGGGCCGCGGCACGCCGGCGGCCAAGCGGACCACGCAGCTGAAGGACGCCGGCCGGGCCGAGTTCTACGTGCGGATGCAGTACCACGAGTACCTCGAGGGACTGCGGCAGCTGGAGTCCGGCGGAGAGGTCTCGCTGGGAGGATCCCGGCTGCGGGCCGTGCCGGAAAAGCTCGGCAAGCCGGACCTGCGCGCTTCGGAGTGGGTCAAGGACGCCTCGGGCAAGCCTGTGCACCAGCCGTACCGGCCGCTGCGGGCAGCGATCGAGAAGGCGATCGCCGAGGAGACCACGGTGGTGCTCTCGGTCACGGATGCCGACGGCAACGAGCGGCTCTACCAGGCCTTCGAGGACGGGACGATGGACGGCGGCAGCGACGGCGGATTCGCCACCGCCTTCGCCACCCTCGACCGGAACCTGGTGATGATGGCCGAGGATCGCGTCGACCTGCGGGAGCTGTTCAACACTTCGGAGCCGGGGAGCAACTTCAGCACCGAGGTCGCGGCCGCTCTCGAGGAGCACGGTGTGCCGAAAGCCATGCTGAAGGGACTCACCTACTCCTCGGCCAAGCGCGAGAACCCACCGACGGCGGTCCACGGCACGAGGCCGACGACTGACGGCGCGGCGGCCGGCCGGGCCATGACACAGACCGCGGGCGGCGGCCCGATTCTGGCCGGACCGTGACCGGTCCAGACGAGGAGACGCAGGGTATGGCGTTCGCCGTGGCGCGCACCAGGGACGAGGCGCAGCTCTACCTCGAGTTGCACCCCTGCCCCGACTGCGGTTCGACCGAAACACCCTGGGAGCACGGGCTGGCCGAGGTGGACGGCGAGCTCGTGACCAGCTACGCGGGGATCTGCCCCGGCTGCGACGCCGAACGCGAGTACCTGTTCGGTCTCCCGGCCCGGGAGACCGGCGCCGCCGGGTGGCCGACGTTCGGCGGGCCGGAGCCGTCCGAGCTGCTGGATGCGGGTCAGTGGATGGAGGTCGCCGATCGTGCGGCGACGGCGGTCCCCACGAAGCCGGTCGAGGCGGGTAGGGTGCTGGCCGTCGCGCAGGCGGCCGTGGACGAGGTGATCAAGTTCGTGCCGGCCGGGCAGGACGCCGTACCGGAGGACGAGTTCTGGACGGCTGCGGGCCGGGCGGTCCGGGACGCGGAGCCGGGGCGGTTCCGGCTGGACCGGCTGCTGGTGGTGCGCGACACGTACCGCGATCTGGTCCGAGAGACAGGAGCGAGATAACCGATGCTGACCGCAAGGACCCTGGCCGAGGCGCAGATCTACGTGAGCCTGACGACGGCGGCGGATCTCGAGGTGCCGGCGAGCGAGCCCGCCCCGCTGCAGCCCGGGGAGAACCTGCTCGAAGGACCCGACGGCTGGACGCTCCGGTCGACGGCCGGTGAACTGCTCATCCCGTTCGACTCCGAGAACGCGTCCCGGACGGTCGGCGCCCGGTTCGGCCTCGGCGTCTCCCAGCTGGTCGACGCGGCGCAGTGGGCCGTGGTGGCCGCGACCTTCGCCCGACGGGCGCTGGAAGCCGACATGGCCTACACCGGTGCGCCCGGCCAGGATCGCACCGTCGTCGAGCTTAACTGGGAGTTTGCGGCCGACGCGGTCCGTGAGGCCCTCAAGTTCGTGCCGGCCGGAGCCAACGAGGCGCCGGACGCGGCGGTGTGGTCGGAGTTCGGCCGGCAGGCCCGGGCGGAGAACGGGCACCTGGTGACGCGGGCCAAGCTGGAAGACGACCTGGAGTACTACCGCGGAACGCTCGAGGACTTCCGCGCGCTCTACGACGGGTCTTCCTGAGTCACCTCGATCCGGATCGCCCGGGCGTCCACGCCGGCCTGCTCGAGGACCTTCTGCTTCGGATCCGGTACGCCGAGGAACGGCGGCCGCACGAGTCCGGTCAGGTCCTTCAACCGCGGGTCCTCGAGCACGGTGTCGACGGCCCGCCGGTCTCCCCCGCAGACGAGCACCTCGAGCCTCGCCGGGGCCAGGATCCGTACGGCGACCTCGGTCGCGGCCGCGAAGGCTTCCCGGGCCTGGTTGTCACGGCGGCGCGCGTACCGCTGCTGTGACCAGCCGCCGGCCTTGGTCGTGCCCTGCACATGACGGGAGCCGACCTTGGAGTCGAGAAGCTTGCCTCCGGCAAACACTCCGGCGCCGTAGCCGCCGCGCCGGACGAGCAGGACGCCGAGCCGCCGCTCGGTCAGCACGTGCGCGACGAGCCCCTCGCGGGACAACACCGCGAGGGGCTCGAAGGGCACCGTGACGACAGCCGACGAACCGTCCTCGGCGGACACCGTGACGCTCGCCGGCGTCACGTCGTACTCGACGGCACCGTGGCGTTCGCCGAAGCCGGTCAGCCACTTGTCCAGTCGCTCGGGGGCGACGGAGACGACTCGGCTCACACGTTGAAGCCGAGCGCCCGCAGCTGGTCGCGGCCGTCGTCGGTGATCTTCTCCGGGCCCCACGGCGGCATCCAGACCCAGTTGATCCGGAAGTCGTTGACCAGGCCGTCGAGCGCCATCCGGGTCTGGTCCTCGATCACGTCGGTCAGCGGGCAGGCCGCCGACGTCAGCGTCATGTCGATGATCGCCGTACTGGTGTCGTCGACGGTGATGCCGTAGATCAGGCCCAGGTCGACCACGTTGATGCCGAGCTCGGGGTCGACGACATCCTTGAGGGCCTCGTTCACGTCCTCGACCTTGGCCGGTTCGGTGCCGGGCTGAGCCGCCGCTTCCAGGTCGACCTCGGGCAGCTCGATCTTCTCGTCGGTCTGGTCAGGCATTGCTCACTCCTTCTTTCGCGGCCAGCGCTTGGGCGGTGGCGTCCCGCCAGGCCGACCAGCCCAGCAGCGCACACTTCACCCGGGCCGGGAACTGCGCGACCCCGGCGAACGCGACGCCGTCTTCGAGAACTTCTTCATCCGGTTCCACGGTCCCCCGGCTCTGCATCAGCTCGAGGAACTTCTCGTACGCCGCCATGCCCTCGGCGACCGGCTTGCCGATGACCAGGTCCGACATCACCGAGGTGGCGGCCTGGCTGATCGAACAGCCGACGCTCTCGTGCGTCACCCCCTTCACGGTGTCGCCGTCGAGCTCGACCCGGAGCGTGACCTCGTCCCCGCAGGACGGGTTCACGTGGTGCACCTCCACGTCGTACGGGTCCGCGAGACCCGCGTGGTGCGGGCTGCGGTAGTGGTCCAGGATGATCTCCTGGTACAGGGAGTCCAGCTGCATATCAGTCCACCTTGAAGAACGAACGGACGAAGCCGAGGCCGTCGACGAGTGCGTCGATCTCCTCGGGCGTCGTGTACAGGTAGAAAGACGCTCTGGTCGACGATTGCATTCCGAACCGCTCGTGCACCGGCCGCGCACAGTGGTGCCCGGCCCGGACCGCGATCCCGCGGGTGTCCAGCACGGTCGAGACGTCGTGCGGGTGGACGCCGTCCAGCGCGAAGCTGATCGCACCACCGTGGTCCTTCGCATCGGTCGGGCCGAGGATGCTCAGACCAGGCACGGTCTTCAGCCCCTCGAGCGCGTACTCCACGATCGCGTGCTCGTGGGCCGCGATCTTGTCCATCCCGATCCCGGACAGATAGTCGACGGCCGCACCGAGGCCGACGGCCTGTGCGATCGGCGGCGTACCGGCCTCGAACCGGGCGGGCGGCGGGGCGTACGTCGAGCCCGTCATCCGCACGACCTCGATCATCTCGCCACCACCGAGGAACGGCGGCAGTGAAGCAAGCAGGTCGTACCGTCCCCAGAGCACACCGATGCCGGTCGGGCCGACCACCTTGTGTCCGGTGAAGGCCAGCAGGTCCACCCCCAGCGTCGACACGTCGACCGGGAACTGCGGCACTGCCTGCGAGGCGTCGACGACCACAGTCGCGCCGACCGCGTGCGCCTTGGCGGCGATGTCGCTGATCGGGTTGATCGTGCCGAGTGCGTTCGACACCCAGGTCAGCGCGACGACCTTGGTGTTCTCGGTGAGCAGCTCGTCGATGGTGCTGAGGTCGAGCCGGCCGTCCTCGGTCACGCCGAACCACTTCAGGGTCGCGCCGGTCCGCTCGCACGCGAGCTGCCACGGGACGATGTTGCTGTGGTGCTCCATCTCGGAGATCACCACGACATCGCCCGGCTTCAGCGAGGCGCCGAGCGTGTACGCGGCCAGGTTGAGCGCCTCGGAGGCGTTCTTGGTGAAGACGATCTCGTCCCGGTTCTTCGCACCGATGAAGGCCGCGACCTTGTCCCGGCCGCCCTCGTACGCCGCGGTCGCCTCGGCACCGAGCTGGTGCATGGCCCGGGCGACGTTCGCGTTGTGCTTGAGGTAGTGGTCCTCGATCGCCTGGACCACCTGGCGCGGCTTCTGCGAGGAGTTCGCCGAGTCCAGGTAGACCAGCGGGAACCCGCCCGCGAGCTCGCGGGACAGGATCGGGAAGTCCGCCCGGACCGACTGCAGGTCCAGGGGACTGCTGAACGTCCGGGCGGTGGTCACTTCGCGCCTGCCTTCAGGAACCGCTCGTAGCCGTTGGCCTCGAGCTCTTCGGCCAGCTCCGGGCCGCCCTCTTCGGCCACCCGGCCGTCGACGAACACGTGCACGAAGTCCGGCTTGATATAGCGCAGGATCCGCGTGTAGTGGGTGATCAGCAGGACGCCCTTGTCACCCTGCTCGGCGAACCGGTTCACGCCGGTGGAGACGACCTTCAGCGCGTCGATGTCGAGGCCGGAGTCGGTCTCGTCGAGGATCGCGATCTTCGGGTTCAGTAGCTCCAGCTGGACGATCTCGTGACGCTTCTTCTCACCGCCGGAGAAGCCCTCGTTCACGTTGCGGGTGCCGAAGTCCGGGTCCATCTCGAGGTCACCGAGCGCCTTGTTGACGTCCTTGACCCAGGTGCGCAGCTTCGGCGCCTCGCCGTCGATCGCGGTCTTCGCGGTCCGCAGGAAGTTCGCCACCGACACGCCGGGCACCTCGACCGGGTACTGCATGGCCAGGAACAGGCCGGCCCGGGCGCGCTCGTCGACCTTCATGTCGAGCACGTCCTCGCCGTCCAGCGTCACCGTGCCGGAGGTGATGTTGTACTTCGGGTGGCCGGCGATCGAGTACGCCAGGGTGGACTTGCCGGAACCGTTCGGGCCCATGATCGCGTGCGTCTGGCCACCGCTGATGGTCAGGTTGACGCCGCGCAGGATCTGCTTCGGGCCGCTCTCGGTGTCGACCGACACGTGCAGGTCGCGGATCTCGAGTGTCGCCATGAGGTTTCTATCTCCGTCGCTTTACAGGGATGCCTGGTTCAGGGGGTTCTTGACATCGACGAGTACGTCGTCGCCGTCCAGCCGGACCGGATACACCGGCACCGGGTCGTACGCGGGCAGGCTGGTCGGCTCGCCGGTGCGCAGGTCGAAGCGGGATCCGTGCAGCCAGCACTCGATCTGGCACTCGCCGACGTCACCCTCGGACAGCTGGATCTGCGCGTGCGAGCACTCGTCCCGCACCGCGAAGAACTGTCCCTCGCTCTTCACCACCGCCACCTCGACGCCACCGACCTCGACCGGGATGACTCCCTCATCCGGTACGTCGGCGGCGGCGCAGGCGCGCTCGAAGCTGTCGCTCACTGCCCGACAACCGCCTGATCCGCCGAAGCGGGCAGTGCCGATGCGCTCAACTCCGCGGCCCGCGCCAGCTTCTCCTCGATCACGTCGTGCAGGTGCTCGGTGACCTCGGGAACGCCGATCTTGCCGATGATGTCGTTGAAGAAGCCGGACACCACCAGCCGCCGGGCGGCGTCCTCGGGGATGCCGCGGGCCTGCAGGTAGAACAGCTGCTCGTCGTCGAACCGGCCGGTCGCGGACGCGTGGCCGGCGCCCTCGATCTCGCCGGTCTCGATCTCCAGGTTCGGCACCGAGTCGGCGCGGGCGCCATCGGTCAGGACCAGGTTCCGGTTCAGCTCGAAGGTGTTGGTGCCTTCGGCCGCGGCACGGATCAGGACATCGCCGATCCACACCGAGCGGGCGTGGTCGCCGGCCAGCGCGCCCTTGTAGATCACGTTGCTCTTGCAGTGGGCGGCCTCGTGGTCGACGAAGAGCCGGTTCTCGTGGTGCTGGCCCGACTCGGCGAAGTACACACCGAGGAGCTCCGCGTCGCCGCCAGGCCCGGCGTACCGGACATTGGTGGCGACCCGGACCACCTTGCCGCCGAGGGTGACGACGACATGGTGGAGCTTCGCGTCCCGGCCGACCAGCGCATCGTGCTGGGCGAGGTGGATCGACTCGTGGTCGGCCTGCTGGATCGAGACGACCCGGAGCTCGGCGCCGTCGCCGGCGACGATCTCGACGTTGCTGCCCAGCTCACCGGCGCCGGTGTAATCGATGATCACGATCGCCTTGCTGTGCCGGCCGGCGTCGACGATCAGGTGGGTGAAGCCGCGGGCACCGAGGCTCGCGACGTTGACGTGCACCGGCTCGGTCAGCTCGGCCTCGACCGGGATCCGCACCGCGAACGCCTCGCCGGCCTGGTTCCAGGCGATGGCAGCGGACCGGTCCTGCGGCGTGCCGACCTTGAGCGAGTCGGCCGCGACGGTCTCGAACACCACACCGTCCGGACCGAACGCGTCGATCTTCGGGGTCTCGGTGCCGGCCTCGTCGGCGAACAGCTGCTTGAGCGTCTTGACCGGGGTGAAGCGCCACTCCTCCTCGCGCCCGTTCGGCACCGGGAAGTCGGCCACGTCGTACGACGTGGGCCGCTCGCTCCGCGCCTGGAGCGGGACCGGCGAACCCGGCCCGTGGGAGTGCGCCTGGTTGCCGGTGGCGACCAGGGTTTCGGTGGCGGTCATCAGCCGACGGCCCCTTCCATCTGCAGCTCGATCAGTCGGTTCAACTCCAGCGCGTACTCCATCGGGAGCTCGCGGGCGATCGGCTCGATGAAGCCGCGGACGATCATCGCCATCGCCTCGTCCTCGGCCATGCCCCGGCTCATCAGGTAGAAGAGCTGGTCGTCGCTGACCTTGGACACGGTCGCCTCGTGCCCCATCGCCACGTCGTCCTCGCGGACGTCGACGTACGGGTAGGTGTCCGAACGGCTGATGGTGTCGACCAGCAGCGCGTCACAGCGCACCGTGGACTTGCTGTGGTGCGAACCCGGCGCCACCTCGACCAGACCGCGGTACGACGTCCGGCCGCCACCGCGGGCCACTGACTTCGACACGATCGAGCTGGAGGTGTACGGCGCGTTGTGCACCATCTTGGAGCCGGCGTCCTGGTGCTGGCCCTCGCCCGCGAACGCGACCGACAGGGTCTCGCCCTTGGCGTGCTCACCCATCAGGTAGACGGCCGGGTACTTCATCGTCACCTTGGAACCGATGTTGCCGTCGATCCACTCCATCGTCGCGCCCTCTTCGCAGGTGGCGCGCTTGGTGACCAGGTTGTAGACGTTGTTCGACCAGTTCTGGATCGTCGTGTAGCGGCAGCGAGCACCCTTCTTCACGATGATCTCGACCACCGCGGAGTGCAGCGAGTCCGACTTGTAGATCGGCGCCGTACAGCCCTCGACGTAGTGCACGTAGGCGCCCTCGTCGACGATGATCAGGGTCCGCTCGAACTGGCCCATGTTCTCGGTGTTGATCCGGAAGTAGGCCTGCAGCGGGATGTCCACCTTCACGCCCTTGGGCACGTAGATGAACGAGCCGCCGGACCAGACCGCCGTGTTCAGCGAGGCGAACTTGTTGTCGCCGACCGGGATCACGGAGCCGAAGTACTCCTGGAAGATCTCCGGGTGCTCGCGCAGGCCGGTGTCGGTGTCCAGGAAGATCACGCCCTGGGCCTCCAGGTCCTCACGGATCTGGTGGTAGACGACCTCCGACTCGTACTGCGCGGCGACGCCGGCGACCAGGCGCTGCTTCTCCGCCTCGGGGATGCCGAGCTTGTCGTAGGTGTTCTTGATGTCCTCGGGCAGCTCTTCCCAGCTGGTGGCCTGCTTCTCCGTCGAGCGGACGAAGTACTTGATGTTGTCGAAGTCGATCCCGGACAGGTCCGCACCCCACGACGGCATCGGCTTGCGGTCGAACAGCTTCAGGCCCTTCAGGCGCAGGTCGAGCATCCACTCCGGCTCGTTCTTGAGGGCGGAGATGCCCCGCACCACGTCGGTGCTGAGGCCGCGCTGGGCGACCGCGCCGGCGGCGTCGGAGTCGGCCCAGCCGTACTGGTAGTTACCGAGACCTTCCAGTTCGGGGTGAGCGGTTTGCGTCATCGAGTCCTCGCAGATTCGCCGTCGATTACAGGGGCAGTCACCGGCTGGGGGCCGGGGATGTGAGTCGTGCAAACACCGTCGCCGTGGGCGATGGTGGCCAATCGCTGGACGTGCTTGCCGAGCAACCGCGAGAAGACCTCGGTCTCGGCCTCGCACAACTGGGGGAACTGCTCGGCCACGTGCGCGACCGGGCAGTGGTGCTGGCAGAGCTGCGCACCGTGACCGGCCTCGGCCGTGGACGCGGCGTACCCGTCCGCGGTCAGGGCCCGGGCGAGTGCCTCCGCCTTGGTGTTCTCCGGAGCCGCGTCGACCAGCTCCCGGTACCGCTGCTCCACCTCGGCGACCCGGCGCCGGGCGAACTCCGCGACCGCCTCGTCACCGCCGGCATCGGCGATGAACCGCATCGCGGTGGCCGCCAGGTCGTCGTACGCCTGGTGGAACGCGTGCCGGCCGGTGTCGGTCAGCACGAAGACCTTCGCGGGGCGGCCGCGGCCACGCGGGCCGTAGACACGCTCCTCGCGGGACTCGACCAGGCCCTCGTCGAGCAGGTGGTCGAGGTGCCGGCGGACCGCCGCCGGCGTCAGCTCCAGGCGCTCGGCGAGCACCGCGGCGCTGGACGGACCGTTGGTCAGGATCGAGCGGGCGACCCGGTCCCGGGTGGACTCGTCCCGCGTCACGGCCGTGCCCGCGGGCACCGGTCCGTTCGTCGCAGGAGTTTTCACAACAACAGTGTCGCGTAATTCCCGGGGGCCTTCAAATAAGGCTCCCCTAACCGGTTCGCGCGCCCACGCGGGAGTTTCGGACCCGACCGTGAGCGAGGTCACTCCGGGGCGTTCCCTAGACTGCCGTTGTGCCAGTCGCGGTGGAGATCGACAACCTCGTCGTGCGGTACGGCGAGAAAACCGCGGTCGACGGTCTCAGTCTCACCGTAACCGGCGGCACGGTGACGTCCGTGCTCGGCCCCAACGGCGCCGGCAAGACCACGACCGTGGAGAGCTGTGAGGGGTTCCGCCGGCCGGACTCCGGTCGCGTCCGGGTGCTCGGGCTGGACCCGATCGCGAACCATGACGAGCTGATGCCGCGGATCGGTGTGATGCTCCAGGAGGGCGGCGCCTGGTCCGGCGTCCGCGCACTCGAGATGCTCCGGTACGTCGCCACCCTGCATACCCATCCGCTCGACATCCCGGCGCTGGCCGAGCGACTCGACCTCGGTAGCTGCGGCAGGACGCCGTACCGGCGGTTGTCGGGCGGGCAGAAGCAGCGGCTCTCGTTCGCGCTGGCGATCGTCGGCAGACCGGAGATCGCGTTCCTGGACGAGCCGACCACCGGTCTGGACCCGCACGGCCGGCGGGAGATCTGGCAGCTGATCCGCGACCTGCGGGACGACGGCGTGACCGTCGTCCTCACTACCCACGCGATGGACGAGGCCGAGCAGCTGTCAGACCAGGTGCACGTCGTGTCCGCCGGGAAGCTGATCGCCTCCGGGACGCCGGACGCGCTGACCCAGCACCACACGAAGTCGCTCGAGGACGTCTTCCTCGAGCTGACCGCGCCGAAGCGGGGGAACTGATGAGCGCCGAGGCGACCTACGCACCGCGGCCGGGCAGCGCGCCGTGGCCGCGGAAGGTGCTCGCCCACGCCCGGATGGAATTCAAGCTGCTCATCCGCAACGGTGAGCAGTTGCTGCTGGCCCTGGTGATCCCACTGGGCGTCCTCCTGCTGCTGGGCGGCACAGGCCTCGGCGACCGGCTCCCCCTCGGCGATGGGCCGGCCATCGACCAGGCGGTGCCGCGGGTGCTCGCGCTGGCGGTGCTCTCGTCGTCCTTCACCTCACTGGCGATCGCGACCGGCTTCGAGCGGCGGTACGGCGTGATCAAGCGGCTCGGCGCGTCTCCGCTGTCCCGGACCGGACTGCTGGCCGGCAAGATCGGCGCGGTCCTGGTGGTCGAGGTGATCCAGCTCGCCGTACTGATCGGCACCGGCTTCGCCCTCGGATGGAACCCGGCCGGCGGGTTCGACGCTGTGTTCGGGGTGATCCTGATGGTTCTGTGCGGTACGGCGGCCTTCGCGTCACTCGGTCTGCTGATGGCCGGCGTACTGCGGGCGGAGGCCACGCTGGCTGCGGCGAACCTGCTCTATCTGCTGCTCCTGGTCGGCGGTGCGGTGATGACACCGGTCGACGAGTACCCGGCCGGCATGCAGGGCGTCGTACGACTCCTGCCGAGTGCGGCGCTGGCCAACGGGCTGGCGAACTCGACAGTCGAAGGCGTGATCCCGTGGGCGGCCGCACTGTCGCTGGCGCTCTGGGCCGGTGGGCTCGGCTACCTGGTGTCCCGAACGTTCCGATGGGACTGACCTTTAGAGTGTGCCGGTGATGAGCACGGAGACCCCGCCACAAGAGACCGAGCCAGTCAGCCGATTCTGGCGACTGGTTCCCGAGCCGACCCTGGACACCGTCCGGCACTGGGGCTGGGCGTCGGTGGTGGTGAACATCGGCATCGTGGTGACCGGTGGTCTGGTCCGGTTGACCGGCTCCGGCCTCGGCTGCCCGACCTGGCCGCAGTGCACGGACCAGTCGTACGTACCGCACTCGGCGCTCGGCATCCATGGCGCGATCGAGTTCGGCAACCGGATGCTCGGCTTCGTGGTCGCGATCGTCGCGATCTGCACCTGGCTCGTGGTGATGCGGTACCGCCCGGTCCGGCGGGACCTGCGCCGGCTGGCGACCGCGGCCGCGCTCGGTGTCCCGCTGCAGGCGGTGATCGGCGGCATCAGCGTGCTGACCGGGCTGAACCCGTGGATCGTGTCGGCACACTTCCTGGTCTCACCGGTGATCATCACGCTGACGGTCTCGATGATGCGCCGGTCCCGGACCAGCCCTTACCCGCACACTCCCCCGGTCGTCCGGGCGCTCGCGACCGCCAGTGTGGTGGCGGTCTGGCTGACCGTTGCCCTCGGCACCTTGGTCACCGGCGCCGGTCCGCACTCGGGTGATCCCGAGACCGGGCGGAACGGGTTCAACGAGGAGCTGATCAGCCAGCTGCACGCGGATGTGGTGTTCGGGCTGCTCGGGATCACGATCGCGCTGGTGATCGCCACTCGCGTGACCGCGACGTCACGCACGTTGCGGAAGCTGGCCGCGTGGTTGCTCGCGATGGAGCTGCTCCAGGGCGCCGTCGGCTTCACGCAGTACTTCACCGGCCTCCCGTGGGGCCTGGTCCTGGTGCACATGTTCTTCGCCGCGGTGTTGATCGCTCTGGTGACAGCGGTGTACGGCGAACGCGGCACACCGGCCACCTAGGAACCGGGGCGCCCCGTCGGACGCCCCGGATCGCTTCTACTTCTTCACAACTTTGTAGATCGCCCCGGGCCCGAACAGCGGCGACGAGACGTAGACGGTGCCTGACCTGCTGATGGCCGCGCCACCTGGCAGCAGCAGCTTGCCGGGTGCGAGCTCCTTCTTGAAGCCCGCCTTGTGGTGCTTGCCCGGGTACTGCAGGAACAGGGAGCCGACGATCGGTACGCCGCCGCCCTCTTCGAACTTCAGCCAGCTGGCCTTGGCCAGCTCGACGACGGCGATCGTGCCGTGTGGACCACCGGCCAGGTCGACGATCGACGTGTAGCCATCGGCGTACCGCTGGCAGTTGCCCTTGTTCGGCCGGTACGGGTCACAGACCGCGTTGACCGAACCGGGCTTGATCCGCCAGATCTGTGAGGTCTTCGGCGTGGCCGGGAAGCCACGAAGCTCACCGACGTACCAGTAGCCGTCCGAGCCGACCGTCACCGACGTGGCGACCGCTTCGGCCGAGATCGGCGTACCGGCGGGCGGGTTGCCGGGAGCCAGGCCCGGCGGGACCTTGACCGTGCGCGGCTTCAGCCGGGCGACCGTCTTGATCTTGCCGTTCGGCCAGACCCGCAGCAGGTCGTTGCCGGCGGCATCCGACACCAGGATCGTCCCGTCCCGCAGCGTCGCGACGCCGAACGGGTTGGACTCGTCGGGCGGTCCGTTGGTGTTGTACGGATCCGGGTCCGTGGCCTGGTACTTGCCGATGTCGGCCACCGCGACCGGCGACTTGCCCGGACGCAGCCGTGTGGTTTCGCGGGCCTTCGGCACCGGGCGCGGTCTCGGGCGGCCTTCGGCGCGGACTGTGGTTTCGCGGGCTCCGCTGCGGGATCGTTCTAGTCGTGGTGGCGTGCGTCAAGGGCGCCTTCGGCGTCCCTGCGGGATCTTCGACCCTTGACCCACACCACCACGACCAGGGAAGGACGCAGCTATTCGGAACCCGCGGACGGGTCTAGCCCGATCCCTCGTGCGAAAACGGTGCCGTGGACCCGGTGTGCCGTGCGGAAGACGGGGGTGTGGACCCTCAGTGGGGGCGTTGAACAGGTCATAACTTGTTCAAGGCCCCCACCGGGGGTGCAAGCCCCCTGCAGTTGGCCCGATGTCGGCCCCAAATCCCGCGATGCGGACGGGTCCGACCACATCCCGGGCCGGGCCGGGACGGGCGCGGTCTGGGCGGCGAGTCGTGGATTTTGGTGGGGAATCGTCGGCGTGGCGCAACCAGTTCCCGCGACTCGGCGGATCGGGTGGGCGCCAATCTCCACGACTCGACACAGCGGCGAGCAGCACCACCCGGTTCGTTGACGGAATCCGGTTGGCGTGCGACCACTCGGGTGAGCGGCTCCTGGCGTAGCTGCGGCCTTCCCTGGTCGGGGTGGTGTGGGTCAAGGGTCGAAGATCCCGCAGGGACGCCGAAGGCGCCCTTGACGCACGCCACCCCGACCAGCACCATCACGCAGCCCGGAGCCGCCGCCAACCACGAGACCGCTCGGTGCAGAAGGCCATCACGAGACCGCTCGGTGCGGAAGCGGGACTGCTTAGTGCAGGAGGGGGTCGATGGCTGCGGCTATGAAGAGGAGGGCCAAGTAGATGTTGGAGAAGTGGAACAGGCGCATGGGGCGGAGGGCGGCTCCGTCGGCGCCGGTGTGGGCTCGGAGCAACAACGCGCGGGCCTCGCGGAGGAACAGCACGCCGAGCACGATCGCGGCCAGCGGGTAGACGAAGCCGGTGTCGGCGACCGGCCACAGGGCGATCGAGGTGATCACCATGACCACCGAGTAGGCCATGATCTGCCGGGCGGTGGCGACCGGGGTGGCGACTACAGGCAGCATCGGTACGTCGACCGACGCGTAGTCCTCGCGGTAGCGCATCGCCAGCGACCAGGTGTGCGGCGGGGTCCAGAAGAACACCACCCCGAACAGCACGATCGGCGTCCAGGCCAGCTCGTTGGTGACCGCGGTCCAGCCGATCAGGGTCGGGAAGCAGCCGGCGATCCCGCCCCAGACGATGTTCTGCACGGTCCGGCGCTTGAGCACCATCGTGTAGCCGAACACGTAGAACAGGTTCGCGGCGAGTGCCAGGCCGGACGACAGCCAGTTGACGAAGAACCCGAGCTCGAGCGTGGCCAGGATGCCGAGCACGACACCGAAGATCGTCGCCGAGCGCGGGCTGACCGCGTGCCGCGGCAGCGGCCGGCGACGGGTCCGGCGCATCTGCTCGTCGATGTCGCGGTCCAGCACGCAGTTGATCGTGTTGGCGCTGCCGGAGGCCAGGATGCCGCCGACCAGGGTGGCCGCGACGACGCCCAGACCGGGCACTCCCCCGGCGGCCAGGAACATCACCGGCACCGTGGTGATCAGCAGCAGCTCGATGATGCGTGGCTTGGTCAGACCGACGTACGCCTTCACCACGTCGCGCACCGACGGACTCACCACAGCAGGAGCGTCCACCAGCGGCGTCGGGTACGACGTCGTCGCGGCTGGACGCGGGTCGACGGCCGTCACGAACACCTCGAAAACAGTGGGTTGACGCCGGAGGCCCGGCGCTGACGATTCGACAGTCTACGACGCCTCGTAGGAGGGGCTGACCACCCCCCTGGGTGAGTCCGGGAACAACGATGGACATGTCCGGGTTGCTTGTCTGTGAGAAGCCTGAAACGTGCTGGCGAGTAGGCTCCTGGCGGAGGACCAGTACGTGTCCACAGCCATCGAGAGGAGCGCCGCCGGCGTGACGGAGAAGACCAGCCCCAAGCTTGAATGGACCGAGCTCGACCAGCGCGCGGTCGACACCGTGCGGGTGCTCGCTATGGACGCGGTCGAGAAGGTCGGCAACGGCCACCCCGGGACGGCGATGAGCCTGGCACCGGCGGCGTACCTGCTGTTCCAGAAGGTGATGCGGCACAACCCGGCCGACCCGCACTGGGCCGGACGCGACCGGTTCGTGCTCTCGGCCGGTCACTCCAGCCTCACCCTGTACATCCAGCTGTACCTGGCCGGCTTCGGCCTCGAGCTGGACGACCTGAAGGCGCTGCGGACCTGGGGCAGCAGGACCCCCGGTCACCCGGAGTACGCCCACACCCCCGGTGTCGAGACGACCACCGGCCCGCTCGGCCAGGGCGTCGGCAACGCGGTCGGCATGGCGATGGCGGCCCGCCGCGAGCGCGGCCTGCTCGAGCCCGAGGCAGCCTCCGGCGCGGGTGTGTTCGACCACCAGATCTACGTGATCGCTTCGGACGGTGACCTGGAGGAAGGTGTCTCGGCGGAGGCGTCCTCGCTGGCCGGTCACCAGCAGCTCGGCAACCTCACGGTGATCTACGACGCGAACAAGATCTCGATCGAGGACGACACCAACATCGCGTTCTCCGAGGACGTCGCGGCCCGTTACGCGGCGTACGGCTGGCACGTCCAGGACGTCGACTGGACCAACGGCGGCACCGGCTACGAGGAGGACGCCCAGGCCCTGTACGACGCCATCGAGGCGGCCAGGGCGGTCACCGACAAGCCGAGCTTCATCCGGCTGCACACGATCATCGGCTGGCCGGCCCCGACCAAGCAGAACACCGGCAAGATCCACGGGTCCGCCCTCGGTGCCGACGAGGTCGCCGCGACCAAGAAGGTGCTCGGCTGGGACCCGGAGCAGTCCTTCCAGGTCGCCGACGACGTGATCGCCTACACCCGCAAGGCGCTCGACCGCGGCAAGGCCCTGCAGGACGACTGGAACATCAAGTACGACGCCTGGCGGACGGCCACCCCGGAGCGCGCGGAGCTGTACGACCGGCTGGGCAAGCGTCAGCTGCCGGCCGGCTGGAAGGACGCGCTGCCGAGCTGGGATGCCGACGCCAAGGGCGTGGCCACCCGCGCCGCCTCCGGTGACGTGCTGACCAAGCTGGCGCCGGAGCTGCCCGAGCTCTGGGGCGGCTCGGCCGACCTGGCCGGTTCGAACAACACCACCCCGAAGGGTGAGCCGTCGTTCATCCCGGCCGAGCACGCCACCAAGGAGTTCCAGGGCAACGAGTACGGCCGGGTCCTGCACTTCGGCATCCGCGAGCACGGCATGGGCTCGGTGCTGAACGGCATCGCCCTGCACGGCCTGACCCGCCCGTACGGCGGTACGTTCCTGGTCTTCAGCGACTACATGCGCCCGGCGGTCCGGCTGGCCGCGCTGATGCGGCTCCCGGTCACCTACGTGTGGACGCACGACTCGATCGGCCTCGGCGAGGACGGCCCGACGCACCAGCCGATCGAGCACCTGTCGGCACTGCGGGCCATCCCGGGCCTGGACGTCGTACGGCCTGGTGACGCCAACGAGACCGCGGCCGCGTGGGCCACGATCCTCGAGCACACCGACCGCCCGGCCGGCCTGGCGCTGACCCGGCAGAACGTGCCGACGTTCCCGCGGGGCACCGACGGCTTCGCCACCACGGAGAACGTGAAGAAGGGCGGCTACACGCTGCTCGACACCGACGGCACGCCGGACGTGGTCCTGATCGGGACCGGCTCCGAGCTGCAGCTGGCCGTCGAGGCCCGCAACACGCTGGCCGCCGAGGGCATCAAGGCGCGCGTCGTCTCGATGGTCTCCCGCGAGTGGTTCGACGAGCAGGACGACGCGTACCGCGAGTCCGTCATCCCGGCGGACGTCCGGGCCCGGGTCTCGGTCGAGGCAGGGATCGCGCAGAGCTGGCACGACATCGTCGGCGACGCCGGCCGCACGGTCAGCCTGGAGCACTACGGCGCGTCGGCCGCCTACCAGACCCTGTACGACGAGTTCGGCATCACCGCCGAGGCCGTCGTCCAGGCCGCCAAGGACAGCATCGCCACCGCCGCCGGGATCAGCGGCCCGGGCGTGCCGCCCAAGCGCGCCGCCGCCGGCCCGGTCGGACCCGCCGACGCCGCCAACTGAGACACCCACAACAGAAGATTCGGAAGGCTTCGGACATGAACGATCGCTTGAAAGCACTCGCTGACGCGGGTGTCTCCATCTGGCTCGACGACCTCTCCCGGGAGCGGCTGACCAGCGGCAGCCTGGCCGCCCTGATCCAGGACAAGCACGTGGTCGGCGTGACCACCAACCCGACCATCTTCGCCAAGGCCATCTCGGATGCCGACGCGTACGCCGAGCAGGTGTCCCGCCTGGCCGCCGACGGCGTCAGCACCGACCTGGCGATCCGGGCCATCACGACCGACGACGTCCGGAACGCCGCCGACGTCTTCAAGCCGACCTACGACGACACCGAGGGCCAGGACGGCCGGGTCTCGATCGAGGTCGAGCCGAGTCTGGCGCACGACACCGCGAAGACGATCGAGCAGGCCAAGCTGCTGTGGGACATCGTCGGCCGCGAGAACATCTTCGTGAAGATCCCCGCCACCAAGGCGGGCCTGCCGGCGATCACCGCGACACTCGCCGCCGGGGTCAGCGTGAACGTGACGCTGATCTTCTCCCTCGACCGCTACAAGGCGGTCGTGGACGCGTTCCTGTCCGGCCTTGAGCAGGCGATCGAGAACGGCCACGACGTGACCAAGCTGGCCAGCGTGGCGTCGTTCTTCGTCAGCCGGGTGGACACCGAGGTGGACAAGCGGCTGGACGCGATCGGCACCGACGAGGCGAAAGCGCTCAAGGGCAAGGCCGGGATCGCCAACGCCCGGCTCGCGTTCGAGGCGTACGAGGAGATCTTCGACACCGACCGCTGGCGCGAGATCGAGACCGCCGGCGCCAAGCCGCAGCGCCCGCTGTGGGCCTCCACCGGCACCAAGGACCCGGCGTACTCCCCCACCCTGTACGTCGACAACCTGGTCACCCGTGGTGTCGTCAACACGATGCCTGAGGCAACCATCAAGGCGGCCGAGGAGCACAGCGAGTTCTCCGGTGACACGGTCCGCGGTGACTACGCCGGCGACCGCAAGGTGATCGACGACCTGGAGCGGCTCGGCATCTCGTACGACGAGGTCGTGCAGGTGCTCGAGGACGAGGGCGTGGCGAAGTTCGACGCGTCCTGGTCGGAGCTGCAGGACACCGTCACCGCGGCGCTGAAGGGTGCGGCCAAGTGAGCGCTCCGCAGGTCAGCACGCAGAACGGCGACTGGGCCGAGGTGGTCGGCAAGCTCGTCGAGGAGAAGATCGCGTCCCGGATCGCCGCGAAGGACGCGACGATCTGGGGTCCGGACGCCGAGTCCGAGGCCTCGATCCGGCTCGGCTGGGTCGACCTGCACGAGACCTCGCGGCCGCTGCTGGCCGAGATCGAGGCCCTGCAGGCGGACCTGCGGTCCGAGGGTCTGGACCGGATCGTGCTGTCCGGCATGGGCGGTTCGTCACTGGCGCCCGAGGTGATCACCCGGACCGCCGGCGTGGAGCTCGTCGTACTGGACTCGACCGACCCCAGCGTGGTCGGGCGGGCGCTGGCCGGTGACCTGTCGAAGACGGTCATCGTGGTCTCCAGCAAGTCCGGTGGCACGGTCGAGACCGACAGCCACCGGCGGACGTTCATCAAGGCGTTCACCGACGCGGGCATCGACGCCGCTTCGCGAGTCGTCGTGGTGACGGACCCGGGGTCGCCGTTCGAGAAGCTGTCGGCCGACGAGGGGTACCGCAAGACGTTCCTGGCCGACCCGAACGTGGGCGGCCGTTATAGCGCGCTGACCGCGTTCGGACTGGTTCCGTCCGGTCTGGCCGGGGCCGACATCGCCGAGTTGCTCGACCAGGCGGCCGAGGCCGCCCCGGCTCTGCAGGCTGACTCGAAGGACAACCCGGCCCTGTGGCTGGGCGCCGTACTCGCGGCCAGCGCGGGCCGGGACAAGGCGATCATCACGGCCGACGGGTCCGACATCGTCGGGTTCCCGGATTGGGCCGAGCAGTTGATCGCGGAGAGCACCGGCAAGCAGGGCACCGGCGTGCTGCCGGTCGCGGTTGAGGTCGGCGCGCCGGAGCTGCGCAGCGAGGCGGCGGACCTGACCAACGCGCTGCTGGCGGAGAAGGCGACGAGCGGTGTGCCGACGGCGCTGACCTCGGGTTCGCTCGGTGGTCAGTTCCTGCTCTGGGAGGTGGCGACGGCGGTGGCCGGCTACCTGCTCGGCATCGACCCGTTCGACCAGCCGGACGTGGAGAGCGCGAAGAAGGCCGCTCGCGGTCTGCTCGACGCTCAGCCCGAGCCGGAGGCGGCGGCCTTCACCGACGGTGTCGTCGAGGTCCGTGGCTCCGAGGGTCTGCTGGACGGCGTGGACTCGCTGCAGGGCGCGGTCGACGCGCTGCTGGGCAAGCTCGACGCGGTCGGCTACCTGGCCGTGATGGCGTACCTGGACTCCGAGCGCGACGCCGACCTGGCGGGTGTCCGGCCGGCGCTGGCGTCGCGGACGGGACGGCCGGTGACCTTCGGCTGGGGTCCGCGGTTCCTGCACTCGACCGGTCAGTACCACAAGGGTGGCCACCCGCAGGGCGTGTTCCTGCAGATCACCGCGGCACACCCGGCGGATGTGGAAATCCCCGATCGGCCGTTCACGTTCGGCACACTGATCTCGGCGCAGGCCGCCGGAGACGCGAATGTGCTCGCCGAGCGCGGCCGTCCGGTGCTGCGGCTCCACCTGACCGATCCGGCGAGCGGCGTACAGCAACTCCTGTCCCTGTTCGGTAACTAGAAACCTCGGAGGGAAGCGGCTGATGACCGCTGAGCTCGACGACGGGCCGGCCGGCCCGGTGAACCCGCTGCGGGACCCGCAGGACCGGCGGCTCCCCCGGATCGCCGGGCCGTGCAGCCTGGTGATCTTCGGCGTCACCGGCGACCTGGCCCGCAAGAAGCTGATGCCGGCGGTCTACGACCTGGCGAACCGGGGGCTGCTGCCCCCGGGTTTCGCCCTGGTCGGGTTCGCCCGCCGCGACTACACCAACCAGGACTTCGCCCAGATCGTGCACGACTCGGTGAAGGAGCACGCCCGGACCCCGTTCCGCGAGGAGGTCTGGCAGCAGCTCGCCGAGGGCTTCCGGTTCGTGCCGGGTGACCTGACCGACGACGAGGCGTTCAAGCGGCTGCGGGAGACCGTGGACGAGCTGGACGTCACCCGCGGTACCGGTGGCAACCACGCCTTCTACCTGTCCATCCCGCCGGGCCTGTTCCCGGAGGTCGTGCGGCAGCTGTCCGAGCACGGGCTGACCGACGAGACGCCCGGCTCGTGGCGGCGGGTGGTGATCGAGAAGCCGTTCGGACACGACCTGAAGAGCGCGCGGGAGCTGAACCGCGTGGTCGAGTCGGTGTTCCCGCCCGAGGCGGTGTTCCGGATCGACCACTACCTGGGCAAGGAAACCGTCCAGAACATGCTGGCGCTGCGGTTCGCCAACGCCATGTTCGAGCCGGTCTGGAACAGCCACTATGTCGACCACGTCCAGATCACGATGGCCGAGGACATCGGCATCGGCGGCCGGGCCGGGTACTACGACGGCATCGGCGCGGCCCGCGACGTGATCCAGAACCACCTGCTCCAACTGCTCGCGCTGGTCGCGATGGAGGAGCCGGTCAGCTTTGACGCCTGGTCGCTGCGCCAGGAGAAGAAGAAGGTTCTCGCCGCGGTGCAGTTGCCGGAGCGCCTCGACCTGCACTCGGCCCGCGGTCAGTACGCGGCCGGCTGGGCCGGTGGCACCAAGGTCAAGGGCTACCTGCAGGAGGACGGCATCCCCGCGTCGTCCGCGACCGAGACCTTCGCGGCGCTGCGCGTCGACGTCGACACCCGTCGCTGGGCAGGAGTTCCGTTCTACCTGCGCACGGGCAAGCGCCTGGGCCGCCGGGTCACCGAGGTCGCCGTGATGTTCAAGCGCGCACCGCACCTGCCGTTCAACAAGACCGAGACCGAAGAGCTCGGCCAGAACGCGCTGGTGCTGCGGATCCAACCGGACGAGGGCATCACCATGCGCTTCGGCGCCAAGGTGCCCGGCACGATGATGGAGATCCGCGACGTCAACATGGACTTCCAGTACGGCGGTTCGTTCACGGAGTCCTCGCCCGAGGCGTACGAGCGACTCATTCTGGATGTCCTGCTCGGTGATCCGCCACTGTTCCCACAGCACACCGAGGTGGAGCTGGGCTGGAAGATCCTCGACCCGGTGATCAACTACTGGGCCAAGCACGGCACGCCGGAGCAGTACGCGTCCGGCGGCTGGGGCCCGGACTCGGCGCACGAGATGCTCGCCCGCGACGGACGCGCCTGGAGGCGGCCATGATCATCGACCTCACCGACACGACGTCGAGCGAGATCGCCTCGGCGCTGCTGAAGGCCCGCCGGAACGCCGGCTCGCCGGCGATGGGCATGGTCGGCACGATCGTGGTGGTCGTCGACGAGGCTTCCCACCACGACGCGATGAAGGCCGCGAACGAGGCCGGCCGGGAGCACCCGTCCCGGGTGCTGGTCGCGATCCTGCGGCCCGGCCGCGGCGCGACGGGCCTGGACGCGGAGGTCCGCGTCGGCGAAGGCATCCCCGGCGAGGCGGTGCTGCTCCGGCTGCACGGCGAGCTGGCCAAGGTGCCGGAGTCCGTGGTCACGCCGCTGCTGCTGCCCGACTCCCCCGTCATCGTTTGGTGGCCGGGTGGCGGACCGAAGGTTCCGGCCGACGACCCACTGGGCCGGCTCGGCCGGCGCCGGGTGACGGACGCGGCGGCGACCCGTCGCGCCTCCGTCGACTTCACCGCGCGGGCCGAGGGCTACCAGCCCGGCGACACCGACTTCGCGTGGGCCCGGCTGACCCCGTGGCGCGCGCTGATGGCGGCTGCCCTGGATCAGTACCCGACCAAGGTGACGGCTGCCGAGGTCGTATCGGCCAAGGGCAATCCGAGTGCGGATCTGATGGCCGCGTGGCTGCAGTGCCGGCTCGGCGTCCCGGTCGAGCAGAAGAACTCGCGCGGCCCGGGCGTGACCGCCGTACGGATGTTCACGCCGTCAGGGCCGATCGCGCTGACCCGGCCGGACGGTTCGGTGGCGACGTTCAGCATCCCGGGGCAGCCGGATCGGCCGGTGGCGTTGAAGCGCCGTACGACGTCCGAGCTGCTGAGCGAGGAGTTGCGGCGGCTCGACCCGGACGACGTGTACGCGAAGACGCTGGCGTGCATGGTCGACCGGGACAACCTGCCGGAAGCCGCGAAGAAGGTCGACGCGGCGGACAAGCGCTCGGTGCAGTCGGCGGTGTCGACAGCGGCAGCCCGGACGGCCGAGGCCTCGCCGGCTCCGGCGAAGAAGGCGGCTGTGACCGCAAAGACTGCGGCCGAGAAGTCCGGGGCGAAGAAGGCGACCGTACGCAAGGCCGCTGCCAAGAAGACCGCGGTCAAGAAGGGTGCCGCCAAGAAGGCCGCGGCCAAGAAGACGGCCGCGAAGAAGACGGCGAGCAAGCGGGTGGCGGGACGCTCATGAGCGCCCCGTCCGTCCTGCTGAACCGCGACGCCGAGGGCCTCGCCCACGCCGTCGCCGCGCGCTTCCTCACTGCGGTGGTCGATGCCCAGAGCAACGGTCGGGTCGCACAGGTCGTGCTGACCGGCGGTCGCGTCGCCGCGGTCGTCCACCGGGCCGTCGCGGAGTCGCCGGCCCGGACCGCGATCAACTGGAGCCGGGTCGAGTTCTGGTGGGGTGACGAGCGCTTCCTGCCCGACGGCGATCCGGAGCGCAACGAGACGCAGGCTCGGGATGCTCTGCTCTCGCATGTGGACGTCGACCCGGCCAGGGTGCACCCGATGCCGGCCGACGCGGGCCAGGGCGCCGAGGCAGCAGCCGAGGCCTACGCGGCCGAGTTGGCCGCGGCCGGCTCACCGACCTTCGACGTACTGATGCTCGGCGTTGGCCCGGACGGGCATGTGGCGTCGCTGTTTCCGGGCTATCCGCAGGTGAAGATCACCGACGTTGCCGCGGTCGCCGTACACGACTCCCCCAAGCCGCCGCCGACCCGGGTCTCCCTCACCCTCCCGGCCATCGACCGGGCGCGCGAGGTGTGGTTCGTGGTCTCCGGCGAGGACAAGGCGGACGCGGTCGCGAAGGCCCTGTCCGGCGGCGACGTCCCCGCGGCACGCCCCCGCGGCCTCGACCGCACCCTCTGGTTGCTCGACGAAGCAGCCGCTGGAAGACTGTCCGAGAGTCAAGGCTGACTTCGGCGGGCGCCGAACAGTCTGGGTGGCAGACTCGGCGGCATGACGAGCTTCCGCGGGCTGCACACCGGTCACTTCGTGATGCCGAACGCCTGGGACGCCGGCGGCGCCGTACTCCTGGCGGAGGCGGGCTTTCCGGCGATCGCGACCACCAGTGCCGGGATCGCCTTCTCGCTGGCGAAGGGCGATCACACGCTGCCCGATGGCGCGCCGTCGGTGTCCCGTGAGGTCATGTTCGAGCGGATCCGGGAGATCACGGCGGTGAGCGCTGTACCTGTCAACGGCGACCTCGAGGACGGGTACGGAGCTCAGCCTTCACGGGTTGCGGACACGATCGCCCTGGCCCGCGACGCCGGGCTGGCCGGCGGGAACATCGAGGACTACGACGGGCGGGAGCTGTACGACGTCGAGCTGTCGGTGGAGCGCATCGTCGCCGCCCGCGAGGCCGCCGGCGAGGACTTCGTGCTGACCGCCCGGACCGACGGTCAGTTGCTGCGTACGCCGACCTCGCTGAGCGACTCCATCGATCGCGCCAACCGCTTCCGCGCGGCGGGCGCCGACTGCCTCTACGTCCCCGGCGTGAACGACCTCGACACCATCCGCACCCTCGTCCGGGAGATCGACGGACCCCTCAACGTCGTCATCGGCCTCGGTACGTCGACCCTCACCGTCGCCGACCTCCAGTCCGCCGGCGTCACCCGGATCAGCCTCGGCGGCAGCATCGCCCGAGCCGCCCTCGGCTTCATCCGCCGCAGCGCCGAAGAACTAGCCACCAAAGGCACCATCACCTTCGCCGCCGACCAGATCCCCCAGGCTGACCTCAACCAGCTCTTTGCGCGATCATCCAAGGGTGAGCCGGCCTGAAGGATGCCTCCGGACGCTGCCGACGATCCACGGGATCGTCGGCCTCGGTACCTGCCTGTGCCTGATCCTGCTCTACCTCGGCATCGACGCGTTCGGAGCCGTCAACGACGTGGGCAACGGCGTACTGGGGCTGCTCAGCGCTGCGCTGGCTTGGCGGTGCCAGCAGGCCGGCGTGACCGCTGGGCGCGCGTTCGTGGTGATCGCGGCGCTCGGCGCCGGGATCACCGTCATCGGTTCGATCCTGGTCCTCACCGACGCGACCGGGTTCTTCCTCGCGGGTCTGGTGTCGAGCCTCGGGTTCGCGGTGATCGGGATCTGGCTGGTCGCCATCAACCGAAGGCCCGACGACCCCTGGCTCCGTCAGCTGCGGAGAGCCGGCCTGGTTGCCGGCATCGTGATGCTGCTCGGCTTCGTCAGCGCGCCCGGCATCGCGATGGGTCTCGACGACATGGACGCTGCGCCCGCCTGGACCTACTTCGGCGGCTTCAGCTGGGCGGGCACCTACCTGCTCTTCCCGCTCTGGAGTCTCCGCCTCGGTCGCTCCACCTCAGTCCCCCGGCCGGACTGATCCCGACCGGAAAGATTTCGTAAACCGGTCGCGGGACAGTACTGGAGTCAGTCCGATTCCAGGAGGTCCGCGACATGTTCACCCTCAGCCAGACCATCGACGCACCGCCTGCCGAGGTCGCCCGCGCGTTTACCGAGCCGGAGCCGTTCGCCGCCTGGTTCCTCGCGGAAGGCTTCACCACCCCGGCCGACCGCGTCACCATCGACGCGCGGCGCGGTGGGCAGATCTCGGCCGTGTTCGTCGGCGAAGGCGACACCGAGGTGCCGTTCACCCTGCGCTTCGGTGCGGTCGATCTGCCGCGCAGCGTCGTACTCCTCTTCGACGAGCCGGCCGAGGAGATCACCGTGCAACTGTCGGAGCTGGCCGGCGGACGGACCCAGCTGGACTATCGGAGCGAAGGCCTGTCCGCCGAGGGCGAGAAGACCATCAAGCCCGGTGTGGCGATCATGCTCGGGCACATGGCGTCGTACTTCAGCCGGTAAGCCTCGCTCACGCGTCCCGGAAGCGGAACAGGATCAGCCCCGCAGACAAGGCAGCCACGGCATACAGAGCGAGCACACCGAGTCCCGGCCACGGTGCTATCGGCAGCGCGTCCAGGCGCAGTGTCGCCTGGATCCCGAGGCCGGCCGTCATCGGCGAGACCTTCAGGATCCACTCCTTCCACCGCGGATCTGTGACGGCGATCGAAACGATCGGTGCGACGTAGAACAGCACGAGCAGGATCGTCACCGTGCCGCCGGTATGGCGGACGACGAACGCGACACCGAGACTGATCAGGGCGACCAGGCCGAGGTACAGCACGGTTCCGGCGTACGCGCGCAACGTCGGCCCGTCGGCGAGCGACAGCGGCCGATAACCCGCCGCCGCGGTGAACCCGTTGGCTGCCAGGAACCCGCGGCCGACCAGCAAGGACGTGAGCACACTCAGGGCGGAGGCGCCGAGGACCGCCGCGGCGACGGTCACCGCTTTCGCAGCCAGTACGGCGAATCGGCGCGGACAGGCCGCCAAGGTGGTCCGGATCATCGCGGTCTCGTACTCGGCGGTGACGGCCAGCGCGGCCACCACGATCACCGCGGCCTGGCCGAGGTACACGCCCGACAGACTGAGTTTGGCGAGGTCGAAGTCGCAGGACGGGTCCGAGCGCGCGCAGTTCGGCGGGGTCAGATCCCACGTCACCAAGCCACCGACCGCTGCTGTCGACAGGATCACCGCGAGCAGCGTCCAGCCGGTACTCGGCGCCGTGCGCAACTTGGTCCACTCTGCTCGCAACGCCCGCCCGGCACGCATCACGCGTCCCGGCGGCCGAGTTGCCAGCGGGCCAGGCCGAGCGCGACGACGACGTACGCGCAGAGCACACCCAGGCCTGCCCACGGGCCGATGGCCTGGCCGGCCCGGTCGACGGTTTGCTGGACGGCCAGACCCGCGATCGGCGTCAGCCGGCTTGCCCAGACATCGGCCTCCGGCGAGATCACCGGTACGACGATCTGTGGCACCACGACGAGCGCGATCACGAACACGATCGCGCCGACCGTGCGCCGCCTGAGCACCGCGATGCCGAGACTGAACAGCGCGATCAGGGCCAGGAAGATCGCCGTACCGATGACCGCCCGCAGACTAGGGCCGTCGAACAGCGAGACATGCGGATAGGCAGGCGGGTTGTAGCCGCCCGCGTGCATGCCCGGCTGCGCAAGCAGGAACGAGGCGACGCTCGCGACCAGCCCGGCGACGAAGACCGTGCCGCCGAGTACGACCGCCTTCGCGGCGAGCACGCGACCGCGCCGGGGTCCGGCGGCGAACGTCGTACGGATCATTCCGGTCCGGTACTCCGCGGTCATCCACAGCACGCCGAGCGCGATCACCGCGATCATGCCGACCCGGACGCCGAACAGGCTGAGCAGCACCACGTCGTCCTCCCCCGGCGAATGCCAGCTGCCGATGCCGTAGCCGGAGATGTCGCCCGATCCGGTGATCGTGAACGTGTCGCCGGACCGGCGCAGGTCGCCGGTCGGAACCCCGCCGGTCTGCTTCGACGGAAGCGTCGAGATGTTGTGGCCGGTCCAGTCCTGCTGCCCCGGTTGCGCCCCTGCCAGCGCGACGCTGTCGAAGACCGCCGAACCCACGGTGTTCTCGATCGAAATCGCCGACCCGCTGCCCGTCCGTGTCGACACATAACGCGGTGGCGACGCGACGAACAGGCCGACCTCGACGTCGCGCGGCAAAGCCACGGTCATCGTGCCGACCTCTTGCCAGGCCTGGCCGTCGGCTGACGAGTACCCGGTGATCGAGTTGCCGGCCCGGGTCAGCTTGAGCCAGCGCGGCGCCCGGTCGGCCGGACCGGCCTGCTCGGTGTCGAACATCGCCTCCATCCGTACGCCGTGGTCCGGCGTGACCAGCACGGCGGCGTACGGCGTTCCCGGCGCAACGCCGGCCTTCACCAGTAGGCCGGCCTTCGCCCACTCGTGACTGCTCTGCTGGCTGACGACCCGGGCGATCACCGACCCGTTGCCGGCCAGCGGCTTGTGCACGAAGTACGCCTGATCCGTGTACCGCGGCAGCTCGTTGGCATCGGTCTTACCGGCCGACGAACCCAGCACTTCCAGCAGCACGCTGACTCCGACGGCGGCGACCAGGCACAGCGCCGTACTGCGCACCGAGCGGAACTTCGTCCACTCCCCGTGCAGGACCCGCAGGAAGCCGCGCATCGCTCACACCTCCTGGGGCGGGGTCCGCGCGGCGAACTCGACCGCGTCCCGGGTCAGGTCCATGTAGGCCTCTTCCAAGGACGCACGATGTGCGGCCACCTCGGTGAAAGCCAGGCCGTGCTGGTTCAGCATCTTGATGACCTGCTCTGACGTCAGCCCGGTGACGGTCAGCCGATCATGGTCCGTGGCGGCGACGGTGGCGCCGGCGGTCGCCAGCACTGTCATCGCCTGCGTCCGGTCCAGCGTGCGGAGCACGACCCGGTCCGCCGATGCGGCGGCCACCAACTCGTGCACCGTGGTGTCGGCGATCAGCCGGCCACGGCCGATCACGATCAGATGGTCCGCGCTGCCCTCGAGTTCACCCATCAAGTGACTCGACACCAGCACCGCTCGGCCGTCGGCGGCCAGCGACTTCAGCAGGCCGCGGATCCACACGATGCCCTCCGGATCCAGCCCGTTCACCGGTTCGTCGAACAGCAGCACCGGCGGATCCCCCAGCAGGGCGCCGGCGATGCCCAGACGCTGGCGCATCCCCAGGGAGAACCCGCCGGCCCGGCGTCGCGCCACCTCGGTGAGGCCCACCTGTTCGAGGACCTCATCCACGCGCCGGGCCGGCAAGCCGTTGTACTGCGCCATCCACAGCAGATGGTCGCGTGCCTTGCGGCCCGGATGAACCGCGGCCGCATCGAGCAGCGCGCCGACGTCGCGCAACGGCGTCTCGAGGTCCCGGTAGCGGCGTCCCCCGATCAGTGCGTTGCCCCTGTCCGGCGCGTCCAGCCCCAGGATCACGCGCATCGTCGTCGACTTGCCGGCACCGTTCGGCCCGACGAAGCCGGTCACCTGACCCGGCCGGACGGTGAACGAGAGTCCGTCCACCGCGATCGTGGCGCCGTAGGTCTTGTGCAGCTCGTGCACCTCGACGGTGTTAGCTTCCATGGCGTTGACGCTACGCAGCCGCCGGGCCGCTGTCGTCACGCTGCCGAGCCGTCTGGGCGTCCCTCGCGTGGGGGACGCCGGGGTGACGAACCGGGCGGACAATGAGGCTGTGAGCCAGGCCCGTGAGCTGGGCGACCGCGCGCTGGTCAGCGTCCGCAGGATCGCCGGCACCCGCGAAGCGTTCGTCGTCGCGGCAGTGGCGCTCGCCCTGGTCGCCCTCATGGAGGCCGGCAACGGGGGCGACCGGACCGGCCTGGATCTAGGCACCGGACTGCTCCTCGGGCTGTGCGCGACCGTGCCGATCGCGTTCCTGCCGGCCCATCCGATCCCGGTGGCGCTGGCCGTCACGCTCGCGAACGTCGTGGTGCTCGCCGGCTCCGATGCGCCGTACGTCGCGGGGATCCTTGCCGGGCTCGTCGCTCTGTACCGGCTGGCGCGGAGCCGATCGCGCCGGCTGGCGTTTCCCTTCCTGCTGCCGTTCGTGGTGTTCGCGCTCGCGGAGCAGCGGCCGGGCTCGACCGCCGTACTGGTGCTGATGACGGCCGCCGTCCTCCTCGGCGCCGCCGTGCGGGAGCGCGGTACCGCGGCCGCCACCGCGGCGGCCGGCCGGGAGACGGCGGAGACCCTGCTCGACTACACGGCACGAGGTGAGCGGGCCCGGATCGCCCGCGAGCTGCACGACGTCGTCGCGCACCACATCTCGATCATCGCCGTACAGGCCGAGACCACCCGGCTGACGACACCGGGCATGCCGCCCGAGGGCGCGCAACGACTGGTCGCGATCGGCGACACCGCACGGTCCGCGCTCACGGAGATGCGCCGGCTGCTCGGCGTACTACGCGAGGACGTCGACAGCGGCACCCGCGGCGCGCGGTCACCGCAGCCCGGCCTGGAACAGCTGAACGCCCTTGTCGACGAGGCCCGCGCGTCGTCGGGCGCGAGTACCCGGCTGATCGTCCGCGGCCACGTCGTGCCGCTGGACCCCGGTGTCCAGCTGACGGCGTTCCGGATCGTGCAGGAGGCGCTGACCAACGCGCGGCGGCATGCGCCTTGCGCGGCCGCGGATGTCGAGTTGGACTACACCGACGAGGCACTGCGCCTGCGGATCCGCGACAACGGCCCGGGCCCCGCGCTCGACCAGGACGGAACCGGTGGGCACGGGTTGGTGGGTATGCGCGAGCGCGCCGCGATGATGGGCGGAACCCTGGTCTTCGGCCGGTCGCCGGGCGGCGGTTTCGTGGTCGAGGCCGTGCTGCCGATCCCGCCGGACGAGCCATGACGGCGGTGCTTTTGGCCGGGCCTCCGGCGCCGGCAGGGTCATGGGGCCTTGGTTCCCGGCCTTCCCTCGTCCCTCCAGTCGCTGCGCTCCCTGCGCTCCTCAGTCCAGGCCGGGAGGCCCCATGACCTCGCCCACGCGGATCGCCGTCGTCGACGACCAGGAGGTGGTCCGGGCCGGGTTCGGCGCACTCCTCGGCACCCAGCCGGACTTCGTCGTCGCGGGTACCGCTGCCGATGGCAGCGAGGCGGTCCGGCTGTGCCACGACGTGTCCGTCGACGTCGTCCTGATGGATGTGCGGATGCCGGTGCTGGACGGTATCGAGGCGACGCGGCGCATCGTCGCCGAGTCTGCCCCCGCACCAGGCCCACGGATCCTGATGCTGACGACGTTCGACCTCGACGAGCACGTGTACGACGCGTTGGCCGCCGGAGCCAGCGGCTTCCTCCTGAAGGACGTGACCGCCGAACGCCTCTTCGACGCGGTCCGGGTGATCGCGTCCGGAGGCGGCCTGCTCGCGCCGACCGTGACCCGCCGGCTGATCGCGGAGTTCGCCCGACTCCGGCCCGCAGCGGAATCGGGCGTGCCGCTCGGGCGCCTCACACCGCGCGAACTGGAGGTGCTCCGCCTGATCGCCGAGGGTCTGTCCAACCCGGAGATCGCGAGCCGACTCGTGGTCAGTGAGGAGACGGTCAAGACCCACGTCAGCCGGCTGCTCGGCAAGCTCGGCCTGCGCGACCGCACCCAGGCCGTCATCGCGGCCTACGAGTCAGGCCTCGTCATCCCAGGCACCACCCGCCGAAACTCTCAGCCGATGAGGCCTTTGTAGACGCCGGGAGCGGGCGCGCGTGCCGGGCCCGGCCGGTAGTCGCGCACGTACTGCGGATTCGCCGCGCGCAACAGAGCGACGTACCGGTCCTCGCCGTGGACACCGAGGTAGAAGCCGAACGCGACGCAGTCCATCTCCTCGTCGACGTCGATCTGCAGCCGCTGGTAGTCCACCGCGCCGATCCCGAACCGGTCGTACTCGGCCAGTTCGAGCAGCTCGCCGAGCGAATGGTGACCGCGGTTCGATCCGGCCAGCCCAAGCACCTCGAACTCGTCGAACCACGCCTCGATCGCGCGCTGCACGTTCGGCAGGTCGTACGACGGGAAGCTCGACGACACCACCGGCACCTGCTCGGGGTCGACGCCGACATGCGTCCGCAACCGCTCTCTCAGGCTCTCCCGGGCGTTCTTCGGCCCGGGAGACTGCATCCGCTCCAGGAAGCCCCTGAACAGCCGCGCGAACTCGTCGATCCCGTTCTCGTCCGGCATCGCGCCGTACTCCCTCGTGGTCCGCTATCCGGGGCGATCCGGAGGACCCTCCGCAACGCCGGATAGGATCACCACCATGACAGATTCCGAGTCCACCGACCGCCCGTACGCCGCCTTCCCGGTACGGATCGGCCTGCAGCTCCAGCCCCAGCATGCTCAGTACGCCGACATCCGGCGGACCGCCGCCGCGGCCGAGGAGATCGGTGTCGACGTCCTCTTCAACTGGGACCACTTCTACCCGCTGTCCGGTGAGCCGGAGGGCCTGCACTTCGAGTGCTGGACCATGCTGGCCGCCTGGGCCGAGGCGACCGAGCGGGTCGAGATCGGCGCCCTGGTCACCTGCAACTCCTACCGCAACCCCGACCTGCTCGCCGACATGGCCCGCACGGTCGACCACATCAGCGACGGCCGGCTGATCTTCGGCATCGGTTCGGGCTGGTTCGAGAAGGACTACGACGAGTACGGCTACGAGTTCGGTACGGCGGGCGGCCGGCTGGACGCCCTCGGCGAGGCGCTGCCGCGGATCGAGCAGCGCTGGGCCAAGCTGAACCCGAAGCCGACCCGGGACATCCCGGTGCTGATCGGCGGCGGCGGCGAGAAGAAGACGCTGAAGCTGGTCGCCCAGCACGCGCACATCTGGCACGGCTTCGGCGACGCCGAGACGATCGCGCACAAGCACGCCGTCCTGGACGAGCACTGCCGCACGATCGGCCGCGACCCGGGCGAGATCGAGCGCTCGACCGCGGTCGGCACCAAGACGCCCGAGGAGACCGGCAAGTCGCTCCTCGACGTCGGCACCCGGCTGTTCACCGTGCACGCCTCCGGCCCGGACTACGACCTGGGCCTGCTGCGTGACTGGGTCGCCTGGCGCGACGACCTGAACGCGAAGTAGTCCGGCTGCGTCCGGAGGGCCGTTGCGCACGGTTCTCCGGACGCAACGGAGTCCCGCTAGGATTTCCGGCATGTCTACGTTGCCTGAGAACGGTTCGGTGCGGCCCATCACCCGCTGGGGTGAGGACGTCATGCACCGGGTCAACCAGCCGGTCACCGACTTCGGCGACGACCTGCAGACGCTGGTCGCCGACATGGTCGCGACGATGAACGCGGCCGAAGGCGTCGGCCTGGCCGCGAACCAGGTCGGCGTGGACCTGCAACTGTTCGTGTTCGACTGCCCGGACAAGGACGGCAACCGGGTCCAGGGCGTCGTCTGCAACCCGGTGATCGAGCTCCCGGAGGGCAAGGACCGCCAGTTGGACGAGGGCGACGAGGGCTGCCTGTCCCTGCCGGGTGCGTTCACCAAGTGCGCCCGCCCCGATTTCGCCCGGGTCAGGGGCGTCGACCAGCACGGCGAGCCGGTCACTTTCGAGGGCGACGGTCTGCTCGCCCGCTGCCTGCAGCACGAGACCGACCACACTCAGGGCACGGTCTTCGGCGACCGCCTGTCCCGCAAGTACCGCAAGCGCCTGTTCGGAGAGGCCGAGGAGCTCGCCGCCGACTACCCGTCCGACTGGCCGGTCTCCCCGATGATCGAGCACGAGGACGCCCACGAGGACACTCCCGCCACCTGACGGTCTACCAGCGGGCCTTCTCCAAGTCGGCGACGATCACGTCGACGGTCTGCTCCGGGGTCTGTCCGGTCGTGTCGAGCCACAGCCCCCGGCGCGGGATCTCTTCCAAACCTGCCTGCAACGCACGGACGCCGTCCTCGAGCGAGGGACCCCAGTCGCGGTACGAATTGTTGCCGCCTCGACCGATCTCCCGCTCGACGATCGACTCCACCGACGGGATCAGCACCACCAGATACGTCGCCACACCGTGCAACCGGGCGAACCAGCGCTCGACGTGCTCGCCCAGGATGATGTCACTGCAGACGAAATCGAATCCGGCGTCCGCGTAGTGCTGCGCCACCAGCGCGGAGGCGTCGTACCGCAGCTCCAACTGCCGCACAGCCTCCGCGGAGGGCTCCGGCGTCATGACCTCGGCTCCTGCGACCACGCCGCGATAGAACACATCCCCGTCCAGCGTCGCCGCCGGCGGACCGAGTCGCGCGGCCAGCAGCGGCGCGACCGTCGACTTCCCCGCGGCCTGCATGCCGGTGACCATGACAACCTTGGGGACTACTTTCGGGCTGTGCTCCATGCCTCCGCCGTGAGTGAGTAGATGGTCGCCGCGAACTCGACGCCGTCCTCCTCCAGAACTGTCTCGTGGTCGAAGCTCATCCCGAGCCGGCGCATGACGGCGATGCTACGGACGTTCGGCGTATCGGTCACCGCAATAACGCGCCGCAGGCTCAGGGCGCCGAACCCGTGGTCCAGCCAGGACGCTGCCGCTTCGGTGGCGTAGCCCTGACCCCAGTACTCGCGGGCCAGCCGCCAGCCGATCTCGAGATCTTCGGGGTACCACTGCTCACGACTGAGACCGGCCGCGCCCAGGAACGCCCCGTCCGTACGACGCTCGACCGCTAGGAACCCGAAACCCTCAGCGGTGTACTGCTCGTTCACCGCCGCCGCGATCCGATCGCACTCCTCCCGGCTCAACGGCTCCCCGAGAAACTCGGTCACCTCCGGGTCGGCGTTCAGCGCGGCCCACGGCTCCAGGTCCTCTTCACGAAACGGGCGTAGCAGCAGGCGTTCCGTCGTACGCATGACTCCCCCTAGGGTCGTGTGGCGTAGAACGCGACTGCTGCCGAGGATGCCACATTGAGGGAGTCGACGCCGCCGGCCATCGGGATGCGCACGGTGAGGTCTGCCTTTTCGAGCACGTGGGGCTTCAGGCCGTGGCCTTCCGTGCCGAAGATCAGCGCGAGCCGCTCGTCGTGGCGCGCCGCGAGGTCGCCGAGGGTGATCGAGTCGTCGGTGAGCGCGAACGCCGCGGCGACGTATCCCTTGTCCTGAAGGAGTTCCAGATCTCCGGGCCAGGACTCCAGCCGCGTCCACGGGACCTGGAAGACCGTGCCCATCGAGACCTTGATCGAACGCCGGTACAGCGGATCCGCACACGTCGGCGTCACCAGCACGAGCTCGACGCCCATCGCCGCGGCCGCCCGGAACCCGGCGCCGACGTTGGTGTGATCGACGATGTCATCGAAGATCGCGATCCGCTGGGGAGCGTCGCGAAGGAGCTCGGTCAGCGGGACGGCGGCGCGGCGTTTGTACGACGCCAGCGCGCCACGGTGCACGTGGAAGCCCGTGACCTGCTCGGCCAGCTCCTCGGAGACGACGTACACCGGGGTGTCGGGCCATTTCTCGAGCACGTCCTCGAGGGACTCCAACCAGCGGGGCGCCAGCAGGAACGAGCGCGGTTCGTAGCCGGCGTCCGCGGCGCGGCGGATCACTTTGTCGCCCTCGGCAATGAAGAGTCCGTGCGCCTCCTCCAGCAGGCGCCGCAGATTCACCTCCCGCAGCTGCACGTAGTCCGCCAGCCGGCTGTCGGCCGGATCATCCAGCGGTACCAGTGAACTCACGCCGGCCGACCGCCGGCGTCCGCGGCGCCCCGGGCCTGCTCGGCCACCGCCACCACGTTGCCGATGACAACGATCGCCGGCGCTCCGACGCCCGCCTCCTTCATCGCCTGGGCGATCCCGGCCAGCTCCGACGTCACCATCTTCTGCCCCGGAAGGGTGCCGTCGGCAATCGCCGCGGCGGGCGTCGTCGCGGGCCGCCCGGCGGCGATCAGCCGCTCGGTGATGGCGGGCAGGTTCTCGACCGCCATCAACAGCACCAGCGTCCCGCTCAGCTGGGCCAGCGCGTCCCAGTTGATCAACGAGTCCGGATGCGACGGCGGGATGTGCCCCGACACCACCGTGAACTCATGCGTGACGCCGCGATGCGTGACCGGAATCCCCGACACCGCCGGCACCGAGATCGAGCTGGTGATCCCCGGCACGACCGTCCACGGCACACCGGCCTCCGCGCAGGCGAGCGCCTCCTCGAAGCCGCGGCCGAACACGTACGGGTCGCCGCCCTTCAGCCGTACGACGACCTTCCCCTGCCGGCCGCGATCCACCAGGATCCGGTTGATCTCCTCCTGCTGAGCCGCTCGTCCACGCGGCAGCTTGGCCGCGTCGAACAGTTCGACGTCCGGATGCAACTCGTCCAGCAACGGCTGCGGCGCGAGCCGATCTGCCACCACCACGTCCGCCTCGGCCAGCAACCGCCGCCCGCGGACGGTGATCAGATCCGGATCGCCGGGCCCTCCGCCGACGAGGTACACGCCGGGATGCTTGTCGACCTGACGCGCTCCCAACTCCCCCGTCCGCAGACCTTCCAGGATCGCGTCCCGGACCGCGGCCGAGCGCCGGTGATCGCCGCCGCCGAGTACGCCGATGGTCACGTGATCGTGCTGCCCGGACGCCGGCGTCCACGCGGTCGCGCGCGAGCGGTCGTCGGAGCGGACACAGAAGATCCGCCGCCCCTCGGCCTCCGCCGAGACCTGGTCGTTCACCGCGGTGTCGTCGGTCGCGACCACGACGTACCAAGCGCCGTCGAGATCGCCGTCGGTGTAGCCGCGCTCGATCCAGGTCAGCGACGGGTTGCTGAGGAGGCCCTCGATCGTCGGCGTGATCGACGGCGAGATCAGGTCGATCCGGGCGCCCGCCTCGAGCAGCCGGGGCAGCCGACGCTGGGCCACGCCGCCGCCTCCGACGACGACAACGCGCCGCCCGTCGAGGACCAGACCGGACAGGTACTGACTCGTCACGAGGTGATCCCCGCGGACTCGAACGTCGCCATTTCGGCCAACGCGCGGACGGCGCAGGTCAGGATCGGGTACGCGAGTACCGCGCCGGTCCCCTCGCCCAGCCGCAGATCGAGATCGACCAGCGGCTGCAGCCCGAGAGTCTTCAGCGCGACCGCATGCCCGGGCTCGGCGGACCGGTGGCCGGCGACACAGTAGTCGATCACCGCCGGGTGGAGAGCCTGCGCGACGAGCGCCGCGGCACCCGCGATCACCCCGTCCAGGATCACCGGCACCTTGTTGGCCGCGGCACCCAGGATGTACCCGGCCAACGCCGCGTGTTCGAGGCCGCCGTACGCCTGAAGTGCGCCGAGCGGATCGGTCGCCGGTACGTCGTGTAGCGCCAGAGCGGACCGCACGATCGCGGTCTTGTGGGCCAACGTGGCGTCGTCGATACCGGTGCCACGGCCGGTGACCACGTCGGCCGTCGAGCCGGTGAAGGTGGCGATCAGGGCGGCGCTCGCGGTGGTGTTCGCGATCCCCATGTCGCCGGTGAGCAGGCAGCGGTAGCCGTCCCTGACGAGCGTGTCCGCCAGGTCGAACCCGACCGCGATCGCCGCGCGGGCCTCGTCCTCGGTGAGTGCCGCCTCCGTGGACAGGTCGCGCGTACCGGGCCGGACCTTCGCGTGCACGATGTCCAGCTCGTCCACCGGCGTGGCGACCCCGACGTCGACCACGCGGACGTCGACGCGGTTGTTCGCCGCGAACGCGTTCACCGCGGCACCGCCGGCGGCGAAGTTCGCCAGCATCGCGGCGGTCACCTCCTGCGGCCAGGGCGACACACCCTGGGCGTGCACGCCGTGGTCGGCGGCGAAGACCGTCACCACGGCCGGTGCCGGCACCGCGGGCGGGCAACTGCCGGTCATCCCGGCCACCCGGACGGACAGCTCCTCGAGCACACCGAGGGAACCGGCCGGTTTCGTCAACCCGGCCTGCCGCTCGGTGGCCGCTCGCATCGCGACCTCGTCCGCCGGTCCGATCCGGTCCAGGTACTGCTCCACCGCGCTCCTCCACTCCGTTGCCGGCCGCCACGTCCGCGGCGCGACCGTTCCGATTGCCCCGATCTTCGCATCCTCCGACCCCTGCCCCGGGACGGATCCGGTTCCGGTGGACAGTAATGTCGGAATCACCACACGTCGCGAGATCCCGGAGGATCCAGATGTCGCTCGATCGTCCTGTCACCCCGGACCCGTACGAACTGCTCCCCAAGGCCGGTTCCTTCACGGTCACCAGTACGGACGTCGCCGACGGCCAGCAGTTGTCCGACGACCAGGCCTTCGCCGGCGGCAACAAGTCGCCGCAGCTCAGCTGGTCCGGCTTCCCGGCCGAGACCAAGGCGTTCGTCGTCACCTGCTTCGACCCTGACGCGCCGGTCCCGTCCGGTTTCTGGCACTGGGTCCTGGTCAACCTCCCCGCGACCGTGACCGAGCTCCCCACCGGCGCCGGCAGCACCGACCGCCTCGACAACGGCGCCTTCCACGTCCGCAACGACTTCAGCACCAAGAACTTCGGCGGCGCCGCCCCGCCGCCCGGCGACCAGGTCCACCGCTACTACTTCGCCGTCCACGCGATCGACGTCGAGGCCCTGGACGTGGACGCCGACGCCAGCCCGGCCGTGGTCAGCTTCAACCTGGCCTTCCACACGCTGGCCCGGGCGATCATCACCCCGACCTACCAGATCGCGGAGTAGTTCCCCGGGTCGTCCAGTTACCTTTGCCGGTCTGGGCTCGTCATGGTCATGACGGAACTCGCTGGAGGAAGGTAACTGGATGACCCCGGATGACGCCCTGGCCGGAGCGTTCGAGGAGCAGCGCCGGCGGCTGGTGGCGGTGGCCCACCGGATGCTCGGATCGCGGGCGGACGCGGAGGACGCCGTACAGGAGGCCTGGCTGCGCCTGGCGCGCCAGGACGCCGGCTCGATCGACAACCTCTCCGGTTGGCTCACGACGGTGGTGGGCCGGGTCTGCATCGACGTACTGCGCTCCCGCAAGACCCGGCCCGAGGCGTCGTACGACGACCAGCTGCCCGAGCTCGTGGTCATCGAGGACGGCGCCGAGGCACCCGAGGACAACGCGCTGATGGCCGAGTCGGTCGGGGTGGCGCTGCTTGTGGTGCTTGACACACTCGGTCCCAGCGAGCGGCTGGCGTTCGTACTGCACGACCTGTTCGCGGTGCCGTTCGCCGAGATCGGTCAGATCATCGGCAAGTCCGCGGACGCCACCAAGATGCTCGCCAGCCGGGCCCGCCGGAAGGTGCAGGGCACGCGGCACCCGGCCGACGAGTCGCGGCAGCGCGCGGTGGTCGACGCCTTTCTCGCGGCGGCCCGCGAGGGCGACTTCGAAGGCCTGCTGCGGATGCTCGACCCGGACGTGATCTGGCACTCCCACACCCGGCGCGGCCTGGTCGTCCGCCAGGGCGCGACCGAGGTCGCCACCCGCGTCCAGCGCGGCGCCCGCGCCACGGTCACCGCCCGCGCAGCCCTCGTCAACGGCGAGCCCGGCATCGTCACGTACGGCGCGAACGGCAACCTCCTCGGCGTGATGGCCTGCACCATCGTCAACGGCCGCATCACCGGCATCACCTCCGTCAGCGACCCGGACCGCCTAGCCTCCATGGGCCTGACCGAGTAGACCCTCTCCGGGCGGCAGACTTGGACGATGCAACTGCTGATGACCCGACGGCTCGAATTGGCGCCGTACGACGCTGCCCGCGACCTCGGCGCGCTGCATGCGATGTTCGCGGACCCGGAGTGGGCGCGTGCCGGCTACTCCACGCCGAGTCACAGTTCGGAGGAGAGTCACGAGCGGTTGCAGCGGGAGTTCGGCGACAACGGCGGCTGGACCTGGGTACTGCGGATCCGGCCGGACGAGACCGCCGTTGGGGTGATCGGCGTCTTCTCGGACCAGGGCACACCGATCCGCGGGATGAGCTGGTATCTCCAGCGCGCCTACTGGGGTTCCGGTCTGATGAGCGAGGCGGCGCGTACGGTCGTCGACTACCTCCTGTCGCAGCCCAGCATTGCCGGGGTCGAAGCCTGGATCGATTCCCGCAACACGCGCTCGATCGGCGTCGCCCGGCACGCCGGTCTCGACCTCGTCGGCCGACTCCCTCGATCTGACAAGGGCGAAATCGCCCAGTCCGTAGTCATGGCCCGCGCCGCTCATCCATCAGACCCGACCACCTTCGCGGTCCGTCCCGTCCTCCACGTCCGCGACGTCGCCGCCACGGTCACCCTCCTGAGCGACCTGCTCGGCCTGCACACCCACTTCCAGTTCGGCGAACCAGAGCCGGAGTTCGCGTCCCTCGGCTTCACCCCCTGGAACGGCGGCAGCGGCCTCGACGTACAACGCGCAACAGCCGAGATCGCCCCAGCCACCATCACCTTCGACGTCGGCGTACTGGTCGACCCCCTGTACGACGCCGCCGTATCCGCCGGCCTGGTGGACTCCACTCCCCCCACCGATACCCCGTGGCACCGCCGAACCTTCACCCTCACTCTGGCCGAAGGCCACCACCTCACCCTCTCGGGACCGCCCATCAGCGCCCCGGACCGCCTGGCGTCCATGGGCCTGACCGAGTAGCTCCTTCCCGTGGGCAGCGAACCGCCAGGCCATCACAACCTGGTCTTCACCGCGCGCCCCCGCGGGACGCGACCCGAGCACTGCCAATGTGATGGCCTGCACGTCCGCGCCGCCCAGCACGCCCCCGCCGCGAACCGCCGCCATCGCGGCCCTGCCGCACTCACCAACCCCGCGAACACCCACCACCAGCCGCGAACTGAGCGTGATCCGCCCCGACCCCACGCAGTTGGTGAGTGAGTGGACCGGCGTAGAAGACAACTGGCTCGACGGCGGAACCCCCATGTGGTGGAGCCACACCGACGCCGCCACCAACCGCACCTGGCTAACCCAGGCCGGCCTGACAGTCGACTCCCAGCACTACGTCCCCGAAGGCACCGCCGGCCACGCCCTCTTTTGGTCCCACAGGTGACTGTCTACCCAAAGGTCTCATCCTTGAGCAGCGAGCCAACCCACGCATCCACTCGCACCCCGCGATGAACCAACCGCTTCCGCAACTCCCCCTCCATCCGGAAGCCCGCCTTCTCCGCAACCCGCCGCGACGCCTCGTTCCCCACCTCAGCCCGCCACTCGATGAGCTCGAGGCCCTTCGTACTGAACGCCCACCGGCAAACGGCCCGCACAGCCGTCGGAGCCACCCCTCGCCCACGAGCCCCCGGCGCAACCCAGTAACCAATCTCCGCCGAGGCATTCGCCCCCATCCCCAACCCAACCCGCCCCAACCGCTCCCCCGACTCGGCATCCTCAACCACAAACTCGGCTCGCTCCCCAGTAGCCACCTTCTCGATCGCCAGGCACTCGACAAAGAATCGCGCATGCTCCATCAGGTACGGCGAAGGCACCTGCACAAACTCCTGCACAGCAGGATCCTGAGAAACCTCGAACACCCACGCGACATCACCGCTCGTAAACCCCCGCAACCTCAGCCACCCAGCCCTGATCACGTCATCCACACCCCAACCCTGTCACCACACCAGTGCACCTCCGAGCCGATCCCGCAACCGGAGTTGGCCGTTCCGAGGTCAGTCAACTGGCGGCACGCCGGCGTCATAGCGCCATACCTGGTAGCCGCGCTCGTCTGGCATCCCTTGCGGCTCTGCTCCAGCTCGCATCGCCATGTAGGTGCTCGCCAAGTTGCGTTCGTGGATGTAACCCAAAGAACTCAGCGCCGACGCACCAATCCGTCTGGCCTCGTCGATCGCGGTCGCTCTCGCAACGTCGATGAGCTCATCGCCGAGGAACCGACCCCTCTGGTGGCGATACCGCACGCTCACCGCGCCGACCTTGACCTCGACTACCAGGAAGCCTCTGCTGGCCGCACACGACAGGTGCAGTGCGGCGCCGACCAAGCCCTCGTCATCGCGCCCGACGAGGGCAATGTCGCCCTCGCGCAGGTGTTGCGTCAGCTGGCGAAGGTGACGCTGGGCCTGCCACTCCCAGGGACGTGGGTGTTCAGGCTCCCTCCGTCCCCGCGGAGTACACGGCCACTCGACCGTGCAGGTGAAGGACTGCAGTTCCCGAGCTTCTTGCTTGTTGATCCGACTCCATTGAAGGCGGCGCTCAGCCATCAAGCTTCCGTCTGTCCACGCTCGGATGCCAGTCGCTCCGCCCATTCGCGGGCACTGGGTCGCGCGGCGAGCAGCTCTTCGTACTCCGTCGACGCCAGGTCCTCATCTGGCTCGGGGAAATCGATCTCGTCGACCGGGACACCCATCGCCCACGCGAGCACGTAGGGATCGGCCTGGCCGGCACCAACCCGCTGGGAGAGGTCTGAAAGTACCTGCAGCGGGAACCTGCGCCCGGTAGATGCGGCCTCTCGCTCCACGATGGCATCGACGTCGGCATCCGTGCCGGCGATCGCCTTCACGTGCGGACGGAGAAGGCGCTGCGTGGACTGCTTGAGCGAGCCTTCCACCACAGGCCCAGCCTTGATGCGCAGCTCGCGGAGCCGATTCCGCAGCGCTTCGACAGAGACGCCAGCACCCCAGACGATCTCGGCGAGCCCCCGCTCATCAAGCTGGGCCCATTTGGTCCGGCGCATCCAGGCCTCGGGCAGCAGCATCGCTGCGGCAAAATCGTTGGCCGGACGCTCATTTGTCACGTCAACGGCATCACCAGCATGGTGTCCGAGCGCGAGATGCCCGAGCTCATGCGCAACCGACCAGTTGTTGCGGAACCAGTTCGTCGTGCTCACCAGGAGGATCACCGAGCGGCTGCCGATGCGCAGCGAATAGTCAGTCGACAACTCAGGCACGCGAATGACGTCGATAGCAAAGGTCTTCTCGACCAACTCCGCGATCCGACGGACGAAGCCGTCCTTCAACTCCCTGCGGAGTACGTCTGGTGCGCTCGGAAGCGCCCGCGAACTCGGCGGCCCGTCAGGGTAGGCCTCGTGGTAGACAGCGATGACCTTCTGGATCACCTCGTCGTCGGCCTCACGGCCGGGATTCACGCGCTCCGCACGGAGCGCATCCCACGCGTGTCGAGCCGCGACATCCACGCGCAGGGGATCCTCTTGGCCAGTGATCAGCCAGTGCAAGCCGACCCCCAGCGCCTCCGCGAGCCGCGCCAGCTCGATCGACGAGAAGCCACGCTGCCCATTGAGAGCGCGAGACAACGCGTCGGGCGGCATGTCGACCGCACTCGCCAGCTTCCGCTGACTGAGGCCGGCGGGCATGCGTGCACGGATGCGCTCGCCGACTGCCGCCAGTTGCTGATCCATAACCCGAGCCTAGCAAAACCGTTGGGATTTTCCCAACACTCGCCCACCCCCAAGCATGACATGTGAGCCAGCGCCGAGATACACGACGGCACTCGTACGACGGCGGCGGGGAGCCTGGTGGACTCCCCGCCGCCCGCTAGTGGGACTGCTCTGTGACTGTCTCGGTGCCCGGCAATCGTGCGGTGTTCCCTGTGACAGCTCTTCGCGCCGAGTGCGCCGTTCCCTGACCACGGTTGGCGCACCGCCGGAGGCGGCCGAAGGAACTGTCGCCGCGAAGCGGTGTCCGACTTCTTACATTCTTCAGTTGTCTTTCAGTCCTTGATGCCGGATTGGGTTACGCCCTGGATCAGGTAGCGCTGGAGGAAGGCGAAGATCAGGACCAAGGGGAGGATGGAGACGGCTACTGCCATGAAGAGTTCGTGGATGTTGATGGTTTGGGCGGTGACGAACGTCGACATCGCGACCTGGACTGTCCAGGAGGACGAGTCCTGGCCGATCACCAAGGGCCAGAGGAACGAGTTCCAGTTGCCGATGAAGGTGATCGCCGCCAGCGCCGCGAAGAACGGCAGGGAGTTGGGTACGACGATCCGCCAGAACACACCGAAATGCCCGGCACCGTCGACCCGCGCGGCTTCCTCCAGCTCCTTGGGGAATCCCAGGAAGTACTGCCGGAACAAGAACGCCGCGAACCCGCTGAACAACGTCGGGATGATCAGACCACGCAGCGACGAGACCCAGCCCAGCGACGACACGACGATGAAGCTCGGGATGAAGGTGACCGCACCCGGGATCATCAGGGTCGCGACGATCGCGTAGAAGATCTTGTCGGCGTGACGATACGGGATCCTGGCCAGCCCGTAGCCGGCCATTGATGCCAGGAGCAACTGTCCGGCCGTGCCCAGGATCCCCACGACGGCGGAGTTGTAGAGCGCCCGTGCCATCGGGACCTCGGTGTCGTTGAACAGCTCGGTGATGTTGCTCCATTGCAGATGCGAAGGGAACAACGTCCACGAAGGCGCCGTGATGTCGGCCTCGGTGGACAGGGCGTTGCGCAGGATCAGGTAGAACGGCAGCAGGAACAGGACCACCGCGATGAACAGCGCGACCCACCGCAGCACCAGGCCGACCCGGCCCATCGCGCTCCGGTTGAAGCCGATCGGCTGGGGGGTTCCCGTCGTACGCTCGGCGACAGCCATCAGTCACCCGCCTTTCCGAAACCGAAGATCCGGTTCTGCAGCAGTGTCACGATCATGATGATGACCGCGAGGATGAGCGCACCGGCGGAGCCGTGGCCGAGGTCCTGGATCGACCCCAGGGATATCCCGTACAGGTAGACCAGCGGCGGACGGGCGTAGTTCACGTTGCCGACCAGGTTGTAGAACTCGTCGAACGCCTGGTACGCCGCGATCAGGTTCAGGATCAGTACGGCGACCGACGTCGCCCGCAGTTGCGGCAGCGTGATGTACCGGAACACCTGCCACCCGGGCTTCGCCCCGTCGACGTACGCCGCCTCGTAGAGCGTCGGCGAGATCCGTTGCAGACCGGCGATGAACAGGATCATGTAGAACCCGAGCTGCAACCACAGCCGGACCGTCACGATCGGGAGCCAGTACCACGGTGGGTCGACCGTCGACAGCCACGCGATCCCGTCGGCACCGAACCAGCCGAGCACCGTGTTGGCCAGCCCGAACCGGACGCCGTTGAAGATCGACAACCGCCAGATCAGGGACGCGACCACATAGGAACACGCGGTCGGCAGGAAGAACACCGACCGGAAGAACGCCCGCGCGATCTTCACCTGGTTGACCAGCAACGCCAAGGCCAGCGAGAGGATGAACGTCAACGGCACGATGAAGATCGCGAAGATCGTGAACGTGCCGAGGCTGGAGATGAAGTTGTGGTCCTTCAGCATGTCGATGTAGTTCTGCAGCCCGACGAACTTCGACGGCGTGACCGTGTTGTAGGCCTCGAAGAAGCTGAGGACCAGGCTCCAGATGATCGGCAGGTAGGAGAAGACCAGCAGCCCGATCACGAACGGGCCGACGAAGATCCAGAACCACATCGTGTTCCCGGCGATGCCCTTGCGGCGCCGGGAACCCCGCCGCTCACCAGTGGCGGCGGGGTCCGTCGTGCGGGGAGTCTTGACCGAAGCGCTCATCCGAACAACCGGGTCAGTTCGTCGTTGACGGTCTTCTCGGCCTTGGTGATTTCGGCAGCGGGGTCGGCTCCCTTCTTGATGATGTTGGTGAGCATGTCACCGAACGCCGTACCCATCTTGGGAGTCCAGGCCGGGTTGTCGGTGTGGCCGTAGTCCTGGGTCAGCTTGACCGTGTCGGCCGCGACACCGCTCTGCAGCTTGGACGCCTTGGCCGCAAGGCTCTTCCGCGGCGGGATGTGGAAGCCGTAGTTCAGCGACCAGTCCTCCTGGAAGTCCTCCTTGTCGATCCACAGCCACTTCACGAACTTCTTCGCCGCGTCGACGTTCGGGCTCTTGGCCGAGACGAACTGGGTCCAGCCGCCGGAGTACACGGCCGGCTTGTTCTGCGCGTCGAGCGCGGGGAACGGGATCACGCCGAGGTCGTCGCCGAGGGCCTTCTGCATCCCGGGAACGGCCCACATGCCGATCCACTGCATCGCCGCGAGGCCCTGGTTGATCGCGCCCGGGTCGGTCCAGTCCGTCGGCGAGCCCAGCAGGACGCTCTTGCTCGCATAGAGCTCGTGCAGCTTGCCGAACGCCTTCGCCTGACTCTCGCCGGTGAAGCCCGGCTTGTTGTCGTCGGTCAGGTAGTTGCCGCCCGAGGCCCACATCGCCGGCCCGCCCATCGCGTTGCCGCCGTCGTTGCCGACGAAGATGCCCTTCACCTTGTTCGTGGTGAGTTCCTTGGCCGCGGAGATCAGATCGTCGATGGTCTCCGGCGGCTTGATCCCGGCCTTGTCCAGCAGGGACTTGCGGTAGTAGATGACCTGCGGGTCGACGATCATCCGGATCCCGTAGATCTTGCCGTCGACGGTGTTGGTGGCCAGGTCACCGGGCTGGAAGTCGTCCTTCACGTCGGCCAGGATGTCGTCCAGCGCGACCACCTGGTTGCTCTTCACCATGCCGATGTTGAGCTGGCTCTCGAACACGTCCGGGCCCTTGTTGGACAGCAGGCCGGACGACAGTTTGCTGGCGTAGTCACCGGGGGTCCACGCCACGGAGACATTCGCGTCGGTGTAGGCCTTGGCGTACTTCGTCGCAGCCTGCTGCGTCCCGGCTTCGCCGTACTGGTGGTACCACTGGGACAGATTGACCTTCGCTCCGCCGCCTCCGCCGCTGTCCGACGACGGCCGGCCGCTGTTGCCACCGCAGGCCGCGGTCAGCGCTGCGAGTGCGGCCAGACCTCCGGTCCGCTTCAGCAGATCCCGCCGGGTCAGGCCGGCGTTCGGAACATGAGCAGGCACGTATTCCACCTCCCGAAAGCGACGCCGCAGGGGGTACGACGCCGACGGTTCCGAGTTACTTAACACCGTTAAGCATCTCCGATTTCGCACACGGTACAACTAAAACCAACACCACAACAGACTTCGCCAGGGACCGTTCTGGCACGGAAGCCGCCGCATCGGAAGCCGCCACGCCATCCCGGTCAAGGTCAATCGTTGTAGAAGTGTCAGCACAATGTCTCAAAAGCGCGTCCGGCGCAAGACCGGACGCGCTCTTGTTTGTTCGAATATGTGGAGGTTTGCTGGAGTTGATACCGCGCCGTGATCAGCGGAACTGTTCGCCGGCCTCCGCCTTCCGCACCAGGAGGGCAGGAGGCTCGAAGCGTGTGCCGTACGACGAGGCCAGTTCGCGGGACCGCTCGACGAAGGCGGGCAACCCGTAGGCGTTGATGTACTGCAACGCCCCGCCGTGCAGGGGCGGGAAGCCGATGCCGAAGATCGAACCCACGTTGGCGTCGGCAGCCGAACGGAGTACGCCTTCGTCCAGGCACTTCACGGTCTCGAGCGACATCGCGAACGTCATCCGCTCCTGAAGATCGACCAGCGGTACGTCGTTGTCACGCGCGAAGTGCTCCCACAGTCCTGGCCACAGACGCTTGGCGCCGTCGGCCGGATAGTCGTAGAACCCGGCACCGGCCGCCTTGCCCCGGCGATCGAACTCGTTGACGAGCCGATCCGTCACTCCCATGCCCGGGTGGTCGTCGAAGGCACCCGCGCTGTCGCCGGCCGCCCTGGCCGCATCGCGGATCTTCTGCGGGAGCGTCAGCGTGACCTCGTCGAGCATCGCCAGCGGCGGCGCGGGAAAGCCGGCCTGCGTCGCTGCCCGCTCGATCATCACCGGGTCGACGCCCTCGGCCACCATCGCCGCGCCCTCCATCACCAGCGTGCCGAACACCCGCGAGGTGAAGAAGCCGCGGCTGTCGTTGACCACGATCGGTGTCTTCTTGATCTGCCGCACCACGTCGTACGCCCTGGCGATGGCACGATCCGACGTCTTCTCCCCCGCGATCAGCTCGACCAGCGGCATCCGGTCGACCGGTGAGAAGAAGTGCATGCCGATGAAGTCGTCCGGCCGGTCGATCCCGTCGGCGAGCGACGTGATCGGCAGGGTCGAGGTGTTCGAGCAGAGCAGCGCGTCCGGCTCGACCACGCCCGCGATCTCGGCGAACACCTTCTGCTTGAGCTCCTCGCTCTCGAACACGGCTTCGATCACCAGGTCACACCCGGCCAGGTCGTTCGGGTCCGCGGTCGGCGTGATCCGGCTCAGGAACGCCTCCACGTCGGCCGCGGAGCTCCGCCCCTTCTGCACCTGCTTGGCCAGCAGCTTCTCGGAGTACTCCTTGCCCTTCGACGCGGCCTCCAGCGAGACGTCCTTGAGCACGACCTCGATCCCGGCCTTCGCGCACACGTACGCGATCCCCGCGCCCATCATCCCGGCACCGAGTACGCCGACCTTGCGCGCGGAGTACCGAGGTACGCCGCTCGGCCGCGAGGCGCCGGCGTTGATCGCCTGCAGATCGAAGAAGAACGCCTGGATCATGTTCTTCGCGATCTGCCCGGTCGCCAGCGAGACGAAGTACCGGGACTCGATCCGCGACGCGGTGGCGAAGTCGACCTGGCTGCCCTCGACGGCGGCGCTCATGATCGCCCGCGGTGCCGGGTACGGCGCACCCTTCAACTGCTTGCGCAGGTTCGCCGGGAACGCCGGCAGGAAGGCGGCCAGCTTCGGCGAGGCCGGCGTACCGCCTGGGATCTTGTATCCATCGCGATCCCACGGCTGCTTCGCGTCGCCGTCGTACGACGCGATCCAGGCCTGCGCGGCGTCGAGCAGTTGATCGGCCGGCACCACCTCGTCGACGATGCCGACACTCAATGCGTGCGCGGGCTTCATCCGCTGGCCCTGCAGCAGCACCTTCATCAGCGCGTCCTGCAGCCCGAGCATGCGGACGCTGCGGGTCACTCCGCCGCCGCCCGGCAGCAGTCCGAGCGTCACCTCGGGTACGCCGAGCTCGATCCGGCTGTCGTCGGCCACGATCCGGTGGTGACAGGCCAGCGCGATCTCCAGCCCACCGCCGAGCGCGCTGCCGTTGATCGCCGCAACGACCGGCACACCCAGGGTTTCGAGGATTCGCAGCTGACGCTTGACCTCCTCGACTGTTTCGAAGACCTGAGCCGCTTGTGACGGCTGGATCTGCGACAGCATCTGCAGGTTCCCGCCGGCGAAGAACGTCGACTTCGCGCTGGTGACGATCACGCCCTTCAAGCCGGACGAAGCCTGCAGGCGCTCGACCACCGAGCCCATCGCCGCGAGGTACGTGTCGTTCATCGTGTTCGCCGAGGCATCGGGGTCGTCCATCGTCAGCGTGACGACACCGTCGACGTTGGTCCAGGAGATCATGCGGCAAGCCTCTCGATGATTGTTGCGACGCCCATCCCGCCGCCGACGCACAGGGTGGCCAGTCCGTACCGGAGCTCACGCCGCTCCAGTTCGTCAAGCAGGGTTCCGATCAGCATCGCGCCGGTGGCACCGAGCGGGTGACCGAGCGCGATCGCGCCACCGTTCACGTTCACCTTCTCGTGCGGTACGCCGAGATCCTTCATGAAATGCAGCACGGCGGCCGCGAACGCCTCGTTCATCTCGAACAAATCGATGTCGCTGACCTCGAGTCCTGCCTTGGTCAGCGCCTTGCGGGCGGCCGGCGCCGGACCGGTCAGCATGATGGTCGGATCCGCGCCGCTCACCGCGGCGGCGACCACCCGGCCGCGTGGCGCCTGGCCGAGCGCCTCACCGGCCTTCTCGTTGCCGATAGCAACCAGGGCCGCACCGTCGACGATGCCGGACGAGTTGCCCGCGTGGTGCACGTGCTCGATCCGCTCAACAGTCAGGTACTTCTCCAGGGCGACCGCGTCGAACCCGCCGTGCTCGCCGATCGCCGCGAACGACACGGGCAGCCCGGCCAGCGTCTCGACCGTCGTACCCGGCCGGACCAGCTGGTCGTGGTCGAGGATCTGCAGCCCGTTGCGGTCGCGCACCTGCACGACCGAGCGGGTGAAGTATCCGTTTGCCCACGCCTTGGCGGCGCGCGCGTGCGACTCGGCGGCGTACGCGTCGACGTCGGTGCGGGAGAAGCCGTCGAGGGTCGCGATCAGGTCGGCGCTGATGCCCTGCGGGATGAAGTTGGTCTGCAGCGCCGTCTCCGGGTCCATCGCCCAGGCGCCGCCGTCAGAGGCCATCGGTACGCGCGACATCGACTCGACACCGCCCGCGAGGATGAAGTCCTCCCACCCGGACCGGACTCGCTGAGCCGCTTGATTCACCGCTTCCAGGCCGGAGGCACAGAACCGGTTGAGCTGCACGCCACCGGTCGTCTCGGGGTAGCCGGCGGCGAGGACCGCGGTCCTCGCGATGTCCATGCCCTGGTCGCCGATCGGCGTGACCACACCGAGCACGACGTCGTCGATGGCCGTCGGATCCAGGTCCGGATGCCGCTCCCGCAGCTCGTGCAGGAGGCCGGTGATCAGCTGGATCGGCTTGACCTCGTGCAGCGCCCCGGTCGGTTTGCCCTTGCCGCGCGGGGTGCGGATCGCGTCGTACAGGAAGGCTTCGTCACTCATGATGATCCCGTCGGTCGAGAAGTCCCTCCGATTGTGACAGTATCGCTGTCACGATGGTCAAGGAGGGGTCGTTATGATCTCCGCCATGTCGGAAGTCACGGGGGATGCTGCGACCCTTACGGTCGACGAGTTGTCGACGCGGGTCGGGATGACAGTGCGGACACTGCGGTTCTACGCCGGGCGCGGGTTGATCCCGCCGCCGGTCCGGCGCGGACGGGTGGGGTACTACGGGCCGGAACACATCGCCCGGCTCGACCTGGTCCGCGAGTTGCAGGCGCACGGGTTCACGCTGTCGGCGATCGAGGGGTACCTGGAGCGCATCCCGACCGATGCGTCGCCGCAAGACATCGCGCTGCACCGCACCCTGCTCACGCCGTGGATGCGCGACCTGCCCGAGACGCTCAACCGCGCCACGCTCGTACGCCGGACCGGTCGCGAGCTGACCGACGACGACATCGAGATGCTGATCGCGCTCGGCGTGGTCGAGCCGACGCCCGACGAGGACGTCTTCCAGGTGGCGACCGCCCACCTCAGCCTCGGGGTCGAGATGCTCGACCTGGACCTGCCGGTCGAGGCGGTGCTCTCCGCGGGGCGGATCTTCACCGAGCACGGCCGGGCCATCGCCGAGGAATTGACCGAGGTGTTCCGGACCAAGGTCTGGCCGCACTACCGGGTCTCCGGTGGACCGCCCGAGCACCTCCAGCAGTTGGTCGAGCGGTTCAAGCCGGTCACGATCCAGGGGCTCGTGCTCGCCTACGAACGCGCCGTCGGCGAGACCCAGCGCGACACCATCCGCCGGACGCAGAGCAAACAGCGCCGCTGAGGGCTGGACCGTCCCCTCCCCACGAGTTTCCCCTGACACTCGCGGACGGTCCAGCGGTTCAAGATGCCGCTAGCCGGTTTCTGCCGCCCGGCGGTCGAGCTCGAACTGCAGCCGTTGCCGGCAGATCGCCAGCCTGATGTCGAGCGCCCACAGGCTCCCGTCCGGTCCCTGACGCGCGGCATCCAGTCGTTCGACGACCTCCAGCGCGGCCGCGAGATCCCCGGGTTGCCAGGATTCCAGGCGCTCGGACGTCGCCAATCGATCCAGGAATTGTGAGTCCATGACCCTCTCCAGCGCGACGATCGGCGCCAGGGTCCGGGGCGGAGCTCACGCTACGCTTCCGGTCTGCAAATCACCAGCTCAGTGCGGCGACCCGCACCGGCCGTCCAGTTGTCATCCGTTTGTTTGCCACCGGCACCCGCCAGCACAGGCGGCGCGTCGAGTCCCCCCGGTCGGGCTTGTGACCGGGGTTGCAAGGTGGTGCGGTCTAGGCGCTGGGGATGCGCAGGTAGGTGAGCCCGCGCAGGTCGAGGTAAGTCTCCTCGCCGGTCGTCACCACCCGGACGAGGACGCTGTCACAGCCCCGGCACCGGGCGACCAGGCCGGGCGCGTTCATATAAACGTGTGAGTCCGCGAACACTCCCAGCTGACCGCAGGCAGCGCAGCGGGTGATCGCGGCGGTGATGTCGACGGCGAAGAGCTCACTCATAGCTCCGGCCGCGGCATTGCCGTCAAGATAACTGGCTTCAGTCATCACTATTCTCCTGTCGGTCCGAAGCGCTCTGTTCTCACCCGGGCCGGGTCGTGACCGGCCGCGACCAGCAGATCCGCCACCGTCTCCACGAACGGCGTCGGCCCACACACGTACGTCGTCGGCGCGTCCTCGGGCCGGAACGCGAGCCGCTCGATCACATCGGCATCGATCCGTCCCACCCGCGGCTCACCCTCCGGGGCCTCGCGCGTGTAGACGAGTCGTACGTCGACATCGTCGGAGCCGGCCAGCTCCTTCAAGTCGGCCACGTAGATCACCGAGGCAGGACGCCGTACCGAATAGATCAGCTGGACCGGCGTCGTACTGTCCGCGGCGGCGTGGGCGCGCAGCATCGCCCGCAGCGGGACGACACCCGATCCCCCGCCGATCAGCTGGACCGGCCCCTCCTGTTCCGGCTTCCAGACGAACCACCCGCCGACCGGCCCACGGATCTCCAGCGGGTCACCGACCTTCAGTACGTCGACCAGGTACGACGAGACCTCACCGTCGGGAACCTGCTCGACGGTCAGCTCGATGGTGTCGCCGCCGGTCCACGCCGAAGCGATGGAGTACGAGCGGGAGGCCCGGTAGCCATCCGGTGCGGTCAGCCGGACGTCCAGGTGCTGCCCGGCGAGGTGCCCGGGCCACTCGGGTACGTCGAGCACGATCGTCCGGGCGGTCGCCGTCTCACGCCGTACGTCGGAGACTGTGGCCGTCTGCCAGGTCAGTCGCCGGCGTATCGCTGTTCTTTCCATGGGTCTCCGTACTCGTGGTAGCCGGCGGTTTCCCAGAAGCCGAGGTCCTCGGTGTCGGTCAGGACCAGTCCGCGCACCCATTTGGCGCTCTTCCAGAAGTACAGATGCGGCACAAGCAGGCGGGCCGGGCCACCGTGTTCGGGGTCCAGCGGCTCACCGTCGTACTCGTACACGATCCAGGCCTGGCCGTCGAGCAGGTCCTCGAGCGGCAGATTGGTCGTGTAGCCGCCGTAGCTGTGCGCAAGTGCGAAGTCGGCGCCCGTCTCGACATCAGCGAGCAGTGTGTCGAGCGAGACGCCCTTCCACTCCGTCTGCAGCTTCGACCACCGGGTCACGCAGTGGATGTCCTTGGTGATGTCCTCGGCCGGCAACGCGAGCAGCCCGGCCCAGTCCCACCGGGACTTCTCGCCCGTCTCGGTGGTGACCGTGAACTCCCAGTGATCGGTGCGGATGTGCGGTGTCGGACCGGCCGACAACACCGGGAAATCCCTGGTCAGATACTGCCCCGGCGGCAGATCCGCCCCACTCCCGCGACGACCGGTGAAACCTGGCGACACGATGCCCATGTCGACCTCCCTGAAGATCCTGAGGGGAAGTCAACCACGGCTCCGCCCGAACTCCATCCCCTGGCCGGGAATTCGTCGTACCGGCGCGCCCGCGAGGGCGAGCGCCACGCCCGGAATCGGCCTAGACTGCAGGCTGGTGGTGCTGCCCTGGACCTCGGTGGCGCGCTGCGCGCGACCGTCCCTAGAGGGTGCACCGATGAGCGAATGGTTCGGATTGAGACCCGTCGGCGAAACGACGCCGACCGCGGGCGCGCGGCCGGCCGAACGACCGACGGCCGACTCGGAATCCGCCGAGACACCGCTCGAGGAGCCGTCGGCGGACGAGTGAAGATCAGTCAAACAGGGTACGGCGGGGAGATGATGAGAACTCTGGCGGTGGTACCGCTAGGGTGGAGCATCCGCCCGGCGGCGGCCCGACTGTGGACGGAACGGGTGGATCACGACCGCGGTGCCAGGGTGTGGGGGGCGATCGATGCTGCTGCCAAGAGCGCAGGCGCATCGCCGGCCCTGCGGTACGCCGTGATCGCGTGCGCCCAGGCCCTGGACGCGATGGGCGCCGGGTTGTCGATGCAGCGCAACGGCCAGGTCCTGGAGCCGTTGCTGGCCACCGACGAGCAGACAGCCGAACTGGAAGAACTGCAGGCCACCCTCGGGGAAGGACCGACCGGTGACGTCGTCGCAACGGGTGCGCCCGTCCTGCGGGCTGATCTGTCCGACCTCTCCGCCGGACAGCGGTGGCCGGAGTTCTCGGCAGCCGCCACCGCGCGAGGCGTGCACGGTCTGTTCGCGTTTCCGGTCGGCGCCGGAGCTGCCCGGCTGGGGGTGCTGAGCGTGTACCGGGAACAGGCCGGACCGCTGCGACCCGAGCAGCTCCAGGACGCTCTGATGTTCGCCGACGCGGTGTTCGTCCTGGCGCTGGACCACCGGCACGGCCTCAGCACCGACCTGACCGAGGTGATCGATGCGGCGTTCTCCACGCGGCGGGCCGAGGTGCACCAGGCTGCCGGGGTCGTCGCCGCCCAGCAGCGCATCGATGTCGCCGACGCCTTGAGCCGGCTGCGCGCCTACGCGTACAGCCGGGAACGCCCGTTGCACGAGATCGCCACCGAGGTGATGGCGGGCCGGCTGGTCCTGGAGAGCGACCGCGACGAAGGCAGCAAGAACGAGCACCAACAGGAGGAGAACTGATGAGCACATCAGATCGGAGAGTGCGAGAGGTGTTCATCGAGCTCGTCGACACGCTGGTCGAGGATTTCGACATCATCGACTTCCTGGACCGGCTCGCGGAACGCTGCAGTGAACTCCTGGGCGTCTCGGCCTGCGGCATCCTGGTTGTCGACCACCGCGGCGTACTCAATCTGGTGGCGGCCTCGACCGAGGAGGCCCGGCTGGTGGAGCTGACCCAGCTGCAGAACTCCGCGGGGCCCTGCCTGGACGCGATCACCACCGGACAACCGGTGCGGGCCGACCTCCGCGCCGGTGACCCGCGCTGGCCGCAGTTCGCAGCCGCGGCCGCAGCGGCCGGCTACTTCTCGGTACAGGCGTTGCCGATGCGGCTGCGTGACACCGTCCTCGGAGCCGTGAACCTGTTCGGCCCCGCGACGGGACCGCTGGACGACGCCACGATCGCGCTCGGGCAAGCGCTGGCCGACGCCGCCACCATCGGCATCGTGCACCAGCGCGCCGTGGCCCGGCACGAGATCGTCACCGAGCAGTTGCAGACGGCCCTCAACAGCCGGATCCAGATCGAGCAGGCGAAGGGCTTCCTGAGCCACAGCCTCGGCATCGGGGTCGACGAGGCGTTCAACGCGCTGCGGTCCTACGCCCGCACGAACAATCGCCGCCTGACCGCGGTCGCCGACGACGTCGTCCAGGATCGGATCGCGATCCCCGTTCCCCCCTCCGCGCCCTCGCGGTAGAACGATCCACAGTCTGGCGCAGTCCGGTGTCGATGGCTACGCTGAGGTGGCCTGTCCAGGTATGCCCCAGACCCCGGCGTCCGACCGTGTCGTGCCCCAGGGAGGGGTTGGCGTGGCACGGTAGGAGTCAGCTTCGGACGCACCCTCCGCATGGCTGGCGGATCAGGCGCAGGACCCGCCACGCTGCGCGCGACCCGCGAGCGCACGAGTGGCGGGTTTCCTGCGAGCGGGCTATACGCCCATCGTGCGGCCGATGATTTCCTTCATGATCTCGGTGGTGCCGCCGTAGATGGTCTGGATCCGGGTGTCGAGGTAGGCCTTCGCGATCGGGTACTCGGTCATGAACCCGTAGCCACCGTGCAGTTGCAGACAGCGATCGACAACCTTCTTCTGCAGTTCGGTGGTCCACCACTTGGCCATCGCGGCCTCGGCGACGGTCAGCGTTCCGGCGTTCAGTTCCTGGATGCAGCGGTCGACGAAGACGCGGGCGATCTGGGTCTCGGTGGCGAGCTCGGCCAGCACGAACCGGCTGTTCTGGAACGAGCCGATCGGCCGGCCGAAGGCCTTGCGCTCCTTCACGTAGCGCAACGTCTCGTCGAGGACGTTCTCGCAGGCGGCGGCCGCGACGACCGCGATGGTCAGGCGCTCCTGGGGCAGCTTCTCCATCAGGTAGACGAAGCCCTGGCCCTCCTCGCCGAGCAGGTTCGCGGCCGGGACGCGCACGTCGTCGAAGAACAACTCGGCCGTGTCCTGCGCCTTCAGGCCGATCTTGTCGAGGTTGCGGCCGCGCTCGAAGCCGGGCATCCCGCGCTCGACGACCAGCAGCGAGATGCCTTGCGCACCGGCTTCGGGGTCGGTCTTGGCGACGACGATGACGAGGTCGGCGAGGATCCCGTTGGAGATGAACGTCTTCTGGCCGTTCAGCACGTAGCGGTCCCCGTCGCGCCGTGCCGTGGTCCGGATCCCCTGCAGGTCACTGCCGGCGCCCGGCTCGGTCATCGCGATCGCGGTGATCGTCTCCCCCGAGCAGAACGCGGGCAGCCAGCGCGCCTTCTGCTCCTCGGTCGCATAGTCCAGCAGGTACGCCGAGTTGATGTCGGTGTGGATCGTGAAGCCGACCCCACTCGCGCGCACCCGGGTCAGTTCCTCGATCAGCACGGTGTTGAACCGGAAGTCGCGGACCCCGCCACCGCCGTACCGCTCGGGCATCATGAAGCCGAGCAGGCCCGCCTGGCCGGCCGCCGTCCACAGCTCGCGCGGGACGATGCCGGCCTCCTCCCAGCTGTCGTGGTGCGGCACGATCTCCTTGTCGCAGAACGCTCGCGCGGTCTCGCGGAAGGCATCGTGATCGGAGTCGAACAGCTGACGTTCCACGGGCGGTTCCTCTCAGTTCTGGATGGCGGCGCCCGCGGCGAGCAGGTCGTCGACATCGGTGATGCCCCAGTCGGCCAGGGCTTCGCGGGTGTGTTGCCCCGCTCGCGCGGGCGGCCGGTCGAGGCTGGTCGGCGTCCGGTCGAAGCGTGGGGCCGGCGCGGCCTGCCGGACGCCGTGGTGATCCACAAAGGTGCCTCGGGCAACGAGATGCGGATGATCGGCGGCCAGCGGGAGGACGGGCGTGACACAGGCGTCCGATCCGTCGAACAGCTCGGCCCACTCGGCCTGGGTGCGCCGCCGGAAGGTCTCGGTCAGCACCTTCCGAAGCTCGGGCCACTGCGCCGGGTCGTTGCGGTCCGGGGCGGTGAGGTCGAGTTTCTCGAGCAGCTCGGCATAGAACTGCGGCTCCAGCGCGCCGACCGCGACGTGCTTGCCGTCCGAGGTCTGGTACACGTCGTAGAACGGCGCACCCGTGTCGAGCAGGTTCGTGCCGCGCTCCTGCCGCCAGGTCCCGGCCGCGAGGGCACCGAGCAGCATCGTGGTCAGATGCGCCGAGCCGTCGACGATCGCGGCGTCGACCACCTGGCCTTGACCGCTGTGCTGGGCGTTGTGCAGCGCCGCGAGTACGCCGATGACCAGGTACAGCGAGCCGCCGGCGAAGTCGCCGAGCAGGTTCGCCGGGACCTGCGGCGGACCACCGATCCTGCCGATCAGGTGCAGTGCGCCCGACAACGCAAGGTAGTCGATGTCGTGCCCGGCGGTCTGCGCGAGCGGGCCGTCCTGACCCCAGCCGGTCATCCGGCCGTAGACGAGCCCCGGGTTGATCGCGTGGCACTCCTCCGGACCGACGCCCAGCCGCTCGGCGACGCCCGGCCGGAATCCCTCGACGAGTACGTCGGCCTGTGCGACGAGGCGTCGTACGACGTCGACCGCCGAGGGGTTCTTGAGGTCCAGGGCCACGCTGCGACGGCCACGGTTGACAAGGTCGAGCTCCGGCGGACCCATCGAGAGTCCGCCGCCCGGGCGGTCGATCCGGAGTACGTCGGCACCGAGCTCGGCGAGCATCATGCACGCGAACGGCGCCGGCCCGATCCCGGCCAGCTCGACCACCTTCACGCCCTCGAGTGGACCCATGCAGGCCATTGTGACAGTTCTACTGTCACAGTCGTCAAGTCATTGTGCGCGCCGCCACCACCGCGGAGGCCGGAATCAGAGCGCTCAGCGCGAGCACGACCGCGAGGGCGATCGACCAGCCGGGTTCGTTCCCCTCCAGATGCCCGAGGTGGAAGAACAGGTGCGGCACCGCATAAGCCAGGTACGCCAGCAGGGCGACGGTGGTGAGGAAGCGGTCGAAGCGGATCGCGGCGGCGGTGAGCACGATGCCGAGGCCGAGGGTCGCGCCGCCGAAGTCGTGGAACAGATGGTCGCTGTACGGCGGGGTCCAGTTGACCGTCGGCACGTGGTCGTAGAACGTCTTCGGGACGATCGTGAGCCAGAGACCGAGGATGATCTCGTAGGCGGCGAAGACCACCAGGACCGTGCGGACGTAGGTATTCATGACTGCGCTCCGAGTCGTCATGTGGTGTCCTTTCGTTTCACCAGCTCAGATCCGGTAGCCCTCCGATTCGTGACAACTGGCTTGCAGCGAAGGCGAGCTTGTCGGGGTTCATCACGAAGCGCAGGTCGGTCACACCGTCCGGACCAGCCTCGAGGAAGCAGATCGCCACCACTCCTTCAGGGCCTACGGCAACCAGTGCGGGCCGTCCGTTCGCCTCGGCGAAACCAGCCTCGATCCCGGCCCCGAAACGTTCCAGCGTGCCGATCAGGTAGCGAGCAACCCGATCCCGCCCGGCGATCGCGTTCCGGGCCGCGATGACCTTGCCGCCGCCGTCCGCCGTGGACACCACGTCCTCGGCCAGCAACTGCTCCAGCTCCTCGATCTCCCCCAGCCGAGCGGCCGCGAGGAAGCGCTCCACGAGTTTCTGCCACCCGGCCCGATCGACGGGCTGCTCCCGGCGTGACCCGGCGGCGATCCGTTTGCCGGCCCGCGACGCGAGCTGACGCGCGTTCGCCTCGCTCGTGCCGATCAGCTCGGCGACCTCGCGAAAGCCGTAGGCGAACGCCTCATGCAGTACGTACGCCGCCCGCTCCGCCGGCGTGAGTCGTTCGAGCAACAACAGCAGCGCGAACGACACGGACTCCCGCTCCGCGACGACCTCGAGCGGCCCGAGCGCGTCGTACTCCGTCCGCCCGGTCAGCACCGGCTCGGGCAACCACTCCCCCACGTACGTCTCCCGCCGTACCCGGGCCGACGTCAGCTCCTTCATCGAGAGATTGGTGACCACCCTGGCCAGGTAGGCGTCAGGGTCTCGCACGGTCGCGTGGTCGACACCCTGCCAGCGCACCCACGCTTCCTGCAGGATCTCCTCGGCATCGGTCGCCGTACCCAGCATCCGATAGGCGATCCCGAACAGCCGTCCCCGCAGACGCTCGAAGTCATCCACGTCCTCAGTCTGTCAGGAAGCTCTCCGCCGCCCGCTGGACCTTCAGGTAGTACTCCGACCAGCCGGCCTCGTCGAGCATGTCCGCATCCGCGCCACCCTGCCCGTCGATCAACTCCCGGACGATGTCCGCATGCCCGGCGTGATGGGCCGTCTCGTCGACGACCCGGACCAGCAGCGCGCCGAACGTCGTACGCCGGTTCCCCTCGGCCCAGTGGGGAACCTCGGCCGGCGTGTCCAGGTCGATCTCGGCGATCGACCGGTCGCTGTGTGCGCAGGCCTCCTTGTACAGCCCGGTGAGGTAGTCGCTGGACTCGGTCGGCAGCGCCCACATGTCGGCGCCCTCCCAGACTGTGCCGTCCGCGTCCCACGGCAGCTGCTCCGACGGCGGCCGCCCGACACTCGTGCCGAGGTAGACGTACTCGATCCCGACCAGGTGCTTGACCAGGCCGAGCAGGTTCGTCCCGGAGGGCACCAGTGGCCGGCGGCGATCGTACTCACTCAGCCCGTCGAGTTTCGCGAGCAGCAGTGCCCGGGTCGCCTGGAGATACGTCTGCAGTTCGGCTTTCATGCGGGGGACGGTAGCCGAGCGTCAGACAGTTTCCGGCGCACCCGGCGGCACGAAGGGCGCCGAGGTCGGGCCCTGCTCGATCAGCCGAAGCAGCGCGGCGGTGTCGGCGTACTCGTCGATGGTGTCGGCGAGCCGACCCAGGCGCGCCTCGCGCAACTGGGCGAAGGAAACGGTTCCATCAGGCGCGGGCTTGCCGGTCAGCTCGGCGATCTCGGCCAGGAAAGTGTGACGGGCGGTGTCGTCGTCGAGGAGACCGTGCCAGATGGTCCCCCAGGTGTTACCCGCGCGGCAGCCGCCCGGGAACGCGGTGGCGTCCCCGGTGACCGTGACCACACCGTGGTGGATCTCGTACGCCGTGGGCGCCGGACGCGCCAGCGTCTTCTCGGCGTGGAAGGTCGTTGCGACCGGCAACAACCCGAGCCCGGCGTGCTCGCCGCCGCCCTCGACACCGTGAGGATCGGAGATCGTGGCGCCGAGGGCCTGGTATCCGCCGCAGATCCCGAGCACCGGCCGGCCGGCCGCGACCCGGGACGCCACAGCGTCAGCCAGGCCCTGCGACCGCAACCATTCCAGGTCCGAGACGGTCGCCCGCGAGCCCGGCAGGACGACGAGATCCGCGTCCCGCACCTCGGCCGCGCTCGTCGTGAAGAACACGCTGTTGGTCGGCTCGACCGCGAGTGCGTCCAGATCGGTGAAGTTGCTGATCCGCGGGAACCTGACCACCGCCACCGTGAGCAGGTCGGCCGGGGAAGTTCGCCGTACGGGGATGTCGAGAGCGTCTTCCGAGTCCAGCCAGAGCTCGGGCAGCCACGGGAGTACGCCGTACGTCGGCCGGCCGGTGACCGACGTGAGCATGTCGATCCCGGGCTGCAGGAGCGAGACGTCACCGCGGAACTTGTTCACCAGGAAGCCGCTGATCAGCGCCTGGTCGGCGGCGTCCAGCAACGCGACCGTGCCGAACATCGACGCGAACACTCCCCCGCGATCGATGTCCCCGACCACGATCACCGGCGCCGTGATGTGCTGGGCGAGGCCCATGTTGACGTAGTCGGAGCGCCGGAGGTTGATCTCGGTCGGGCTGCCGGCGCCCTCGCTGATGATCACGTCGTACCTGGACGCGAGGTCGTCGTACGCCGCGAAGGCCGCCTTGGCGAGCTCGGCCCGCTCGGTCAGGAACCCGCGAGCGGTCAGCTCACCCCACGGCTCCCCCATCAGGACGACGTGGCTGCGGCGATCGCTGCCCGGTTTGAGCAGGACCGGGTTCATCGCGGCCTCGGGCTCGGCGCCCGCGGCAACGGCCTGGATCCACTGCGCGCGGCCGATCTCGGCGCCGTCGGCACAGACCATCGAGTTGTTCGACATGTTCTGGGCCTTGTACGGCGCCACCCGGATGCCCTGGCGCGCCAGCCACCGGCACAGTCCGGTCACGACTGTCGTCTTGCCCGCGTCGGACGTCGTGCCAGCGATCAGAAGCGAACCCACCCGGTGATCTTATGGCTCGTCGGTGGGCCTGCCCTGCTCGGCCTCCGGCTTGACCGGGGTGATGCGGCGCCCCTGCGCGTCGGTGCTGGGCAGCCGCGGCGCCGCACCCTGGAACCGGGTCGACCCGCGCTCGCGCGCCGACAGCGGCTTGGCGATGTTCTCCAGCGACTGGCCTTCGGCGTCGACGCCGAAGATCCACGCGATGATGCCGCCGGCCAGCATGACCGCGGCGCCGATGACGTATCCGACGGTCAGTGGACCACGGGCCGGGTTGTCGCCCTCACCGATCAGCGAGGCGAACAGGAACGGCGCGATCACACCACCGGTCAGCTGCGAGATCGCGAAGAAGAACGAGATCGCCTGACCACGCAGCTCGATCGGGAAGATCTCACTCACCGTCAGGTACGCCGACGACGCACCGGCCGAGGCGAAGAAGAACACCACGCACCACAGGGCGGTCAGCGAGGCGGCGTTCAGCGCACCGGCGTTGAACAGCATCGCGGTGATGAACAGCACCACGGCGGCCACGGAGTACGTGCCGAAGATCATCTTGCGCCGGCCGATGGTGTCGAAGAGATGCCCGAGCAACAGCGGTCCGGCCAGGTTGCCGATCGCGAACGGGAAGAAGTACAGCGCGATGCTGGAGTCGCTCAGCCCGAAGTACGCCTTCAGTACGAGCGCGTAGGTGAAGAAGATCGCGTTGTAGAGGAAGGCCTGGGTGACCATCATCGAGAAGCCGAGGAAGGACCGGCTGCGGTAGTCGCGCAGCATCACCCGGGCGATCTCGCGGTACCTCACCGGCGGGTAGTCGACCACATTGATCGCCTCGTCGTCGCCCACCTCGCGCAGCTCGCCGCCCTGGCGCCGGACCGTCTCCTCGATGCCGTCGACGGTGCGCTCGGCCTCCTCGACCCGGCCGTGCGTCATCAGCCAGCGCGGGCTCTCCGGGATGTGCCGGCGCAGGTAGATGATCATCAGACCCATCACCGGGCCGATCAGGAAGCACAGCCGCCAGCCCCACTCGATCGGGATGATGTCCTCGTTCAGGAACACCAGACCGACGGCGGAGCCGATCAGCGCACCGGCCCAGTAAGTGCCGTTGACGCCGATGTCGACCCGGCCGCGGTACTTCGACGGGATCAGCTCGTCGATCGCGGAGTTGATCGCGGCGTACTCACCGCCGATGCCCATGCCGGCGATGAACCGGAAGAGCAGCAGCGACCAGATGTCCCACGACAGGCCGGCCAGGCCGGAGGCGATCAGGTAGACCATCAGCGTGATGATGAACAGGCTGCGCCGGCCCCACTTGTCGGTGAGCCGGCCGAAGACCAGTGCGCCGACGACTTCGCCACCGAGGTAGACCGACGCCATCAGGCCGACCTGGGCGGTCGAAAGGCCCAGGGTCGCCGGCTCTTTGAGCACGTTGCCGACCAGCGAGACCAGCTGGATCTCGAGCCCGTCCAGGATCCAGGAGACGCCCAGACCGATGACGATCATCCAGTGGAACCGGGTCCACGGCAGCCGGTCCATCCTGGCCGGCACGAGACTCGGTATCGCTTTGCCTTCTTCCAGCGCGTGCTCGCTCATCCTGCTCCTCCCGAGACCAGATTCCGCCGGCGTGCCGGGCACGCCCCTCTGGCGGTACCCCGGGAGTCACAAATTCCAAACCCTCGGTGACGACGCCGGCCCGATGGCTAGAGTTGCGGCATGGAGAACGAGATCAACGTGGTGGACGCCAAGGAGCGCAGCCGGTACGAGGCGTTGGACGCCGACGGCAACCTGATGGGCTTCGTCGACTACAAGCGGCATCCTGGTGTGATCGCCTTCCTGCACGCCGAGACACTGCCGGACTTCCGCGGTCGGGGCGTAGCCGGCCGGATCGCGACGCAGTCGCTCGACGAGGCGCGGACGCAAGGGCTCCGGGTGAAGCCGGCCTGCCCGTTCTACCAGGACTTTCTCGAGGAGCACACCGAGTACGCCGACCTGATCAAGCGCCCCGGCGAGGAGTCCGAGTGACGGCCCCGGTGCTGGGCAAGCTCGAGTGGCAGCCGGCGGCCGACGTACCCGAACTGCTCGCGGCGCCGGTGCGCGAGGCCCTCGGTGACATCCCGGCGTACGCCGCGGCGATCGAACCCGGCCTGGCCGACACCGCGGCCTTCTGCGCGGAGTACGACGTACCGATGGCCGCGTCAGCGAACTGCGTGATCGTGCTCGGCAAGCGCGCCGGCGAGGAGACGTACGCCGCGGTCATGGTGCTGGCCACCGACCGGGCCGACGTGAACGGCGTGATCCGCAAGCACCTCGGCGTCCGGAAGATCTCCTTCACCGCCCAGGACGACGCGGTCGCCTCGACCGGTATGGAGTACGGCGGGATCACCGCGATCGGACTGCCCGCGGACTGGCCGATCCTCGTGGACTCGCGCGTGACCGCGGCCGGGCTGGTGGTGATCGGCAGCGGGATCCGGGGTTCCAAGCTGCTCCTCGACGGCGCCGAGCTGGCGAAGTTGCCGACAGCAACAGTGCTGGACCTGGCCCAGCAGTAGCGATGGACCGAGGCATGGGGCGATGGAGCAGCACGACTGGCCGGCGGAATACGCGGAACTGACCGCCGCTGACCGGCGTAGTCCGCTCCCACCGGAGGATCTGGACCGGCTGGCCATCGCCGCGTTCGTGCTCGGGCACGACGACGAGGTCACCGTCTACCGGGAGCGCGCGCACGAGGAACATCTGGCCCGTGGTGAGCTGGTGCCGGCGTTGCGGAGCGCCTTCTGGCTCGGGTTCCATCTGCAGCAGCACGGCGAGGTCGCTCGGGCGGCGGGCTGGCGGGCCCGGACCGAGCGACTCGTCCCGGACGACAACAGCGAGCTGACCGGACTGCTCCTGCAGGCCGACGCCGAGCAGATGGAACTCGACAGCGCGCGGGTGGTGTTCGAGCGACTCGGTGCGGTGGCGGACCTGGCAGCCCTCGATCAAGCGGATCGCAGCAGTGTGCTGAGTCCGCGGGAGGTGGAGGTACTGCGGTTGCTCGCCACCGGCGTGACGAACCGGGCGATCGCCGACCAGCTCTTCCTCAGTGAGCGGACCATCGCCCGTCACGTGAGCAACATCTTCGGCAAGTTGGGAGTCTCGAGCCGGGCGGCCGCCACGGCATGGGCGTATCAGCACAAGCTGACTGGGTAGAAATGACCACTCGGCGCCGAGCTGAGTTGGCGTGGTCGGCCGATGTGGCGACGGCGACCCGACGCCTAGCGTGAACTCATGAACAGGGTCGGGATTGTGGTGATCGGGGGCGGCCAGGCCGGTCTGGCGATGGGCTACTACCTCCGCAAGGCGGGCGAGGACTTCGTCGTCCTCGATGCGGATGAGCGGATCGGTGACTGCTGGCGGGAGCGGTACGACTCGTTGCTGCTGTTCAGCCGGCCGCGGTACGCGAGTCTCCCGGGACTGCGGATCGGGACGCGCGGCTGTCCGACTCGCGACGAGATGGCCGACTACCTGGAGCGGTACGCCGTCCACCACGAGCTGCCGGTCCGGACCGGCGTACGGGTGACGCGGCTGTCGCGGGACGATCAGGGCTTCGTGATCGAGACCACTGGTGAGGACTGGCGAGCTGATCAGGTCGTCGTTGCGGCAGGCATGCACACGACGGCGCATCGGCCGGCATTCGCCGCTGAGCTCAATCCATCGATCCGGCAACTGCACTCGCTGGAGTACCGCAACCCGGCGCAGTTCGCGGACGGAACGGTGCTGGTGGTCGGCGCCGCCAACTCCGGTACGGACGTCGCGCTCGAAGCAGCCAAGACCCATCGCGTCCTGCTGGCCGGCCGGCACCCGGGCCAGATCCCGGTCGATATCGACTCCACCGTCGGACGGCTGACCACGCCACTCGTGATGTTCCTCTTCAAATACGTGCTCACCCGCGGGACACCGATCGGCCGCAAGGCGATCGCGAGCACCCAGCAGCGCGGCCTCCCGCTGACCCGGAACAAGCTGGCCCACCTCGACGCGGCCGGCATCGTCCGGATCGGGCGCATCGAGGGTGTGCGTGACGGACGGCCGGTGACCGCGGAGGGCGACGTACTCGATGAGGTATCGACCGTGGTGTGGTGCACCGGTTCCGGTCCGGACCACAGCTGGATCGACCTGGCAGTGTTCGACGGCGGACGGGTCCGGCACGAGCGCGGCGTCGTGGCAGCCGAGCCGGGCCTGCTGTTCCTGGGACTGGATTTCCAGTTCACGGTGGCGTCCGCGACCATCCAAGGCGTGGACAGGGACGCGCGATATCTGGCCCGGCGAGTCCGCAATCTGACTCCGCGGGGTGCCGACCGGCCTGTTGCCGTGGACAGGCGGTAGCATCGCGGGCTGAAATGGGTGAGTGGACGCGCGCGAGGGTGGGTTCGGAGTCGAGTGAGTGATCCAGTGACGGTGAGTGGTGGCGACGGTGGTCCGACCGCGCTCCGGATCATGCTCGGCGGACAGCTGCGGCGGATGCGGGAGGCGGCCGGGATCAGCCGTGCCGACGCCGGCTGGCAGATCCGCGCGTCGGAGTCCAAGGTCAGCCGGATGGAGCTCGGCCGGGTCGGGTTCAAGGAACGCGATGTCAGCGACCTGCTCGAGCTCTACGGGATGGCCGACGACGAGGAACGCTTCCGGATGATGGAGCTGGCCCGGGCCGCGAACAACCCGGGCTGGTGGTCCCGGTACGGCGACGTGATGCCGAGCTGGTTCACCAACTACGTCGGCCTCGAGGTCGCGGCGACGCTGATCCGGACCTACGAGGTGATGTTCGTCCCCGGCCTGCTGCAGACCGAGGAGTACGCGCGAGCCGTCGTCCAGCTCGGCAAGTCCTACCTGCCCGGGACCGAGGTGGACCAACGGGTCGGACTGCGGGTGAACCGGCAGCAGATCCTGACCCGCCCGAACCCGGCCCGGCTGTGGGTGGTCATCGACGAGTCGGTCCTGCACCGGCCGGTCGGAGGCGAGAAGATCATCCGGGCCCAGATCGAGCACCTGATCATGTGGACCCAGCAGCCCAACATCACGCTGCAGGTGATGCCGTTCAGCAGCGTCGGGTACCCGGGCGCGGGCGGCGCGTTCAGCATCCTGCGGTTCCCCGAGGGCGACCTGCCTGACGTCGTCTACATCGAGCACGCGGCCAGCGCGCTATACCTGGACAAGCGGGAAGAGGTCGACGAGTACGTCGCGATCATGGAGGGGCTCACGATCGCGGCCGCACCCGTCTCCCAGACGGAGAGTCTCCTGAAAGAGGCCCTCGCTCGAATGGACTAGGCGACCGTCAGGTCGACCTTGATGTTGCCGCGGGTGGCGTTGGAGTACGGGCAGACCTCGTGGGCCTTCGCGACCAGCTCCTCGGCGACCGCGCGGTCGACGCCAGGCAGGCTGACCTCGAGCTCGACCTCCAGGCCGTAGCCGGCGCCGCCGTTGATCGGGCCGATGCCGACCGACGCGGTGACGGTCGAGCCGTCGGCGTCCTGGCGGGCCTTGCGCGCGACCAGCTTCAGCGCGCTGTGGAAACAGGCCGCGTAACCGGCCGCGAACAGCTGCTCCGGGTTCGTGCCCTGGCCGTTGCCGCCCATCTCGACCGGCGGCGCGACCGTGACGTCGAGCTTGCCGTCGTTCGTGGCGACCTTGCCGTCGCGACCGCCGTGGGCGGTGGCGTGCGCGGTGTACAGAACCTTCTCAACTGCAATCGTCATATCAGGATTCTCCTAGCGGGTGGGGTCGAGCACGAGCTTGCCGACGGTCCGGCGGGCTCGCAGGTCTTCGTGGGCGGTGGCGATGTCGGACAACGCGTACTCGCCGCCGACGATCGGGCGGAGGGTGCCTGCCACGGTCAGGTCGAAGAGCTCGGCCAACGGCTCGGCGAGCAACGCGGGGTTGCCGAAGCAGTCGGCCAGCCAGAAGCCGGCGATGGTCTTCGAGCCCTTCATCAACCGGCTCGGATCGATCGGCGCGGCCGACTGCCGGGACGCGGCACCGAAGGTGACCAGGCGGCCGAACCGGGCCAGCGCGGCGAACGACTCGTCGAACGTCGGCCCACCGACCATCTCCAGGACGATGTCGACGGGCTTACCGCCGTTCGCCTCGATGATCCGGTCCTTCAAGCCTTCCGGCGTACCGTCGATTGCGGCGTCCGCGCCGAGCTCGAGCACCTGCTTGCGCTTCTCGTCCGATGACGCGGTCGCGATCACGCGGCCTGCGCCCCACTGCTTCGCGAGCTGCACGGCGAGCGATCCGACCCCGCCGGCACCGGCGTGCACCAGGACGGACTCCCCCGACTGCAAGTGCGTCGAGGTCTTCAGCAGGTGCCAGGCGGTCGTGCCCTGCAGGACCAGAGCGAGCGCGTCGCCGTCGCTGACACCTTCCGGGACGTCCCAGGCGTACGGCGCGTGGGCCACGGCCTTCTCGGCGTACCCACCGGAGCCGACCAGTGCGACCACGCGGCGGCCGTCGTCGGTGTGCCCGACGACCTCACCGCCCGGGATCAGCGGAAGCTCGGTCCTGGACAGGTAGCTGTTCTCGACCTGATGCGTGTCGGCGTAGTTGATGCCGGCGCGGTCGACGGTGATCAGCACCTGGCCGTCACCGGCGATCGGGTCCGCCACGTCGCTGATCTTCAGGACCTCGGGTCCACCGAACTCGGTGATCTGAATCGCTCGCATACACCGTACTATACACTGTACGTTAGGTAGATCGAAGGGAGCTGCGTCACATGGCGCGCACACCGCGGAACACGTTGAGCTCCGAGCTGATCGTGCGGACCGCGCTCGAGTTGATGGAGTCCAATGGCGCGGACGCCTTCAGCCTGCGTGGTGTCGCCGCCGAGCTCGGTGTCGGCCCGATGGCGCTCTACACCTACTTCCGGAACAAGGACGACCTGTACGACGCCGTCCGGGATCACCTGATGGGGCTGCTGCCCGCCGTACCGCAGGAGGTGGCCTGGCCGGACCAGGTGCGGGCGGTGTGCCGGTCGCTGCGGCTGCTGATGCTGCAGCATCCTTGCCTTGCGCAACTACTCGCGGGCCGGCCGCTGAGCGGGCACGAGACCGCTCGGGTGGCCGAAGGCCTGCTCGGCGTGCTGCGCGCGGCCGGGTTCGACCCGGAGACGGCGGCACGGACACACACCACGCTGTTCACGTACGTGCTCGGGGCAACGTCCTGGGAGATCCAGATGGCGGCCGAGCGCCGTGATCCCGAGGCGTGGCGGCGCCTACGGACGACCATGGAGTCGTTGTCGGCCCAGGAGTTTCCGTCAGTCGTCGAGCTCGCCCCGGAGCTGGCCCGGACAACCGGCGGCGACGAGCAATTCGACTACGGGCTGGACCTGCTGCTCGAGGGACTACGGGTCAGAACACCATCGTGACGATGGCGAGGATGCCGATGCAGACGATCAGCGCGCGCAGTGCGATCGGCGGGAGCTTGCGGCCGTAGCGGGCGCCGATGAAGCCGCCGATGGTGGAGCCGACCGCGATCAGGCCGGCGGCCAGCCAGTCGATGTCGTGGACAAGGATGAACAGCACCGCGGCGATCGAGTTCACGACCGTGGCGAGGACGTTCTTCAGGCCGTTCATCCGCTGCAGGTTCGTGTCCAGGCCGAGGCCCAGGATCGCCATCAGCAGCACGCCCTGGGCGGCACCGAAGTACCCGCCGTAGACGCCGGTCGCGAACACCGCGGGGATCACCCACCACGCACCCCGGTGCTGATGCGACGGCACGCTGATCCAGCGCGACAGCCACGGCTGGAAGGCGACCAGCAGACAGCCGAGCAGGATCAGGACCGGTACGACGGCGTGGAACGCGGAGTCGGGCAGCGTCAGCAGCAGCACCGCCCCGACGATGCCGCCGAGCAGCGACGCCGGGATCAGCCGGAGCATGCGGCCGCGCTGGCCCTGGAGCTCACGCCGGTAGCCGATCGCGCCGGCCGCCGTACCCGGCGCGAGACCGACCGTATTGCTGACGTTCGCCAGGACGGGTGGGATGCCGACGGCAAGCAACGCGGGAAAGGTCAGCAGCGTGCCCGACCCCACCACGGCGTTGATCGTGCCCGCGCCCAGCCCCGCCATCAGGACGAACAGCGCCTCGTACCATGTCATCGCTGCCCGACTTTACGCACCTGACCGCACCCGGCGCTCATCCGTCCGTCAGTTGAACAGACAAGTAATGCAGAGGGCCTTCCCGGACGGATCCGGAAAGGCCCTCTGCATGGTTCTGCGTCAACGCTGTGGCGGCTCGGCGGCCGGCGGCTCCTGGGTCGGAAGGTCCTGCTGCGAGTTGATCGACGGCGTCACCGGCACCTGGCCACGGTTGCCGACCGCGGCGTTCTCGGCCGCGGCGATCGCCTCGCGGACCGCGTTGTCGGCCTCGGCCACCGCCGCGGCCGGCGCACCGGTCGTCGCCCCGGTGCTGTCCAGCTCCGGCACCTCGCCGTTGGACAGCTCCGGCGCCTGCCAGGTGCCCTCAGCCTTCGCCGGGATGCCGGCCACCTGGCCGACCGCGCTACCCAGGCCCTTGAGCGCGTCGCCGATCTCGCTCGGCACGATCCAGAGCTTGTTCGCGTCGCCCTGAGCGATCGACGGCAGCATCTGCAGGTACTGGTACGCGAGCAGACCCTGGTCCGGCTTGCCGGCGTGGATCGCGTTGAAGACCGTGGTGATGGCCTGTGCCTCACCCTGGGCCTTCAGGATCCGCGCCTGCCGCTCGGCCTCGGCCCGCAGGATCCGGGACTGCTTGTCACCCTCGGCGGTCAGGATCGCGGACTGCTTCTGGCCCTCGGCCGACAGGACGGCCGACTGCCGCATACCTTCGGCGGTCAGGATCGCGGCGCGCTTGTCGCGGTCGGCGCGCATCTGCTTCTCCATCGAGTCCTGGATCGAGGGCGGCGGGTCGATCGAGCGCAGCTCGACCCGGTTGACCCGGATGCCCCACTTGCCGGTCGCCTCGTCCAGCACGTAGCGGAGCTTCTCGTTGATCTCCTCACGGCTGGTCAGCGTCTGCTCCAGATCCATGCCACCGATGATGTTTCGCAGCGTCGTCATGGTCAGCTGCTCGATCGCCTGGATGTAGTTGGAGATCTCGTACGTCGCCCGGACCGGGTCGTTCACCTGGAAGTAGATGACGGAGTCGATCGACACCATCAGGTTGTCCTCGGTGATGACGCCCTGGGGCGGGAACGCGACGACCTGCTCGCGCATGTCGATGGTGTAGCGGACCTTGTCGACGAACGGCGTCAACAGGTTCAGCCCCGGCTGCAGACCGGTCTTGAACTTGCCGAATCGCTCGACGATCCCGACGGTCTGCTGCTGCACCACCCGGACGGACTTAACCAGTGTGACGATCACCAGTAAGGCGACCAATGCCAGCACTATGAGGAACGCGGTCACTTGACCCTCCACTCGACAGAACCCTCAGGACGGACAGTCTTTCCTATCGACGGTCCACCTGGCGTACCGGTTCCCGGCGCGTCGGCTGCCTGATCAAGCAGGTACTTACCGGCCGTCCCTCACTACCGACAGTACTTCGCCATGCAATTGGCCGGGCCTTCGGCGCCGGCGTGCTCATGGGTTAGCTCTGCGGCGGGTCCGTGGGGTTCGGGTTCGGGGTCTGCTCGGGGTTGTTCAGCTGGTGGTGCAGGGGGTCGCCGACCGGGTAGACGACCGCCGTCGCCCCGTCGATCGACATGACCTCGACCCGGGTCCCGGGCGCGATCGTCGACACCTCGTCGTACGGGCGTGCCGTCCAGAGCTCACCGTTCAGCCGGATCGAGCCGCCGCCGTCGGGGTGGATCTCCTTGACGACGGTCCCCATGCGCCCGATGACGTGGGCCGAGCCGGTCTTCAGCTCGGTGCCGTGATGGATCTTGCGCACCAGCAGCGGACGGATGGCTCCCAGCATCGCGCCCGCGGTGATCAGACCGATGACGATCTGAAGCCACAGCAGCCCTGGGAAGAAGGCCGCCACACCGGCGGCCGTGAGCGCGCCGGCGGCCAGCATCAGCAGGGTGAAGTCGAGCGATGCCAGCTCGGCCAGACCGAGGACGGCGGCGACCGTCAGCCATGCCGCCCACATGTTGTCCCGCAGCCAATCCATCATTTCCCAAGCCTATCCACGTTGGGGGCTTCCCGTGGCTGTTGGACGCGTCTGGTCGGTCACGCGCTCCCGGTCAGAGCGCGCGGGCTGTGTAGCGGCCGTCCTCCTGCTTGAGGGACAGGGCCAGGTCGAAGGTCTCGCTCAGGGTCTCGGCGGTCAGGGCCTGGTCCAGCGGACCGGCCGAGACGATGCGGCCCTGCTTGAGCAGCAGAGCGTGCGTGAAGCCCGGCGGGATCTCCTCGACGTGGTGGGTGACCAGGACCATCGCGGGCGCACCGACCGCGGTCGCGATCGAGCTGAGCGACCGGACCAGCTGCTCGCGTCCGATCAGGTCGAGACCGGCCGCGGGCTCGTCCATCAGCATCAGCTCGGGGTCGGTCATCAGCGCACGGGCGATCTGCACCCGCTTCCGCTCCCCCTCCGACAGTGTGCCGAACGTACGGTCGGCGAGGTGCGCGATGCCGAGCTCGGCCAGCAACTCCTTCGCCCGCTGGTGATCCAGCTCGTCGTACTCCTCACGCCAGCGACCGAGTACGGCGTACGACGCGGAGACCACGACATCCGAGACGCGCTCCCCCTTGGGCAGGCGGTCGGCCAATGCGGCACTGGTCAGTCCGATCCGCGGCCGCAGCTCGAAGACGTCGACCGCACCGAGCACTTCATCGAGCAGTCCGGCGACACCGCCGGTCGGGTGGATCTGTGCGGCGAGGATCTGCAGCAGGGTCGTCTTGCCGGCGCCGTTCGGCCCGATCACCACCCACCGGTCGGCCTCGTCGACGGTCCAGTCGATCCCCTCGAGCAGAAGTGCGTCACCGCGAACGATCGACACCCCGGCCAGCTCCACCACTGCAGTCATGCTCAAAACCTAAGGGGTCGCCCTCCGCGACGTGTCTTCGGGTGGTGAGAGACTTGCGGGCGTGCTGACCACCTCCGCCTCCGTCCGGTTCACCGTGTGGACGAACGCGATGCTCACCGGTGCCTGCGACCCCGACACCGCCGCGCTGAAGATCCTCGGCGAGGACGTCGGTCACCATGTCGCGGGTCTGGCCGCGCATCCGGAACCGGCCACGTTGCCGGTCGCGCTGAACCTGTTGCGGGCCGCCGGTGCGACCCAGGCCCACCTCGCGTTGCCTGTTCCAGGTGATCCGATCGGACTGGCCGGTCCCCCGTCGTTCAACGAGGCCGCGTTGGAGACCGGCGAGGCCGTCGTACTCACGGGCGCCGCGATCGGACTGGTTCCGGCGTACGTCGGTCCGGCCGTGCAGTGGACAGTGTTGCCGGCGACGAGCCCGCCGCCGGCCGACTTAGGTGAGGCGGATCGCGGTCTGCGGCAGGCGTTGATCGAAGCGGCCGAGTCACTGGCTGAGCTCGACGTCGCGCGATGGAAGCCGGAGGTCGCGGACGCGCTGATCGACATCCGCCGGATCGGCACCGGCAAGAACGACGACCTTGCCCCCGGCTACCAACCGCGTGCGGTGAAGGCGGCGGCAACGGCTCGCCGCTGTCTGGCGATCGCGGACGCGGCGCTCGAGGACGACGGCGCCGCGGTCACCGGAGCCGAGGCCGACGCCCGCCGCCGCGCCCTCCTCGACCTCGCCTCCGCCGCCCGCCGAGCCCTGGTCGCCGCCTGCGCCCCGCCTGTTCATGCTTGAGATCTGGACCGAACGGCGCAACGCCAACTGATTTAGGTAGCGTTCGTGGTGCCATGACTGATCTCGGTGAGGTTGAGAGGCGGGCGGCTGAGCGGCCGACGCTGCTGGTGACGTTGACGGGTACGGACCGGCCGGGGCTGACGTCGGCTGTGCTCTCGACGCTCGCCGGCCGCGGGCTCGAGGTGATCGACGCCGAACAGGTCGTCCTCCGGGGCCGGCTGGTGCTCGGCGTCCTGCTGTCCGCGCCGCGCGACCACAAGAGCCTCAAGGAAGAACTGAAGGCACTGGCGAGCGTTCTCGACGTCGAGATTTCGGTGAAGAAGGGTGTCGGCGACAACGAACCGCGGCGCAAGGGCCGCAGCCAGGTGACCGTCATCGGGCATCCGCTGTCCGCGGAGGGCCTGGCCGCGATCGCCGGCCGGATCGCCGACACCGGCGCGAACATCGACCGGATCAGCCGGATGGCGCGCTACCCGGTGACCGCGATGGAGTTCGCCGTCTCCGGTGCCGATCCGGAAGCGCTGCGGACCGTGCTCGCGCTGGAAGGTGTCCGGCAGGGGCTCGATGTCGCCGTCCAGGACGGCGGGCTGTACCGCCGGGCCAAGCGGCTGATCGTGATGGACGTCGACTCGACCCTGATCCAGGGCGAGGTGATCGAGATGCTCGCCGGGCACGCGGGCCGGGCGGCGGAGGTTGCCGCGGTCACCGAACAGGCGATGCGCGGCGAGCTCGACTTCGCCGAGTCGCTGCGGCACCGGGTCGCCCGGCTCGAGGGCCTGCCGGTGTCGGCTCTGGACGAGGTGTACGCCGCGATCGAGCTGGCCCCCGGAGCCCGGACGCTGGTGCGGACGCTCAAGCGGCTCGGGTACCAGTTCGCGATCGTCAGCGGTGGATTCAGCCAGATCACCGACAAGCTGGCCGCCGAGCTCGGCATCGACTACGCCAAGGCGAACGAGCTCGAGATCGTCGACGGCAAGCTCACCGGCCGGGTCATCGGCGAGATCGTCGACCGCCCCGGCAAGGCCACCGCGCTGCGCCAGTTCGCGGCCCGGTCCGGTACGCCGTTGTCCCAGACGGTCGCGATCGGCGACGGCGCCAACGACCTCGACATGCTCGCCGCCGCCGGCCTCGGCGTCGCCTTCAACGCCAAGCCGGTCGTCCGGGCCGCGGCGGACACCCACCTGAGCGTCCCCTACCTGGACACGATCCTCTACCTGCTCGGTATCAGCCGCGAGGAAGTCGAAGCCGCCGACGCGGAAAACCCGGCCTGATTGCAGCAAGCTGCAAAACGGCCGGATCGCCGGCCCGGGTGCGCGAAACTCGGGCCATGGATTTCTCGAGCCGACCGGCGACGGCCGCGGACGCGCAGGCCATCTACGAACTGATCGCCGCAGCCGAGCAGGAATGGCACGGACAGGTCGAGGTGGTCCCGGACCAGGTCGCGGCGGATCTGGTCCGGCCCGAGCTGGATCCCGAGCGCGACTCGCTGGTCGTGCACGCCGGCAATGGTGATCTCGCCGCGTGGGCGTGGGTCCATCTGGGCAAACACGCGCAGGTCAACGTCTTGCCGTCGTACCGTTCGGCCGGGATCGGGACGATGCTGATCGGCTGGGTCGAGGAGCGGGCTCGCGAGGTCGGCAGCGACTGGGTGGCCCAGATCGTCGACGACGCGGACAAGGCCGGGACCGGCCTGCTGCAGTCCCGGGGGTACGACGTACTCGCGACCAACTGGCTGCTCGAGCGGCCGATCGACGGACCGCGGTCGCCGGAGCCGGTGGCCGGGCTGCGCCTCGGCAGCTACGACGCGACGCGGACCGAAGAGGTGTACGAGCTGGTCGAGGACGCGTTCTCGGAGTTCCAGCCGCGCCGGAAGTCCTTCGCCGAGTTCGCCAGGCTGACGGTGGAGCGATCCACCTTCCGGCCGGACGCCTCGACGCTGGCCTACATCGGTGACGAGGTGGTCGGTGCGGTGATCTCGCTCGACCTGCCGAACAGCGACGAGGGGTACGTCGAGCGGCTCGCCGTCCGCGCCGACCACCGCAACCAGGGCATCGCCCGGGCCATGCTCGACGAGACGTGTGTCGTGTTCCATCAGCTCGGCCGCCGCAGCTGCATCCTCTGGACGCACTCCGGCACCGGCGCTCTGGCCATGTACGAACGCCTCGGCATGCACGTCCGCCGCAGTACGACGGTCTACCGCACCAACCTCTGATCCAGATGATCCGGAGGGTGACGAGCTGTTGACACCCAGGCATGAGAGCGCTCACATTGGCCTCATCAAATCCTGGAGGTCGCTATGCGTTCCCGCCCCCTCATCACCGCATTGCTCGCCCCACTCCTGGTCACCGGAGCCCTCGCCGTCGCGGCGCAGGCCAGTGTCCCGACCCCTCCGGCCGGGTGGACCACCGTCTGGAGTGACGATTTCGACGGCGCCAACGGCACGCTGCCGTCGGGCGCGAACTGGATCATCGACACCGGGCACGGCTACCCGGGCGGTCCGGGTAACTGGGGTACCGGAGAGATCCAGAACTACACCAACAGCACGAACAACCTCGCCCTCGACGGCACCGGCAACCTGCGGATCACACCCCGCCGGGACGGTGCCGGGAACTGGACCTCCGCGCGGGTCGAGAGCCAGCGCAGCGATTTCAAGCCACCGGCCGGTGGGGTGCTGGCGATCGAGAGCCGGATCCAGATGCCGAACGTCACGGGCAACGCGGCCCTCGGGTACTGGCCGGCGTTCTGGGCGTTGGGCGCGCCGTACCGCGGCAACTACTGGAACTGGCCGGGTATCGGCGAGTTCGACATCATGGAGAACGTCAACGGGATCAACTCGGTCTGGGGCGTGCTGCACTGCGGCGTGAACCCCGGCGGTCCCTGCAACGAGACCACAGGCATCGGCGCCAGCCGTGCATGCCCGGGCTCGACCTGTCAGTCGGGTTTCCACACCTATCGCTTCGAGTGGGACACCAGCGTGTCGCCGAACCAGTTGCGTTGGTACGTCGACGGACAGCAGTTCCACTCGGTCAGTCAGGGCCAGTTGCCGGCCGACACGTGGACCAACATGACCTCGCACGCCGGCTACTTCATCCTGCTGAACGTCGCAATCGGTGGTGCGTTCCCCGATGCGCTCAACGGGCCGACTCCGCGCGCTGAGACGGTGCCTGACCGCCCGATGGTCGTCGACTACGTGGCGGTGTCCTCGAAGGGCGGCGGCACCACCACGCCCCCGACCACTCCCCCGCCGGGCGGTGGTGGCACGGCGTACAGCACGCTGCAAGCTGAGTCGTTCCAGCAGCAATCCGGTACGGGCGTCGAGACGACCACGGACTCCGGCGGCGGCCAGAACCTGATGCAGATCAGCAACGGCGACTGGGCTCTCTACCGAGGCATCGACTTCGGCAGCAGCGCCGCACACCAGTTCGTCGGCCGGGTCGCATCCGGCGCCGCAGGTGGTGTCAGCGGTCTCGTCGAGGTGCGCCTCGACAGCCGCTCCAACGCCCCGATCGGCAGCTTCGCCGTCGCCAACACCGGCGGCTGGCAGTCCTGGCGATCCGTCCCCGCCAACATCTCCGCCGTCACCGGCACCCACGACGTCTACATAACCTTCACCAGCGGCCAACCTGCCGACTACGTCAACCTCAACTGGTTCACCTTCGGCCACTGACCGATTGCGGTTCCGGAGGGGGTGAGCACCTATCCTTCGGCTATGTCTGATGTGCAGGGTGGGCCGGGGGCTCTGTTCGCTATCGGTGGTGCCGAGGACAAGCTGAAGAAGCGGCTGGTGCTGCAGGAGTTCGTCGAGGCGGCGGGCGGCCCGAAGGCGCGGATAGTGGTCGTGCCGACCGCGTCGGCGCTCGGGCCGGATGTCGTCGACGTCTACCACGCCCTGTTCGCCGCGCTCGGTGCCGCGAGTGTCGTCGGCGTTCGCCCGGAGAACCGGGAGGACGCCGACGATCCGGCGTTCATCGCGCCGCTGAACGACGCGACCGGGATCTTCATGACCGGCGGCAACCAGCTCAAGCTGGCCGGAGTCGTCACCGGTACGGCGTTCGGCCGCGCGGTCACCGCCGCCCACGCGCGCGGTGCCGCGGTCGGCGGTACGTCGGCCGGCGCGAGCATCCTGGCCGAGCACATGATCGCGTTCGGCCGCTCCGGCGCCACCCCGCGGCAGCGGATGAGCCAGCTTTCCAACGGCCTCGGCCTGGTCCAGGGCGCCATCGTCGACCAGCACTTCGCCCAGCGGAACCGGTACGGTCGCCTGCTGTCCCTCGTCGCCCAGTCCCCCGGCCTGCTCGGGATCGGCGTCGACGAGGACACCGCGGCCGTCTTCCGCGGATCTCACCTGGAGGTCGTCGGCCGGGGTGCGGTGACGATCTTCGACGGCAGCCGGATCACGTCGAACGCCCACTACGCCGCCCGGTCCGAGCCGATCCTCGCGTCCGGCGTCGTACTGCACGTGCTGCCGGCGACGGCGACCTTCGACCTGCAGGCGCGCGTACTGCTGTCGTACGGCAAGCAGCCGCCGCCCGCCGAGATCGCCGAGATGCAGGCGGCCGAGGCGGACCTGCGCAAGCTGGCCAAGGAGATCGCCGCCGAGGGCGTGTCACCCAAGTACTACGCGGAGCGCAAGCGGCGGGAAGGACGTCGTACGGCACAGACTGGAGCGTCGAAGCGGGCCACGAGACCCGCGGCCGCCGGGGAGTCCAGACCGAAGGCGACCGAGCCGATCACGGCCGGCGCCGAACTCAACCACCCCGACAGCCCGCAACCAGACAGTGGACACGCATGACCGACACCACCACCGGCACCACCGGCACTCCCAGCCCGGACCTCAAGATCATCGAGACCCGCGTCTATCGCGGACCGAACGTGTGGAGCTACGAGCCCGCCATTCATCTCGTGGTCGATCTGGGCTCGCTGGAGAACTTCCCGTCGAACACGATCCCGGGCTTCACCGAGAGGTTGCTCGAGTACCTGCCCCGGCTCGACCAGCATCACTGCTCGCGCGGCCGCCGAGGCGGCTTCATCGAGCGCCTGAACGAAGGGACCTGGCTCGGCCACATCGCCGAACACGTCGCGCTGCAGCTCCAGCAGGAGGCCGGCCACGACATGCGCCGGGGCAAGACCCGCCAGGTCAAGGGCGTGCCCGGCCGCTACAACATCGTCTACGCGTACGCCGACGAGGGCGTCGGCCTGGCCGCGGGTGAGCTCGCCGTCCGGTTCGTGAACTACCTGGTCCAGCCCACGCCGGACTTCGACTTCACCACCGAGCTGGAGAAGTTCATCCGGCAGGCCGAGCGGAGCGCTTTCGGACCGTCGACGCAGGCCATCGTCGACGAGGCGGTGTCCCGCGACATCCCGTGGATCCGGCTGAACAAGTTCAGCCTGGTGCAGCTCGGTCAGGGTGTGCACGCGAAGCGGATCCGGGCCACCATGACGTCCGAGACCGGCTCGATCGCGGTGGACGTGGCCAGCGACAAGGACCTCACCACCAAACTGCTCGCCTCCGCCGGTCTGCCGGTACCGCGGTCGGTCTCGGTCCGCGAGGTCGACGAAGCTGTGTCGGCGGCGAACAAGATCGGCTACCCCGTCGTGTGCAAGCCGCTCGACGGCAACCACGGCCGTGGTGTCTGCCTGAACCTGCAGGACGCGGACGCCGTCCGGGAAGCCTTCCCGATCGCCGCCGAGCAGTCGCGGCGTGGTTCGGTGATCGTCGAGAGCTTCGTCACCGGCAAGGACTACCGCTGCCTGATCATCAACGGCCGGATGGAGGCGATCGCCGAACGCGTCCCCGCGCACGTGGTCGGCGACGGCATCCACACGGTCGCGGAGCTGGTCGACATCACCAACGCGGACCCGCGGCGCGGTGTGGGGCACGAGAAGATCCTGACCCGGATCACCGTGAACGCCGCGGCCCGGGAGCTCGTCCGCAGCCAGGGTTTCGAGCTGGACGACGTACCGCCCGAAGAGTCGATGGTGAAGCTGACGCTGACCGGCAACATGTCCACCGGCGGCATCTCGATCGACCGCACCTTCGAGGCACACCCGGAGAACGTGGAGATCGCCGAGGAGGCGGCCCGGATGATCGGGCTCGACATCGCCGGCATCGACTTCATCTGCCCGGACATCAGCCAGCCGGTCCGCGAGACCGGCGGCGCGATCTGCGAGGTGAACGCGGCGCCCGGGTTCCGGATGCACACCAACCCGACGATCGGCGAGCCGCAGTACATCGCCAAGCCGGTCGTCGACATGCTGTTCCCGCCGGGCGCGACCAGCCGGATCCCGATCATCGCGGTGACCGGGACGAACGGGAAGACCACCACCTCGCGGATGATCAGCCATGTCTTCAAGGGCATCGGCCGCAAGGTCGGGATGACGTCGACCGACGGCATCGTGATCGACGAGCGGCTGGTGATCCGCCAGGACGCGTCCGGGCCGAAGTCCGCCCGGATGGTGCTGCAGAACCCGCGGGTCGACTTCGCCGTCTTCGAGGTGGCGCGCGGCGGCATCCTGCGGGAAGGACTCGGGTACGAGCGCAACGACGTGGCCGTGGTGCTGAACGTCCAGCCCGATCACCTCGGGCTGCGTGGCATCGAGACGCTCGAGCAGCTCGCCGACGTGAAGGCGGTCCTGGTCGAGGCAGTACCACGGACCGGGTACGCCGTACTGAACGCCGACGACCCGCTGGTCCGCAAGATGCGCCGGCGCTGTTCCGGCCAGGTGGTGTGGTTCAGCATGGCCGAGCCGGGCAGCGAGGTCCGCGACTACATCGAAGGACACTGCCGGCGCGGCGGGCGGGCCGTCGTCCTGGAGCGGTCGGATCTCGGCGACATGATCGTGGTGAAGCACGGTCGCCGGTCGATGCAGCTGGCCTGGACACACTTGCTCCCGGCAACGTTCGGCGGGCGGGCGATGATGAATGTGCAGAACGCGATGGCGGCCGCGGCGGCGGCGTTCGCGGCCGGTGCGCCGTTGCACGACATCCGGCAAGGGCTGCGGACGTTCAGTACGTCGTACTACCTGTCCCCCGGTCGGTTGAACGAGATCGATGTCGACGGGCGGACGGTGATCGTCGACTACTGTCATAACGCTCCGGCGATGCGGATGCTCGGGGACTTCGTCGACAAGCTCGGCGAGAGCCTGAGCGCGTCGTCGGAGCTCGGGCGGCCGTCCCGGATCGGCGTGGTCGCGACCGCGGGCGATCGGCGTGACGACGACATCCGCGAGCTGGGCGAGGTCGCGGCCGAGCACTTCGACGTGGTCGTGGTCCGCGAGGACGCGCGGCTGCGCGGACGGAAGCGCGGTGAGTCGGCTGCCCTGGTCGAGACCGGCGTACGGGCGGCGATGGAGAAGGGCGCCCGCTGCCGGCAGGTCGACATCGTGCTCGACGAGCTGACCGCAATCCGGCACGCCCTCAGCCGCTCCAACCGTGGCGATCTCGTCGTCCTGTGCGTCGATCAGCACCAGACCGTGCTGGCCGAGCTCGAGTCCGTCTCCCACCTCGCCCAGGCCGGGGCCCGCTCCGGCGACGAAGGCGGCGACCCCGACTTCGTCCAACCCGACGAAGAGCCCGACCCCTCGATGGAGTGACCAGATGACCCGCCCCACCGTCCTTGCCTACTACTTCCCCAGCTGGCACCGGGATCCCCGGAATGCCCAGTGGTTCGGTGACGGCTGGAGCGAGTGGGAGCTGGTCAAGGGCGCGACCGCTCGGTTCGAGGGTCATCGTCAGCCGCGGGTGCCCGCGCTCGGCTGCCGTGACGAGAACGATCCGGTGGTCGCGGCCGAGGACGTGGACCTCGCCGTGGCCCACGGTGTCGACGGATTCTTGTTCGACTATTACTGGTACGACGACGGGCCGTATCTGTCCGGGGCCTTGGACAACGGGTTCCTGGCCGCGGGCAACAACGAGCGGATGACGTTCGCGCTGATGTGGGCGAACCATCACCTGGTCGACATCTTCCCGAGTCGCAGTACGGACGGTGCCATCCCGCAGCAACTGAAGGACGGCGCGGTCGACCGGACGGCCTTCGAAGCGATGGCCCGGTTCGTGATCGAGCGCTACTTCTCCCGGCCGAACTACCTTCGGATCGACGGGCGGCCGTGGTTCACCCTGTACGACGTAGCCAACTTCGTGCAGGGTCTCGGCGGACTGGACGAGGCGCGGGACGCGCTCGACTGGTTCCGCGCGGAGACCGAGCGGGCCGGGCATCCAGGGCTGCACCTGGATGCGGTGCTCTGGAGTGCCGCGGTGATCCCGACCGGGTCCGACTCGCCGCTGAGCGCCCACGAGACGTTCGACCGGCTCGGGTTCGACTCCGGGACGTCGTACGTGTGGCTGCATCACTACGACGCCGGGAAGGCCGACTTCCCGACCGGGTCCGTCGACGAACTGCGGGCGTCCGCGTTCGCGGAGTACGAGCGGTACGCCGGGCAACTCGGCGTACCGTTCTATCCCAACGTCACGGTGGGCTGGGACTCGTCGCCACGGACCGATCAGAGTGTGCCGTTCCGGCGGTCGATCTACCCGTGGACGCCGGTGTGGGATCAGAGCCCGGCGGAGTTCAAGGCCGGGCTCGAACTCGCGCAAGACTTCCTCGACCGGCATCGCCCACGGCATCCGGTCGTCACCGTCAACGCGTGGAACGAGTGGACCGAGGGCTCGTACCTGCTGCCCGACACGACCCACGGGCACGGCTTCCTGGAAGCGATCCGCGACACGTTCGGAACTCCGTAGCCGTCATCGTCGTTGGCCTGTCCGTGAAGATCAAGTTGACCTCGGCAACTTCCCCGGTGGCGGGCGTGGTCCAGCTGCACGAGATGGCGATGCACGGAGGGTTCTCCGACGGCAGCAGCCACGACCTGACCGTCCCGGTGAAGGCCTTCACCGAGGAAGAGGAGCACTACCACCCCACGCCCACGACGAAGTGACGGACGCGGGGAGGCCGTCCCGGCGGCAGCTGATCGGGTTCGCCGGGGTGGCGGCCGCGGGTGCGGCCGTCGGCGGCGGCGCGGTAGTTGCTCTCGACAACGACCAGCAGCCGGTGGCTCGGGTGATCTCGCCGTACGGCGACCACCAGCCGGGGATCGCTGCCCCGTCACCCGAACATGCCGAGCTCGTGGGCTTCCGGCTTGGGACGGACAAGGCCGGGCTAGGGCGGCTGATGCGGTTGTGGACCAGCGACATTGTTGCCTTGGCCGATGGGCGGCCGACACCGGGAGACACGGCGCCGGAGTTGGCGATCGCGAACGTCGCGTTGACCGTGACCGTCGGATTCGGTGCGCGGGTGTTCGAGTTGACCGGGAGCAAGCCTGGTGGGCTGGATGACTTGCCGGTGATGAAGCACGACCGGCTGGAGCCGGCCTGGTCGGGTGGGGACCTGCTGGTGCTCGTCGGCGCGGACGATCCGGTCAGCGTGGTGCACGCCGTACGACGGCTGGTCGCGGACGCGCAGCCGTTCGCGACCCCGGTGTGGCGGCAGACCGGGTTCTGGAACGGGACCGGGTCCGACGGGCAACCCGTGACCGGGCGGAACCTGTTCGGCCAGGTGGACGGCACCGGCAACCCGGCCGTCGGTACGCCGGAGTTCGACAGCACGGTGTGGTCGACGGACGGCCCCGACTGGTTCCGCGGTGGTACGACGCTCGTCGTACGGCGGATCCGGATGAACCTCGACACCTGGGACGAGCTGACCCGGTCCGAACAAGAACGCGCCGTCGGGCGCAAGTTCTCCACCGGCGCACCGCTGACAGGCAACGCCGAGCACGACGAACTCGATCTCGAAGCCCGGGACGCCGACGGCCGCCTGGCGATCGCCGGGAACGCCCACGCGCGCCTGTCCCACCATTCCGAGAACGACGGCCGCCGGATCTTCCGCAAAGGCCTCAACTACGTCCAGGACAACGGCCCGGCCCGCGAGTCCGGCCTGATCTTCCTCAGCCACCAGGCGGATATCGCCGGCCAGTTCCTCCCGCTGCTCGCCCGCCTGGACGCCGCCGACGCCCTGAACGAGTGGACCACCACGATCGGATCCGCCGTCTTCGCCCTCCCGCCCGGCTTCCAGCCCGGCGGCTGGCTCGGCCAGAAACTCCTCGGCTGACCTGTCACCCTGCAACGCTGACCACGGCCCGCTAAGTGACCGGATCCCGCCTCGGCAGGAGCCGGCGGCGGGGTTCGTCCCGGTCGATCCAGTCGAGGTCGTCGGACAGGACGGCGTCGTTGGACCTGTCGGCGTACGGGTCGACCGGGGGCGGTGGCGGCGGGAGGGCGCGGAGTTTGAGGGCGACCATCGGGATGGCGAGCAGGACGGCGAGGACCAGCCACGGCCAGTACTCGCGGAGCAGTGGCTCGAAGGACTGGAAGAAGGCCTCGGTGGCGCGGTCGCCGACCGCGTCCATCGGCTTGCCGCTCGAGCGGCTGATCACGCGGACCGCGTCCACGATGCCGAACGAGGCCAGGTAGAAGCCCGCGAGCGGCACCCAGAAGTACGCCGACCGCCAGCCTCGACGCCAGCAGGCGACGTACAGGAGCAGAGCGAGCCCGATCGCGACCAGCAAACCGTTCAACTGCCAGAGCCAGCGCCACTCGTCCAGTTGCTGAGCGGGACGCAGGGCGTACCACGCGACCGGCAAGGCGAGTGCGAACGCGGCGATGACCGAGCTTCTGGCGCCCGAAGCACCGAACAGGGCGCCGACAGCGCTTGCCACCAGCAACATGATCACCAGCGAACGGTCGGACCAGCTGTTCCCGGTCAGCCACCACATGCCCGCGGCAACGATCAGCACCACCGGCACGGCAACCCGCACCCGGGCGATCAGGAGCCCGGCCAGCACTCCCCCGGCGAACCCGCCCAGCACCAGCAGGTCGATCCGCGGCGGCACGAACAACGTCGTACCGCCTGGCAGACCCTTCAGGTACGTCGCGGAGAAGCCTGCCACGAACCAGGCGATCACCGCGGACGGAATCGACCACAGGTAGCGCATGACACCCCGTTCCCCGCCCCAACCGCGGGCGGACGGGGCTAGTGCTGGGCTCTGTCGACCTTGCTCTTCAAGATCTCCGGTGTGTCGACGGTAGCCCCCTCGGACCGCAACCAGCTGTCAAGACTCGCCCGATCCTGCAGAGACATCACCGCGACCACGTCCCCGGGCTTCGCCTCGCCGACCAGCGCCTGCGCCGCCTCCAGCTCGGTCGGGTACGCCGGTACGTCGTCCACGCCCACCGACGCGGCGCCCTCCCGGAACACCTCCTCGAGCTCGGCCGGCGGCCGGCCCCGCAGGTATTCGCTCTTGTGGCCGATCGCCACCCGATCGGCGCCCCGGGCCCCGATCGCACCCAGCGCGGACACCATGTCGTCGGCCCGGTCCCCCGGCGAACCGAGGGCCAGCAGCAACCGTCCGCCCTCTGGCCGGACGCCGTTCATGATCTCGAGCAGCGCCTCCAGCCCGGCCTCGTTGTGGGCGAGGTCGATCACGACGGTGAAGTCGCGCAGCGAGTACATGTTCATCCGGCCGGGGTTGTTCTCGTTCGGCGCGAACGTGCTCAGTCCCTCGATCACCGCCGCCCGCGGCAACCCGAGCCCGAGCGCGGCCGACGCGGCCGCCAGCGCGTTCTCGACGTTGTAGTGCGACAGCCCGGACAGCGTCATCGGTACGTCGACGACCTTCAGCAACGGCTCCGGGTCACTCGCCTGGTCGAGCACCGTGATGAACCCGTCCAGTACGGTCGTCGCCCGGCCGCCCTCGTCCAGCACGGTCCGGATCGACGGCGAGTCCGGGTCACGCGAGAACACCCAGCACTTGGCCGGTGAACCGAGCCGCATCGCGAACGTCCGCGGGTCGTCGCCGTTCACCACGCACCAGCCGCGCGGCCGGGTGATCTGGGTGATGACCGCCTTCACCTCGGCCAACTGGTCGACGGTGTCGATGCCGCCCAGGCCGAGGTGGTCCGCGGTCACGTTCGTCACGACTGAGACGTCGTTGGAGACCACGCCGACGCCGCGGCGCAGGATCCCGCCCCGGGCCGTCTCGGTCACCGCCAGCTGGATCCCCGGCTGGGACAGCACCTGACCGGCACCACTCGGTCCGGAGAAGTCGCCGTACTTGACCAGCTTGCCGTCGAAGTAGACGCCATCGGTGCTCGACCAGCCGACGTGCAGGCCGGCCGCCAGGCCGATGTGCGCGATCATCCGCGACGTCGTGGTCTTGCCGTTCGTGCCGGTCACCGCGACGACCGGCACCTTCGGGCGCAGGGTCGGCGGCGGGTTCCCCGGTGGTTCGTTGCGGACCCGGTCGCCGACGGTCGCGATCAGGTCGGTCAGGTCGTCCTGCCCGAACGCGTCCAGCACCTCGACGATCGCGGCCCCGAGCGCCCGTGCGCGCCCCTCGTGGGCCCAGGGGAACGCCACGACCAGCCGCCGTACGTCGGACTCCGGGCGGACCCGGACACCGATCCGGCCGATCCCGGCCTCCCGCGCGATCCGCCGTACGACGTGACCCACGACGCGGATCGCGAACCGCTGCCGGAACCCGGACCCGATCCGGCCGGGCCGGGTGGCCCCGAGACCGATGGCCTGTCCATAGGCTTTCGCGGCCGGCGCCGGGGCGTCGACGAGGGCCGACACGTCGAGCGTGAGCTTGATGGCGGCACGGCTGAAGTAAAGGTTGGCGCCGTCCAGGACCCGGAGCTCAACCAGCGAAGACGCCATCAAGCGCCCATCGCGTGGTAGCCGCCGTCGACGTGGACGATCTCGCCGGTGGTCGCGGGGAAGAAGTCGCTCAGCAGCGCGACGATGGTCCGGCCGGTGGGCTCCAGGTCGGAAGGGTCCCAGCCCAGCGGGGCGCGATCCAGCCACGGCTCCTCGAACTTCTCGAAGCCCGGGATCGCCTTCGCGGCCAGCGTCTTCAGCGGTCCGGCCGAGACCAGGTTGCAGCGGATGCCCTGGCCCCCCAGATCGCGGGCCAGGTAGCGGTTGGTGGACTCGAGCGCGGCCTTGGCCACGCCCATCCAGTCGTACCCGGGCCAGGCGACGGTCGCGTCGAAGGTCATCCCGACGACACTGCCGCCGCGGCTCATCAACGGCGCACAGGTGACGGCCAGCGCCTTGAGCGAGTACGCCGAGACGTGCACGGCCTGGGCCACGTCGTCCCACGGGCCGTCCAGGAACTTGCCGCCGAGGATCGTCTCCGGGTTCCCATAGGCGATCGAGTGCACGACACCGTCCAGGCCGTCGACGTGCTCGCGGACGGCATCCGGCAGCGCGGCCAGGTGGTCGGGGTTGGTGACGTCGAGCTCCAGTACCGGAGGTTCGACCGGCAGGCGTTTGGCGATCCGTTTGGTGATGCTCAGCGCGCGGCCGAAGTTCGAGATCAGCACGGTGGCGCCTTGTTCCTGCGCCACCTTGGCCGTCGCGAAGCCGATGGAGGAGTCCAGCGTGACTCCGGCGACCAGGATCCGCTTGCCGTCGAGGATGCCCACCGGCGTCCCTTTCTCAGAAAAAGTGGGTATTGGTGTTCAGTTGCCCATGCCGATGCCGCCGTCGACCGGGATCACCGCACCGGTGATGTACCCGGCCTCCTCGGAGGCGAGCCAGCGGACCGTCTGCGCGATCTCCTCGGTCCGGCCGAAGCGGCCGAGCGGGATCTGGCTCAGGTACTGCTTCTGGGTCTCCTCCGGCAGGACCGCGGTCATGTCGGTCTCGACGAAGCCCGGGGCGACCACGTTCGCGGTGATCCCGCGGCTGCCGAGCTCCCGCGCGATCGAGCGGGACATGCCGATCATTCCGGACTTGCTGGCCGCGTAGTTGACCTGGCCGGGCGAGCCGAGCATGCCGACCACGGACGAGATGAAGATGATCCGGCCCCGGCGCAGCCGCAGCATGCCCTTGGCGGCCCGCTTGGCCACCCGGAACGCGCCGGTGAGGTTGGCCTGGATGACGGCGTCCCAGTCGTCGTCGGACATCCGCAGCAGCAGCGTGTCGCGGGTGATGCCGGCGTTGGCCACCAGCACCTCGACCGGGCCTTGCTGCTCCTGGACGGTGTCGAACGCGGCGTCCACCTGGGCGGCGTCGGTGACGTCGCACTTGACCCCGAGGAAGCCGGCCGGCGGCTCGCTGCTGTTGTACGTCACGGCGACCTGGTCACCGGCGTCCCGGAACGCGGTCGCGATCGCCAGCCCGATCCCCCGGCTGCCACCGGTCACCAACACAGACCTGCTCACAAGCCCTCCTCACCCGACACAGTTCGCACGAACGCTATCGCGCCCACCCCCCACCCCCACCCGCACCCCGGCACAACCCTCCAACTCGGGGGCTATCCCCTGAGTTGGAGGGTTGCCCGGTCAGATTCTCAGTGGGCAACCCTCCAGCTCAGTGGTTATCCACCGAGTTGGAGGGTTGTGCGCGGGGGGATGCGCGGGGGGATGCGCGGGGGGATCAGCCGTCTTCGAGGCGGAAGCCGACCTTCATGGTCACCTGGTAGTGATCGATCTGGTTGTCGGCGAGGTGGCCGCGGATGTCGGTGACCTCGAACCAGTCGAGGTGCCGCAGCGTCTCGCCGGCCCGGTGGATCCCGTTCGTGATCGCCTGGTTCAGGCCTTCCTTGGACGTGCCCACGATCTCGGTGACTCGGTAGGTGCGATCGGTCATGAGACGTTCCTCTCCATCCTGGCTGCGCCGGAGCGGGTGACGCGGCGTACCGTTGTTCCTGGTGAGGAGGATAGATGTCGAGACGTCGTGAACGGAGCGGCGAGACCGTCATTTCGGTGACGAGTGCGCAGCCGGGCCGGTCCGCGGATCTGGACAGCCGGATCGTTCGGTATGCCTGGATGATGTCGATCCGGATCGTCTGCTTCGTGCTCGCCGTGGTCACCCCGTCGCCGTGGCGCTGGGGGTTCATCGTCGCGGCCGTGTTCCTGCCCTACATCGCGGTCGTCCTGGCCAACACCCAGCGCACCACGACGGTGGACAGCCCGGCGGCGTTCGTGGCGCCGCAACGGCCTGCGATCGGGTCGCAGCCGGGGGTCGTCACACCGCCGGATCCGGACCGCGACAACGACACCGAAAAGTGATCCTCGCCGGGACTGGAAACTTTGGCAGCATCCGTGTCAGAATCTCCCGCGTGCTCTGAAGTTCATGAGTGAAATTCAGAGACTTGATGCGGCGTCGGACGGCTCCCCCCGTGGCTGTCCGACGTCGCTTCATTTCCCCAGTCTTTTGATTATTGAGTAATCAGGAATAGGCCAACAGGTGACCGAGGAAGCGCTTCCGTCCGTCTGCTCCGCCAGGGGCTGCGGGCAGCCGGCCACCTGGGCGCTGCTGTGGAACAACCCGAAGATCCACACTCCTGACCGGCGTAAGACGTGGCTGGCCTGCGACGAGCACAAGGACAGCTTGTCCGACTTCCTGGCCCGCCGGTCATTCCTACGTGAGGTCGAGCCTTTCTCCTCAGCGCGTTAGCCCGCACCGAAAAAGTACATTTCCGGATTGGGCCAGTGTGAGACTCCGCCGGATTGGTCCGGTATGGCGCTCAGCCGCCGATCGCGGACATCGGCCGGGTCGGTTGCAGGAAGCTCGGGTCGTTGATGCCGTGACCGGGGAGTTTGTTCCGCATCGCCCGTCGCCAGCGGTCGGCCAGCTCGTCGTCGTCGGCCCCCGACCGCAGTGCCGTCCGCAAGTCCGACTCGGTGCGCGCGAACAGGCAGTCCCGGACCTGACCGTCGGCGGTCAGCCGGACCCGGTCGCAGTCACCGCAGAACGGCCGGGTGACCGAGGCGATGATGCCGACGGTTTGCGGCCCGCCGCGGACCAGGAATGATTCCGCCGGTGCACTCCCCCGAGTCGACGCGTCGACCGGCGTGAGGCCGAACCGCTCGTCCAGCTGTTCGTGGATCTCGTCCGCGGTGATCATGGTGGCGCGGTTCCAGCCGTGCTGGGCGTCCAGCGGCATCTGCTCGATGAAGCGCAGTTCGTAGCCACGTTCCAGGCAGTACTCCAGCAGCTCGGGCGCCTGCTGGTCGTTCACACCGCGCATCAGGACGGCATTCACCTTCACCGGGGTCAGCCCCGCATCATGCGCCGCCTCGAGCCCGGCCTGCACGTCCTTCAGCCGGTCCCGGCGGGCGAGCTCGACGAACGTTTCCGGCCGAATCGTGTCCAGGCTCACATTCACCCGGTCCAGGCCGGCGTCCTTGAGGGCCTGCGCCTGCCGGGCCAGGCCGATCCCGTTGGTCGTCAGCGACACCTCGGGTCGTGGTGCGAGTTCCGTCGTACGCGCGACGATGCCGACGAGACCACGCCGGAGCAGGGGCTCACCACCGGTGAAGCGGATCTCCCGCACACCCAGGCGGGTCACAGCGACCGAGACCAGCCGGACGATCTCGTCGTCGGTGAGCAGGTCCGGCTTGGGCAGCCAGTCCAGGCCTTCCTCGGGCATGCAGTAGGTGCAGCGCAGGTTGCAACGATCCGTGAGCGACACGCGCAGGTCTGTGGCGACCCGGCCGTACCGGTCCGCCAGACCCAACTGCGTCGCCTCTTCGGTTGCTGTCATCGCCCCCAGCCTACGTCCCGGGGGCGGGTGGTTTCAGCGCATGGCTAAAGTTCGAGCTGTGGGTCGCTTGATGAATGTCCGCTGGATCGCCGCCGCGCTGGCCGTCCTCGTGCTCGCCGGGGTGTGCGTCCAGCTCGGCCGTTGGCAGTTACACCGCCTGGACGAGCGCAAGGCCCGCAACGACGTCACCCGGACCAACCTGGCCGCTCCGCCCGCGCCGATCGACCAGATCGTCGGCCCGCAGGGCGTGGTCGGCGACCAGCATGCCTGGCGGACGGCAGTCGTCACGGGCACGTTCGACGCGTCCAAGCAGATCGTCATGCGCTACCGCAACGTGGACGACCGGCCCGGCTTCGAGATCGTCACCCCGCTGCGCCTGGCCGACGGCAAGGCCGTGCTGGTCGACCGTGGCTTCCTGGCCCGTCAAGGCGCCGAGCTCGCGCCGCTCAGCATTCCCGCCACACCGACCGGCGAGGTGACGATCACCGGCCGGCTCCAGCGCAGCGAACGCGGCGGCAGCACCAACGGCGGCACGCCGGACGACGGTACGGCGCGACTGATCAACGGACCGGACTTCGCGAAGGTCCTCGGGCTGAACCTGTACGACGGCTACCTGACCGTGGACAAGCAGGAGCCGGCCAACGACCCGGCGTTCGGCGCGTTCCCGGGACCGGAGATCGACGACGGGCCACACTTCTTCTACGCGCTGCAGTGGTTCTTCTTCGCGCTGCTGGCGCTCGGCGGACTGGTCTACTTCTCCAGACAGGAAGGTCACGGTGGCAAGTCAGCAGGCGATGCGGCAGCACCCGAGTCCCCCGCGGAGCCACGGCCGGAAGCACGTGCCGGCGCGGCAGATTGAGGACTATGCACTGATCGGGGACCTGCAGACCGCCGCACTGGTGTCCAAGCAGGGCTCGATCGACTGGCTGTGCCTTCCGCGCTTCGACTCACCTGCTTGCTTCGCGGCCCTGCTCGGCACCGACGACAACGGCCACTGGCGGGTCGCCCCGCGCGATGCAGACGCGGTCAGCAGCCGGCACTACCGCGACGACACGCTGATCCTGGAGACCGAGTGGTCGACGGACACCGGCTCGGTCCGGGTGATCGACTTCATGCCGCCCCGCGATGCCGCGCCGGACATCGTGCGCATCGTCGAAGGCATCAGCGGGACCGTGGAGATGCGGTCCGAGCTGCGATTGCGGTTCGACTACGGTCACGTCGTTCCGTGGGTGCGGAACCTGAACGGCCAGGTGGTCGCGATCGCGGGTCCGGACGCGGTGTCGCTGCGATCCGACGTCCACCAGCACGGGCGTGACTTCGCGACGTACGGCGATTTCCGGGTCTCGGCCGGGGACCGGGCCTGGTTCGTGCTCACCTGGCATCCGTCGCACCACCCGGTGCCGGAGCCGACCGACGCCCTCGCGGCGCTGGAGCCGACCGAGACGTTCTGGACCGAATGGATCGCCCGCAGCAAAGGTGCGAACGGGTTCGGCGAGGAGGTCACGCGGTCGATCCTCACACTGAAGGCACTCACCTACGGGCCGTCCGGCGGCATCGTCGCGGCGCCGACCACCTCGTTGCCCGAGTCGCTGGGCGGGCAGCGCAACTGGGACTACCGGTTCTGCTGGTTGCGGGACGCAACGATGACGCTGGCCGCAATGCTCCGGTCCGGGTACACCGAGGAGGCGGTTGCCTGGCGCGACTGGCTGCTCCGCGCTATCGCCGGATCGCCCGCCGACCTCCAGATCATGTACGGCGTGACCGGCGAACGCCGGCTGTCGGAGTTCGAGGCGGACTGGCTGCCCGGATTCGGCGCGTCGGCGCCGGTACGGATCGGGAACGCGGCCGCGGACCAGCTGCAGATCGATGTGTTCGGCGAGGTGATGGACGTCCTCGCGCTGGCCCGCGAAACGCAGATCGGGTCGAGCGACGAGGCGTGGGCCGTACAGCGCGGGCTGATGCGCCACCTCAGCGAGGTGTGGGACCAGCCGGACGAAGGCATCTGGGAGGTCCGTGGCGGCCGGCAGCACTTCACCTATTCGAAGGTGATGGCCTGGGTCGCGTTCGACCGGGCCGCGCGGGCGGTCGAACGATACGGACTGGGCGGTCCGGACAAGCAGTGGCGGGCGATGGCCGACGAGATCCATCGCGACGTGTGCGCGAAGGCGTTCGACGCCGACCGGAACACGTTCACCCAGGCCTACGGGAGCAGGGCGCTCGATGCCGCCGTACTGCTCATCCCGCAGGTCGGGTTCCTGCCGGCCGACGACCCGCGGGTGGTCGGGACCGTCGAGGCCGTGCAGCGCGAACTGTCGTCCGGCGGGTTCGTCCGGCGGTACCTGACCGAGCACACCGACGACGGGCTGCAGGACGACGAGGGCGTGTTCCTGATCTGCTCGTTCTGGCTGGCCGACGCGCTGGCGATGATCGGCCGGGTCGGCGAGGCCCGGGACCTGTACGAGAAGCTCGTTGCCCTGCGCAACGATGTGGGACTGCTCGCGGAGGAGTACGACCCGGCCACCGGCCGGATGCTCGGGAACTTCCCGCAGGCCTTCTCGCATCTCGGCCTGGTCAACACCGCCTGGCACTTGACCACGGCCGAGTCCCCACTGCGCAGGTCGGCGTACTAGTTCTTGCCATCGGCCACGAACCGGTCGAGGTGCGCGACGGACAGTGGTGAGGCAGGATGGAGGCGTGGACCTCGGACTGCGCGATCGCACCTACATCGTCACCGGCGCCAGCGCCGGACTCGGCTTCGCCACCGCGAAAGCCCTTGCTGCCGAAGGCGCCCGGCTGGTGATCTCCAGCCGCAACGAGGAGGCGATCACCCGGGCCGCCGCCGAGCTCGGCGAGAACGTGGTCGGCATCCCGGTCGACAACGCCACGCCGGACAGCGCCGAGCGGCTGGCCGCGACCGCGGTCGCCAAGTGGGGCGCACTGCACGGCGCCCTGATCAGCGTCGGCGGTCCCCGGCCGGGCACGGCACTCGACTCCGACGAGGAGGACTGGCGGGCGGCGTTCGACAGCGTGTTCCTCGGTGCCCTGCGAATCGCCCGCGCGGTCGCCCGGACCGGCTCGGACGGTACGTCGATCGCCTTCGTACTGTCGTCGTCGGTGAAGTCCCCGATCAGCGGACTGGCCATCTCCAACGGCCTGCGTCCCGGTCTCGCGATGGTCGCGAAGACATTGGCCGACGAGCTCGGCCCGAACGGCACCCGGGTGAACGGCCTGATGCCCGGCCGGATCGCGACCGACCGCCTGAAGGAGCTCGACGGCAAGGGTGGCGACCCGGAGGCGGCCAGGCGCGCCTCCGAGAAGACCATCCCCCTGCGTCGTTACGGCGACCCCGACGAGTTCGGCCGCGTCGCCGCCTTCATCCTCTCCCCCGCCGCCTCCTACATCACCGGGACGATCATCCCGGTCGACGGCGGGGCCTTGCGAACGATCTGACCGTCAGCCCCACTGGCCGGGCACGTAGTCGCCGGCCGGCTGCTGGGTGATGATGTTCAGGCGGTTCCAGGTGTTCATGATCGCGATGGTGGCGATGAGCGCCGCAAGCTGCTCCTCGTTGTAGTGCTTGGCCGCGTTGGCCCACACCTCGTCGCTGACCCCCGGTGCGGCGTCGGCGAGCCGGGTGCCCTCCTCCGCCAGCGCGAGGGCGGCGCGCTCGGCCTCGGTGAAGACCGTCGCCTCCCGCCAGGCCACGACCAGGTTGAGGCGCAGCGAGGTCTCCCCGCGCTCGATCGCGTCCTTGGTGTGCATGTCGACGCAGACCGCGCAGCCGTTGATCTGGCTGATGCGCAACGCCATCAGCTCGAGCGTGTCGATCGGCACGCCGGCCGACCGCGCAACCAGGCTCCCCGCGTTGACATGCTTGATGAACTTCATCGCGACCGGATTGGTGAACAGATCCAAACGGGCGTCCATAGTGGTGTCTTCTCCTTAGCGGATGAGTTGTTGACACCACTCCGACGAGACAGCCCCGAAAAGTGTCAGTCGGGGGCGATGCGGTTGCCCTGCTCGTCCCAGTGCTCGGCAACCTTCTTGCTCGGCTGGACGCGGGGCGGCTCTCCCGGCATCTTCGGGTAGTCGGGTGGGAAGTTCAGCTCTCCGCCAGGGAGCTCCTCCCACAGGCGCAGCAACGGATCGAGCGGGTACGCCGTGTCGTCCATGTCCGCCCAGGGATCGCCGTCGGCGAGGTAGTCCGGAACCGTGTGCAGGTTGAAGGCACGCGGGTCGTCCACCTCGGCAAGCCGGTCCCAGGTCATCGGCGTACTGACCGGCGCACCCGGCCGCGGTCGCAGCGACCAGGCGCCCGCCACCGTGCGGTCGCGGAGGTTCTGGTTGAAGTCCAGGAAGATCGAAGCCTCGCCGCGTTCCTCCTTCCACCAGGCCGTCGTCACGCCGTCGTCACGGCGCTCGAGCTCGCGGCCGAGGCCGACGGCGGCGTGCCGGACCTGGTCGAAGGTCCACTCCGGCCGGATCCGCACGTAGATGTGGATACCCCGGTTGCCACTGGTCTTCGGATATCCCCGAAGGCCCAGCTCCTCGAGAAGTTCACGGGCGACGCCGGCCACCCGCCGGGCGTCGGCGAACGTCGCGCCGGGCTGTGGATCGAGATCGAGGCGCAGCTCGTCGGGGTGGTCGAGATCGTTGCTCCGCACGGCCCACGGGTGGAAGGTCAGCGTGCCCATGTGGGCCGCCCACACCGCGGCGGCAGGCTCCGTCAGGCACAGCTCGTCGATCGGGCGGCCGTTCGGCGTCAGGATGCGGCAGGTCTGGAGCCAGTCGGGCGCACCCTTGGGGAGGCGCTTGGAGTAGAAGCCGTCCCCGGTCTGACGACCGGTCGCATCCACCGACAGCGTCATCCCCTCGCGCCACCCACCGGGCCAGCGTTCCAGGGCGACCGGACGGTCGCCGGAGGCTCGCATGAACGCGGGAGCCACACCGATGAAGTACTCGCAGACCTGCAGCTTCGTGACCTCCGGAGCCCAGTCGGTCGCTGCGTAGACAACCCGATCGGGGCTGGACACCCGGACCTCGCGGTCTCCCACGGTGACCACCACCGCTGTGCTCTTCGCCATGCCGCGACGCTATCGCCCGACGACGACGAAAACGCGGAATTTCCCGCAAGGCTGCAGGAAAGGCAACTTTTCTCAACCTCTGGCCACGGTAGGTGACCGAGCGGTAACGTTCCTGCACCTCGTTCCTGGGGCGTGAGGCCCCCGGGACACCTCTGAAGGAGCACGAGGATGAACAGATCCGCCCTGTTCGCCGCTGCCACCGCAGTGGCGACCACTACCGCCCTCGGTCTGTCCAGTGCCACCACCGCTACGGGTGCACCGACCGCAGACCCCGTCCCCACACCTGCCGCGGCCGTTGCCCGGGCCAAGGCCGCGATCGGCGAGAATCTCGCCGTACTGCGGGCCACCGGTGCCGACGCGTTCGTGGTCAAGGACGTCATCGTCGACCCCGACGGCGCCAGCCACGTCCGGATGGACCGGACCATCGGTGGGCTCCAGGTCCTCGGTGGTGACGTGGTCGTCCACCAGGCCAAGGACGGCAGCTTCCAGAGCGCCAGCCTGACGCTGAGCCGCAGCGCGAACGTGAACCGGACGCCGAAGGTCAGCGTCGCCGCGGCCACCTCGAAGGCACTCGGCAAGGGCCTGAAGGCCGAGGGCAAGCCCACGCTGGTGATCGAGGCCCGCAAGGGCGCGCCGCGACTGGCCTACCTGGTCACCACGGTCGGCACCCAGGCCGACGGTACGCCGAGCCAGATCACCACGACCGTGGACGCCCTGACCGGTGCCAAGCTGGTCAGCGAGCAGCACATCGAGACGGCGACCGGTGACGGCCAGAGCCTGTACAGCGGGACCGTGCCGCTCGACACCACGCCGGCCACCGGCGGCTTCACACTGACCGACCCGGCCCGCGGCAACGGCTTCACCGCCGACGCGAACAACAAGACCGACTCCATCCTGTGCCAGCTGTTCGGCCTCGGCTGCCCGACGCCGACGCGCTTCACCGACGCGGACAACCACTGGGGCACCGGCACCAACGCGAACCGGGCCACCGCCGCCGTGGACGCGCACTACGGCGCCGCGACCACGTTCGACTACTACAAGAACATCCATGGCCGGAACGGCATCTTCAACGACGGCAAGGGCGTCCCGAGCCGGGTGCACTACGGCACCAACTACGTGAACGCGTTCTGGGACGGCAAGCAGATGACGTACGGCGACGGCGACAACGTCGTCGCTGGTCCGCTCGTGTCGATCGACGTGGCCGGCCACGAGATGTCCCACGGCGTCACCTCGGCGACCGCGAACCTGACCTACTCCGGTGAGTCCGGCGGCCTGAACGAGGCGACCAGCGACATCTTCGGCACCCTCGTCGAGTTCTACTCGAACAAGGCGGCCGACCCGGGCGACTACTACATCGGCGAAGAGATCATGAAGGACCGCCCGGCGCTGCGGTTCATGGACAAGCCGAGCAAGGACGGCAACTCCCCCGACTGCTGGTCCTCGGGCGTCGGCAACCTCGACGTGCACTACTCCTCCGGGATCGCGAACCACTTCGCCTACCTGCTCGCCGAGGGCTCCGGCGCGAAGACGATCGGCGGCCTGCCGCACAACTCGCCGACCTGCAACGGTTCGACCGTCACCGGCATCGGCCACGACAAGCTCGGCAAGATCTGGTACCGGGCACTGACCACCTACATGACCACCGGTACGACGTACGCCCAGGCCCGGACCGCGACCCTGAACGCGGCCACCGACCTGTACGGCGCCAACAGCACCGAGCGCGCAACCGTCGCCGCCGCGTGGTCCGCAGTCAGCGTCAACTGACTGACTGTGACAACTTCGCCGGTCCTGTCCCACTGGGGCGGGCAGGACCGGCGAACAAACGTTTTGGCCATTGCTCCCCCGGTGCGGCCGACCTACCGTCACAAGCATGGGCGGGGATCCCGGGGCATTGAACAAGCTGCATCGCGCACGGCCGTTACTGCTCGTGGTCGACGCTGACCCTGGGCGTCTGGACCGATGCGAGACAGAGCTGGAACGCGGCTTCGGCGCGGACTTCCGAGTGCGCGGCGAACCGTCGGCCGCCGCCGCACTCGACTCCCTACGCCGGGCACACGATGCGGGACAACGAGTCGCCGTTGTCCTGGTCGACCATGCCATCCCGGACGAGCACCGCGCCGAGATCTTCGCGGCGTCCCGGACACTGCATCCCGACGCCCGCCGGGCGTTGCTGATCGAGTGGGGTGCGTGGGCGGACCGGGCGACCGCCACCGCGATCCTGGCCGCGATGTCGGTCGGCGACATCAACTACTACGTACTCAAGCCGTGGATCGCGCACGACGAGCTGTTCCACCGAACGGTGGCGGAGTTCGTCCAGGAGTGGTCGCGGTACGAGGTCGCGAACTGGCGTGAGGTGGTGGTGATCGCCTCGGCCACTTCGGTCCGTGGTCAGGAGATCCGCAGCCTGCTCGCGCGCAACGGCATCCCGAGCGCTTTTCGGCCCAGCGGTTCGGACCTGGCGAACGACGTCCTGGCCTACATCGGGGAACCGGATCCGGGCGACGGTGTGCTGGTGTGGATGTCGGCGGTGGGTGGCGCCGTACTGCACGATCCGACCGATGTGGAGATCGCCGAGGCGTGGGGTGTGTCGACGAGGCTGGCCGAGGGCGAGGATTCGTCGTTCGACGTGCTCGTGATCGGCGCCGGCCCGGGTGGGCTGGCGGCGGCTGTCTACGCGTCGTCCGAGGGGCTGCGGACGCTGGTGGTGGAACGGGAGTCGATCGGCGGGCAGGCCGGAACGAGCTCGCTGATCCGCAACTACCTCGGGTTCTCGCGCGGGATCCGCGGGTCGGAGCTGGCGCAGCGGGGCTATCAGCAGGCGTGGGTGTTCGGTGCGCATTTCATGCTGATGCGGACGGTGGAGACGATCGAGAGGCGGGACGGCCAGTTCGTCGCCGTGATCGGTGATGTGGGCGAGGTGACGGCGCGGGCCGTGGTCCTGGCGACCGGGGTGTCCTATCGGCGGCTCGCCGTACCGTCGCTGGAGAAGCTGATGGGAAACGGCGTCTACTACGGCGCCAGTGTGTCGGAAGCCCATGGTTTGAAGGGGCTTGACGCCTGCGTGGTCGGCGGCGGGAACTCGGCCGGGCAGGCCGTGCTGCACCTGGCCCGGTACTGCCGGCAGGTCACGTTGGTGATCCGGGGCAAGGACCTGACCGCGAGCATGTCGCAGTACTTGATCGATGAGATCGACGCCGCGCCCAACGTGACGGTGCGCGCCTCCTGTGAGGTCGTCGGCGGTAGCGGCGAAGGACGGCTGCAGGAGGTGACGGTGCGGGATCGCGAGACCGGCGCCGAGGAGACGCTGCCCGCGAACGGGCTTTTCGTGATGATCGGCGCGGTGCCGGGGACCGGCTGGCTGCCGGAGGAGCTCGGCCGCGAGGAGCACGGATTCGTGCTGACCGGCTCGGACGCAGCCGCGGATCCGCGCTGGCCCGAGGAGCGGCCGCCGCAGCCTTACGAAACGACCGTCCCGGGATTGTTCGCGATCGGGGATGTGCGTAGCGGGTCGGTGAAACGGGTCGCGTCCGCGGTGGGCGAGGGCTCGGTGGTCGTGTCGCAGATCCACACCCACTTCAAGGTCTCGTCGGATGCCTGATCGCGAGCGCGAGCGGGTGAACCAGACAACATCGCAGCGGTTCGTCTACACCCCGGCAATGGTCGCGCTGACCGCACTGGCGCTGCTCATCCCGCTGGCCGGGCTGATCCTGCTGATCCGCGAGCCGCGGCTCGACGTGCACTGGGAACATCACCCGTCGCACTTCTGGCTGGTGCTGGTGACGGCCGGGTCGAGCGCCGTACTGGCGTATGCGACCGGTGCTGCGGCGATTCGGCGGGGCGATCCGCGGGTGCTGCTGGTGTCACTGACGTTTCTGTCGGCGGCCGGGTTTCTCGGGTTGCACGCGCTGGCCACGCCGAAGGTGTTGCTGGACACACCGAACGCCGGGTTCACGCTCGCGACTCCGGTAGGTGTGGCGCTGGGGTCGGTGTTCGCGTTCTTGTCCAGCCTGAATCTGTCGGGTGGGAGGGCGGTTGCGGCGGTCCGCTGGGGGCGGTGGCTTCGGGCCGGACTGCTCACGCTGATGGCGTTGTGGGCTGCGGCTTCCGTACTCCGGCTGCCACCGCTGCACGCCACGGCGGTGCCTGAGGTTGCCGACGGCATCCTTACGGCGCTGGCCGTACCGGCTGTCCTGCTTTACGTCATCGCCGCGGCTCGTTATCTGCGGACGTGGTGGGAGCGGCCGTCGCTGATGCTGTTGTCGATGGTCGCCGCGTTCGTGCTGCTGGCCGAGGCGATGGTCGCGCTGGTGTTCGCCCGGAACTGGGCGCTGTCGTGGTGGGAGTGGCACGTGCTCATGCTCGCCGCGTTCGTGCTGGTCATGGCCGGGGTGCGGATCCAGTGGTACGAGGAGCGGTTCGCGGATCTGTACCTGGAGGACACCGTCTCGGGACAGCGTGAACTGAGCGTCCTGTTCGCGGACCTGGAGGGATTCACGACGTTTTCCGAGAAGCACGGTCCGGCCGAGATCACGGCGATGCTGAACACGTACTTCCAGGTGGTCGTTCCGCCCGTCGTACGGCGGCATGGCGGCGTGGTCGACCGGATCATCGGGGACGCGCTGATGGTGACCTTCAACAAGCGCGGTGATCAGCCGGACCACGCGGCCCGGGCGGCCGCGGCAGGGCTCGCGTTGCAGGAGGCGGCGGTCGCTGTCCGGGCAGCGCACCCGCACTGGCCGCAGTTCCGGGTCGGGATCAACAGCGGCATCGCGTCGGTCAGCCTGCTCGGGACCGAGGGCGGGCGGACCCACACCGTCATCGGCGACACCGTGAACGTGGCGTCCCGGATCGAGGGCAAGGCTCCGGGCGGCGGCGTCGCCATCGGCCCTGGGACCAAGGAGCTCCTGCCGGACGCTGTCACCGAGTCGCTGGGCCTGCTCACGCTCAAGGGGAAGGCCGAGCCGCTGGAGGTCCACCACCTGCTCGCACTGCACGCGCACGCGCCCGGCGAATGATCACCCGTGCCTTTCGGGCACGTACCTGGTGTTCACGTGTTGGACCTTGGCCGGGCAGGGTCCCGGTGTGAGAATCCGGCACATGTCTGCCCAGATCCGATCACGGCGCCGCCTGGGCGCCCTCGTGGTCACTTCCAGTCTCGTCTTCGCCGGGGTGGCCGCGTTCGTGGCCCGACCGGCCGCGGCCGCGTCCGCCGACGTGGTCATCACCGAGGTGTACGGCGGTGGCGGCAACAGCGGCGCGCCGTACACCAATGACTTCATCGAGCTGACGAACAACAGCTCGGCCCCGGTCGACGTGAGCGGCTGGTCGGTCCAGTACGCCGCGGCCGGTGGCACGACCTGGCAGGTCACGAAGCTGACGGGCAGCATCGCCCCGGGAGCGGCGTACCTGGTCCAGGAGGGCGCCGGCGCGGGGAACGGCGCACCGATGCCGACTCCGGACGTCTCGGGCACGATCATGATGGCGGCGGGCGCCGGCAAGGTCGCGCTGGTCACCACCCAGACCGCGCTCGCGTGTGGCTCGGCCTGCCACGCCGACCCGTCCGTTCGCGACTACGTGGGCTACGGCACCGCGGCGAACGACTCCGAGACCGCGCCGACCGGCACGCTGTCGAACACGGCGTCCGCGGCGCGGATCGACCCGACGAAGGACACCGACAACAACGGTGCCGACTTCGCCGTGGGCAACCCCTCGCCGGGCACGCTGACCTCGACCCCGACCGAACCGCCGGTCGACGCGAAGATCCACGACATCCAGGGCGCCGCGCACCTGTCGCCGCTGAACGGCAAGGTGGCCGAGAACGTGACCGGTGTGGTCACCGCGAAGACCACGAACGGGTTCTGGTTCCAGGACCCGCAGCCGGACAACGACCCGGCGACCAGCGAGGGCCTGTTCGTCTTCACCAGCTCCGCGCCGACGGTGTCAGTCGGTGACGCGGTCACGGTCAAGGGCACGGTCGCCGAGTTCCGCCCCGGCGGCTCGGGCACCGACAACCTGACCACCACGGAGCTCACCAACCCGACCATCACCGTCACCGGCACCGCCGCCGTACCGGCACCGACGATCGTCGGCCCGGGTGGGCGCGTCCCGCCGTCGACCGTGATCGACGACGACTCCAACGGTGACGTGGAGACCACCAGCACGGCGTTCGACCCGGCCAACGACGGGCTCGACTTCTGGGAGTCGCTGGAGGGGATGTGGCTGGGGATCGACCAGCCCGAGGTGACCGGCCCGACCAGTTCGTTCCGCGAACTGTCCGTCGTACCGGCCGGGTCCGGCGTCCGGACCGTGCGCGGCGGCATCCTGCTGCAGAAGACCGACAGCAACCCCGAGCGCGTGCTGCTCGACGACGTACTCACGCCCATCCCGGACGCGAAGACGGGCGACAAGCTGGCCGGCGTGGTGACCGGTGTCCTGGACTACTCGTTCGGGAACTTCAAGTTCCTGCCGACCGTGACCCCGACCGTGATCGACGGTGGCGTGCAGCGGGAGACGACGCAGAAGTCCTCGCCGCTGCAGGTGTCGGTGGCGACGTTCAACGTGGAGAACCTGGACCCGTCCGACGGTGACGCCAAGTTCGACGGGCTGGCCCAGGCGGTGGTGAAGAACCTCGCGGCGCCGGACATCATCGGCCTGGAGGAAGTGCAGGACAACGACGGCGCCACGAACTCCGGCACCACCGCGGCCGACGTCACCCTCGACCTGCTCGTCGCCGCGATCCAGAATGCGGGCGGACCGAAGTACGACTACCGCCAGATCGATCCGGTCAACAACAAGGAGGGCGGCGAGCCGGGCGGGAACATCCGGGTCGCATTCCTGTACCGGACCGACAAGCCGGTGAAGTTCGTCGACCGCCCGGGTGGCACCTCGACGGTCGCGACCACGATCACCACCGACCGGTTCGGCCGGCCGCACCTGAGCTCGTCGCCGGGTCGCGTCGACCCGGGCAACACGGCGGCCTGGGACGCCACCCGTGTCCCGCTGGCCGGCGAGTTCACCTGGCACGGTCAGAGCCTGTTCGTGGTGGTCAACCACTTCAGCTCCAAGGGCGGCGACGACCCGCTGTGGGGCCGCACCCAGCCGCCGGTCCAGGTGACCGCGGCGAAGCGGCACCTGCAGGCCCAGGCGGTCCGCGGGTTCGCCGACGAGATCTTCGCCAAGGACAAGGGCGCGAACGTGATCGTGCTCGGTGACCTGAACGACTTCGACTGGTCCGAGACAGCCGACATCCTGGTCGGGTCGGGCAAGACCGCGCTGATCGACATGCCACGGACGCTGCCGCTGAAGGAGCGCTACAGCTACGTGTTCGAGGGCAACAGCCAGATCCTCGACCAGATCCTGATCTCGAGGAACCTGCAGCCGGCCTCGACGTACGACGTGGTCCACATGAACGCCGAGTTCCCGGACCAGATCAGCGACCACGACCCCCAGGTGGTCCGCGTCATCCCGCTCCCGTCCTGGGTGCGCTGACCGATCACGGGACCCTTACGTACGGCGTCCGGGCGGGGTTTTGCTTGCCCGGGCGCCGATACTGGGGTCGTGACAGATGACATCAAGCAGTACGCCGTGAGTAAGTCCGAGGCGGAGTGGAAGGCGCAGCTCTCCCCCGCCGAGTTCCACGTGCTGCGCAAGGCCGGCACCGAGCGGCCGTTCACCGGTGAGTACACCGACACCAAGACCGTCGGGGTCTACAAGTGCCGGGCGTGTGACGCGGAACTCTTCCGAAGCGAGAACAAGTTCGACTCGCACTGCGGCTGGCCGTCGTTCTTCGCGCCGCTGGCCGAGGACCGGGTCCAGTACATCGAGGACTCCACCCTGGGCATGAAGCGCGTCGAGGTCCGGTGCGCCAACTGCGGGTCCCACCTGGGCCACGTCTTCGAAGGTGAGGGCTACAACACCCCCACCGACCTCCGTTACTGCATCAACAGCGTCAGCCTCAACCTCGAGCCCGCCTCAGCCTGAGGGCCGGGCCGCCTAGAAACTGCCGATGCCCTTGCCGATCATGACGACCCCGATCACCAGGAGAAGGGTCGCCATGACGACGGCGTTCTCGTGGACCAGCCAGCCGCGGAGCGACTCGAGTGGGGCGGCCATCCGGTCGGCGGCCGCGAGGTAGGCCAGCACCGGGACGGCGACGGTGGACGCGGCGATCACGGTGAAGATCACCAGCACCACGACGACCTGACCCGTGCCGAGTGATGCGGTCCCGATGGCGATGCCGGCCCCGGCGGCCATGATCAGGTTCTTCGGGTTCAGGGCCGAGAGCAGGAAGCCGAGGCCGAGTCCTTTGACCGGGGTCAGCGTGTCGATGGCCGACATCCACTTCGGCAGCGCCGGCTCGGCGTCGGTCCGAGGCCGGCCTCGCCACTCACGGACCGCCAGCAGGATGAGCAGTGCCCCCAGCACCAGCTTGATCGTGCCGAGCACCGGCTTCGAGGCGTCGGAGTCCGTCTCGGGCAGGAGCGCGGACAGCAAGGTGAACGCCGTCGCCGCGACGGCGATCCCGGCCACCCAGCCGGCCAGGAATCCGATACTCGTCGACCCCGCCCTAGGCGAGAGCAGCATGAGAATCGCCGCGATCACCGGAATCGGGCTGATCGCCACGCCCAGCGCGAGCGGCAGGATCTCGCCGATGACACCACCCATGTCGCAGCCCTCTCGATTGCCCTGGTGCCGACCGTCAGAAGTCGATCACCCGCCGCCACGGACCGACATCACCCACGCGGGATGAGGATGCTCCGGGCGTCGCCCGCTGACGCACTAAAGTGAGCCAGCGTGGCTGACGACACCCGGAGACCCGGCGTTCTCGATGTCCTTGCTGCCGACCAGCCCTGGGAGGTGCCGGGCGACTGGCTGGCCGGTGTCCGCAGCCAGCTGCGCACCTGGGCCGAGGACGCGAACACGCTGCGGCCGGCCGCCTTTCCGGACTTCGTCAACGGGACGCCGGCCGCGGTGTGGTTCACCCATCAGGTCGCCCCGCTGCTGACCGGCTGGATCCCGGTCCTGCACGGCGAGTACGCCGACGTCGCGGCCGAACTCACCCGGGACTTCTACCGGCCGCCGTACCGGTTCGGCGGCGCCGGATACGTGATCCGGGTCGCGGACACCGACTGGCCGCTGCAGGCGGTGTCTGGTGCACGGAGCTTCCCCGAGCAGGCCCGCCGGCAGGCGCTGCAACTGTCTCGGGACGTGGTAAGCCTGTTCGTCGACGCGCCGCCGATGGCGGCTCGCGCCCGCGTTCTGACCACCGTGTTCGACCGGGTGCTGGCCGACCGCGAGGTCACTCGCATGCACGCGCTCGCCGACTACGAGACGATCGCTCAGTTCTGGCGGACGGCCGCGCTCAGCGACAACGAGCGCGCGGTGCTGCCGGAGCTGGCCGGCTCCGCGTCGGCCCTGCAGTACTCGCTCAGCACGCTGCAGGACGCGCACACGAAGCTGCTGATGACGGTTCCAGACGACCAGGCCGGCTCCTTCGCCCAGCTGATGGCTCAGCTGATCCTGACGACCGGGCTCGACGGCCTTCCCCCGGCCGTGGGTCAGGTCATGGGCGGCGCCGGCTGGGACGTGGTGAACGCCGTCGCCGACACCAAGGACGACTTCGAGCCGGCCGCCTGGCTGGCCGGGAACACCGAGTGGCTCGCCCGTGCGGTGCGCGACGACCAGCAGGTACTCGCGCGCTCCTGGGCCGCGGCCGCTACCCGCGTGTCGGTCCACCTGTCCGGCGTCTTGTCGGACGCACCCTGGCCGGACCCGCAGATCCCGGACCTGACTACCTTCTTCCGGCACCTCCACGAAGACCACCGCCGGCCGGTCGAGGCTGTCCCGGAGCCGAGGATCGCGGCCGTCCCCGCGCCCGAACCTGTGGCCGAGATCGCTCCTGAGCCCGAGCCGCCGGCCCAGCCTGAGCCTGCGCCGATCGCCGACGTCGCTCCGGAGTCCGTCGCTCCTCAGAGCCGGCCTGAGCCTGAGGAGTTGGTTCTTCCCGGGGCTACGCCTGGGGACAACCCGCTCGCCGAGCTGGACACGCTGATCGGGCTGGACTCGGTCAAGGACGCGGTCCGCCGGATGGTGGCCGAGGTCAGGACCAACCTGCGCCGCATGGAGCTCGGCCTCCCGACGCACGAGCGCGCCCGGCACATGGTGTTCGTCGGCAAGCCCGGTACCGCCAAGACCACGATCGCCCGGCTGCTCAGCCGGATCTACAAGCAGCTCGGCGTACTCGAGCAGGGTCACGTGGTCGAGGTCGACCGGTCCGACCTGGTCGGTTCCAGCGTCGGCCAGACTGCGCCGATGACCGCGGCCAAGTTCCGCGAGGCGCTCGGCGGGGTGCTGTTCGTCGACGAGGCGTACACCCTGGTACCGGAGAACAGCCCGGGCGACTTCGGCCTCGAAGCCGTCACCACGATCCTGAAGATGATGGAGGACCACCGCGACGATTGCATCGTGATCGTCGCCGGGTACCACCGCGAGATGCAGCGGTTCATGGAGTCCAACACCGGGCTGGCCTCACGGTTCCCGAAGCTGCTGTCGTTCAGCGAGTACGACAACGACCAGCTGATCGCGATCTTCGAGCTGCAGGCCGGGCAGAAGGGCATGATCTACACCGACGACGTGCTGGCCAAGGTCCGCAGCGTCATCCCGCCGGCGCCGCGCAGCCACAACTTCGGCAACGGCCGGTTCATCCGGAACGTGCTCGAGGAGGCCATCTCCAACCAGGCGACCCGGCTGTCCACCCGCGACGCGGACAGCCTGACCGAACGCGACCTGCGCGAACTGCTCCCCGACGACGTCAAGCCGCCCTCGTCCATGCGCGCCGAGGACTACCTGTTCCAGAAGCCGGGGACCTAAATCGGGGTGGCGAGGGCGACCGGGTTGCCTTCGGGGTCGGAGATGTAGGCCTGGCGCTCGCCCCAGGGCATGGTCGCCGGCTCCTGCAGGACTTTGTACCCGGCGGCCCGGAAGGATTCCACAGCCGTTTCGACGTCGTCGACGTACACGAAGAGCTCGAAGCGGGGCGCCGTACCGACGGTGATGCCGAGCTGGGCTTCCGGCCAGCTCACGTCGGACAGCCCGAGCGAGGAGTCACCGCGTTCCAGGCCGACGTAGTGCGGGTCGCCCTCGAGCGGGAACTGGTACGTCGACTCATAGCCGAGCAGCGTGTAGAACTCCACGGACCGGCGTACGTCGGCGACGTACAGGACCGGGAACGCCTTGCGGTGCACGTCCGCTACGCCAGGTTCGCGACCAGCTCGCCGAGCTCGGTCCGCTTGCCGGTGTAGAACGGGATCTCCTCGCGGACGTGCCGCCGGGCCGTGGACGCGCGCAGATCGCGCATCAGGTCGACCATCCGGTGCAGCTCGTCGGCCTCGAACGCCAGCATCCACTCGTAGTCGCCGAGCGCGAACGACGCCACCGTGTTCGCCCGCACGTCCGGGTAGGTGCGCGCCATCTTGCCGTGCTCGGCCAGCATGAAGCGCCGCTCCTCGTCCGGCAGCAGGTACCACTCGTAGGACCGCACGAACGGGTAGACGCACACGTAGGCCCGCGGCTCCTCGTCGGCCAGGAACGCCGGGATGTGGCTCTTGTTGAACTCCGCCGGCCGGTGCAGCGCGAACTGCGACCAGACCGGAACCAGGTGCCGCCCGAGCCTCGACCGGCGCAGCGCGTGGTACGCCTTCTGCAGCGAGTCCGACGTCGGCGCGTGCCACCAGATCATGAAGTCGGCGTCGGCCCGGAATCCTTCGACGTCGTAGATGCCGCGGATCACCACGTCGTCGTCGGCCCGCAGCTTCGCCAGCAGGTCGGACAGCTCAGCGGTCAGCTCGTCCCGGTCCGCGTCCCCCAGCGGCGTCTCGACCTTGAAGACCGACCACAGGGTGTACCGGATCACATTGTTGAGTTCGCGAGCTTTCGGCTTCTCTGTCACGAACCCATTGTCTCCAATGTGGCCAGATGAGCCTGCACCCGGGTGGCCGCCTTGCCACCCGACGCCACGCAGGCGGCGATCCCGACGCCCCGGTACGCCGCTCCGCACACAGCCAGACCGGGCTCCGCCTGCACGGCCGCCTCCAGTCGGTCGACGCGGTCCAGGTGACCCACGGCGTACTGCGGAAGCCCACCACCCCAGCGAGTCACCAGGGACCCGACCACCGGCGCCTGCAACCCCATGGCACGCCCGAGGTCCGCGGTGGCCAGCGCTATCAGCTCCTCATCGGACCGCTGCAACACGTACTCCTCACCGAGCCGTCCGACCGAGGCACGCAGTACCGCCAGGTCTCCCCCGGCCTCGCTCGACCACTCCCACTTCGCGTGCGAGTACGTCGCAGCCTTGATCGTCCGCCCCTCCACCGACGGCACGAGGAACCCCGACCCGATCGCATCAGCCGGCCAGTCCTTCTTCCGGACCGCCAGCGTCACGATCGCCATGCTCGCGTACTCGATCGTCGCCAGCTCGGTCGATGCCGCCGGCACCAGGTCGGCCAGCATCCGGGCCGCGGGCGCCGCGGGTACGGCGACGATCACGGCGTCCGCGGTCAGCAGAGTCGGAGCCGGCACCGGCCCGGCCTCCAGCGTGTATCCATCGGCCGTCCGCGTGATCCGCCGTACGGCGAGCTTGCGCCGGATGTCGACACCACGAGCCGTCAGATCCTTCTCCAGCGCCTCGATCACCCGGTTGACCCCACCGACGACGCCCGCGAACACCGGCTGACCGGCCCGACGCTGTCCTGCCTCCCGCAGCTCGGCGGTCGCCGTGAGCAGGCTCGGGGCCGTCCGCAGCTTGGCGTAGAGCTCCGGGACCGCGGCCGCCAGCGAGATCTCCTCGGCTTTGCCGGCGTACACCCCGCCGAGCAGCGGATCGATCAGCTTGTCCGTCACCGCCGACCCCATGCGCTCCCCGACGAACCGTCCGATCGCAACGTCCTCGGTGAGCGCCGGCGCGGGCAACTCCGCCTCATGTGCGACCTGGGAAGCGGCCGATGATCCGAGTACGTCGACCGTCGTGGCCGGGTCGACCGGGACGCCCATGATGGTCGGCGGGATCGCCCGGATCCGGTCCCCGACCCATAGCCCGGCGGACGTCGTGGCCGGATGCACCAGGTCGTCGCCGAGCCCGACCGCGCGAATCAGGTCGACCGCCTCCGGCCGCCGGGCCAGCACCGACTCGGCGCCCAGGTCGACCGGCACACCCTCGAGCTCATCGCCCGCCAGCTTGCCCCCGAGCCGCGGCGACCCCTCGAGCACGGTGATCTGTGGAGGATTCGGCCCGGTCGCCAGCGCGTACGCAGCCGCCAGCCCGCTGATCCCGCCACCAACCACAACCACCCTGCTCACGAGTCCTCCAGCATCAGCTCGTACCTCGTCCCCGGTCCCAGGTCCGTGTTCGACTTGCCGATCGGCCGGAAGCCTGCCCGCGTCAAGATCGTCTGCGACGCGGGGTTGCGGTCCGACGCCCCCGCCCACAGCCTCGTCAGCCTGTACTCCGACGCAGCGAGCTGGATGACCGCGCGCACCGCGGCCGTGGCGAGCCCCTTGCCGCCGGCCTTCTCCGCGATCCGGTAGCCGAGCTCGGCCGACCCGTTCTCGAGGTCGACCAGGTTCACCCTGCCGACCACCGCACCGGACTTGTCCACCAGGACGTGGAACTGGCAGACCCCAGCCTCCTGCTCGGCCAGGCGGGCCGCGTGAATGGCCGCGAAGGACGTGAAGTAGTCGTCACCGCGGTCCCACACCCACGAGGCGAAGTACTCGCGGTTCTCCAGCTCGAACGCCAGTACGGCGTCGGCGTGCGCTGCGGTGAGACGCTCCAGCGTCACCTCGTGGTCAGGCAGGTACACGGGCGGACTTCGCGTGGACGTACTTGACGATCCGGCCGAGGACCTCGGGGTCGGCGTTCGGCGGGACACCGTGGCCGAGGTTGAAGATGTGACCGGGTGCCGCGTGCCCCTCGGCCAGGATCCGGTCGATCTCGGGCTCGAGGGCGTCCCAGCCGGCGAAGAGCAGCGCCGGGTCCAGGTTGCCCTGCACCGGCTTCGGACCCGCGCCGGCCGCCGTGATCCGCCGTACCGCCTCGTCCAGGGGCACGCGCCAGTCGACCCCGACGACGTCGGCGCCGGCCGCGCTCATCAGGCCGAGCAGCTCGCCCGTGTTCACGCCGAAGTGCAACCGCGGTACGTCGTACGACGCCAGCGCGTCGAAGACCTTGGCCGAGTGCGGCTCGACGAACCGCTCGTAGTCCCGCGGCGACAGCCCGCCCGCCCACGAGTCGAACAGCTGGATCGCGGACGCACCCGCTTCGACCTGGACCGAGAGGTACGCGATGGCGACATCGGCCAACCGGTCCGCGAGCGCGTGCCACAGCGCCGGGTTGCCGTGCATGAGCGCCTTCGTCTTGGCGTGGTCCTTGCTCGGCCCACCCTCGACCAGGTACGACGCGACCGTGAACGGCGCGCCCGCGAACCCGATCAGCGGGGTCCCGCCGAGCTCGGAGACCAACTGCTGCACCGACTCGGTGATGTACGGCACATCGGCCGGTGTGACCGGGCGGACCGTCTCCAGGCCGGCGGCGTCGCGGATCGGGTTCGCGACCACCGGGCCGACGCCGGGCTTGATCTCGATGTCGAAACCGACCGACTTCAGCGGCAGGACGATGTCGGAGTAGAAGACCGCCGCGTCCACGCCGTAACGGCGTACCGGCTGCAGCGTTATCTCGACGACGAGGTCGGGACGCATACACGACTCGAGCATCGTGGTCCCCTCACGGACCTTGTGATACTCCGGCAGCGAACGCCCCGCCTGGCGCATGAACCAGACCGGCGTGTGCGGTCCGGGCTCGCCGCGGGCCGCGAGCAGGAAGGGAGAACGGGCGGTCGCCGAGGTGTCTGTCAAGGGCACAGAGCGATGATCCCACGCCGCCTTCAGGCTGCTCACAGGGTGGTCGCGGCCTGTTACCGGCGCGTCGAGAGCAGCGTCGGTGAGTAATCAGTCGTAGGCTGCGAAGCATGGGTGCCCGCAAGCAGGTCGACGCGCCACCCGCGGAGTTCGCCGAGGCAGTGTCGCAATTGCGCGGTGCCCGGTTCCGGCCCGAGGTATTCGTCGAGGAGATGCCCGCACCGCAGCGGATCGCACCGCATGCGGCGGCGGTCAGCGCCGACGTGACGGTCGACGGCGACGACATCGCCACCGGCCGCCTGGTCATCCTCTACGACCCGGACGGGAACGACGCCTGGCAGTCGACCTTCCGCTGTGTCGCGTACGTGCGTGCCGCCGTCGAACCGGAGATGGTGACCGACGCGCTGCTCGGTGGCGTGGGCTGGACCTGGCTGATGGAGGCGCTGACCGACCGGGGTGCGGACTTCCTGGCCCCGAGCGGTACCGTCACCAGAGTGGTATCGGAAAGCTTCGGCGGCATGGCCGACGACGACGCGACGGCGGAGATCGAGATCCGCGCGTCCTGGAGTCCGGTACCGGGACCTGGTGACGGTCGCAGCGTGGACGTGACCCGGCACGCCGAGGCGTGGGGCGAGGTGCTCTGCACGGCGGCCGGCCTGCCGCCGGTTCCGCCGGGAGTGGTCGCGATGCCGACCCGGCGCGGACAGCGGGGCCGATGAGCCCAGCCGAGACCCAGCAGTCGCCCGTCCCGGACGACCCGACCGCGCAGTTGCCGCTGCTCGAGCTGCGCGACGGGCTCTCCGAGGTCGTCGACTCCGACTCCGCGCTGACCGAGGTGGTCGACGCGTTCCGCTCCGGCACGGGCCCGGTCGCCGTCGACGCCGAGCGCGCGTCCGGTTACCGGTACTCGCACCGCGCGTACCTGGTGCAGCTGCGCCGCGAGGGCTCCGGCTCCGCGCTGATCGACCCGATCCCGTTCGGTGACCTGTCCGCGCTCGGCGACGCGATCGTCGACACCGAGTGGATCATCCACGCCGCCAACCAGGACCTGGCCTGCCTGGCCGAGGTCGGGATGGTGCCGCGGACGGTGTTCGACACCGAGCTGGCCGGCCGCCTCCTCGGGTACCCGAAGGTCGGCCTGGCCTCGCTGGTGAGCGAAGTCCTCGGCTACCGGATGCGCAAGGAGCACTCCGCCGCCGACTGGTCGACCCGGCCGCTGCCCGCGCCCTGGCTCGTGTACGCCGCGCTGGACGTCGAGATGCTGATCGAGCTGCGCGACGCGATCGAGCAGGAGCTGCGCCGCGAGGGCAAGTGGGAGTGGGCCGAGCAGGAGTTCTCCGCGATCCTCGAGGCTCCCCCGCGGGAGCCGAGGCCCGACCCGTGGCGTCGTACGTCGGGCATGCACCGGGTCCGCAATCGCCGGAGTCTGGCCGTCGTACGGGCGTTGTGGGAGGCCCGCGACCAGATCGCCGAGACCGCGGACATCTCCCCCGGCCGGATCCTGCCCGACGCGGCGATCGTCGAGGCGGCGTCGGCGATGCCGGCCGACCGGGACACGCTGCAGCGCCTGACCGCGTTCAAGGGCCGCGGCGCGCACCGGCACATGCGGACCTGGTGGGAGGCCGTCGAGCACGCACGCCGCCTCCCCGAGTCCGAGCTCCCCAAGCAAGGACCCCGGTACGACGGCCCGCCGCCGGCCCGAGCCTGGGCCGACCGCGACCCGGACGCGGCAGCACGGTTGTCCGCCGCGCGAGCCGCGGTCTCGGAGATCGCCGAGGCACACCGGCTGCCGACCGAGAACCTGCTCTCCCCCGACACGATCCGGCGCCTCGCATGGTCGCCGCCGCCCGACCTGAGCCTCGACGTGGTGACGACGTTCCTGCGCGAGCACCACGCCCGCGGCTGGCAGATCGGCCTCACCGCCGAGACCCTGACCGACGCCATGGCCTCCGAGGCCGCGCCCGCCAAACCGCTGGACTGATCAGCCCACCGGGCGGAACAACGAGCTCTGCACGTACTCCAGCGCCTTGGTGAACTTCTCATCGGCGAACCGGCGCCCCAACTCGGCTTCGTCGACAACCTCGATCCGCGTCTGCAGCCAGTACAAGTTCCCGAAGGGGTCGTGTACCCGCGCCACGACATCGCCCCAGAACAGATGCGTCGGCTCGGTCACCACCGTGCCCCCGGCCGCAACGGCCTTCTTCAGCGTCTCGTGCACATCCGGCACGTAGAGCCGCAGGAACGCCGGCGTCGGCGGCCAGTCCGGCTTGTCGAACATCATCACCACCGAGTCCCCGATCCGCATCTCGGCGTGCCCGATGTTCCCGTGCTCGTCCACGACCCGTCCGCCCAGGTCCTCGGCATCGAACGCGGCCGCCAGGAAGTCCATCAGCCCGGCGGTGTCGCGCCCGATGATCCACGGCGTCACCGAGTGGTATCCCTCGGGGATCGGGTTCACAGTCGTCATGATTCCTGCTCCTTCGCGGTCGGCTACCCCTCACGCTAGAAGCAGTACAGGACAACTTCGGTCCTCTACTCCACGCTGACGGTCGGCTTTCGACGGATCTGATCGCCGAGGGTGAGAACGATCTGGAGTGCGCCGAGCAGGATCACCGTCGCGATGATGACGAAGATCGTGCGGTAGCTCAGCAGGCTGACGAGCAGGCTGCCGAGTGCGAGGGAGATCGCCTGCGGCGTGGACAGCAGGACCTCGACCGCGGTCGACACCCGGCCGATGAGGTGGCCGGGCGAGCGGCGCTGCAGCAACGTTGTGAACGCGACGAACGTCCACGGCAGGCCGAGACCACAGATGCCAGCGCCGACCAGCACCACCGCGATGGTGGGCGCGCCGGCGCACACGATGGTGGCGACGGCCAGCGCGGCCAGGCCGATCGCACAGCCGGAGACCTCGCCGAGACGCCGTACGACGCGGCTCGCGGTGAGTCCGCCGATGACCGCGCCGACGCCCTGGCAGGTCACGAAGACGCCGGAGAAGGTCGGCGGCTTGTCGAAGGCGTCCATCAGCGCGTAGATCGACGACTCGAAGAAGCCGATGACGAGGATCGAGATCGCGAGCCCACCGAGGACGTGGCGGAGCACCCGGTCGTCGACCAGGAAGCGGACACCCCCAAGGAGGTCCTCCCGGAAGGTGTTCCGCACCGGCGCCGGGCTCTCGGTGACCTTGATCGTCGCGATCAGCAGTCCGGCGACGGCGAAGCTGGCCGCGTCGACGACCGCCACCAGCCAGCCGCCCGCGGTGGCGAAGATCGCGGCCCCGACCAGCGGCCCGAACAGCCGGTACCCCTCCTTGATCGTGGCGAGGCTGGAGTTGGCGTCGACGAGCAGGTCGTCCGGTAGCAACTCCTTGAGCAGCCCGTTGACGGCGGCGGGCAGGACGACGAACGAGACGCCGTACAGGAACGCGACCACCCAGATCAGCCAGACGTCGTTCTCGCCCCGCACGAACACGAGTGGGAGCACCGCGGCCGCACTGGCGAAGTTGCCCCAGACGAGGATCGCCTTGCGGGGCAGCCGGTCGACCCAGACGCCGAGCAGCGGAGCACCGAGCGCGGGCAGCACCATGAAGAAGAACGTCAGCCCGGCGAGCGCGTTGGAGCCGGTGAGCGTCTTCACCCACATGCTCAGCACCAGCAACATCATCGAGTCGCCGAGCATCGACGTACTCAACCCGCCGAAGAGGCGCGGGAACCCGGGCTGTGCGAACAGCTTCCTCATGCCGGCTCGACCCCCGGGAGGTACGTCGGTACGCCCCACGCGACGAACTCACACAGCCTCGAGCCGGGCGGCCGCTGCTCCGGTTCGGTCAGTCGCTCCACATGGCGGTCGAGGACCGCATTGATCGCGTCATTCATCTCCTTGAGCTCGGCCGCGGTCAGCCACGCGACCATCTCGGTGCTGCTGTGCGCCTCGCGCCATTCCTCGGACTCCTCCGGCGCGCGCTGCTGCGCCTCCCGCAGCCGGTCCATCGCGCGACCCATCACCACCTCGGACAGCGCCTGCGCGGCCCGCCGCTCGTCGAGCGACCCCGACGCGTGCTCGTCGTCCCAACGGAATCCGAGCCCCGGCACCTGCCACGGTCGCTGCCGGCCCTTCCCGCCCGCGGCCTCCTCGACGAACCCGTACTGCGCCAGCTTCCGCAGGTGCCACGAGCAGTTGGCCGGCGTCTCGTCGAGCCGGTCGGCCAGTTCGGTCGCGGTCAATGGACCGCTGATCGACAGCAGTTCGATGATCGCCATCCGCACCGGGTGCGCCAGAGCGGTGAGTTCACGCGGGTCGCTGAGGCGACGATGCGGGTTCGGCATGCGTCGAAAGTACTCTTTCGAAAGAGTTGTTGCAACAGAATCCGGACCAAAGAAATCGCCCACCGCGGACCCGCGGTGGGCGATCTGACGAGCAGGCGTAACTAGGCCGGGAGCTGGGCTTCGATCGCGGTGACGATCTCGTCGGACTGCGGCTCGGTGCGGGGCCGGAAGCGGGCCGCGACCGTACCTTCGGGGCTGATCAGGAACTTCTCGAAGTTCCACTGGATGTCACCGGCCTCGCCGTCGGCGTCCGGCGTCGCGGTCAGCTCGGCGTACAGCGGGTGCCGGCCGTCGCCGTTGACCTCGAGCTTGTCCAGCATCGGGAAGGTCACGCCGTACGTCGTGGAGCAGAAGGTCTCGATCTCCTCCGCCGTCCCCGGCTCCTGGCCGCCGAACTGGTTGCACGGGGCACCGAGCACGGTGAAGCCGCGGGACGCGTACGTCTCCTGGAGCTTCTCCAGGCCCTCGTACTGCGGGGTCAGGCCACACTTCGACGCGACGTTGACGACGAGGACGGCCTTGCCCTTGTAGTCACCGAGGGAGGTCGGTGCACCGGAGAGGGTCGTCAGCGGGATGTCGTACAGGCTCATGCTGTTCCTTGGGAGGTTGGGAGGTTGCGAGAGAGGAAGTCGACGGTACGGCGCCACGCGAGCTCGGCGGCGTCCGCGTGGTGGAAGGCAGGCAAGGGGTTGTCGAACGCGTGACCGGCGCCGGGGTACCGGTGGATCTCGGCCTCGCCCAGCGCCGGGACGACCGCGTCCACCTCGAGATAGGTGTCCGCGTCGCCGAAGTGATGCAGGCTTCGCGCATCCACCTTCGGCGCGAGCTCCAGGAGCCGCGGCAGCGCGGAGCCGTAGTAGCTCACCAGGACGTCCGGCGACGAGGCCGCGGCGACGTTGAAGCCGAGGCCACCACCGAAGCAGAAGCCGACCACGCCGGTGGCGCGGTCGCGACTGCGCAAGTACTCCAGCGCGGCGACCGCGTCCGAAACGGCCAGGTCCCAGTCGAGCCGCTGCACGATGCCCATGGCGCGCTGCAGCAACTCAGGGTCCGACTCGTCCAGCTCGGTCTCGTCCAGCCGCCAGTAGATCTCGGGCGCCACCACGTAGTACCCGAGCGCAGCAAGATCCGCCGCACGCTGCTTGATGTAGTCGGAGACCCCGAAGATCTCCTGAAGGAGCAGCACCCCCGGCGTGTCGCTGTCCGTGGAGCCCCACTCGTGGACTGGCATCAACCCGCTACCGGTATCGATCTCCAACGTCACACGGTGAAGCCTACTTCTCGGCTAGCGAACTTCCACCCGGTCTTCCGTGATCGGCATCGGAGCAGGCGCGGGCTTGGGCACCCAGGCCTTGCATTCCGCGATCGCGGCGATGAGCAGGTTGTACAGCCGGTCGTCCGGGTCCGGTACGCAGGCCTGCGAGATGCCTTCGACCGCGCACGACACGGCCCGGGGTGCGGTCCGGCGGGCGAAGTCCGGCGTACCCCGGCGGGTCCGGGCGGTGAAGGACCGCGCCCACTTGGTCGCGGACGGGACCGACTCCAGCACCGCGAGCGAGTCCGGCTCGAGGTCGTCCAGCGGACGTCCGTCCAGCGCGGCCAGGTGCTTCTCCCCCACCAGCAACGCGACGGCCAGGATGTACTGGCGCTCCTGCGAGACCACCGGCAGCGCGTGCTGGATGCAGCGCGCGGTCACCCGCGGCACGACGTGCGGATCGTCGGGCGTCAGGCCGATCACGGACGGGATCAGCGGCGCCAGCCGCGACCGGCCGGCATCCGTCGTACAGTCGTTGACGTCCCGCGCCACGCCCGCGAGCAGCGGATGCGTGCAGGCAGGGTGGTCCGACCATGGCTCGCCCGCCAGATACGAGGCGAACTCCATGAAACAGGCGCCCTTACGCGGATTGCGGTGCTTCCCCCGGCTGAGGACGGGTACGGCGAGATCAAAGTTGTTCATAGAACGGCTCCCCATCGCTACCTGGCACCAGCATGCGCCGATTCGACGCCATTCGCCACGGGTTACGCCTGAGTGACCACATGGCTGTGGTTTGTGAGCAGCCGCACAGCGTGGGGTGGTTGGGGAGTTCTGTTACCGGCGGGTAGCATCGGGGTAGCTTTCCCGACCCCCAGAGGAGGGCCCTCGTGCCCCGTGAGATCCGCGATGTCGTGTTCGTCGACGGCGTTCGCACCCCGTTCGGCAAGGCAAAAGGTCAATACGCCGAAACCCGCGCCGACGACCTCGTCATCAAGTGCATCCGGGAGTTGCTGCGGCGGAACCCGGAGCTCCCGCCGGAGCGGGTGGACGAGGTCGCGATCGCGGCCACCACCCAGATCGGCGACCAGGGCCTGACCATCGGCCGGACCGCGGCCCTGCTGGCCGGCCTGCCGAACACCACCCCGGGCTACGCCATCGACCGGATGTGCGCCGGCGCGATGACCGCCGTCACCACCACCGCCGCCGGGATCGCCTTCGGCGCGTACGACGTGGTCGTGGCCGGCGGTGTCGAGCACATGGGCCGGCACCCGATGGGCGAGGGTGTGGACCCGAACCCGCGGATCATCTCCGAGAAGCTGGTCGACACCTCCGCCCTGGTGATGGGCTCGACCGCGGAGAACCTGCACGACCGGTTCCCGGCCATCACCAAGGAGCGCGCGGACGCGTTCGCCGTCGCGTCTCAGGAGCGGGCCGCGAAGGCCTACGCCAACGACCTGATCCAGCCGGACCTGGTCCCGATCGCGACCCGGTCGGCCGAGCAGGGCTGGGGCTACGCGTCCACTGACGAGCCCATGCGCCCCGGCACGACGGCCGAGGACCTCGCCAAGCTGAAGACCCCGTTCCGTCCGCACGGCCGCGTCACCGCGGGCAACTCCGCCGGCATCAACGACGGCGCCACCGCCTGCGTCCTCGCGTCCGCCGAGGCCGCCGCGGAGCTCGGGCTGACCCCGAAGATGAAGCTGGTCTCCTACGGCTTCGCCGGCGTCGAGCCCGAGGTGATGGGCGTCGGGCCGATCCCGGCGACCGAGAAGGCCCTCAAGCTGGCCGGGCTGACGATCGACGACATCCAGGCGTTCGAGGTGAACGAGGCGTTCGCCGTCCAGGCGATCGCGTTCCTGGAGCACTACGGCATCGCCGACGACGACCCGAGGGTCAACCCGTACGGCGGTGCGATCGCGTACGGCCACCCGCTGGCGTCGTCCGGCGTCCGGCTGATGAACCAGCTGGCCAAGCAGTTCGAGCAGCGCCCCGAGGTCCGCTACGGCCTCACCACCATGTGCGTCGGCCTCGGCATGGGCGGAACCGTCATCTGGGAGAACCCGAACTGGGAAGGGAACGCGGCCGCATGAGCGACTTGCAGGAACTGATCGACACCGCGGTCGCGCTGTCCGGCGACGAGGTCGTCACGCTCGCCCGTTCTCGCGATGTGGTGCTGCCTGGGAAGGCCGGCACGATGGCGCTGATCACGCTCGACAACGGGCATGACCACACCAAGCCGAACACCTTCGGCCCGAAGGGTCTAGCCTCGCTCAACACCGCGATCGACGCCGCTCTGGCGCGCGACGAGATCGTCGCGATCGGTGTGACCGGCAAGCCGTTCATCCTGGCCGCGGGCGCCGACCTGACCGGCGTACCGAAGCTGGTCGACCGGGAGCAGGCGCTGAACCTGGGCCGGATCGGGCACGGGGTGCTGCGCAAGCTGGTCGACGGCGGGAAGCCCAGCTTTGCCTTCGTGAACGGTGTCGCGCTGGGTGGCGGACTCGAGGTCGCGCTGCACGCGACGTACCGGACCATCTCGGTCGCGGCCGGCATGCTGTCGACGCCGGAGGTCTTCCTCGGCCTGATCCCGGGCTGGGGTGGCAACTTCCTGCTGCCGAACCTGATCGGCGCCGACAAGGCCGTCAAGGTCGTGGTCGAGAACGCCCTGAACCAGAACAAGATGCTGAGCGGGCCGGAGGCGGTGCGATTCGGCATCGGCGACGTACTGCTGGACTCGGCGGACTTCCTCGAGCAGTCGCTGATCTGGGCGAGCAAGGTGCTGACCGGCTCGGTTGTCGTCGAGCGGGCGGACGTCGACCGCGGTGCCGCGTGGGACGCGGCTGTTGCCCGGGGCAAGGGATTCGCCGACGTCAAGGTGAGCGGTGCGGCGCCGGCGCCGTACCGGGCGCTGGAGCTGATCGCGGCGGCCAAGGACAACGATCGCGACCGGGGGTTCGCGGCCGAGGACGAGGCGCTGGCCGACCTGATCATGAGCGAGGAGCTGCGCAGCGGCCTCTACGCTTTCGACCTGGTGAACAAGAGGGCCAAGCGCCCCGCCGGTGCGCCGGACAAGTCGCTCGCCCGCCCGGTCACCAAGGTCGGCGTCGTCGGCGCCGGTCTGATGGCGGGCCAGCTGGCGCTGCTGTTCGTACGGCGCCTCGAGGTCCCCGTCGTACTCACGGACCTCGACCAGGAGCGCGTGGTCCGTGGGGTCGGGTATGTGCACGGCGAGATCGACAAGCTGCTCGGCAAGGGCCGGATCCGGCCGGACAAGGCGAACCAGCTGAAGGCGCTCGTCTCCGGCTCGGTGGACCGGGCCGTGTTCGCGGACGCCGACTTCGTGATCGAGGCCGTGTTCGAGGAACTGCAGCTGAAGAAGACGATCTTCGCGGACCTGGAGAAGATCGTCCGGCCGGACGCGATCCTGGCCACGAACACCTCGTCCCTGTCGGTCACGGACATGGCCGCGGACCTGGAGCACCCGGAGCGGGTGGTCGGGTTCCACTTCTTCAACCCGGTCGCGGTACTGCCGCTGCTCGAGATCATCCGGGCCGGCCAGACCGACGACGCGTCGCTGGCCACCGCGTTCGCGGTCGGCAAGACGCTGAAGAAGTCGTGCGTCCTGGTGAAGGACGCGCCGGCGTTCGTGGTGAACCGGCTGCTGACCCGGTTCCTGGGTGAGGTCAGCGCGGCGGTGGACGAAGGCACGCCGATTCCGGCGGCGGACAAGGCGTTGTCGGCGCTGGGGCTGCCGATGCCGCCGTTCGTACTGCTGCAGCTGGTCGGTCTGCCGGTCGCGCTGCACGTGGCGGAGACGATGAACCGGGCGTACCCGGACCGCTTCACGGTCTCGGAGAACCTCGCCAAGGTCGTTGCCGCCGGCAAGAACTCGTTCTACCTGTGGCCGGAGGGCAAGCCGGTCGTCGACCCCGAGGTCGAGGCCCTGGTGACGGTCGGCGACAAGCCGTCCACCCCCGACGAACTGCGCGACCGGGTCCTCACCGCCCTGGCCGAAGAAATCAAGATCATGCTCGACGAGGGCGTGGTCGCCGAGGCCGCAGACATCGACCTCTGCCTCCTCCTCGGCGCCGGCTGGCCCTTCCACCTGGGCGGCATCACCCCCTACCTGGACCGCACCGGCATCGCCGAAAAGGTCAACGGCACCCGCTTCCTGCCGAAGGGCATCGCAAGCCTCGCCTGACCAGGGACCTGCCGAGCCCCCGGCTTTGTGTCCCATCCCCGCCCCCCCGAGCGAAGCGAGGGGGGCGGGTGCTTTTCAGCCTTTGAACTTCTTGACGGCGGCGACCAGCTGGGCCGGCGTCTTCCCCGTGTGCTTCTTGAGGATCGCCTCGTACGCCGCCTGAGTCGTGGTGTGCTGCGCCAGGTCGGTGTAGAGCGACGCCACACCCTTCTCCCCCAGCTTCGACTCCAGGTACGCCGTGACCCACCAGCTCTGCCCGTACGAGCGATCCCCGTCGGCGTCGAACTCCGCGGGACCGGGCAGCACCTTCATCCCCGGCAGATACTTGGTGCGCACCGTCTTGCGGTACGGGTCGACGGTCCAGTGCGGATCATCCTCGATCGACGCACAGCGCACGTACTCCGCGAGCCCCTCGACCAGCCAGATCGGGGTGTTGTGACCGATCGGCACGGTCGCGACGTGCGTCATCTCGTGCACCAGCAGATCCTCGTCGAGCCGCGTGCGGACCGCCGGGTTCACCACGATCCGGCTGCTCACCGGCGTCGTCGTCTTCGGCCCGATCGGCTCCCCGTCGTACAGGGTGACCGCCTTGGCAGCGATGGTCCAGCCGGAGCCCGAGCCGGACGTCCACAGCAGCGACATCACCCGCGGTTCGGCCATCGCGACCACCATCACCGCGCCGTTCCACGGTCGCGGCCAGTGCCGCCGGACCGCGTCGACCGCCCCCTGCGACACCTTCGCGACCTTCTGCCCGAGCGCGAGCTCGCGCTTGTCGACCACGACGACGACCTTGCCGCGCCGGACCACCGCGACTTCCTGGTAGTCCCACGGCTGCCGGTGCCCGTCGTCGCTCAGCTCGCCGTCGATCGCACTGTCCTCGACCAGGATCCAGGCCCCCGAGCGCCGTACGAACGTGTACCCGAGGTCGGTCTGCACCGGCTTCGCGTCCAGGCCGGCCAGCTGGTACCGCATCATCACCCGGGTCGTGAACGCACCCGCGCCGTACTTCGTGGTCAGCTCCGGCGACTCGCGCTCCTCCGCGGCGAAGTACGTCAGCTTGGTGAACCCGAACTTCCGCAGGTTCGTGAACAACAGCTTCTGCCGCGCCACCAGCCGCGGCTGCTTCGGATCGACCGCGGCGAGGAAACCGCCCTGGCTGCCCTTCAGCACCGCTCTCGCCCGAGCCGCCAGGACGACGTCGACCTGGTCCTTGCGGACCTTCTTCTGCGCATCCGTGAGGCGGCCGGGCGTCGCGGTGGCCTCGACCGCGGCCGCGGCATTGCTGCCGGGCGACGCGCCCTGCTGATCGCGGACGACGATGACACCCGCGGTCGCGGCGAGCGCCAGAGCGGCACAGCCCGCGAGCAAGCGTCTCGGGTGCTTCATCGATATCCCCCTCGGATGGTCGGCTGATCCTACCGTCCGCCGACCATCCGAGCGGGCAGGTCAGGCCTTGGTGACCTCGCCGGTGCGTTCCTCGATGCCCACCCGGCTCCTGCGGTAGCCGTAGAGGGCGTAGACGAGGAAGCCGAGCACCATCCAGATGGCGAACCGCAGCCAGGTCTCCAGCGACAGGTTCAGCATCAGGTAGAGGCAGATGAGCGCGGCCAGGATCGGGATCACCGGGCTGCCCGGCACCCGGAACGAACGCTCGATGTCCGGCCGGCTCTTGCGCAGCAGCGGTACGGCGATCGAGACCAGGGTGAACGCGGCCAGGGTGCCGATGTTCACCATCTCCTCGAGCTTCCCGATCGGGGTGAGACCGGCCACGATCGCGACGATGATGCCGATCGCGATGGTCAGGCGGTACGGCGTACCCCACTTCGGGTGCGTCTTGCCCAGCTGACGCGGCATCAGGTGGTCGCGGCTCATCGCGAACACCACGCGGGCGGCGCCGATCATCAGGGTCAGCACCACCGTGGTCAGACCGGCCACGGCACCCGCGGAGATGAGTGTCGCGAAGCCACCGCGCCCGACCGAGCGGAACGCCTCGGCCAGCGCCGCCTCACCGTTGATGTCGGTGTACTTCACCATGCCGGTGATCACGATGCAGACCAGGACGTAGAGCACGGTGCAGATCGCCAGCGAGCCGATGATGCCGCGCGGCAGGTCGCGCTGCGGGTTCTTCGCCTCCTCGGCGGTGGTCGCGACCACGTCGAACCCGATGAATGCGAAGAACACCAGCGACGCGCCCGACACCAGGCCCATCACGCCGAACGTCGACGGGGTGAACCCGAACAGCGCCTGGAACAGCGGGGTGGTGATGGTGACATCGCCGTTCGGGGCCGGCACGCTCGGCGGGATGAAGGGCGAGAGGTTCGAGCCCTTGATGTAGAACAGGCCGGCGATGATCACGAACAGCACCACGAAGAGCTTGATCGCGACGAGCACCAGGTTGACCCGCAGCGACTCCTTGATCCCGATCGTCGCGAGCGTCGCCAGCACCGCGACCAGCAGCATCGCGAGCACGTTCACGTTGCTGTCCGGCCCGATCGATTCCGGCCAGCCCAACCCGATCTCATCAAGGAACAGAGCCGCGTACGTCGACCAGCCCTGGGCGACGACGCTTGCCCCGAGCATCAACTCGAGCAGCAGGTCCCAGCCGATGATCCAGGCGAAGATCTCACCGAGGGAGAAGTACGAGAACGTGTACGCCGACCCCGACACCGGGACCGTGGACGAGAACTCGGCGTAGCACAGTGCGGCGAGCGCACAGCAGACCGCGGCCAGCACGAACGACAGCGCGATGCCCGGCCCGGCGTACGCCTTGGCCGCGCGACCGGTCAGCGTGAAGATGCCGGCGCCGATGATGACACCGATGCCGAAGACGGTCAGATCGACCGCGGTGAGGCGTTTCTTGAGCTGGTACTCCGGTTCGTCGGTGTCCGCGATCGACTGCTCGATCGTCTTCTTCCGCACAAGACTCATTTGCGCCTCCTCGAATGGACGGAACCCATTCGAGACTGCCGCTCTGACCGCGCGAGGTCAAACCGCCACTCAGCGTTGCGGCTGGTAGGTCTGCAGTGAGGTCCACAACGTCGCCTCGGTGAGGCCGCTGCGGCTGAGCAGGATGCGGTCCCGGGAGGCCTGGTCGGTGCCGTGCATCGCCATGTCCTCGTACAGCTCCTCGACATGGTCGAGCCCGAGTCGCTGCACCAGGTAGCGCACGGCCAGCCAGCTGACGCCGTACACGTCGGCGGAGTTCTGGTAGAAGCCCGCGTCGTCGGGCAGCGAGCTCATGGCCGGCAGCGCCTCGTCGATGACGTCCTGTTCCCACTTGCCGACCTCACCCGGTCCGCTGATCGCCTCGATCCCCCGCCAGGACACGTACTCGGCCGCGCCCTCGGCCAGCCACAGCGGTTCGTAGCCGCCCAGGTCGGCGGTGGCCACGTGGGTGGTCTCGTGCGACAGCAGGATCTCGTCGACCCGGTCACGCTCGTTCGGGTTGATCACGATGTAGGCGCCGGCGACCGTGCCGTCGGCGGTGTCCTGACCGGGCAGCGAGGAGAACGTCGAGCCCGCACTCGCGGCCGACTCGATGTCTTCGTCGGCGAACCGGGCGTCGCGGACGTTGGTCTCGTCGAGCGCGATCACGAAGACCGAGCCACGCCACTTCCGCGGCCAGTACGCCGACACCTCGGCCAGTCCCTCGGATGCCTCGGTCACGATCGCCCGGCCGCGCTTGGTGTCGCCCTTCTCCACCACGACCAGCACCCGCGGCCCGCGGAGCACCTCGATCCGGCCCAGGTCCCAGGCCTCCTGGTGCGCACCAGGGCCGAGGTCGCTGTCCAGATCGTCGTCGTCGGTGAGCACCCACCGGCCCGCCTGGCTGACGAACGTGTACCCGAGCTCGGTCGTCACCGGCGTGATGTCGACCTTCGGGATCTGGTAGCGCATCAGCACCCGGACCAGGTACGTCGTCCGGCCGTGCGCCTGCAGCACCGCGGGATTGAACCGCTCCTCGGCCTGGCTGTAGCCGAGCTCGGTGAAGCCGATCTCGACCAGGTTCGCGAACAGCACCTTCTGCGCGGCCACCAGCTTCTTGTTGGCCGGATCGACATCGGCCAGGAACAACTGCTCGTTCCCGGTCTGCACGGCCTGCGCACGACGCAGCAGGATGGTGTCGATCGCAACCCGCCGGGCAGCGACTGCGGCGGCGGTCTTCGACGGCTTGGTGCTCTGGCTCGGCCCTGGCGTCAGGGGCGCCACGGACCTGGCCCGGGCGTCCTCGTGCCGCTCTCCAACGGTGTAGACCACGCCGCCGCACACCAGTGCCACCGCCGCCAGCAATCCCAGCCAGCGGCGGGGACCATGCGGAACCTGAGCGCCCGGCGGTCCGGCGCTAGGGGTGGTCGCACTCACTTCGGGTCGTTCCCCTCCGAGTACCCGTCAGTCACGGCCCGGCTACCCTACTCGACGCGGGCCGTTCTAGGCCGCCGCGGCGGCTTTCAGGGCTTGGAACAATCCTGCCTCGGTCAGTCCGACGTGTTCGAGCATGATTCGGTCTCGATCGGCCTGCGTCTTGCCGAGCGCTGCCAGCTCCTGGTAGAGCGTGCCGATCTCGGTCCCGCCGTACCGGGCGAAGAGGTAGTCGACGGCCAGCCAGGACAGCGGATACGAGCTGTCGGACTGCTGGAAGAAGACCGCGTCGGCGGGCAGGCTCTTGGCCTTGGCCAGGTACTTCGTCCGGACGTCCCGCTTGTACTTGTCGAGCGCCAGCGGCTCCGCACCGTCCATCGGCAGGAACTCGACGTACGTCGCCGCGCCCTCGACCAGCCAGCGCGGGGCGTACGGCCCGTACGGCGCGGTCGCGACATGGGTGAACTCGTGCGCCAGCGTCCGCGCGTCGATCTTGTCACGGTTGCGCGGGTTGATGACGACGTACGAGTCGGCGCGCTCCCCCTCGCCGGTGACCTCGCCCGGCAGCGTCCGGTAGACCCAGGTCGCCATCGCCAGCGCGTCCTCGGCGTTCTTCGGCTGCGTGTAGTCGGCACCGCGGACGATCTTGTCGTCGAGCGCGATCACCATGCCGGAGCCGTTCCAGCCGCCGGGCCAACTCTTGCTGACCGCCTTGACCGCGCTGCTCGCCATCCCGACCAGCTTGGTCGCGAGCTGCACCTGGCCCCTCTCGACGACCACGAGAACCCGCGGCGCGCGCTTCACCAGAACGTCGCCGGTGTCCCACGCCTCCTGGTGCGATCCGCGCGGCAGCCGGTTGTCCAGGTCGGTGTCGGACACCAGCATCCATTCGCCGGTCGGCCGTTCGGTGAACGTGTAGCCGAGCATCGCGCGGACCGGGACCATGTCGATCCCCTTGATCTGGTACACCATCGCGATCGCGATCAGGTAGGTCGACGGGCCGTACTTCTTGGTGATGGCGTCGTCGTACTGCTGGGCCAGCTGCTGGTAGGCGAGCCGGGCGAAGCCGAACTGGCGGAGGTTCGTGAAGAGCGTCCGCTGCCGGGCCATCAGGCTCTTGTTGCCCGGGTCGACGTCGGCCAGGAAGTCCTTTTCGTTGTCGGCGAGCACGGCCTGGGCGCGCTTCTTCAGCACCTTGTCCACGGCCGCGGCCCGGGCGGCCAGGTCGATGTCCGGCGTGGTGGCCACGGCGGCACCCGACCCGCCTGCCCGATCGCTGGAGTTATGCAGGGCAAGACCGCCGGCGACCGCGGCCGCCACGAGAACCAGCGACAGCAAGACCGGCCAGACCCGCGTCCGGCGGCGGGCGGCATGCCGGCTCCGCGGCGGTCCGGTGTGCCGCCCTGCCTCAGTCACGGTCCCGCTCCGGCCCGGGCCTGGTCCGGCTCAGGCGCTGCCCGGTCGGCCGCCGGCCGGCTCGTTGAGGGCGTCGCCGTGGTGCTTGGCGATGAGTTCGGTGATGTCGCGGGCGAGCTCCTGCCCGGTCAGCCCGATCTCCTGCAGTACGGCAGGACGCTTGGCGTGCTGGAGGAACTCTTGCGGGATCCCGAAGTCGCGGACCGGCGTCGCCACCTTCGCGTCACGCAGCGCCTGGGCGATCATCGACCCGCAACCACCGGCGCGGCCGTTGTCCTCGATCGTGACCACCAGGTTGACGTTCGCGGCCAGCTCGACCAGCGCCGGATCGACGGGCTTGACCCACCGCGGGTCCACCACGGTCACGCCGAAGCCCTGCGCCTCCAGCCGGTGCGCGACATCCATCGCGGTCGCGGTCATCGCCCCGATGCCAACCAGCAACACGTCGCTGCCGGACTTCTTGAGTACGTCGACTCCGCCGACCTGGTCGATCGCGTCGATGTCGGCGTACACCTCACCCTTGGCGTAGCGCAGGACGGTGGGCGCGTCGTTCACGTCGACGGCTTCGTTGAGGAGCTCCTCGAGCCGCTTGCCGTCCCGGGGCGCCGCAAGGCGGAGGCCGGGGACGACCTGCAGGATCGACATGTCCCACATGCCGTTGTGGGACGGGCCGTCATCACCAGTGACACCCGCCCGGTCCAGCATGAACGTGACGCCGCAGTTGTGCAGCGCGACATCCATGAGGACCTGGTCGAAGGCCCGGTTCAGGAACGTCGCGTAGAGACCGACGACCGGGTGCAGACCGCCCATCGCCAGCCCGGCCGCGCTCGTCACCGCGTGCTGCTCGGCGATGCCGACATCGAAGATCCGGTCCGGGAACTCCTCGGCGAACGGCGCCAGGCCGGTCGGGTGCAGCATCGCCGCCGTCACCGCAACCACATCCGGGCGGCGGTGACCGATCCGCACGATCTCGTCGCTGAACACGTCGGTCCAGCCCCTGGGCTTGTTGGCCGGGCGGATCTGGTGGAAGTTGTCCTCTTCGTCCTGCTCGGCGGCGGCGTACCCGAAGCCCTTCTGGGTCACCGCGTGCACGATCACCGGGCCGCCGAAGGCCTTCGCGCTGCGCAGCGCGTCCTCCATCGCCTCACGGTCGTGGCCCGCGACGGGGCCGACGTACTTCAGGCCGAGGTCTTCGAACATGCCCTGCGGGGCGAGCATGTCCTTCAGGCCCTTCTTGACCCCGTGCAGCACCTCATACATCGGTGCGCCGACGTACGGCGTACGCCCGAGATTCTTCTTGATCAGGTCGAGGATCTTCTCGTAGCGCGGGTTGGTGCGCAGGCTGGTCAAGTGCGTGGCCAGGCCGCCGACGGTGTCGCTGTAGGAGCGGCCGTTGTCGTTGACGATGATGACCAGCTTGAGGTCCTTGGCGGCGGCGATGTTGTTCAGCGCCTCCCAGGCCATGCCACCGGTCAGGCCACCGTCGCCGATCAGCGCGACCACGTGCCGGTCCTCGCCGCGGAGCTTGTAGGCCTTGGCCAGGCCGTCGGCGTACGACAGGGCGGTCGAGGCGTGGCTGTTCTCGACGATGTCATGCTCGGACTCGGCCTGGTTCGGGTAGCCCGACAGGCCGCCTTGCTGACGCAGCGTGTCGAACTCCGAGACCCGGCCGGTGACCAGCTTGTGCACATACGCCTGGTGCCCGACGTCGTAGATCAGCCGGTCGCGTGGAGAGTCGAACACGCGGTGCATGGCCAGGGTGATCTCGACCATGCCGAGGTTCGGCCCCAGGTGGCCACCGGTCCGAGACACCGTCTCGACCAGCACATCGCGGATCTCCGCCGCGAGATCAGTGAGCTGCTGACCGGTCAGCGTCTTGAGGTCCGCCGGCCCTCCGACCCTCTCCAGCACACGCATCGAGCTCCTCCCGCAGGTCGTCCTCGAACACTTGAGTCTATTCACCCGGCGCCCGGTTTCCGAACTTGGCAACCACCACCGGAGCAATCTCACATTCCAGGACGTCGGCTCCGGCAGGTTGGTTCGGCTTTCACCTAGAGTGATCGCATGCAGCCAGACCGGGGAAGGTGGGGTGGGGAAGGTATCGGCATGGTGCGGACGCTGTTCTGCAAGTACGACGGACAGCCGCACCGGCTCGTGGAAGCCGTCCGCCTCGGTGAGGACGAGCACGGCCTGTGGGTGGGCTCGGTCCCCGGCACCCGCGGCCAGCGCGCCGACGGCAGCTGGACCACCATCGACCACCACCGCGTCCGCCTCTTCCCGCACGGCCAATGGTGGAGCGCCCTCTTCAACGACACCCCCCACCAGACCGCCATCTACTGCGACATCACCATGCCCGCCGAGTTCGGCGTCGACACCGTCACCACCGTCGACCTCGACCTCGACATCCGGTTGATGCGAGACGGCTCCGTCCGCGTCATGGACGAAGACGAGTTCCACCAGCACCAGGTCAAGTACAACTACCCACCCCAGGTAGTAGCCACCGCCCAAGCCACCTGCGACTACCTAGCCACCCACATCACCACCACAGAACCCTTCACCACCGCCTACAAGCCCTACTTAGAACTGATCCGCACCCTGTAGCGCCGGCGGACAACAACCGGCCCTCATCGGCTAGGAGCCCCCCTGAGCCGACGAGGGCCGATCAAACGTTGCCACCCCCAGTAGCAACCTCACCATGCTCGATCACTATCCGCGCCCGAGCCATAGCTAGCAGCAAAGTTGCATCAACCTGCAGAACCGGCCGCGGCAACCTGCAGTTTGTGGGCTCTTCACACTGCGGGCACGGGTGACCGCGCCACCAAAAGGCCGAGGCCTACAACGGGTTCTCCGCCTGGACCCGGTTCGGCAACCAGGGCGTGATCGCCGAGAACGACCGTCGACGAGGTCGACTTTGGCGGCGAACCGCCCGCGGCCGCGTAGCAGGGCACAGGCGGCAGCGCGGCTGGCGATGCCGGCGGGGCGTCGGCGATGCTGTGGGAGTGGAGTACGTGTCCAGAGTTCCGCGACCGCCGCTGGACGGGCTGATCGACGACCTTTACTACCTGGAGGGTGCGTCGCCGTACGCCCGGCTGACACTGCCGCCGTCGCCGTCGGCGTTGCTCATCGTCAACCTCGGGGCGCCGTTCCGCATCCGCGCCGGCACCGACGTCGAGACGGCCGAGTACGCCGACGGCTGCGTGGTCACGATGCCGACCCGCGCGTTCGAGTTCGGCTACCCACTCCGGACCCGGTCCGTCGGCGTGCACTTCAAGCCGTGGGGGCTGGCGCCGTTCCTGCCGATGCCCGCGGCCGAGCTGTGTGACCGGCCGGTGACGATAGAGCAGGTTTGGGGCCGGCACGCCATTGCTGAGCTGCGAGACCGGCTGGCCACGGCGGACCGACCGCGCGAGATGCTGACGCTGCTCGAGGAGGAGCTGATCCGACGGCTGTGCGAGACCGCCGGGCTGGGGCTGGTTCGCCATACGAGCAGTGTCATCGCGGCGACCAGCGGGGCGGTGGCGATCGGCGACCTGAGCGCGGCAGCCGGTGTCAGCACCACTCATCTGGCACAGCGGTTCAAGGAGCTCATCGGCGTCACGCCGAAGCGGCTGGCCCGCACCCACCGCTTCACCGCCACCGTGTTCGCGATCAACCCCGCCGGACCGGTCGACTGGGGTCACCTCGCCGCCGGCGCAGGCTACTTCGACCAGGCCCACTTCAGCCACGAGTTCCGGGCGTTCACCGGGCTCACACCAACCCAGTACGTCGAAGTCCGGCGGCGGTTCCTGCGTGAACATCCCGGCCACACGCTGGAAGGCTGGCCGCTGCCGGCCGATTGATTTCTTACAAGACCGACAGCTCACAACTCGCTAATTTGGGGGCACCCAAAGCAAAGGAGCGCCCCGTGGGCAAGGTGGTCATGTACAGCTCGGTGTCAGTGGACGGCTTCATCGCGGACGAGAATGACCAACCCGGACCGCTGTTCGACTGGTTGACCAGCGGTGACGTCCCGTTGGACGACAGCGGCGTGCTCAAGGTGTCGCAGGTGTCCAACGACTACACCCGGGCGTACTGGGACCAGATCGGGGTGACAGTCGCCGGCCGCCACGTCTTCGACATGACGGACGGCTGGGACGGGAAGCCTCCGGCCGGGATCGACCACGTGGTCGTCGTGACGCACCGGCCGGAGCCCGAGGGCTGGGACCCCGAGGCGCCGTTTCACTTCGTCGACGGCGTCGAGGCAGCCATGGCCAAGGCGCAGGAGCTTGCCGGTGACCGCATAGTCGAGGTCGCCGCCGGCGACGTCGGTGGCCAGGTGCTTGCCGCAGGTCTGGTCGACGAGGTGCGCATGGACGTCGTACCCGTCGTGTTCGGGTCCGGCAAACGCTACTTCGGGTCGGTCCACGCGCAGCACCTGTTGGAAGATCCTGAGGTGGTGATTCAGGGCAACCGGGTGCTTCACCTGCGCTATCAGGTGCGCCGCTGACCGATCTGAGCAGGCACGCGAAGAGGTCCACTGCGAACGGTTGCCGGTAGGCGGCGGGCCGGCACGCCAGGACCGTGCGATCGGGCTCCAGACGCTGGCCGACCACGACCAGGCCGAGCTCATCCAGGCGGCAGAACGTGGTCAGGTCAGGGCAACCGAAGGTAGCGTCAGGCACTCGAGGTCTTCCAGATGGGCGGCGTAGGACCTCCATCCTCGGAAGACCTCGACACCTACCCCGGGACCGACGCGCCAGCCACCATCCAGCCAGCGACTACACCTTCAACTGCGAAGAGCCATTTGTGGAACGGCCGCGCACCCCCGCGACGATAGGTTTGGGGCTATGCGTGATGTTCGGGTGGTTTATCGGAAGTTCGACGAGAAGCTGCACTGGCATCAGTGGATGCGGTATCTCGGGGAGGACGAGTTCGGGGTGTGGCTGGGCGCGCCGGCGAACTCGGTGTCGCAGCGCGGGGACGAGCCGGTGGTGACGCAGGAGCAGGCTCATGTGCAGTTGTTCCCGCGGGACCAGTGGTTCACGGCGATCTTCAACGACGAGCCGCGGTCGACGGAGATCTACTGCGACATCACCACGCCGGTGGAGTTCTCCGAGGACGTGGTCACGATGATCGATCTCGATCTGGACGTGATCAAGAAGCGGGACGGGACGGTGCTCGTCGACGACGAGGACGAGTTCGCCGAGCATCAGGTCAAGTACGGGTATCCGGCCGACGTGATCGCGACGGCGCAGGAGACCTGTGACCGGCTGGTCGGCGCGGTCGCGACGGAGGAGCCGTTTCTGTCCGTCTACAAGACTTATCTCGACAAGGTTCGATAGCTCAGCGTCGCGTTCTTCAGGAGCATCGCGCCGGGGAGCGGGCCGCGTTGGCCGGCGAACATGTCCGCGACCGGGGTGACGGTGAGGTAGAGGTTCTGGCCGGCCGGTACGTCGACGGCGATCGCGGGGAGCTCGACCGTGCGTTGGACACCCTTGGCGACGCGCTTCTCCCGAAGCGGCATCGTGTTGTTCTGTACGACCTTGGCGGTCAGCGGGTTGGCGCCGACGCTGAGCGCGAAGAAGGAGCCCGAGTCCGGGACCAGCGTGTAGAGCTTGCCGGAGAGCCGGGGTGTTCCAGCCACGGTCAGCGGTCCGGCCGCGATCTTCAGATTCGGCGGCAAGCCGGCGCCCGTCGGGGTGAGGATCTTGCCGAGTGCAATCCGCTGGTTCGGCGCCAGATTCCGTTGTGTCAGGCAACGACCATCCGCGGTCGACAGGTGATAGACGCCGAAGCCGGACAGTCCGGTCGCCTTGCCGAGCAGGTTCGCGGTCATGAAGCGCACCGCGAGGTCCGAGAAGTTCGGCGACGCCAGCGCGATCGAGCACGGATCACCAGCGGTCGCGAAGCCAGGAGGTACGACGCTCGGCAGCGTATGACCACGTGCGCGAAGAACGCATCCAGATCGCGCCCGGCCTTACCCGGCGGCCAGGCGCCGGTCGTTATCAGGGCGACGAACGCGGCCGACACCGCCGGTGGAAGGTGGGTGCCGCCACCGGCGTACAGAAGCGAGAGCCAGAGCGTCCGCGCGGCCTCATCCGGGGCGAGGCTCTGCTTCAGATCCCACCAGGTGACCTCGGGCGCGAGCGCGTCGAACCGGGTCCGCCCGCGGTCCCGCAGCTCGGTGAACGCGCCGGCGAACTGGTACCCGCCGCCGTACGACCCGCCGATCGCACCAATCAGCGGATCACCCGGCCGCTGCTTCGTCACCCAGTCGAGGCCGGCGACCAGGTCGACGAGCTTGACCACGTCGCGACCCTCGTAGTCCGGGTTCATCACATGGGCGACGCCCGTACTCTCGCCGAAGCTGCGCTGGTCGAAACTCAGTACGCCGAATCCCGCGTCGAACCAGGCCTTGAACGCGCCCGGGTCCTTGGTCCGGCTGCCACCCCAGCCATGACTGTGGAAGATCAACGGGACAGTGTGGGCAGCCGAGGCGCCGGCGGGCTCGAAGGGCGAATAACAGATCCGTACGGGCGTCGTCGTACCAGGCTCCGGGACCGAGGTGACGCACCCGTTGCTGACCGTCGACGCGGCCGCGGCGGGCACCGCGAGCAACGAGGACGCGACCACAACAAGCGCACAAGCGAGAGAGACAATCCGACGGCGCACCAGTCACCCCCAGTGATCGATGGATCTCGTTCCGCACACGCTAGACCACCACACCCCCACTGACCAGATCCCGGCTGCGCTCACGGCGAACCGACGGCACCAAACCGCGCCGACGCTGCGACACTGTGCCTCGTGCATATCGCGATCGAGGTCGTAGCCCTCGTCGCCGTGGTCGCGGCCGGGGCCGCGCTGGCCCGGCGACTCGGGATCTCGGCTCCCCTGCTGTTGGTGGTCATCGGGATCGCCGCGTCGTACCTGCCGTTCGTGCCCCGGGTCGAACTCGAGCCCGAGGTTGTCCTGGTCGGCTTCCTGCCGCCGCTGCTGTACTCGGCGGCGATCAAGACCAGCTGGGTCGACTTCTCCAAGCACCGCCGCTCCATCGGCCTCCTGTCGGTCGGGCTGGTCGTGTTCACCGCCCTCGGCGTCGGGGTGGTCGCCTGGTGGTTGCTCGGTGTAGTCGCGGAGGCCCAGGGCCACGAGCCGCTCCCGTTCTGGGCCGCCTTCGCGATCGGCGCGGTCGTCGCGCCACCCGACGCGGTAGCCGCGACCGCGATCGCCAAGCGGGTCGGACTCCCCCGCCGGATCGTCACGATCCTCGAAGGCGAGAGCCTGGTCAACGACGCCACGGCCCTGGTCTGTCTCCGTACGGCGCTCGCGGCCGCTGTGGTCGCGCCGACCGTGCTGCACGTCGGGCTGGACTTCCTTCGGGCGGCCGGTGGAGGTGTCGCGATCGGCCTGATCGTGGCGATCGTGCTGGCCAAGATCCGCCGCCGGTTCACCGACCCGGTGCTCGACACCACGCTCAGCCTGACCGCGCCGTTCATCGCCTACATCGCGGCGGAGAACCATTACATCCACGCGTCCGGCGTACTGGCTGTGGTCGTGACCGGTCTGGTGCTCGGGCACAAGGCACCGATCATCCAGTCGGCCAAGTCGCGGATGTCGGAGCGGACCAACTGGCGGACGTTCCAGTTCCTGCTCGAGAACACGGTCTTCCTGCTGATCGGCCTGCAGACCCGGTGGATCCTCGACGATGTGGCGCAGAGCCCGCTGCCGGCCTGGCTGATCGCGGCGTCGACGATCGCGGTGTTCGCCGCCGTCGTCCTGCTGCGGCCGATCTGGCTCATTCCGACCACGCTGCTGTCCCGGCGGGTCCTCGGTCCGTCCCGGCCGGGGCCGGTGTCGTGGCAAGCCCTGGTCGTGGTGTCGTGGGCCGGGATGCGCGGCGTGGTCACGCTGGCCGCGGTCTTCACGCTCCCCGAAAGCACCCCGGATCGCGAAGTTCTCGTGTTCATCGCGCTGGCCGTGACCGCGGGCACGTTGCTCTTGCAGGGCTCGACGCTGCCTTGGCTCGTACGCTGGCTGCGCCTGCCCGGACCGGATCCGGCCGAGGATGCGCTGCAGGAGGCCGCCGTACTGCAAGGTGCGCATCGCGCGGCGGAGGACAAGCTCCAGGAGATCGTCTCACCGGACGACCCGCCCGAGGTGGTCAACCTGCTCCGGCAGCGCGGCGAGGCCCGGGCGCAGGCCGCGTGGGAGCGGCTCGGCCGGCCGGAGAGCGAGTACGAGACGCCGAGCGAGGCCTACCGCCGGTTGCGGATCGCCATGCTGGAGGCCGAGCGCGAGCACATCCTCAAGGTTCGCGACGCCGGCCTGGTCGCCGACGAGGTACTGCAGCGGGCGCAGATCGCGCTCGACATCGAGGAGTCGATCCTGGATCGGGACGAGGACGACGACGTCGGCGGGCGGTCGGAGGACCTGCGGATCAAGGTGCTTCCGGGCGGGGCCTGCGACCACCTCGAGCAGGCACCGATCGTGGTCGCGCCGAACACGCCCGACGGCTGCGAGGAGTGCCTGGCAGACGGCGGCACCTGGGTCCACCTGCGGCTCTGCCTCGGCTGCGGGCACGTCGGCTGCTGTGACTCGTCGGTGATGAAGCACGCCAGCAAGCACTACGACGAGACCCAGCACCCGGTCATGCGCAGCTTCGAACCCGGCGAGAATTGGCGCTGGTGCTTCGTTGACGAGAAGCTGGGCTGATGGCGGACTGTCTCTTCTGCTCCATCATCGCCGGTACGACGCCGGCGCAGATCGTGCTGGACACCCCGGAGGTCGTCGGCTTCCTCGACGTACGGCCGGTGTTCAAAGGCCACACGCTGATCGTGCCGCGCGAGCACGTGCCGACGCTCATCGAGTTGCCGGACGAACTGATGGTCCCACTGTTCGGCGCCGCACGATCCCTGGCCTCGGCCGTCTGCACCGCACTGGACGCCCAAGGATCATTCGTTGCCGTGAACAACGTCGTGTCGCAGTCCGTCCCCCACCTCCATGTGCACGTGGTGCCACGGACGAAGGGGGACGGACTACGCGGCTTCTTCTGGCCCCGAACCAAGTACGCCGACGACGCCGAAGCCGCCGAGTACGCCGGCAAACTACGAGCCGCCCTCGCCGGCTAGTCCTGCCGCCCGCGAGCAACCACCCCAGGCCGGCGGGTGCCCGCGAGACGACCGCCGTCAAGCCGGCCGCCAGCCACCCGTGGACCGGGGAGGCTTTTACCCCCGAATCAGGGAGAAAACCCTCCCCAGTCCATCGCGAGTTCACAGCTCAGGGAGCTCACACGCAGCTGCTGATCACTAGACCGGATTCACGACGGAACCGCGGCCCGTCGTCTCAGGCGAGGCCCGCCTCGCGGCCGCGGTCATCGAGGACGAGGGGCGCTCGTCCATTCACCGTGTAGCGAAGATGGGTGACCCCGGGACTGTGAACAACCCTGGTGGGCGTGAGCTCGATCGCTTCCTCGCCGGCCAGTCCCACCCCGTCGAGCAGGCGCATGCCTCGGCCCAGGACGGCCGGGGCGATGTGCAGTTCCAGCTCATCCAGCAGACCGGCCGCAAGTACCTGGCGCACCAAGGTCCCGCCGCCGGCGATCGCGACGTTCTTACCGTTGGCTGCTGCCCGCGCCTGCTCCACGGCTTTGACGATCCCGTCCGTGACATAGGTGAAGGTTGTTCCGCCCTGCCGCGCCAGGGGCTCGCGGGCGCGGTGGGTGACCACGAACACCGGCGCACGGAAAGGCGGGGTCTCACCCCACGGCACTTCACCGCCGTCAGCCATCCGCCGCCCCATCACGTAGGCGCCGGCCGCGTCGAACGACTCGGCGACGATGTCGGAGTCGGGGTTGCGTTCGCCTCCGGCGAAGCCAAGCCGTTCCCGCCAGGCCATCGCGTCGATCACCCAGCGGGTGACCCGGAAGAAACCTGCCGCCTCCGCCGACTGCATCCACTCGCGGTCGTCCCCTTCGTGGCGCGGGCCGGCGTAACAGCCGTCGAGCGACACTGACATCTGAGCCGTCACTTTTGTCATTTCGCTTCACTCCTGTTTCCGGCAGCTCCAGATTTGAGCTGCTCACAGGAGGATCGGAGCCACGGACCGGATTTCTACGTGCCCAGGCATCGGATTGCACGCTGCAAGAGGAACCGCTGCTCGGGCCGGCTGCCTGCCAGACGTGCGGCCTGCTGGTACTCCGCGGCGGCGGCCGCGCTCTCGCCGGCCTGGTCGAGCAGATACGCGCGAACAGCCAGCAGCCGATGATGGCCGGCGAGCGCACCTGATTCCAGTTCCTTCAGCAACGTCAGTCCCGCGTCGGGTCCATGCACCATCGCCAGCGCCACCGCCCGGTTGAGGGTCGTGACGGGGTGGGGTTGCAGGCGCTCGAGGATCCCGTAGAGGGCCAGGATCTGCCGCCAGTCGGTTGCGTCCGTCGACGGTGCCTCGTCGTGGATCGCCGCAATCGCGGCCTGCACCTGGTACGGACCGAGCGGGCGGGCGGCCAGCGTGCCGGTGAGGAGTTCGGTGCCCTCGGCAATGGCGGCGCTGTCCCAGGCTGCGCGGTCCTGCTCCGCGAGTGGGATCAGGACACCGTCCGGGCCGGTTCGTGCCGCGCTGCGGGCCTCGGTGAGCAGCATCAACGCCAGTAGGCCCGAGGTTTCGCCGGAATCGGGTAGCCGCGTGTGCAACCGCCGTACCAGAGTCAGGGCCTGCCGGGTGAGGTCGGGGCGTCGCAGGTGCGCGCCGGAACTGGCGCTGTAGCCCTCGTTGAACATCAGGTACAGCACGTGCAGGACGACCTGCAGCCGGGACTCCAGCTCGGGCTCCGTGGGTACGGCGAAACGCGCTCCGGCCTCGCGGAGACGTTGCTTCGCCCGGGAGATGCGCTGACCGATCGTCTTCTCGGGCACGAGGAAGGAAGCGGCGATCTCACTCGTGGTCAGTCCGGCGACCGCCCGCAGCGTCAGCGCGAGCTGGGACGGGGCGGTCAAGGCCGGATGGCAGCACAGGAACAGCAGCTCGAGCAGGTCGTCCCGGGCCTCCTCCGTGTCCGGTGGTGGGGTGACCAGAGCATCACGCGGCGTGGCATCCAGGGCGGCCCGCTCCCGACGCTCCCGGGCACTGTCGGACCGCACGGAGTCGATGTAACGGTTCACCGCGACGGTGGTGAGCCAGCCCCGCGGACGAGCCGGAACACCAGCCTGCGGCCAGCTCTGGCTCGCGGCGATGAGAGCCTCCTGGACCGCGTCCTCGCACCGGGCGAAATCGCCGTACCGTCGCATGAGTGCACCGAGCACCTGGGACGCCAGAGACCTCAGCAGCTGCTCGACCGGCTCGTCACGGCTCAACGCTGGCCCATCCGCTCGCCATCAGCGGCCAGACCTCCACTCCGCCGCCGTAGCGCAGCCCCGGATAGGACCGCGCGATCTCGCCGGCCCGTTGCTCGCGGTCGACGTCGACCACGAAGTAGGAGCCGACGAACTCCTTCGACTCGATGTAGGGACCGTCGGTGAGGATCACCTCGCCGGCGACCGACCGCACCGATCGCGGCCGGGAGATGAGCCCTTCGGCACTGAGCAGCTCTCCGGACCCACGCAACTCCTCGTTGAAGCCGTCGACCTCGTCGATCAGGGCGGCCAGGTCATCCGGCGCCAAGCTGTTCCAGACGTCCTCGTTGCCGTAGATCAGCATCAGGTACTTCATTGCGTCTCCTCCTGGAGTTGCGCCTCGCCGGCGGCGGTTCAGCGGAAGCTGCGGTCGAGTCGGGCTTCCAGCCTGTCGAGGGCCTTTTCGGCGGCCGTGCGGACCGTGAGCTCCGGGTCGTCGAGGAGTTGCCGGAGGGCTTCGGCGTGCTCGGCCTCGCCGGCGGCACCGACCGCGCGGGCGGCCGTCGAGCGGACTCTTGGCAGCTCGTGCTCGAGGTCGGGTAGCAAAGCGTCGACGAGCTGACCCAGCTCTCGCTGCGCGGTCAGGCGGGCGACATGCTCGCGCACGCGCCACGCTGGATCCCGCGCGGCGACCTGCAGCGCGTCTACGACGTCGTCACGCCAGACGTAGAGGAAGACGCGAGCGGCCCAGACCCTGATCCAGTAGTAGTTCACCGGGTCGACCGGCGCGGACCAGCCGCCGGGGTTGGGACTGCCCGTGATCGCGACCAACTTCGGCAGCTGAGCGCCGTACGCGTCCTCCCCCGAGATCTCCTCGGTGAGGAAGGCAGTACACCAGTCGATGACTGTGTCCTCGCCATACTCGGCACAGGCAGCCCGGACGATCTCGCGCGGCGCGTCCCGCTCTTTGGCCATGCGCTCAGTAAAGCGCCCCACACCGACAGAAAGGGCCGGGTCCACGGCGGACCCGGCCCTTTCTCCCAGCAGGTGTGTCAGCTCGCGATCAGCGAGCGGAGCACGTACTGCAGGATGCCGCCGTTGCGGTAGTAGTCGGCCTCACCGGGGGTGTCGATCCGGACGACCGCGTCGAACTCCTGCTCGGCGCCGTCGGGCGAGGTGACCTTGACGTGCACGGTGCGCGGGATCTCGCCGTCGTTCAGCGCGGTCACGCCCGTGATGTCGAACGTCTCCTCGCCGGTCAGGCCGAGCGACTCCGCGTTCTCGCCCTCCGGGTACTGCAGGGGCAGCACGCCCATGCCGATCAGGTTCGACCGGTGGATGCGCTCGAAGGACTCGGTGATCACGGCTTTCGCCCCGAGCAGCGCCGTACCCTTGGCGGCCCAGTCCCGCGACGAACCCGAGCCGTACTCCTTGCCGGCCAGGATCACCAGAGGGGTCCCGTCGGCGGCGTACGCCTGGGCCGCGTCGTAGATCGTGGTGACCGGCGCGTCGGCCTGGGTGAAGTCGCGGGTGAAGCCACCCTCGGTGCCCGGCGCGATCTGGTTGCGCAGGCGGATGTTCGCGAACGTGCCCCGGATCATCACCTCGTGGTTGCCGCGCCGCGACCCGTAGGAGTTGAAGTCCTTGCGGTCGACGCCGTGCTCGGCCAGGTACTTGCCGGCCGGGCTGTCGGCCTTGATCGAACCGGCCGGGGAGATGTGGTCGGTGGTGACGGAGTCCCCCAGCTTGGCCAGCACCCGGGCACCGGCGATGTCGGTGACCGGCGACGGGTCCTTCGCCATCCCCTCGAAGTACGGAGGCTTGCGCACGTACGTCGACTCGGCGTCCCAGGCGAACGTCTTGCCCTCGGGCGTCGGCAGCGACTGCCAGCGCTCGTCACCGGCGAACACGTCCGCGTAGTCCTTGGCGAACATCTCCTTGTTGATCGAGGTCGCGATCACCGCCTCGACCTCGTCCGCGGCCGGCCAGATGTCCTTCAGGAACACGTCGTTCCCGTCGGTGTCCTGGCCCAGGGCGTCGGTCTCGAAGTCGAAGTCCATCGTCCCGGCGAGCGCGTAGGCGATCACCAGCGGCGGGCTCGCCAGGTAGTTCATCTTGACGTCCGGGTTGATCCGGCCCTCGAAGTTCCGGTTGCCGGACAGCACCGAAACGACCGCCAGGTCGGCCTCCTGCACCCCGGCAGAGACCGCCTCCGGCAGCGGGCCGGAGTTGCCGATGCAGGTGGTGCAGCCGTAGCCGACCAGGTGGAAGCCGAGCTTCTCCAGGTACGGCGTGACGCCGGCCTTCTCGTAGTAGTCGGTGACGACCTTCGACCCGGGCGCGAGCGAGGTCTTCACCCACGGCTTGGACGCGAGGCCCTTGTCCACCGCGTTCTTGGCCAGCAGCGCGGCGGCCAGCATGACCGACGGGTTCGACGTGTTGGTGCAGGAGGTGATGCTGGCGATCACGACGTGGCCGTGGTCGAGCTCGGTCTCCGCGCCGTTCAGCGTGATCCTGGTCTTCTTCGCCGGCCGGCCGGGACCGCCGTGCGGGACGTGCGGCTCGTCGTTCACGTTGCCGTGGCCGTTCGGCGCGTCGCTGGCCGGGAAGCTCCCGGTCTCCGACGGGTCGACATCCAGCTCTTCGGTGGCGTAGTCGGCGAGCGCGCCGCGGAAGGCCTCCTTCGACTCGCTCAGCGAGACCCGGTCCTGCGGCCGCTTCGGGCCGGCGATCGACGGGACGACCGTGGACAGGTCAAGCTCGAGGTACTCCGAGAAGCGGGGCTCGACCGAAACGTCGTGCCACAGGCCCTGCTCCTTGGCGTACGCCTCAACCAGGGCGACGTCCTGGTCGCTGCGGCCGGTCAGCCGCAGGTACTCCAGGGTGACGTCGTCGATCGGGAAGATCGCGCAGGTGGAGCCGAACTCCGGGCTCATGTTGCCGATCGTGGCCCGGTTCGCCAGCGGGACGGCCGCGACACCCTCGCCGTAGAACTCGACGAACTTGCCGACCACACCGTGCTTCCGCAGCTGCTGCGTGATTGTGAGTACGACGTCGGTCGCGGTGGCGCCGGCCGGCACCGAGCCGGTCAGCTTGAAACCGACGACCTTGGGGATCAGCATCGACACGGGCTGGCCGAGCATGGCCGCCTCGGCCTCGATGCCGCCGACGCCCCAGCCGAGCACGCCGAGGCCGTTCACCATCGTGGTGTGGCTGTCGGTGCCGACGCAGGTGTCCGGGTAGGCCACGCCGTCGCGAACCATGACCGTACGCGCGAGATGCTCGATGTTGACCTGGTGCACGATGCCGGTGCCCGGCGGGACGACCTTGAAGTCGTCGAACGCGGTCTGGCCCCAGCGGAGGAACTGGTACCGCTCGCCGTTGCGCTGATACTCGAACTCGACGTTGCGCTCGAACGCGTCCGGGCGGCCGAAGACATCGGTGATGACCGAGTGGTCGATCACCAGCTCGGCCGGGGCCAGCGGGTTGACCTTGGTCGGGTCGCCGCCCAGCTCACCGACCGCCTCGCGCATCGTGGCCAGGTCGACCACGCACGGGACGCCGGTGAAGTCCTGCATGATCACCCGGGCCGGCGTGAACTGGATCTCGGTGTCCGGCGCCGCGTTCTGGTCCCAGTTGCCGAGCTTGCTGATGTGCTCGGCGGTGATGTTCGCGCCGTCCTCGGTGCGCAGCAGGTTCTCCAGCAGGATCTTCAGCGAGTACGGCAGCGTGTCCGCACCCTCGATGCCCGCCAACCTGAAGATCTCGTACGACTGTCCGTTGACCTCGAGTGCCCCTTTGGCACCGAAGCTGTCGACGCTCGCCATCAACCTGCTCCTCTGTCCAGTCCTGTTCGCTGAGGCCCATCCTGCCGAGTAACCCACCCAGCCGCGAGATCAGGCTCCCCTAACCTCACACCAAACTCTCTCGACATCAAGATACACGACATCGAGCCACTCCCTCCAGCAATCGAGAACCTGTGGACGAACACCTGGCGATCAGCGCGCCGCGGCCGCGATCCTGACCGCGAGATCGTCCAGTTCGTCGAGGAGATCCGCCGCACCCCAGACCTGGTTTCTCGTTCGCGATGTCAGTGGGCGGATCACTCCAACCGCGTGCAGGCGTTCGATACCGGCGTACACACTGCTCGACGCGCCTCCGATTGCCTCCTCCGCGTCGCTCGCCGAGAAGATCGGTGCCGCGATCAGCCGATCCAGCAAGCGAGCAGTCGCGCTACCACCGCGCGCACCGACCTCTCGCTGCCACCGGGGCGGCAACTCCGCGATCTTGGCCGCGGTCACCCGGGCCTCGCGCGCCGCGATGATCGAAGCCTCGGTGAACGACTGGATGATCGGTTCGATGCTGCCCTCGCGGTACTTCGCCAGTACGTCGAAGTAGTCGTCGCGACGCGCTACCAGCGCCGAGGCCAAGGGGACCACCACCCGGCGAGTCGCGCCCCGTCGACGCAGGACGGTGTTGATCAGCGCGCGGCCGATCCGGCCGTTTCCGTCGGTGAACGGATGGACGGACTCGAACTGGGCATGGACGACCGCCGCCTGGACCAGCACCGGCAGATCGGTGCGGTTCGCAAACGCGACGAGATCAGCCATGTACTCCGGAACCGTCTCGGGAGGCGGCGGGACGTACACGGCGTTCCGTGGGGAGTAGTCGCTGCCGCCGATCCAGTTCTGCAGGTCGCGGAAGCGGCCCGCGTACGCGCTCTCCTGCGGATCATCGAGCATCAGCGCCAGGTGGGCCATCAAGATCATCTGCACCTCGATATCCGCACCGGTGTCGACAGAGCCGATCAACGCTGCCAGCGCAGCGGTCGACGCCGCCATCGATGTCGCCGACGGATTCGACTTGATGCCGTGGAGCGCCCGGGCATAGTCATCCACCGACGCATCGATGTGCTCGATCTTCGACGAAGCGACCGACTCGGTCCGCAGGAGCAACGTCTCGAGGGCTCCGAGCTCGGCGCCGTGGGAGTGATCGAGCGCCACAATCTCCATGACGCACGCCTCCATCGCCACCTGGAGTTCAGGTCCCAGCCGCGCCTGGCGGTCCGCGATCAACGGCGGTCGCATCGTGATCACGTCGCTGAGCATGCGATCCGCGGCCGCACCACCCCGACTGCGCTGCCGCCACGGCCGCCGTTCCGGCACGTGGGCTGGCCACGCCGGCTCAGCGCCGTCTGCGTTCTCGAAGGCCACCGTCGTTCCCCAAGTCGGAACAAGGTCGGAGATATTCCGACTTATGTAGTCTAACTCAGACTACCTGTGCCCTTGTTCCGACTTAGGCGCCGACGTTCAGGAGACCTGTGGGAGGACCTCGGACGCGATGAGGTCGAGGTGGGTGAGGTCTTGGAGGTCCATGATCTGGACGTACTGGCGTTGGGAGCCGACGGCGGCGAACTGGCCCAGGCGGTCGACGACCTCGGCGGGGGTGCCGGCGATCGCGTTGGCCTTGAGGTCTTCGACGTCGCGGCCGATCGCCTCGGCGCGTTGCTTGACCTCGGCGTCGTCCTTCCCGACGACGACCGTGTGCGCGGTGGACAGAGCGAGCGTCTTCGGGTCGCGGCCGATCTCCTCGCACGCGGCCTGGACGCGCTTGAAGAGGGTGTCGGTCAGCTCGACCGAGCGGAAGCCGGCGTTGAACTCACTCGCGTGTTTCGCGGCGAGCGACGGCGTCCGCTTCTTGCCCGCGCCGCCGACGATGACCGGCGGGTGCGGCTGCTGGACCGGCTTCGGCAGCGCCGGCGAGTCGGTCAACTGGTAGTGCTTGCCCTGGAAGTTGTACTTCTCCCCCAGCGGCGTGTCCCACAGGCCGGTGATCAGCTCGAGCTGCTCGGTCAGCAGGTCGAACCGGCCGGGCGTGTCCGGGAAGTCCAGGCCGTACGCCTGGTGCTCCGCCTCGAACCAGCCGGCACCGAGCCCGAGCTCCGCCCGCCCCCCGCTCATCTGATCGACCTGGGCGACCGAGATCGCCAGTACGCCGGGGTTGCGGAAGGTGGCCGAGCTGACCAGCGTTCCGAGCTTGATCCGGCTGGTCTCGCGCGCGAGTCCGGCCAGCGTGATCCAGGCGTCGGTCGGCCCGGGGAGGCCGTCGTCGTCGCCCATCACCATGTAGTGGTCGGACCGGAAGAACGCGTCGAAGCCGTTCTCCTCGGTCTTGCGTGCCACCGCGAGCAGATCGTCGTAGGAGGCACCTTGCTGAGGTTCGGTGAAGATCCTGAGAAGCATGGCGCCAACGCTATCCCGCGCTGATGTACAACTTCTCCAGGTACGACGGTTGCCAGTCGGGACCACGCCCGTACAGACGGCGTACAAGACCGTGTACGTCGAGGCGCGGCTCGATCGGGTTGTCCCACCAGTCCGGCACTTGGTCGTACCAGCGGTCGATGCGCAGAGTCCGGCCGGCGGCGTCGATCCGGGCGAACAGCCAGCCGCCCTGCTCGGTCTGCGCCTCGGTCAGCCACAGATCGCCGAGCAGGCCGCTCAGCTTGTCGGCGGCGTACTCCGGGTCGTCCACGTCCGGGGGCTCGAGGTCGAACCGGTACGACGGGGCGCTCGGGTCCAGCACCTGGACCTGAATGGTGAACCCCGACGGCACGACCGCGGTCCGGGCCCGGCACCACGCGTGCAACGCCGTCATCGCCTCCGAATCGGTCGGCCGCGGACGCGGACGCTCGACCTCGGCCCGCATCGCCTCCTCGATCGACCCCGGCGCCGGCTGAATCCGAGGCCCATCAGCCCCCACCAGCCCCAACCCCGGAATAGACATCCGAGCCACCACCGCCGCCGCCCGCTCCACCGCGAGCGGGTCAGGCCCACCACCCACCTCGGCGGCAGCATGATCGTGCCGGCCGCCATCCTCGACCGCGGCCCCGCGCCCGTTCGCCGCGTAGTCGCGCCCGTTGGCCGCCTCCGCCGCCGCGCGCTCACCCGCGGCGTAGTCGTACCGGTTGGCCGCCTCGGCTGCGGCGTAGTCGTGCCCGTTGACCCCGTCCGCCGGTCGCCCAGCGTCCAGCCAACCTTCCTCCGGTGCGCCCTGCCCGGTCCCCGCGACGGACGCGACCTCCGCATCGTCGTCGGCGTCGACGATCGGCACGAAGCCCGTCGGCTCGTCATCCTCGTCCACAAACCCCGCGTGCCCGTTCGCCTCCGGCACGGGCATGAACTCCGCGTACTCAGCAATGACCGGCACGAAGCCGGTCGGCTCGTCGTCCTCGGCGTCGTACCCAGCACGCTCGTCGGCCTCGGCGTCGTACCCCGCACGGTCGTCGGCATCTGTAGCCGTCACGAACCTCTTGTGCGCGTCCGCCTCCGGGGCGGACGGGAAGGCGGCGTACTCGGCGGCGTCATCCGGTGCGGGCTTGGGGTCCGCGTACTCGGCGGCCGGCACGCGGCTCTGGCCGTTCTCGCCTGTCACCGGCGTGCGGCCCGGCTCGGCCGTCTCCGGCAGGTGGGTTGGCTCGGTCTCGTCTACCACCGGGACGAAGCCGGTTGGCTCTTCGTCCTCGGGCGTGGGCGTGAACGGCGACGACAGTTCGGCCGCGGCAGACTCGTTTTCGTCCATCTCACCGAGCCATGCGGGGTGCTCGGCGTGGGCGGGTTCGGAGTGCTCGGCGTAGGCGGGCTCGACGTGAGTGCGTTCGGGATGGGCGAGCTCGGAATGCTCGGCGTAGGCGGGCTCGGCGTGAGTGGGTTCGGCGTGAGTGGGTTCGGGGTGGGGTTGGGGGTCTTGCTCGGTGGGGGGCTCTGGTTCGGGGTCCGGCCAGGGGGCAGGGTCCGGCTCGGGCTGCGGGTCGGGCTCCGGTTGGGGAGCTGGCTCTGGGTCGGGCCAGGGCTGGGGAGATGGCTCGGGGTCCGGCCACGGTTGCGGCTCGGGGTCTGGGGTCGGCTCGGGTCCCGGCTGGGGGTCGGGACCTGGGATTGGCTCGGGGGTGGGGCCCGGGTGTGGGCCTGGGCCTGGCGTCGGCTCGGGTCGTGGGCCGGGCTGGGGGCCTGGTACGGGGGTTGGGTACGGGTCGGGGGTTGGCGTCGGCCCGGGGGTGGGTGGAGTGGGCTCTGGGCTGGGCGGGGTGGGCTGCGGCCAGGGAGCCGGGTGGGGGTCGGGCTGGGGCCATGGCTCGGGGTGCGGGTCTGGACGCGGCCATGGTTGCGGTTGAGGGTGAACCTGAGCTTTAGCCTCCGGAGCACGCGTGCCGAAGACCTCGTTCTCGTCCTCCGCATCCGCGCCGTTGAACCGAAGTGCTGGTCGCGCCGACTGATCTGCAGCGGCCGCGAACTGCTCATCCGCAGCTGTAGCTGACGGCTCCTGAGCTTCAGATGCCGCAAATGGCTCCCGGGCTGCACCTGGTGCGAACGGGTCCTGCGCAGCTGGCGTGAACTGTTCCTCTGCCGCTGTGAATTGCTGCGCTGCGGGTGCCGCGAGCGGCTCCTCTGCGGGTCGTGTGAGGGGGTGCGCAGGTGCTGCGGGGGCTTCCTCGGCGATCGCCTCGGTGGGCTCGGCCGTGGTGGGGTCGGCTGATACCGCGGGGATCTCGGCCGTCTGGTCCTCGGCGTCATCCGCGGCGAATGCGGCGGGTTCCGGCTGCTGGACCGGGGCGAACGGGGATGGGCCGGTGAAGGAGGACGGCTCTTCTTCCGCTGGGTCCGCGTCGAGGACGGCGGCGATCTCGGCGGTGGGAGCGTCGTCGTCCTCTGCATCCTCGGCGCCCGGTGAAGAGGCGAAAGGCGGGGCGGTCGGCTGGGGGTCGGCTGACGGCGCGAAAGGAGAGTCGGTCGACTGGGGGGCGGCTGGGGAGACGAAAGGCGCCGCCGGGTGCGGGTCAGCCGGTGGGGCGAAGGGTGAGTCGGTTGCGTGTGCGTCGGCCGGCGTGGTGAAGGGGGATCCGGTCGGCGGCGAGTCGGCGGGGCGCGTGAAGGGGGACTCGGCGGGCTGGGAGTCGGCCGGGTGCGCGTGGGGCGGCTCAGTGGGCCGGGAGTCGGCCTGGCGTGCGAGGGGCGGCTTGGTGGGCCGGGGGTCGGCCGGGTGCGCGAGAGGCGGCTCAGGGGGCCGGGGGTCGTTCGGGTGCGCGAAGGGCGACTCGTTGGGCTGGGTGTTGGCTGTGGGGTCTTCTACCCATTCGCCGTTGATCCAGGCGCCGCCTACCCATTCGCGGTCCGGGGCGCGCGGCGGGGTGGTTGGGCGGGATGGGGTGGGGTCGTCGGCGAAGGGGTTGTATTCGCTGGTGGCGTCCTGGTCGGACCAGGAGGGTTGTTCGGCGGTTTCCCAGTCTTGTGCGTCGGGGGCGGGGGGTTCTGGCTGGTAGGCAGCTGCGGGGGCGTCGGCGAAGAGGCTGGCGTAGAAGTCGTCGCCCTCGTGCACACCACCGCCTACGCGTGGTGGCTCGGCGGACGGGAGGGTGGGGTCGTACCCCGAGCGGCTGGGCAGCCCGGTGCCTGTCATGCCGTTGGGCACATAGGTTCCCGGAGCTGGGCCACCCTGGGGGTAGCCGCCCGATGGGTGGGTGCCGGGGTGGCCTGACGGGTCGGCGCCGGGACCGCGCGATTGGTGGGGTGTGGGCGCGTCCGGAGAGCCGGATGCCGGGGTGTCGTCATGTTTGCGGCGGCGGAGCCAGCCTTGTTTCTTGGCGGTGACGCCGTAGTCCTCGTCGCGGGCGGAGCGGTACGGGACCTGTTCGTTCGGCGTTGCCGGCGGGGTCTCGTCGCGGGCGGAGCGGTACGGGACCTGTTCGTACGGCGCAACCGGCGGCGCCTCGTCGATCGGCTGGCCGGTGAACGGGCTGATGCCGGGTGGGACGACGAAGGATTCCTCCTCGTCGTCGACCGGCGGGCCGTCGGATGTTCCAATCACGACATCCTCAACGACCGAGACCTCGGCTGTGTCAGGTTCGTCGGCGAAATTTTCCGTGACCGCAAAGTTCCGGGTGAAGTCCGCTCCCGCGGCCACACCGGCCGGCACGTCCGGCTGCACCGGGGAACGCGGGTCGATCTCGAAGCGGTCGAAGAAGGCACCCAGCGCCGCGGCGGTGATCCCGGAAGCCGAAATGCTCCGGATCAGCCCGACCCCGGACGGCCGGAGCTCGTCCAGACCGCCGAGGTAGTCGGCCCACTCCGTAACCCACTCGATCATCTCGTCGGCGGCGGCCTCGTCGGAGATGATCCACTGCGCGATCGGCGCGAACCCGTCCTCCACCGGCTGCCACGGATCCCCCGGGTACGACGCCCGCGCCCAGGTCCCGTTGAACGCGCCGTACACGAACCCGAGCTCACCCGCCGACTGTCGCCGCCGCACCTCGGGCTGGCCGATCCAGTCCGGCGACCCCGCGAGCAGGTCGGCGCCGGTGGTCTGGCTGTGCTGGGTGTGGAACCCGAACAGCACCGTCCGCCCGTCGCCCAGCCGCACCATCCGCAACACGGACGCCGTCTCGTCCTGATGGTGGTACCCGGCGGCGTCGGCGTACCACCGCCGGTCGAAGCCCGTGGCATGGGCGACCGCGGCGAGTGCGGTCCAGCGGGCGCGCAACTCCTCCGGGTCATCCAGGTCAACGAGCGGCATCAGGTCTCCAGCGCATTGGAATCCAGGCCAGAACGCTACCCGAGGGCTCCCCCACTCACCACTTCACGGTCCTGGGGCCTCCCGGCCTGGACTGAGGAGTGGAGGGAGCGAAGCGACTGGAGCGACGAGGAAGGCCGGGAGTCAAAGCCCCATGACCCGCCGCGCCGGAGGCGCGGCATCAGTACTGTCCACAGGCTCGAGGATGGCTACGCATTCGATGTGGTGTGTCATGCCGAACAGGTCGAAAGCGCGCAGCGAGGCGATCCCGTAGCCGAGTCGCCCGAACGTCTTGAGGTCCCGCGCCAGCGCTGCCGGATCACACGCCACATACGCCACTCGCCGCGGTCCCAGTGCGGCGATCCGTCGTACGACGTCCTTCCCGGCACCCGTCCGCGGTGGGTCCAGGACGACCAGATCGACGCGCTCCAGCCCCTGTCCGGCCGCCATATTGAGCACCCGGTCGACGTCACCGTTCTCCAAAGTCACGTCCGGCAGGTCATGCAGGTTCCGCCGCGCGTTGCGCACCGCGTCCTTGTCACCCTCGATCGCCAGCACCGCGCACCCCGCCTCGGCCAGGAACGCCGCGAACAGCCCGACCCCCGAGTACAGATCCAGCGCGGTCTCCCCCGCCGCCGGCTCCAGCCCGCTCAGTACGGCGTCCACCAGCGTCTCGGGAGCCGCGGGGTGCACCTGCCAGAACCCACCGGCCTCCACCCGGAACCGCCGGTTGCGCACGACCTCCACGACTCGCCCACCGGGATCTGCATCGGTCTGTACGGCGGTCTTGCCCTCGGAGGACACCACGGCCTGTACGGATGACACGCCCGGCCACCGCTCACTCAGTACGTCGGGAGTGTCCTGGTGGGCGATCAGACACCGGTCGATCGGGATCAGGTCGTGCGAGCGGTGCGCGTACATCCCCGGCCGCCCGTCCACCACGGCGTACCGCATCCGGGTCCGCCAGCCGAGGCCGTCGTCGCCTGGGGACTCCATCACGATCGTGCGCTCGATCCCGCCGATGCGCCGGAGCGTGTCCGACACGACGGTCGCCTTCAGCCGCCGCTGCTCCACGATGTTGGCATGCTGGAAGTCACAGCCGCCGCACAGGCCGGGACCGGCGTACGGGCAGGGCGGTTCGATCCGTTGTGGAGACGGTGTGAGCACCTGGACGGCGTCCGCCCGCAGGTACTTGGCGTTCTGCTCGGTGATGCGAGCGTGCACCAGCTCGCCCGGCAGCGCGTGCCGGACGAAGACCACCTGTCCCTCGTACCGGGCTACACAGTGCCCTCCGTGCGCGACTGGCCCGACGTCCAGCTCGACTACTGTCCCGACGATGGTCTCGTCTGTCACCGATCTCCTGACGGTTTACGGGCTCCACGCCGTACCTGGCCTGCGACCCGTTCCACCCGATCCTGCCGCTCCTCCGCGTCACTCGCCGAGATCAGCTGATAAGGAACGGACGTAACCATCACACCAGGTGTGAACAAGAGCCGCCCCTTGAGCCGCAGGGCGCTCTGGTTGTGCAGGAAGTGCTCCCACCAGTGGCCGACGACGTACTCCGGGATGTAGACCATCACCACGTCCCGAGGAGACTGCCGCCGGATGTCCCGGACGTACTGCAGGATCGGCCGGGTGATCTCCCGGTACGGCGAGGCCAGCCGCTTCAGCGGGATCGGGATGCCCCGGGTGTCCCACTCGGCCTGGAGCTGGTCCGACTCGTCCCGGTCGACGTCGACCGTGACCGCCTCGAGCTGGTACGGCCGGGCTGCCTTGGCGAACGCCAGGGCCCGCAGGGTCGGCTTGTGCAGCTTGGAGACCAGCACGATCGCGTGCACCCGGGACGGCAGCATCAGCGGCTCGTCGCCCTCGGCCGCCATCTGCCGAGCGACCGTGTCGTAGTGCCGGCGGATCCCCTTCATCAGCATGAACAGCACCGCCATCGCGATGATCGCGATGTACGCCCCGAGCAGGAACTTGGTGATCAGCACGATGATCAGCACGATGCCGGTCAGCGTCAGGCCGATGGTGTTGATCACCCGGGACCGCTTCATCCGGGCGCGCTCGCCGGGGTTCTGCTCGTCGCGCAGCAGCCGGGTCCAGTGCCGGACCATGCCGGTCTGGCTGATCGTGAAGGACACGAACACACCGACGATGTAGAGCTGGATCAGCCGGGTCACCTCGGCGTTGAACGCGACGATCAGGACGATCGCGAAGCCGGCCAGGATGACGATGCCGTTGCTGAACGCGAGCCGGTCGCCACGGGTGTGCAGCTGACGCGGCAGGTAGCCGTCCCGGGCCAGGATCGAGCCGAGCACCGGGAACCCGTTGAACGCGGTGTTCGCGGCCAGCACCAGGATCACGCCGGTGGCCGCCGCGACCAGGTAGAAGCCGGGCGAGAAGTGGTCGAAGATACCCTTGGCCAACTGCCCGATCACCGGGTCCTGGTGGTATTCCTCCCCGACCGGCACCCCGTCCAGGGTCAGCTGGGTGGCCGGGTTCTCGGCGAAGCGCACCTTCATCACGTTGGCCAGCGCGACCACACTGACCACCATGGCGATCGAGATGGAGCCGAGCAGGGCCAGCGTGGTCGCCGCGTTCTTGCTCTTCGGCTTCTTGAAGGCGGGCACGCCGTTGCTGATCGCCTCGACACCCGTCAGCGCAGCACAGCCGGACGAGAACGCCCGCAGGACCAGGAACGCCATCGCCAGCCCGCTCGCCCCGTGCGCGAACTGACCCTCGGCGGCGAGACCCAGGTTCGAGCTGCTCGCGTCCGGCAGAGTCCCGAACAGCAGCCGGCCGAAACCCCACGCGGCCATCCCCAGGATGGTGAACATGAAGATGTACGTCGGGATCGCGAACGCGGCGCCCGATTCGCGCACGCCCCGCAGGTTCATCGTGGTCAGGAAGAGCACCGCGATCACGGCCGCCGTGGCCTGGTGTCCTTCCAGCGCCGGTATCGCCGACGCGGCGTACTGCGCGGCCGACGAGATCGACACGGCGACGGTGAGCACGTAGTCGACCATCAGCGCGCTGGCCACGGTGAGTCCGGCGGTCGGACCCAGGTTCTCGTTGGCGACCTCGTAGTCGCCGCCGCCGGAAGGGTAGGCGTGGACGTTCTGCCGGTAGGACAGCACCACCACGACCAGGACCACCGCGACGGCCAGTGAGATCTTCCACGAGATCGTCAGCGCGGCCAGGCCGGCGATCGACAGCGTCAGGAAGATCTCGTCCGGGGCGTAGGCCACCGACGACAGGGCGTCGCTGGCGAACACCGGGAGGGCTATGCGCTTCGGCAGCAGGGTCTCACCCAGCTGGGTGCTGCGCAGTTTGCGCCCGAGCAGCAGCCGTTTACCGATATCGCCTAGAGCGGGAGTCACACCGGTGATGTTAGAGGGAGGAGCGGTGCGTGACGTCAGAGGGAGTCAGAGGGTGGCCGGTCTGTGATGTCAGCCGAAGCCCCGGTCCGGTGTAGCGTCTATCCCTGCCGAACCCGAGCCAGCGGCCCCCAGACGGGGCAAGGAGTGATCACCGAGTGCACGTCGTCATCATGGGCTGCGGCCGCGTCGGGTCGACGCTGGCGCGGGGCTTGGAGAAGCGTGGCCACACGGTCGCCATCATCGACCAGTCGGCCGATGCCTTCCGCCGGCTCAGCCCGAACTACACCGGCCGGACGATCGTCGGGATGGGTTTCGACCGCGAGGTCCTGATCGAGGCCGGGATCGAGGACGCCGAGGCGTTCGCCGCGGTCTCGAACGGCGACAACTCCAACATCCTGGCCGCCCGGGTGGCCCGGGAGACGTTCGGCATCAGCAACGTGGTGGCCCGGATCTACGACCCGGGCCGCGCCGAGGTGTACCAGCGGCTCGGTATCCCGACCGTCGGCACCGTCCGCTGGACCGTCGACCAGATGATGCGCCGGCTGCTGCCGGAGGGGTCCGAGCCGGAGTGGCGCGATCCGTCCGGGACGGTCCGGCTGGCCGAGGTGCACGTGCACTCCGACTGGGTCGGCCGGCTCGTGCTCGACATCGAGAAGGCCGCCGGCGTCCGGGTCGCGTTCCTGACCCGGCTCGGCGAGGGTCTGCTGCCCCGGGCCGACACGGTCATCCAGGAGGGTGATCTGGTGCACGTGGTGATGCTGGAACGCGACGCCGCCGCGGTCGAGGCCCAACTCGGCACCAAGCCTGAGGAGCTGTGATGCGGGTAGCCATCGCCGGAGCCGGCAACGTCGGTCGTTCGATCGCCGGCGAGCTGCTGGAGAACGGCCACGAGGTGCTGCTGATCGACAAGGACCCGCGGGCGATCAAGGCCGAGTCGGTGCCGCGGGCCGAGTGGCTGCTGGCCGACGCGTGCGAGCTGTCCTCGCTCGAGGAAGCCGCGCTGCAGCGCTGCCAGGTGGCGATCGCGAGCACCGGCGACGACAAGGTCAACCTGGTCGTCTCACTGCTCGCCAAGACCGAGTTCGGTGTCCCCCGGACCGTTGCCCGGGTCAACCATCCGCGGAACGAGTGGATGTTCAACGAGGCCTGGGGCGTGGACGTCGCGGTCTCGACCCCGCGGATCATGTCCGCGCTGGTCGAGGAGGCCGTCTCGGTCGGCGACCTGGTCCGGCTGTTCACCTTCCGCCAGGGCGACGCGAACCTGGTCGAGCTGACCCTGCCCGAGGACTCCCCGATGATCGGTCAGCGGGTCGGCGACATCGACTGGCCGCTGGACACCGCGCTGGTGGTCATCCTGCGCGAGGGCCGGGTCCTGCGCCCGGACCCGGAAGGCACCCTCGAGCTGAACGACGAGCTGCTGTTCGTCGCCGCGGACGAGACCGAGGAACAACTCGAGGACATGCTCTCCCCCCACCACCGCAAGGCCGAGCAGTAGAAATCCCCCGCGTGCTAGGCAGGCGCTACCTCGTAGCGCCTGCCTAGCGTGCGAGGGCTGGCGGCTGTCTACTTCTTGTTGCCTCGGAGCAGGTGGGTCACGTGGTCACGTGTCTCGGCCCACTTCTCCGGCGGCAGCGATCCGCGCAGTACGGCGTACGCGAGCCAGAGTGCGAGCGCGTAGAACGGCAGGCCAAGGCCGATCTTCGCGATGCCGAGTGCGTTCAGGCTGCCGGTGAAGTACAGCGGCACCTGGACGATCAGGCGGATCGCGAACAGGCCGACGAACACCAGAGTGGCCCGCGAGAAACCCTTCAGCATCGCCGGGTCCTTGCGCCACGCCGTGCCGGTCTGCGTGATCAGGCCGTACAGCACGCCGAACAGCGGCCAACGGATCAGCACGGTGATCAGGTAAAGAGCGCCGTACCCGAGGTTCGTGAGCAGGCCCGGGATGTAGACGTCCTTGGCGTTGCCGGTGCGGTTCGCGACCCAGGCGGAGATCAGGACGCCGACGAAACCGCCGAAGACGTTGCGGAGCGCCTGCTTGCGGACCAGCCGCAGCACGGCGACCGCGGCACCGCAGCCGACCGCCACGATCAGCGCGATCCGCAGGTTGTGGTCGGTGGCCGCGTAGACGATCAGGAACGCGATCCAGGGCAGGCCGATGTCGAGCAGCGCGCCCCAGCCACCCAGTGCGTGGAAGAAGTCCTTGTCGGTGGTCTGCGCGGGCTTCTCGGTCTCCTCGGCCGGCGGGGTGGTCGCGGCAGCTTCCACCTCGGGCTGAAGGATGTCGACCAGCTTCTCTTCCAGGTTCTCCTCGACCTGGTCGCGGCGCGACGTCGGCTCAGCCATGGGCGGCCGTCGGACGGAGCTCGTACCGCGGGTTGAACATCACGCGGTCACCGTCGACGACGCCGATCCGCCCGGAGGCGATCAGTTCCGAGCCGGGGTGGATCCCGGCGATCTTGCGCCGGCCGAGCCAGATCAGCTTGACCGTGCCGGTGCCGTCGTACAACTCGCCCTCCAAGGCCGGTACGCCGCCGCGCGGGCTGAATGTGATCGTGCGCAACGTGCCGAACAGCGTGACCATCTCCCGGTCGTGGCAGCCGGTGATCGACCGCGCACCACAGTCCTGCGCGAAGTCCTGCAGAACCTCGGCGTCCTGCTGGTCGCGGTCTCCGGCCAGTCCCCGGAACGCGCGCTTCCACAGCCCCGCGGGTTTGTCGCTACCCATGATTCGAGTGTAGTCCCGTCACGCCTGTTCCTCGTCCGCCGGCTGAGCGCCCGGCGGGAGCCGCAACGGCAGCGACTCGCGGACAGCCATCGGCTCGGGGCCGCGAACCACGACGACGCTGCGCAGCCTCTCCTCCATCGGCGGCGCGGAGTCCGGCTCGACCGCGGCCCGGCCGAGCACGGTGGCCCGGAGCAGCCAGCGCGGGCCGTCCACTCCGATCACCCGCGAGGTCTGGCTGAAGATCTGTCCTTCGGGGTCCTCGACCGGCACGACCAGCACGAGCTCGGTGCCGAACGGTCCCTCGGTCTCGGTCGCCGTGCCGCCCATCCGGGTGGCCTCGGCGGCAATCTCACGCCGGACCTCGCCCCAGATGCCGCTCTTCTTCGGTGCCGCGAACGCCCGCAGTTCGAGCGCGGAGTCCTCCAGCACCAGCAGGATCGCCTGCACCTGGCCGGTCTGCTCGTCGACCTGCAGCCGCAGCTCCATCCCGGGCATGCCGGTGATCACCAGCGCGCCCAGGTCGATCCGGTCCTCCGCCTCCAGCACCTCGGCATCGACTTCGCTGGAGTCGAACGGCCCCTCGGCGCGGGGTTCCGCCGTACCGGTCTCCTCGACGGCCGCTTCCGTCTCGGTCGTCTCGGGGTCTTCGTTCTTTGCCTTGCGGCGGAAAATCATTCTGTTTCCTTATGGTGTCGGTACAAGCCCGCCGTAGTTTCGCGCACCCGTCAGCTCAAGGGATGCACTGTTCACATTTGGACAGCTCATCGCGTCCAGGCTCAGCGTGTCACATCACCGAAACCGCCGGTCGAGCCGTGTCCGCCAGCGCCCCGGGCCGAACCGGGCAAGGAAGTCACCTCGACGAAGCGCGCCTTCTCCACCTGCTGGATGATCAGCTGGGCGATCCGGTCGCCGCGCCGCAGCGTCACCTCGGTGTGCGGGTCGTGGTTGATCAGGCACACCTTGATCTCGCCACGGTAACCCGCATCCACAGTGCCCGGTGTGTTCACGAGCGACACCCCGTGCTTCGCGGCCAGTCCGGAACGCGGATGCACGAAGGCGGCGTACCCGTCCTGCAGGGCGATCGCGATGCCGGTGCCGACCAGGCCCCGCTCGCCGGGCTTGAGAGTGATGTCGCTGGCCGCCACCAGGTCCGCGCCGGCGTCGCCAGGATGCGCGTACGACGGGAGCGGCAGGTCGGGGTCGAGTCGCTGGATCAGAACCTCGGTCACGGGAGGTGACCCTACCGAGACGGCTGGACCGACCACATGCCAGGCTGGTCCTGTGGGTACCTATCGCGAGCGTCTGAGCGTGCCGGTGGCGTGGTGGATCATCGGCGCGGCCCTGGTCGTCACGCTCTTCGTGATCACCTACGTACCCGTCGGGTCGTTCGGCGGCACCTTCGTCGGCGGCCTCGCCGCACTCATCCTGGTGCTCACCTTCCTCCAGTACGGCGGGGCACGGGTCGAGGTGGACGCCGAGCGGTTCCGGGCCGGGGAGGCCGTCATCGAACGGGCGTACCTCGGCAAGGTCGAGGCGCTGACCGGGCAGGACGCGCGCGACGCGTTCGGGCGGGAGTGCGACCCGAAGGCGTACCTGCTGCTGCGCAGCTACGTACGGGGCGCGGTCCGGGTCGAGATCACCGATCCGCGCGACCCCGCGCCGTACTGGGTGATCGCCACGCGGCACCCGGAACGACTGGCAGCAGCGCTGACCGGGCACAGCGTGACAAGATCCTGATTGTCGGGGACTTGCTGTAAGGAGGCTGCTGTGGTCGGAGCGAAGATCGGCTGGAAGCTGGTACTGGCCGTGTTCACGCTGGTGGTGGGTCTGGTCGCGAACAAGGCGGTCAGTACCGCCTGGAAGCTGGGTTCGGGCGGGAAACCGCCGAAGCACGGCGAGGGCGGGTACGCCGAAGTCGTCACGTGGGCGGTGGCGAGTGGTGCCGCCGCGGCGGCCGCCAAGCTGTTCGCCGAGCGGCGGGCGGCCGAGTACTGGCTCAAGTCGACCGGGTACGCGCCGCCGGGCTACGAGCAGGACGCGACCAAGGGCTTGATCAAGGACACGGATACGGATCTGGTGAAGAAGGACGACTGAAACCCGCCTCGCTCCGCTCGGCGTGGGTGGTAGCGGCCTGGCGAAGGCGGACCAGCGGGGCCGGACATGACAAGCGGGACCGTTCCCAGGGTCTGGGAACGGTCCCGTTGTGCTTCAAGCAGAAGAAGGGCGCTGGTGTCAGGCTGCGCAGTCGCGGCAGATCAGCTGCCCGTTCTTCGTCTCCGCGAGCTGACTGCGGTGGTGAACCAGGAAGCAGCTCGAACAGGTGAACTCGTCGGCCTGGCGCGGGAGCACCCGCACCGCCAGCTCCTCGTGGCTCAGGTCGGCGCCGGGCAGCTCGAAGCTCTCCGCGGCCTCGGCCTCGTCCTCGTCGACCTTGCCGGAGTTCTTGTCGTGACGGCGAGTCTTCAGTTCCTCGATCGACTCTTCGGAAGCGTCCTCGTCCGTCTTGCGCGGGGCGTCGTAATCAGTCGCCATGGTAGTTCCCTGCCCTCTTCATACCCGTGGTGTTGCCTGCTGAGCCCTTGAACGGGTAAAGCGGCCGAGAAATTCCGCGCCGAAGCACCGCGCTGAACCTTCGTCCCCCGAAACCCTTGACAGCCAGGCCGGGACCGGCAACCACCGCTCCCGAGGACGGGATTGTGCCCTATAAAGCTCCGCGATGCACGACTGGGTCCACCGTGTGACCCGCGTGTCGCAACAAATGTCAGGACCGAACACCTAAATGCTCGTTACTGCGCGGCACTGCGCAGAAACGAGCACTCACGACTGCTTAGGCCCGCAACGGGTCCGCGGCGGCCAGCAGGTCGTGGAACGGCCCGAACAGCGCCGGACTGGCCGCGATCGACATCTCCGGCGACACCGGCGCCCCGTTCAGCCCGCCGATGGTCGCGCCGGCCTCGGCCGCGATCAGCGCACCCGCTCCGTAGTCCCACGGATTCAGCCCGCGTTCGAAGACGGCGTCCAGCCGGCCGCAGGCGACGTAGCACAGGTCGATCGCGCCGACCCCGATCCGGCGGATGTCACGGACCTTGGTGATCAGGTGCTGGATCACCTCGGCCTGGACCTGCCGGCGGAGGGGGTCGTAGCCGAATCCGGTCCCGACCAGTGCCGTGCTCAGCTCGGTGCAGCCCGACACCTGGATGGGCTTGCCGTCCACGAACGCGCCACCGCCCTTGGTCGCGGTGAACACCTCGCCCTTGGGTGCGTCCACCACCACGCCGGCGACCGTCTCCCCGTCGTACTCGACCGCGATCGAGACGGCGTACGTCGGGAGGTCGTACAGGTAGTTGACCGTGCCGTCGATCGGGTCGACCACCCAGCGCACGCCGCTGGAGCCGACCACGTCGTCACCCTCCTCGCCGAGGAACGAGTCGTCCGGGCGGGCCTGCAGGACCCGGGCCCGGATCAGCTCCTCGGACTCGCGGTCGACCGCGGTGACGACGTCGGTGACGGTGCTCTTGGTGTCGGCGACCGTGATCGTGCCGCGGCGCCGCTCGACGATCAGCCGGGCCGCCTCCTCCGCCACCTCCACGGCCAGCTTCAGGAGGTGCTGGGGGCTCTCGGCGGTCATACAACTTCCTTAGGGGTAGGTCGGCGCAGGGGTGGGCAGCAGTCGTGACGGCAGTCGTCCCACGCCGGGCCGAGCTTGCCGACGCACGGCCGGGCCGGCTGCTCGCCGCGTTCGGCCGCGGCCCGCTCGACGACCAGGTCGCGGAGCATGGTGACGAACTTCTCGTCGGTGCCGGGGGTCGCGGCCCGGGCCATCGGCAGGCGCAGCTTCCCGGCCGTCCGGGCGGCCTCGGTGTCGAGGTCGTAGATGACCTCCATGTGGTCGCTCACGAACCCGATCGGTACGACGGCCACCCCCGGAACACCCTCGGCCGCGAGCGCCTCCAGGTGGTCGTTCACGTCCGGCTCGAGCCACGGGACCTGCGCCGGGCCGGACCGCGAGCAGTAGACCAGATCGGTCCGCCGGGTCTGCCCGGTCCGGCGCTCGAGCTCGGCATTGATCTCCGCGGCCACGTCCAGGTGCCAGTCGACGTACGCGTTGCCGTCGGGACCGCTGGTCGCGTTCATCGCGGTCGGGATCGAGTGCGTCACGTAGGCGATCGCGGACCCCTCGGGCAGCGTGCCCAGCGCCTCGGCGGTCGACTCGACGAACGAGCCGACGAAGCCCGGGTGGTTCGCGTAGTGCCGGAGCTTGTCGATCCGCGGCGCGTCCGGGACCGCGCGCGCCGCGTCCTCCAGGTTCTCGCGGTACTGCCGGCACCCGGAGTACGACGGATAGGCCGACGTGACGATCACCACTGCCCGGCGGATCCCGTCGGCGGCCATCTCGCGCATCGTGTCGGTCAGGTACGGCGCCCAGTTACGGTTGCCCCAGTAGATCGGCAGGTCCAGGCCGATCTCGTCGAACGACTCCCGCAGCGCCTTCAGCAACTGCCGGTTCTGGTCGTTGATCGGGCTCTTCCCGCCGAACGCGTAGTAGTGCTCGCCGACCTCCTTCAGCCGCTCGTCCGGGATCCCCCGTCCCCGGGTGACGTTCTGCAGGAACGGCAGGACGTCGTCGGGCTTCTCGGGACCACCGAAGGACAACAGCAGGACCGCGTCGTACGGCGCGGCGGCAGGCGACTGGGGCAGCGGCATATTCCGAGTTTCTCAGACCGCCAACAGCTAGGGTGTTGCCGGTCCCTCATGCTCAAGCCCTACGTCCACCTCATGCGCCGTCCCGGTGCCAGTGCGTTCTTCGCCGCCGGGATCCTCGGGCGTATGCCGATCTCGATGATCGGCCTCGGTATCGTCATCCTGATCGCCCAGGAGAGCGGCTCGTACGGCCTGGCCGGCACGGTCTCCGGCGTCGCCGTGATCGCCGGCGCGCTGACCGGCCCGATCCAGGGCCGGCTGGTCGATCGCTTCGGCCAGCGGATGCTGATCCTGATCGGTTCGGTCGTCTGCACCGTCGCTCTCGGGGCGCTGCTCGTCGCGGTCCGTGCCGACGCCGCTACGTGGGTCATGTACGTCCTGTCATTCGTTGCCGGTGGCACCCGTCCGCAGGTCGGCTCGTTCGTCCGCGCCCGCTGGACGCATCTGCTCGGCCGCGGGCGTGCGCTGCAGACGGCGTTCGCCCTCGAGGCGGTCGGCGACGAGGTCGTCTTCATCGTCGGTCCGGTTCTGGTCACCGCGCTCGCCACCCAGGTCAGCCCGTACGCCGCTCTGTCCGCGGCCGGACTGCTCGGACTGATCGGCGGTGTCTGGCTGGCGATGTTGCGCGCCTCGGATCCGCCCGGCCGCGGCAAGTCCGACGGCGCCGAGCAGACGCCACTCCCCTGGGTCTCGATCCTGCTGCTCAGCCTCATCGGTGCCGGGCTCGGAGCGACCCTGGGTGGCACCGAGGTGATCACGATCGCGTTCACCACCGAGAAGGGTCAGGCAGGGCTGTCCGGCGTCGTACTGGCCGTGTGGGCGTTCGGCAGCCTGCTGGCCGGACTCTGGTACGGCTCGGTGCACTGGCGTGCTCGGGTCGAGCGGCGCTTGCTGTTCGGCACGGTCTTGCTCGCCGTCACCCTCGCGCCGCTGCCCTGGGTCGACAGCGTGCTGATGCTTGGTGTGGTGCTGTTCTTCTGCGGCACCACCATCGCGCCGACCATGGTTGCCGTCACTGCCTGCGTCGAGGAGTGGGTCCCGCCCCAGCGCCTCACCGAGGCGATCACCTGGACCGTCACCGGCATCCTCCTCGGCGTCGCCCCGGGCAACGCCGCCGCCGGTCACGCCGTCGACCTCTGGGGCCCGTCGAAGGCCTACTGGGTCCCGTTCTCGATCGGCATCGCCTGCGCCCTGGTCGCCGCCTTCTCGACCACCTTCGCCCGGCCCAAGAGGCGCTTCGCTCATAACTAGGCTTGTATCTCCTCTCAGGGGAGGTGTGAGGCTGTGGGCATGGACCACTCGATCGGTGCGGTCGCTCGGCTGGCCGGGGTGTCGGTGAAGACGGTGCGGTACTACTCCGACCAAGGGCTGCTGGCGTCACGGCGTACTGCTGCCGGTCACCGCCGGTACGACGGCGACGCGGTCGCGAGGCTCGAGCTCATCCGGACGTTGCGTGCCCTAGGCATCGATCTGCCGACGGTGCGCGCGGTGCTGGAGCAGGAGCGGACGCTCGCCGAGGTCGTCACCGCACACGCCGAGGCGCTGACCGTGCAGATCCGGACCCTGCAGCTGCAGCAGGCCGTCCTGTCGGTGGTCGCCCAACGCCATTCCACTCCCGAGGAGCTCGAACTCATGCATGACCTCACTGCCCAGTCCGACCACGAGCGCCGCGCGCTGATCGCGGACTTCCTGACCGCCGTCCTCGGCGACGAGCCCGAGCTCGCCGCGGTCCGCCAGAACCTGACCCCGGTGCTCCCCGACGATGCCGACGGACGGCAGGTCGAGGCGTGGCTGGAGCTGGCGACGCTGACGCAGGACGAGACCTTCCGGGCATCGGTACGGCGGATGGCCGTGGGCTACCGTGCTCTCGCCACGGACCAGCCCCTGTGGCACGACCCGGAGTTCCGCGGGCGGCTGATCGAACTTCGCCGTACCGAGGCCGACCCGCGCTGGCCGAGGTATCTGGAGTTGCTTGCCGTGGTCAACGGCTGGGCCGCACCGTCACGGGTTGCGGGGTAGCGGCGCGTTCCAGCCGCGGCGGATCGCGACCAGCCGGATCGCGAAACACGCCAGGGCCGCGGCGAACGGAACCCAGAGGGCGTGGTACTCGAGGGCCGCGGCGACGACCACGATGGCGGCGCCGAGGAAGGCCGGGATGGCGTAGATCTCGGACCGGAGCACGACGGGAACCCGGCCGCTGAGGATGTCGCGGATCACGCCGCCGCCGATGCCGGAGATCGTGCCGAGCACGACCGCCGGGAGCGGCGTCAGCCCGTACTCGATGGCCTTCAGCGCGCCGGTGACGCAGAACAGTGCGAGACCGGCCGCGTCGAAGATGTTCACCAATCGCTCCACCCGGCCGATCCCGGGATGCAGGAAGAACGTGAGCAACCCGGCCACGACCGGCACCACGAGGTAGCGCCAGTCCTGCAGCGCCGCCGGCGGCGTCGCGCCGATCAGAACGTCTCGCAGGAATCCACCGCCCAGCCCGGTGACCAGCGCGAGCACCATGATGCCGAACACATCGAGCTTCTTGCGTACGCCGACCAGCGCGCCAGTGATCCCGAACACAAAGATGCCCACCAGATCGAGCACCTGCAGACCCACAGATCCACTCACACCCCGCACGCTAAACCACAGGCGCCCGCGCCCCGACCGCTCTATCGTCGGTGGACATGAGCCGAGCGCCCGACGTCGACTACAGCGCCACTTCGTTGCGACCGGAGTGGGACGCGCTTCCGGTCGCGCTTCACGAGGCGCTGGCTGTTGCCCTCGGCACCGAGATCGCCGAGGTCGCCGCGCCGGTCAGGTCCGGGTTCACGGGCGGCTTCGCTGCCCCGGTCCGGTTGGGCGACGGCCGCCGGGTCTTCATCAAGGCTTCGGCCGACACGCTGCACTCCTACCGCGCGTACCAGCGTGAGGCCGAGGTGGTCCCGCAGTTGCCGGCCGCGATCAAGGTCCCGGCGATCGTCGCCACCGCGTCGGCGGAGAACTGGTTCGCCGTGGTATCGGAGTGGGTGGACGGGCGGATGCCTGGTTCACCGTGGACGGCCGAGGACTTCGAGCTGGTGACCGTGACCTGTGAGCGGATCGTGGAGGTGATGGACCCGAGCCCGTTCGACGGGATGAAGCTCTTCCTCGAAGACCTCGTGGAGGGTGAGTCACCGCTGCTCGTGCCGGCCCAGATCATCGCGGGTGATCGCCCGCTGCCGAGCGGATTGCAGCCGTGGGTACGGCGGATCCTGCCCGAGCTCGCCGACCTGGTCCAGCTGGCGCCGGAAGCCTTCGCCGGGGACGCGGCATCCCACGGAGATCTCCGGCCGGACAACCTGATCATCGACGCCGACCGTACGTGCTGGACGGTGGACTGGAACTGGCTGGCGCTCGGACCCCGCTGGCTGGACTGGGCCGGGCTGCTCCCCATCGCGCAGTACCACGGCATCGACACGGCCGCCGCGATCCGCAGCAGCCCGCTGACCGCCGACGTACCTGCTGATCATCTCGACTGCTACAACGCGGTGGTGGCGGCGTACATGTTGCGCAACGCCGACGCACCCCCACCGCCTGGCTGTACGCCGGCCCTTCGCGAGCATCAGCGCCTGTACGCCTGGACCTTCCTCGACTGGCTTGCCGCACGCCGTGGGTGGTGAGCGCCTACCGTGGAGGTATGACTAAAGGTCCGACCGCCAGGTTCAAGGTCGAGGTGCTGGACGGTGACCGGACGTCGCGACGGGAGGACGTCGTCGTCACCGAGGAGCCGCTGGAGCTCCGGCTGGAGTGGCCGGGCCGGCCGCCCGAGCCGCTCGTGGTGACGATGCGGACGCCGGGGTCCGACTTCGAGCTGGCCGCCGGGTTCTGCCTCGGCGAGGGGTTCGCGGTCCGGCCGGACGCGATCCGGACGGTCGCCTACTGCACCGACGTGAAGCTGACGCAGGAGCAGCAGTTCAACACCGTCACGGTCACGTTCGACGGACCGCCCGACCGCGAACCACCCCAGCGGTACGGCGTCACGTCCGCGGCCTGCGGTGTCTGCGGCCAGCAAAGCCTCGACGAGCTGGCCGAGCGCGACTACGACCCGGTCGACCCCGTCGAGGTATCGGTCGACGTCGTACGCCGCCTACCGGACCTACTCCGCGAAGCCCAGCCGACGTTCACCCGAACCGGCGGCCTGCACGCGGCCGGCCTGTTCACCGCCGACGGCCGAAAGGTGGTCGTCAAGGAAGACGTCGGGCGCCACAACGCCGTCGACAAGGTCGTCGGCTGGACCGTCCTCAACCACCACACCCGCCGAGGCCTGGTCCTCGCTGTCAGCGGCCGAGCCGGCTACGAGATCATCCAGAAAGCCGTAGCAGCAGGCATCGGCATGATCGTCGCCGTCGGCGCGCCCTCCAGCCTCGCCGTAGACCTCGCTCGCCGCTTCAACATCACCCTCGCCGGCTTCACCCGAGGCAACCGCTGCGTCATCTACAGCGCCCCGGAGCGCATCATCCGTCCAGCTTGATGAAGGTTGCTCTGGGGACGTACTCGTAGCGGTCCGGCATGCAGGTCAGGATGATGATCTGGCCGTGGTCCCCGGCGCGGCCGAGGAGGGCGCCCATGTCGCGGAGGCGGGCCTTGTCGGACCAGCCGAGGGCGTCGTCGAAGATCACCGGGACGCTGCCCTCGCCGGTGCTGACCAGGTGGCTGATCGCGAGCCGGGTGATGATCGCGAGCTGCTCCTGGGCACCCGTCGACAACGCCTCGACGGGCAGTCGCACGCCGTCCAGCTCGCGCTCGGCGACGGCCAGATCGTCGTCCAGCCAGATCCGGAACGACGGCCCGTACACACTCCGCCCGAGGGACTCGATCCGGCTCTGCAGCGGCTCGGAGTACTTCGTCTGTGCCTCGGCCCGGTGCCGGCTCAGAGTCTCGTGCACCCGCCGAGCTGCTTCCGCGCGACGCCGCAGACCGTCGTGCTCCGCGCGTACGGCGTCCAGCTCGACGTCGGCCACATCGCGCCGGGTCGCCAAGCCGTCGCGCCCGGACTGCTCGAGCCGGCCCTCGGTCGTTCGCAACGCGTCGCGCAGCGTGTCCCGCTCACCCTGCAGCCGCGTCGCGACCGCCAGCGCATCGGCCAGCTCGCCCGCAACCTGATCGGCACCGGCTGCGTCCGCCTGCTCCTGGACGCCGGTCAGCTCCTCCAGCACCGCCTCGACATCGGCGGTTGCCTCCACCTCGGCCGCAGCCACCGCTTCGTCGTCGAGAACGGTCCGAGCCGCGTCCAACGCCTCGACCGCAGCGGCCAACCGCTCCCCCGCGAGCTCCGACCGTGCCCGTGCCTGCTGCGCCTCGGACCGGTCCTCGTCCGCCGCCTTCCGCGCCTGCTGTGCCGCGAACTCCGCGTCCGCCAGCAACCGCTCGGCCTCCGCCAGCCCGTCCCGCGCGTCCTCCAGCGCCCGCTGCGCACCGGCCAGATCGTCGGGCTCCGCAGCCGGCACCTCGAAGTCGTCGAACAAGGTGTCATGCGGCGACTCGAACTCCCCGAACAGCGACATCTGCCCGGGCACGCCCTCGACCGCGGGTTGCTTCCCGGCGGTTTCATCGGATTCGTCGTCGTCACCGAGCCGCGCGGTCAGGACAGCGATCCGCTCCCCCGGATCGCCACCGGCCGTCAGCGACCGCTCGGTCCGGCGGGCCTCGTGCAACTCGGCCGACGCGGTGTCGGCCTTCCGCAGCAACTCGCGCGCGGCCGCGACATCCTTGACGCCGGCCTTCTTCAGCAGGTCCTTCTCACGCCGGACGGCGTCGTCCACCCGCGACCGCAGCGTCGCCGCCTCGCCACCGGCGCGGACGGTCACCTCGAGCTGCCCGGGCACGCCGATCACGAGCTCACCGGCGACCAGCACCTCGGTCGACTCGTCGAAGCCCAGCTCGGAAGGCACCTCGCCGTCCAGCCCGGTCCCCGACAACTCGACCGGCTCCGCGCCAAGCCGTCGTACCGACACCTCCGGCACGCCGGCGGCGAGCGCCGCGCGGGCCTCGACGACCGCCGCGCGGGCGTCTTCCAGCGCGGCGACGAGCGCGTCGTCGACCTTGATCCGGTCCAGGATCGTGCCGGCCGCCGCGATCCGCACCCGGACGTCGACCAACTCGGCCTGCTGCCCGAGCAGCCGGTCGAGCTCGGCACGATCCATCAGCTCGGAGACCCGGCGCTCCGCGTCCTGCACATCGGTACGCCGAAGGTCCTTGAGCTCGACCACCTCCGCCAGCGCCGCCTCGGCCGCCTGCACCATCTCGACCGCGGTCTTGGCGACCAGCTCGGCATCGGTACGGCGTTCGGCCAGCTCGGCCTCGGTCTTCGTGAACCGCTCGGCCTCGTCGAGCAGGCGCTCCCGCTCGACCCGGGTCCGGGTGTGGTTCTCCAACCGGGCGCGTGCGGTCTCGGCGCGGCTCCGGACCGAGTCGCGGCGGAGCAGGATCTCGTCGGTCGCCTTCTTGCGTTCCCGCAGTCCCTCGACCGAGGTGAGGTGATCGGTCAGCCGGCTGGTGACGTCCTCGAGGTCCAAGGTCAGTCGCTCGGCGCGCCGGATGTCCTGCTGGACCTCCTCCATCGCCTTCAGCGCCTGGGCCGAAGTGAGCTCGGCAGTGGCGACGGCCTTCTCGGACTTCGCGAAGTCACCCGTCGCCCGGCCACCACGGGTCCAGTACCGCAGGTACTCGTGCTCGACCGCGGACACCAGCGGCATCGACGCACCGTCGACCGGCGTCCCCGACTCGGCCGTCACCGCGGTGATCAGCGGCTCGGCATCGGCCGGCGTTGGCAGCACCAACGACTGACCCTGGCTGACCATCAGGGTCTGCCACAGCACCGGGTCGACGTTCTCGTGGAAGAGCCGCTCGGCCTCGTTGTGCGCCTCGCGGCCGGTCCACAACCGGCGGCGGCCGTCGGGCTCGACCACGGCAAGCTCGGTGGAGCGGTTCTTCAGCCAGCGCTTGGTGTAGGTGAGCTCGCGGCCGCCCAGCGTCAGCTCGACGGTCACCTCCGGACCGACGTCCTGGCCGACCGGCTGGATGTCGCGGATCCGGGTCGACTTCGAGTCGTCGGGCAGGTCGAAGATCAGCCCGAACGCCTCGACCAGACTTGACTTTCCGACCTCGTTGTCGCCGACCACCACGGTGGTCCCCAGCGCCGGAAGCCGCACGGTACGGTCCTTGACGCCGCGAAAATGACGAAGCGCCAAACAGTGCAGTCTCAACGGAGCCTCATCCCGCGTCCCGCGCCAGTCTGTGCATCAACGACAGCGCGGCGCCCGCGCCCTCGTCGCCACCGGCCAGCGCCTGGCGCAACTCCTCCATCGCGGCCCGGGCCGGACCGCTCAGCTGCAACGCGTCCAGATCCGCGGCGTCCGGTGCCGGCCGTACGGTCCAGAACTTCGCCCAGCGCTCGACACTCGCGAACACCTCGCCCTGCGCGTCGATCATCGCGTCGAGCCGACTCAGCAGCGGAAGCGGCAGCGAACCATCGCCGGCCAGCCGGACGTAGGTCCGCTCCTTCTCCGGCAGCTCGGCGAACCAGTCCTCGAGCGCCTTCAGCGACTCCTCGTCGAACAGCTCGACCCGATGGTCGACCATGTGCCACGCGCCGACGCGCACCGGCTCGACAAGGATGCCGTCGCCGATCGTCACCTTGAGCACGTTGCCCGGCGCGTCCTCCTCGGGCGACGTGACCTCCTGCGTCCCGGAGAACCAGATCCGATCGGTCACGCGGGTGGTCGAGTGCCGGTCGCCGAGACCGACGTACTGCAGCCGGCCGTCCGCGACCGCCGCCTCCAGCGCGACCTGATCGATCGTCGGTACGTCGGACATCCCGCCGGACAGGCTGGTCAGCTGGCCGTGCGCCAGCAGGATCCTCGTCGTCCCCGGATCGGCCGGTGTCAACTCGGCGTACCCAGGGGCGGCCGGGTCGGACATCGGCCGGCGGGAGCGCCAGGGCGCGCCGACGATCTCCACCCCCGGCACGATCTCGACCGGCTTGCTCTCGGTCAGAACGGTCACGTGCGACGGTGCGTGCGCCTGCCACTGGCTCGAGGTCCACAGCGAACCGGGCTCGAGCGCGTCGTGGTTGCCGGGCAGCAGGACGACCGGAACCGGGATCCGCTTGAGCGCTTCACAGGCCCGCAGGATCGTCTGCCGCTCGACCTGGTTGTGCTCGAACACGTCCCCGGTGACGACCACGAACGCCGCTCCGGTGGCCGTCGCGACCTCGCCGATCCGCGCGACAGCGTCCAGCCGGCCCTGCCCCCACCGGGCCTGGCCGTCCGGCCCCAGGAACCGGCGAAGCATCCCCAGCTGCCAGTCCGAGCTGTGCAGAAACGTGATCGAGTCGTCCATTGCGGTGAGAACGCTAACCTGCCCCGCCGACAACCGCCGAACCAACACACCCACCACCCCCACACCGCCCACACTCCGGACACCACTTTGGGCACGGGTCAACCATTTCTCCGCGGCCGAAATGGTTGGTGGGTGCCCAAGGTCAGCTGGCAGGATCGGCGAGTGGAGACGGAGCGTTTGAGGTTGCGGCGGTTCACCGCGGCGGACGTCGACTTGCTGACCGGGCTCGACTCAGACCTCGAGGTGATGCGGTTCCTGACTGGGCAGCCGACCCCGCGCGAGGAGATCGAGAACGTCGTACTGCCGGCGATCCTCAAGGTGTACGCCGAGCATCCGCAGCTGGGGACGTTCGCGGCTCACCAGAAATCCGATGGCGCCTTCATCGGATGGTTCGGCCTGCAGCCGACCACGGACGCCACGACCGTGGGCGTCGGGTACCGGCTGAACCGGACCGCCTGGGGCAAGGGGTACGCGACCGAGGGAACACGAGCCCTGATCGACAAGGCGTTCACCGAGCTCGGGATGGAGCGGGTCGTCGCCGACACGATGGCGGTCAACCACCGGTCCCGCGCGGTGATGCGGCGGTCGGGGTTGCGGTTCGTCCGGATCTACCACGAGCACTTCGACGACCCGCTGCCCGGGACCGCGTTCGGCGAGGTCGAGTACGCCATCGAGCGGCGGACCTGGGAAGCTGGACGTCGTGCCTGACGATCGACGCCCGTACGCCGTACTCGACATCGACGCGACCCTGTCCGACACCAGCAAGCGGATCCACTTCCTGGCGAAGCGCCCGAAGGACTGGGACTCGTTCTTCGCGCACGCGAAGGAGGACGCGGTCCTGGACGAAGGGCTCGCGGTCGCGACGACGCTGGCGGCCGACCACGAGGTCGTCTACCTGACCGGCCGGCCCGAGCGGCTCCGCCGGGACACGGTGAAGTGGCTGAAGGACAACGGCTTCCCGGACGGCACGATCTACATGCGCGGCAACACCGACCGCCGACCGTCGGTGCTGATGAAGCTCGGCCGGCTGAAACGCCTGGCCGAGGACCGCTCGATCGCCGTCCTGGTCGACGACGATGTGAAGGTGTGCGCGGCCGCGGAGAAGGCCGGCTACACAGTGATGAGGGCCGACTGGGGACTCGATGCCGAGACCCAGCCGACCCTCTTCGACGCTCAGGAATCCGAAGGCCGGACCTGAGGCCGTACTGCTACTTGCTCAGGCCGACGATCAGCACGTTCGGGTACGGCGGGTACGGCGGCAGGTAGAAGTTCTGCACCTTCGAGCCGTGCAGGAACGCGTTGCGCGCGTAGATCAGCGGAACGACCGGCGCGTCGGACATGATCTGCTTGTCCACCGCGCCCCACATCTTGGCCGCCTTGGTCCGGTCCGACTCGGCCGTGGCCGCGGCGATCTGGGAGTCCACCAAGGCGCTGGAGTAGCGCGAGATGTTGTACCCGCCGTTGCCGATCTCCGACGACGCGAACAGCGGCTGGATGTTGCCGAGCGCACTCGGGTAGTCCGGAAGCCAGGTCGACACGGTCAGGTCGAAGTCGGGCTTGTTCCCGGTGATCAGGTCGGTCAGCGGCTCGGTGTCCAGCGGCTTGATGGTGACCGTGATCCCGGCCCGCTTCAGCCCCTGCTGGATCGCCTGAGCCACGCCGAGACCGGTCGTGTTGTCGGCGGCCAGCACCAGGTTGAGGTTGCTGATACCCCCGGACGCGAGTATCTGCTTGGCCTTCTCCGGATCACCCGTCGGCGGCGCCGGATACATATCGTACTTGTCGTAGCCGTCGATCCCCGGCGTGATCAGGGTCGTCGCGATCTCACCGCCGTACTCCGGTCCGCCCTCGGCGACCTGGACAGCCTGCTTGTCGACGGCCAACTCGATCGCTTTGCGCACTGCTTGGTTCACCAGCGCCGGGCGCTTGGTATTTATCGCCAGGTACTGCAGCGCACCGGACGGCGACGTGGCGACGCGGGCCTTGACCGCCGGGTTGCCGGTGACGGTCGGGATCAGCGCGGCCGGCACGGAGGTGCCAGTGGAGGCGGCGAACTTGTCGTCGCCGGTGTCCGCGATCAGCCGCTGGTTGACCACGTCGGGCTGCAGGCCCATGTCGGTGACGATCGAGTCGGGCAGGCCGGTCCTGGCCTGGTCGGTCGACTTGTCCCAGTTCGGGTTGCGGACCAGCACGAGCTTCGAGCCGGGCGTGTACGACTCCACCTGGTACGGGCCGCTGGCGACCGGCTTCTCACCGTAGTGCGCCGGGTCGGTGTCGGCCTTCTTCGGCACCGGCGAGAAGGCCGGCATGCTGACGATCCACGGCCAGTCGCCGAACGGCTTGTTCAGCTTGAAGACGATCGTGGTGTCGTCCGGGGTCTCGACCGAGGCCAGCTCGCCGCCCTTGTACGGACCGGTGTACTTGTCGCCGCCGACCAGCAGCGACTTGTGGTAGCCGAGGCCGCCGGACAGCTCCGGCGCGAACGACCGCTCGATGCCGTACTTGATGTCGGCGGCAACGATCGTCGACCCGTCGGCGTACTTCAGGCCCGGCTTCAGCTTGTAGGTCCAGGTCTTGCCGCCGTCGCTGACCTGTCCGGTGTCGGTGGCCAGGTCGGGGACCAACTCGGCCGCCTTGCCCGGCTCGGTCTTCCACGACGTCAGGCCGCGCAGCACCAGGTGGATCGAGCTGGTGCCCAGGTTCTGGCTCTTGGCCGGGTCGAGGCTGATCTCCTTGCTCGTGCTGAGCACGTGGAAGGTGCCGCCCTGCTCCGCGGCCGCGGTGCTGCCACCGCCAGCGGTGGACTTGTCGTTGGCGTTGCAGGCGGCCGCCGCCAGCACCAACGCGGCCGCGACCGCGACCGCTCGGGTTAGGTGTTTCATTGGTTCCTCTCAGAGGTGGGGGGCTCAGGGAAGTAGCAGGCGGCCTGGTGCTCGGTCGATCCCTGGACGGGCTCGAGCACCGGTCGTTGGGTGGCGCACACGTCCTCGGCCTTGTAACACCGGGTCCGGAACGGGCATCCCGACGGCGGTGCGATCGGGGTGGGCACATCGCCGGTCAGGACGATCCGATCGCGGACGACGCCCGGCTCGGGCACCGGGACCGCAGACAGGAGGGCCTTCGTGTAGGGATGGGCCGGCGCCGAGTACACCTGGTCGGCCGGACCCTCCTCGACGATCGTGCCGAGATACATCACGGCCAGCCGGTTCGCCACCTGCCGTACGACGGCCAGGTCGTGAGCGACCAGCACGTACGACAGGCCGAGCTCGTCGCGCAGGTCGGCGAGCAGGTTCAGTACCTGCGCCTGGACGGACACGTCGAGCGCGGACACCGGCTCGTCGCAGACCAGCAGCTCGGGCTTCACCGACAGCGCCCGCGCGATCCCGATCCGCTGCCGCTGTCCGCCGGAGAACTCGTGCGGGTAGCGCTCCAGGTGCTGCTCGGCGAGACCGACCTGTTCGAGCAACCCGACGAGCTGGGCCCGGGTCGGCTTGATCCCTTGCGCGCGGAACGGCGTACTCAGGATGGTGCCGACCGACTGGCGCGGGTTCAGCGACGCCTGCGGGTCCTGGAAGACCATCTGGATCTTCCGCCGGACCGGCCGGAGCCGGCGGCCGCGCAGCCTGGTGACGTCCGTGCCGCCGATCTCGACCCTGCCCTGGGTCGGGTCCAGGAGCCGGGTCGCGACCCGGGCCAGCGTGGACTTGCCCGAGCCGGACTCGCCGACCAGGCCGACCGTCTCGCCCTTGCGGACGACGAAGTTCACGCCGTCGACCGCGCGGACCGCCTGCGTCTCGCGCCACGGCGCACCCCGGAGGCCGAAGTACTTCTTGACGTTCTTGAGGCGGAGCAGCTCATCAGGCATCCGACGGCCTCCGACCCAGATGGCAGGCGGCCTCGTGGTCGCCCTCGCCCGGGCGCGGCGTGAGCTCCGGCCGCTCGGTGATGCAGCGCTCGCCGACCTGGGCGGCGTACGCGCACCGCGGCTGGAACGGGCAGCCGGTGGTGATCGAGCCCGGAGACGGCGGACTGCCGGGGATCGTGGTCAGCCGCGGCTTCGGCGGTACGTCGACCCGCGGCATGGCACCGAGCAGACCCAGGCTGTACGGATGGGCCGCCCGGTAGAACAGGTCACGGACCGTGCCACGCTCGGCCGCGCGCCCGGCGTACATCACCAGGACGTCGTCGGCGACCTCCGCAACCACTCCGAGGTCGTGCGAGATGAGGACGAGCGCCGTACCGAACTCCGCCTGGACGTCGGCGAGCAAACGCATGATCTGTGCCTGCACGGTCACGTCGAGTGCGGTCGTCGGCTCGTCCGCGATCAGCACTCTGGGGTCGTTCACCAGAGCCATAGCAATCACGACCCGCTGCCGCATTCCCCCGGAGAACTCGTGCGGGTAGCTGTCCACCCGGCGGGCCGCATCCGGGATGCCGACCTTGTCCAGCATCTCGACCGCCCGCCGGCGGGCGGTCTTCTTCGAGACGTCGTGGTGCAGCCGATACGCCTCGGCGACCTGCCAGCCGACGCTGTAGTACGGATTCAGGGCTGACAGCGCGTCCTGGAAGACGAGCGCGATGTCGTTGCCGCGGACCTTGCGCAGCTCGTCGTTCGGCAGGCCGATCAGCTCGCGGCCGTCGAGCAGCACCTCGCCGCTGACGTCGGCGTTCGAGGGCAGGATGCCCATCACGGCGGCCGAGCTGACGCTCTTCCCCGAGCCGGACTCCCCGACGATCGCGAGCGTCTCACCCGGCGCGACCGAGAAGTCGATGCCGTCGACGGCCGGGACGAGGCCGCCCTCGGTCGAGAACGTGACGTGCAGGTCGTGCACCTCCAGCACCGGCTCAGCCATGGCTCACCCTCGGGTCGAGCACACCGTGCACCACGTCCACCACCAGATTCGCCAGGATGATCAGGAAGGCCGAGAACAGCGTCACGCCGACGACCACGGCCACGTCCAGCTGACCGACCGCGCTGATCAGCAACTCCCCCAGACCCTGCATGCTGAACACCTTCTCGGTGATGATCGCGCCACCGAGCAGAGCTCCGAGGTCCAGGCCGAAGAGCGTGATGATCGGCACCATGACGCCGCGCAACCCGTGCGTCACCACCACGCGCGACTCGCCGGCGCCCTTCGCCCGAGCGGTGGTGATGTGGTCGAGGTTCAGCTCCTCGAGCATCTGCGCACGGGTCAGCCGGATGTACGCCGCCGCCTGCACCACCGCGAGCACGAGCCACGGCGTGATCAGGTGCCAGGCCCAGTCGACCGGGCTCTCGGTCAGCGGCACGTAGCCGTTCACCGGGACCATGTTCAGCCAGAACCCGAAGACCAGGATCGCCAGCAGGCCGAGCAGGAACGTCGGGGTCGACACCCCGATCAGCGCGACCCCGATGGCCAGCCGGTCGAGCAGCCGGCCACGGTTGAGCGCGGCGATCACGCCGAGCGACACCCCGAAGAGCAGCCAGAGTACGGCGGCGCCGATGGCGATCGACGCGGTGACCGGCAGCCGGTCGAGGATCAGCGTGGTGACCGGGCGGGCCAGCGGGAACGAGTAGCCGAAGCACGGTGCGTTGCAGTGCACGGCCGCCGCACCGTCACCGAACGTGCGGCCGGCGAAGATGCCTTTGAGGAAGTTCAGGTACTGCTGCAGCGTGGTCTGATCCAGTTGCATGAAGTGCCGCGCCTGCTCGAGGCGGTCCGGCGTACAGGGCTTGCCGCAGGCCAGGTGCGCCGGGTCGGCGGGGATCGCGTAGAAGACCAGGTAGACGGCGAGGCTCAGCGCGAGCATCACCAGCAGGGCCGAGAACAGGCGGCGGATCACGAACCAGACGAGGTCGGGCATCTCAGCTCGTCCTCCGCAACCGGACGTCGAACGCGTCGCGGACCCCGTCGCCGAGCAGCGTGAAGCCGAGGACGGCGAGGAACAGCATGGCGCCGGGGAAGACCAGGAACCACGGATCGGCGCCGGTGTAGACCCAGGCGATCGAGTCGGAGATGGACCGGCCGAGGCTGGGTGTCGGCGGTGGTACGCCGACGCCGAGGAAGGACAGCGCGGCCTCCGCCCCGATGTAGCCCGGGATGGCCAGCGTGGCGACGACGAGGACCGGGCCGAGCAGGTTCGGCAGCAGTTCGCGGGTGATCACGTGCCAGCCGGACGAGCCGACGCTCCGGGCCGCCTCGACGAACTCGCGGGCGACCAGGGACTTCGCCTGGTTGCGGATCAGCCGGGCCAGGCCGGCCCAGCCGAACACGCTGAGTACCAGGATCAGCAGCAGCCAGCGCGGGAAGCGGGCCGGGATGATGATGCCCAGGGCAATCATGAAGACGAGCTGCGGGAAGCCGAAGAGGAAGTCGAGCAGCCGGGACACGATCGCGTCGTACCAGCCGCCGAGGTAGGCCGCGCTGATGCCGACCAGGGTGCCGACGACGGTCGTGATCAGGGTGACCACGATCGCGATGAACAGCGACGTACGGAGGCCGAGCACCGTGATCGAGAACAGGTCCCGGCCGGTCAGCGGCTCGACGCCGAACCAGTGGTCGCTGCTCACCCCGCCGAGGGCGCCTCTCGGGGCGTTTCCGCGGGCGGGATCGAGCAGGTCGATGTGGTACGTGTACGCGTCCTGCCCGGCCAGCTTGACCAGCAGCGGCGCCGCGGCCGCGATCAGGATCAACCCGGCGACGATGATGACGCCGACGCGGGCACTGCGATCCCGCCGGACCCGGCGCAACGCCTGCCGGGTCGGCGAAACGGTCACGGCGACCGAGGAACTCACAAGTACTCCAGACAGGGGTTCGATTCACGCAGCCGACAAACGCTAGGCCGCATCCTCCCACCACGCCGAACTCGTCTCGAATCCCGAGAATCCCAACTCGGTAACTCGAGATTCGGGTAGGGATCACAGGCGCAACTGATAGCGGCTCATCCAGATCATGGGTCCGTCCTGCTCCCGCCGCCCCACCGGTACGTCGCCGTGGTGCTGGAACCCCCGGTCTTCGTAGTAGGACCTGAGTCGCCGGTTCGAGCGCGCACAGTCGAGTCGCACGAACTCACGCTCCTGCTCACGCGTCGCGCCGACGGCCCAATCCAGCAGCCAGGCACCCCTTCCGGCCGCGGACCGCCGTACCGCCAGCCGATGCACGTAGCCGGCCGTCCCTTCGGCATCGGCCCACAACGGATCGTCCCAGTCCAGCGTGATCGTTCCCACGACGGCACCGTCGACCCGAGCCAGCCAGGTCTCGCCACGCTCGACCGCGGGAGCGACCATCCCCGGCCGGAACCGCGGTGGCCACTGGTCGTCGACTCCGACCTTCTTCAGCCAGCCCGCCGCTTCGTCCAGCACGCCGAGCACCTCTTCGAGTTCGGCCAACGACGCGATGTCGAGTTGCATCCCGATGTTCTATCGCAGTCGCACTGAGTACGCTCCGCTCCGTGGACAGCGAGGTGCAGGTCGGCGAGCGGGTGGTGCGGTACTCCGTCTACGGGTCGGTGGGAGGCCTGTCGGCGATGTCGTTCGGCGGATCGCCGAGCACACGATGGAAACAGCCGGAGGCCGTCGGGGCGATCGAGAAGTCCGGCCTGTGGATGGTGATGCCGGACCGCCCCGGGTGCGGCGGCTCGACGCGACAACCGGGGCGCAGCGTGGCCTCCGTGGTCGCGGACGCCGAGGCGCTGGCGGACTCGCTCGGGTGGGAGCGGTTCGCGGTCACCGGCGGCCACATCCAGCCGGTAAATGCCTATCGCGACCTGCTGGGCTGGTTGAAACTGTCCTGATGGAGCCGAAAGACGTCGCGCTGCGACTGGTGACCGAGCAGTTCCCCGCTGCCCGAGCAGCGTGGCTCGGCGGGAGTGTGGTGCGCGGCAACGCCTCTCCGACGTCCGACCTGGACATCACAGTGCTGCTCGACGGCCCACCGGCCCCGATGCGGAAGTCCTTGGAGTACGGCGGCTGGCCGGTCGAGCTGTTCGTCCACACCGAAAAGTCGCTGGCCCACTTCAGCGGCAAGGACCAGGACCGTCGTCAGCCGACCATGATGCGGCTCGTCGGCGAGTCCGTCGTACTCCTGGACACCGACGGTTCCGGAGCGCGGTTGCAGGCGGCGTGCTTGGCGGAGGTGGCGGCCGGACCCAAGCCCTTGACCTCCACCGAGCTTGACCTCCTCCGCTACACCATCACCAACCTCCTGGACGACCTGTCCGACTCCACAGGCGACGAACGCACCGCCATCGCTTCGATCCTCTGGCAAGACGCCGCCCGACTGTTGCTGACCGGCGCCGGCCACTGGTCCGGCACCGGCAAGGGCCTGCTGCGCGAGGTGGTGGCCTACGACAAGGCACACGGGACCGACCACGCCCGGGCCCTGATGCACGGCGTCGGAACCGACGACAACACCCTGGCCGAGGCCGTAGACCGCATCCTCGCCGCGTACGGCGGCAGACTCTTCGACGGCTTCGAGCTGGCGGCCGACGTCTAAGGCTCTACGTCCACCAGGTCCCAGCGGCGTTTGGGGATCAGGCGGATGGCGAGGACCGCCGCTGCCGCGCCGATGAGGAAGCCAGGGATGGTCCAGCGCCAGCCGGTGAAGAAGCCGGTTGAGTCGATCTCAGCCTGCGCCGGGAGCGGCGCCTGCGTGGGCTCGGTGAGCGGGGAGGGAACGGAGTCGATGGTGGTGGGGCCGCCGTCGAAAGTCTGCCCGTTCAGGAGCTTGAGTGAGCGGATGAACTCTACGAGGGCGCTGGGGTTCGTGGCGGTGTGCCACGTCGGCTTCTCGGGCATGGTGCCGGTCGTCAGCGACTCGGTGGTCGCGATCCAGGGGCCGCCGGGTGCCTCCGGGTAGATGACGTCGATCCGCCAGACCGACATGTCATGGATCAGCCAGGTGGCACGGACGAACTGACCGACGTCGTGCGGTCCGTTGCCGTCATCCGCGCGGCCGCCGGCCACCTCGGTCAGCTGCTGCAGGTCGCTGTACGCGCGATCCTCGTAGCCGAAGGCGAGCACCTGCGGCGGTGCGCTGAGCAGGACGCTGGTCGGACCGCCCGCGTGCGCGGGAGTGGTGCCGAGGGCGGCGACGGCGAACAGGGCGGCGAGCAGTGTGAGCGTACGGCGGACCATGGTGGCTCTCCCTGAAGACGAGGACTCACCCCGGATACACCGCGACCGGCTAGAAGGTTCCGCGTGCCAACTCGACCGCCCGGGTCTTGTCGGCCACCTCCAGCCGGAAGGTGACCCCTCCACGCACCCAGACGAGCGTAGGCCCGGCAATCCGGACCACTCGCTGATCAGCCAGCACCAGCTCGTGCGGTGTCTTGAACCAGAAGGCGTCGAGGTCCGGCACGAACTCCAGGCTCTCGTAGTACTTCTTGAAGTACAGCGGCGACACCTCCGCCTGGAACTGCTCCAGCCGGACACCGTCCCAGCTCATCGCCACGAAACCCTTCGACGCCTCGACACCGGTTGGTGCACCGAGATCCCTCGGCAGAGCGGGCCGGAACCCAGCAGTCCGCTCGGCTTGCTCCAGCGACAGGCGCCCCTGGACTTCAGGCACCGGCGGCGCGGTGCTCGGACCAGTACCGACCGGCTGGGCCTCCACTCCCCCGATGCGCAGCCACTCAGCCACAGTCGCGCGTACAGGTGGTGTCAGAGCCAGACCGGCGAGCAGCACCAGGAAGCCGGCCAGGAACGCACGCCACCTGTCCCGCAGCCTCCGCCGGATGGGCAGATCCGCGACCCGCGTCAGCACTGCGGCGGTCAGTTCCTCATCGACCGGAGGTACGACGGCAGAACGTCCAAGGACTCGCAGTTCGTCGTCCAAGTTCATCGCTGCACCTCCTTGTCGGGTAGAGCGTCCCGTAGCCGGCCCAGTGCACGATGCAGCCGGGACTTGACCGTCCCACGTGGCCAACCGAGCACAACGGCCGTCTCCTGCTCGTCCAGGTCCAAGAGGTAGCGACAGGTCACGACGAGCCGCATGGGATCCGGCAGCGCCCGTACGGCCGTCAGAAGCTCGGTCCGCCGTTCCAGCGACACCGCGTGCTCGGCTGGATCCAGTACGACGTCCAGCGGCGCGGCCAGCTCCTCACGACGGGACCTGCGACCGCGCGACCGTACGACGTTCCGGGTCTCGTTGGCGACGATCCGCAGGAACCACGGCCGGAACGCGGAACCCGAGCGGAAGCCCCCGAGTGCTCGGTAGGCCTTCACGAACGCCTCCTGGACCACATCGTCCGCATCCGCACCGGCGCCGAGGAACACCGCCGTACGCTTCGCCACCTGGGCGTGCAGCAGCACCAGCTCGCCGTACGCGGCCGACTCACCAGCACGCACCCGAGCCAGGATCTCCGCCTCATCACCCTGGCTGATCTAGGCCCCCTGTCTACTTCCGGACACTGTGAGTACACCGCCAATCATCGCCAGGTTCCCGTGTATAGGGTCGGGTTGTGCCTGATATCGACGCAGCGTTTCTCGCTCTGCCCCGTCATGCCCTGGCCGAGGCCGCCTTGCAGCGTGCCCGCGACCTGGGCGCCACCTACGCGGAGTTCCGGCTGGAGCGGATCCGGTCCGAGTCCATCGCCCTGCGCGACAGCGTGCTGGAGAGCGCCACGGACGACGAGGATCTCGGCCTGGCGGTGCGTGTCATCCACGACGGCACCTGGGGTTTCGCCGCCGGCGTCGCGCTCACCGAGGACGAGGCGGTCCAGGTCGCCGAGCAGGCGGTGAACATGGCGCAGGTGTCCCGGCCGATCAACGCCGAGCCGATCGAGCTCGCCGACGAGCCGGTGTACGACGACGTCAGCTGGGTGTCGTCGTACGAGATCGACCCGTTCAGCGTGCCGCGGGCGGAGAAGGTTGCGCTGCTCACCGACTACAGCGACCGGCTGCTGAAGGCCGAGGGCGTCGCGCATGTGAGCGTCCGCGTCGCCACGGTCCACGAGTGCAAGTTCTACGCGAACTCCGAAGGTACGTCGTACACGCAGCAGCGGGTCCGGATCGGTCCGGACCTGACCGCCCATGCGGTGCAGGCCGACCGGTTCGACTCGATGTCGACGTGCGCGCCGCCGGCCGGCCGCGGCTGGGAGTACATGACCGGCACCGGCTGGAACTGGGACGAGGAGCTCGCACAGCTCCCCGGCTGGCTGGCCGAGAAGATGGCCGCGCCGGGCGTCGAGCCGGGCGCGTACGACCTGGTGATCGACCCGACCAACCTCTGGCTCACGATCCACGAGTCGATCGGCCACGCCACCGAACTGGACCGCGCCCTCGGCTACGAGGCGAACTACGCCGGCACCAGCTTCGCCACCACGGACAAGCTCGGCACCCTGAAGTACGGCTCACCGGTCATGCACGTCACCGGCGACCGCACCGCCGAGAACGGCCTGTCGACCGTCGGGTACGACGACGAGGGTGTCGCCGGGCAGCAGTGGGACCTGGTCAAGGACGGCGTACTGGTCGGCTACCAGGTCGACCGCCGGATGGCGAGGGTGAACGAGGACCTGCTCGGTACGCCGCGCTCCAACGGCTGCGCGTACGCCGACTCGTCCGGTCACATCCCCATCCAGCGAATGGCCAACGTGTCGTTGCAGCCCGCCGCGGACGGCCCGTCCACCGACGAGCTGATCAGCCGGGTCAAGAACGGGATCTACATCGTCGGCGACAAGTCCTGGTCGATCGACATGCAGCGGTACAACTTCCAGTTCACCGGACAGCGGTTCTACAAGATCACCGACGGCAAACTCGACGGTCAACTGCGCGACGTTGCCTACCAGGCCACCACCACGGACTTCTGGGGCTCGATGGAGGCGGTCGGCGGCCCGCAGACGTACGTCCTCGGCGGCGCGCTGAACTGCGGCAAGGCCCAGCCCGCGCAGTCCGGTGCCGTCAGCCACGGCTGCCCGTCCGCCCTGTTCCGCAGCGTCCGCATTCTCAACACCACGCAGGAGGCCGGCCGGTGACGACCGCCATTCAGCTCACCCCGCAGGACACCATCGAACGGGGGCTCGCCCTGGCGGCGGCCGGCGGCGCCGACGGCTGCGTCGTCATCGTCGCGGAGACCTCCAGTGCCAACCTGCGCTGGGCGAACAACACGCTCACCACCAACGGCGCGATGCGCGGCTCGAGCGTGACCGTGATCGCCACGGTCGGAGCCGGCGAGGGTACGGCGGCCGGAGTGGTCGGCCGCTCGTCGGTCACCGACGATTCACTGCGCGAGGTCGTGTCCGCCGCGATCGCGACCGCCCGCGGGTCCAGCCCGGCCGAGGACGCCCGACCGCTCGTCGACGGCAGCGTCGGCGCGGACTGGGACGCCGAGCCGGACGAGACGTCGGTCAGCGTCTACTCGTCGTTCGCTCCGGCGCTCGGCGAGACGTTGCAGAAGGCTACGAAGGAGAGCCGCTGGCTGTACGGCTTCGCCGACCACGAGGTCATCACGCTGTACGTCGGCTCGTCCACCGGACTGCGGCTGCGCCAGGCGCTCCCCCGCGGCCACGTCACCGCGACCGGCAAGTCCGGTGACCTGAGTCAATCGGCCTGGGTCGGCGCGGCCACCCGCGACTTCAGCGACATCGACGCGCTCGCACTCGACAGCGAGCTCACCCGGCGCCTCGGCTGGGCTTCGCGGACCGTCTCGGTCGATCCGGGCCGGCACGCGACGGTGCTGCCACCGGCGGCCGTCGCGGACGTGATGACGTACCTGTACTGGTACCTCGACGGGCGGGAGGCTTTCGAGGGGCGGACGGTGTTCTCGAAGGCGGGAGGCGGCACCCGGATCGGTGACGCGCTGTCGTCGCAGCCGGTGAACCTGCTGTCCGACCCGCAGCTGCCGGGGCTCGAGACGTTCCCGTTCGCGGTGGCCCGATCGTCCGGTGGATCGTCGAGCGTGTTCGACAACGGACTCACGCTGACCGCGACGGATTGGATCCGTGGCGGCAAGCTCGAGAACCTGATGACCAGCCGGCACACGGCGTCGCTGATCGGCGCGCAGGCCGCGACCCCGGCCGTCGACAACTACGTGCTGTCGGTCGACGGCGCGACCGGATCGACCGACGACCTCGTCGCCGGGCTCGAGCACGGCCTGCTGCTCACCTGCCTGTGGTACATCCGGATGGTCGATCCGCAGACGCTGCTGCTCACCGGCTTGACTCGCGACGGCGTCTACCTGGTCGAGAACGGCGAGGTGACCGGTGCCGTGAACAACTTCCGCTTCAACGAGAGCCCGGTCGACCTGCTCGCCCGGTTCACCGCCGCCGGCGCCACGGTCCCGTCGTTCTCGAGGGAGTGGGGCGACGACTTCTCCCGCACCGCGACGCCGCCGCTGCTCGTGCCCGACTTCAACATGTCCAGCGTCAGCCAGGCCAGCTGAACTTCTGCCGGACAACGGAACACCCCGCGAACCCTCGGTGGGTTCGCGGGGCGTTCTGCGTGTCTGGGATCAGACGGTGGGGTAGCCCGGCTCGGCCGGACCGGCACCCGGCTGGCCGAAGCGCTCGGCCGCCTTCGGGTCCGGACCGTACTGGTTGTCGCCGGCGGTGCCCTCCTGGGCCGCCAGCACGATGAACCAGATCCAGCCGATGCAGGGAACCAGGTTGATCAGGATCCACCAGCCGCTGCGGTTCGTGTCGTGCATACGGCGGATGGCCACACCGATCGACGGCAGCAGCACGGCCAGGCTGTAGATCGTCGAGAGGACGCCACTGCTCCCGTTGGCGTAGTCCGTGCCGATGATCCTGTCCAGGATGCTCAGGATGATGGACACGATCACGTTGAAGAGTACGAACATCCAGTACTCTTTCCGCCGGGCTCGGCCACTGAACACGGCGTACTTCTTGAGAACGTCGATGTACCACTGCATTACTGTTTCTCCGATGGTCGAAGGTGAGACGCGGACAGAGCCTGTCGGAACCGGTCGGGGTTCGTCAATGCAACTTTTCGCTTTGGTGACCACACCGCAATCTCCCGCGCCGGAACCAGAGCCAACTTCACCTCTTCGGAATCCGGCAGCGTCGGGATGCTAGAGCCGGCTTCAGCTTTCCGGCTTGGTCAACGTGACCCGCCACATCCGCCGTTGGCCCTCGTCGTACGGCGTTGCCTGGTCGAAGGTCCACTGATCGGCGAGCTCGGTCACCAGTTGCTCGTCGAAGAACCGGCCGACGAAACCGTCGTGCATGCACAGACCGTTGTCGAGCTGCTGCCAATGACTCGAGCACGGGTCCTCCGCCGACCACACGGCGTACACGAAAAGCCCGCCAGGGCAGAGGACGCGGTGGATCTCCGCGACCAGGGAGCGCAGCTCGGTGCGGGAGAACGCCATGTTGAGCAGGAGATTCGCGAACACGGCGTTGACCGTGGCATCGGCCGGCGGCAACGGATCGCGGACATCGTGCAGCGCGGCGGTGACGCGGTCGTCGAGGCCTTCACGCTGTGCTTCCAGCCGCAGCTGGTCGAGCGCCGACTCGCTGAAGTCGGTGGCATGCACGCTGAATCCCTGTCTGGCCAGGAAGAGCGCGTCGCGGCCATGCCCGGCGCCGAGCTCCAGCACATCATCGATGCCTGCGGCACCGAATGCCTCGGCCGCCCATCGCGCCGCGGCCGACGGCTCCGATCCGTGCAGTTGCGGATGCTGTGCGTACGCGGTCTGCCAGCGTTCCTGCTGAGCTCTCGCAAGCTCGACGTGTCCAGTCTTCATGTTGCTCCCCGTGTTCGTCACGCCAATCTGGACGACCGGCAGACCGCAGCAGCCTACGACAGATTTGAGTAGACGTACTCACGCGGTTCTCCGTTCCCGTCGAGATAGTGAAGTGAGCCTAGGAGGACTCGATGCCTACCGCCGCTATCACCTGCCCGACGTGTAAGAGCCCGCTGCAGCTCACCATCGAGCCCGCGCCGGCTCCACAGCGTTACCCACAAGGTTTTCCACAGCCTCAGTTCGCTCCCGTTCCGGTGCCGCCGCCGACGTACCCGGCACCGCCCCCGCGGGGCATTCCAGCACCACCATCGGTTCGCGTTCCAGCACCAGCAGCGGTTGGCGTTCCCGCACCAGCGTCGGTTGGCGAACCTCGCCACCTCCCGCCGCCGCCCAAGCCACCGAAGCCTCCGAAGCCGCCTCACAAACCCCGGAAGCTGAGCCCGCAGGCCACTTTGCTGGGCCTGGGCGTCCTGCTGCTCCTCGCCGCCACCGTCACCTTCCTCGCCGTCAACTGGGACAGCCTTCCGGCCGCGATCCAGGCCGGCATCATCGGCACCCTTGCCGCGCTGGCGTTCGCGGGCTCCATCCCCGCCAGCCGGCGCTCCTTGGCCGGTACCGCCGAGGCCCTCGCCATCCTCGGCTGCGGCCTGCTCACCGTCGACCTGTACGGCGCCCGCGCCCTGAGCCTCGGCTCACTGGAAACCATCGACTGGTTCACCTACAGCGCGATCGTCTTCGGATCCCTTGCCCTGATCAACCTGTTGATGACCCGGCTCGCACCCCGCGTGGTTACTTACGGTGTCACCACCGTGATCGCCGGTCAGCTCCCGCTCCCCCTGATCCTGGTCGACCGGACGAACCTGCCGGTACTGCTTGCCGCCTTGCTGGCCCAGGTCGTCATCACCCTAGTCCTGTCGGCCAAGGGCACCCCCATCGTTCGCCGTACCGGAGCCATCACTTCGGCCGTGGTCTTCTGCGGCATCCTCGTCGCCGGCATGACGCGGACCTTCCTCGGTCTGCTCGCCACCTACTCGAGCACCTACTTCGACCTCACCGGTCCGATCCCCACGCACGCCGAGTTGCTGAAGACGGTCGCAACGGCCGCGGTCGTCTGTCTCGCCGCCGCGACCGGACTCGTCATCCTCACCAAGCGGCCACTCCCCGCAGCGATCCAGTCGGGAGTCGGCGAGGCCGTTTGCGCGGCAGCGGCCGGGTTCGCCGTCGCCACCTGCCTTCCGCAACTGCCCGGTCCCGGCCGCTGGCTGACCACCGGCGTCGTCGCCGCGCTCGGAATCACGGAGGTGCTGGTAGCCCGCCGTACCGGCAGGCTGGCGCTCGTCCTGCACGTCTCGACCATCACCGTCGCCGCGGTCGACCTCCTCTTCTGCCTGCTGACCGACGACATCCGGCAACTCGGCTACTTCGCCGCGACCGTCGCCGTACTGGCCGTCTTCGCGGCCTTGCGCAAGGTCGTCGACGCCGTTCCGGCCGCCGCGGTCGCTTCGCTCGGCGCCCAGTTCGCCATCGTGATGTTCGCCATCGACGATTACATCGGTTTGTGGGCCGGCGCCGTCAGTCTCGCGCTCGTCGGCGCGACCGGTATCGCCCTCGCCTGCCGGTACGTCGGTCAGCCGTTGGAGCGAGTGTTGATCTCGACGGCCGCCTGCGCCGTACTGCTCGCCCGGATCATGGCAGCGACGGTCGACGCGGACACCGCGACCGGCGTCGTACTCACGATCGCCGCCGCCCCCTTGGTTGCGTACGGCATGAATCCTGCCCGGCGCGCGGGTCTGCTGGTGGCCGGCGCGTTGCTGATCATCGCCAACACCGCCTTCGTTCTGGCATCCGGCGCCACCGCGGTCGAGTGGTTCACCGTTCCGCCTGCCATCGTCCTGCTCGGCATCGGCATCCTTGCCTGGCGCAACCAATCGAGCTGGGTCTACCTCGGCCCCGGCCTGCTGATCGGCCTGGTCCCGTCCACATTGCTTGCTGACAGCAACGACAACTGGATCCGCGTCACGCTCGTCGTCGCCGCGGCGCTCGCCGTCATCGTGATCGGCACCCAACGCGGGCTCCAGGCCCCCTTCGTCATCGGCGCCGCCGTCCTCGCCAAGATCGGCATCTGGCAGTTCCTCGAGGTCGCCCCGCTGATCCCCCGCTGGATCACCCTCGGTGCCGCCGGCGCCATCCTCCTCGCCGTCGGCGCCACCTACGAACGCCGCCTCACCCAGGCCAAACAAGCTGCCCGCTGGATCACCGCCCTGCGGTGACGCGCGCTCTCGGTTTCCCCCGTGGCCCCTGGGTCCGCATACTTGGTTCGAGGAGAATCGCGACCCGGGGGCCGGATGACGAATCGCAGCGACAAGCAGACGGCGGACGTGCTGCTGCTTGCCAGCGTGCTCGAGAAGCTCCGCACCCATGACGGCCTCACCATCGCCCGGCTGCACGCGAGTCGCTCCGGCATCGCCGCACCCCTGGTCGACCTGGCCGCCACCCGCCGCTTCGCCAGCGTCCACGATCTCGAGCCGGCCTCCGCAGCCCTCGACCTGGTCGCCACGTGCGTCCGCGACGACCTGCACGGCACCCAGCAACTGGTAGCCGACGCAATCCTCGCCCTCGGCCTCCACGCCGACATCTACGCCCGGGCCGGCATCGACGACCGCATCACCCATTCTCTGTACAGCACGTCCCTGGGCCGCCGCCGCGAAACCCTCCTCAACCACTGGCACCGCCTCCACCAAGCTCTGGGCCACCAACCCGGCGAAGCTCCCAGTGACCGAGCCCTACGCGGCACCACCGAACCCGCCGTCCTCCGGGAGCTGGCCAACCAGCTCATCCGCCGCGACATCTACTCCGTCGGCTCGAAGACCGTGGTCATGATGGACGCCGCGCCTGCCGCGAACGCTGCTCCCGCCGGTCAGGTGATCGTGGTCGGCGGTGCAGTGATGGACGCGACCTTCCGGGTGAAGAACACGCCGGCACCTGAGACGTCGAGTGAGGCCTACGGCTTCGATCTGTCGCCCGGCGGCAAGGGTTTGAACCAGGCTGTCGCGGCCGCCCGGCTCGGGATGCACACCTCCCTGATCGCCGCGGTCACCGACGACCGCTTCGGCGAGGAGATCATCCAGTACCTGGAGGACGAGGGCGTCGACACATCACTCGTGAAGCGCGTGCGCGGACGTCGTACGCCGTTCACCGGGGTGTTCGAGAAGGAACTCGGCGACAGCATCGCGGTCAACTGGCGGAACCAGAACGAGGTGTTCCTGTCGCCGGAGGACGTGGACGAACGGTTCGAGGCGGTCTCCGGCTGCGATGCGCTGCTGATGACCTTCGAGGTGCCCCGGGAGACGATGCAGCGAACGCTCGCCTTGGCCCACCGGGACCCGGACAACCGGCCGCTCGTGCTCGTGACGCCGGGCCAGCCGTACGTCGACGAGCGCATCTCGCGCGATGCGTTCCCCCGGATCGACTACCTGGTCGCGCACCCGTGGGAGCTCGGCCACTTCGCGTCAGCCGGCATGGTTCCGTTCGACCCCGACCCGGTCGCGCGGAATCTGCTCGCCTTCGGGGTGGAGACCCTGTGCATGCTCGTCAACGGCGGCTGCACGGTGTACTCAGGGGCCGCTCACGACGTGCTCAGCGTGCCGACGATCCCGTCGATCTACAAGGAGTCGGCGACCGCCCGGGACGCGTTCTGCGCGGCGCTGGCGGTGAAGCTGATCGACAACAAGCGGAAGTTCGACGGGGCGGTGGCCGTCTGGGCGGCGGCCGCCATGTCGTGCGCGACCACCGACTTCCCGCTGTCGAACTCGATGCCGGACCGCCTCCGCATCGAGGCCCTCCTGGCCCGCTCCCCCTTCACCGTCAACGGCGGCTTCAACTAATCGCTTCACCGTTGACGGCGGCTTCAACTGGTCAGCGGCGGAGGCGGCGCTGGTTCTCGAGCGGGACGGCTTCGGTGATGCCGCGCAGGCGGCAGCAGTAGATCACCGAGTCGAGCAGCTTGGCCCGGCTCTGCTCGAAGCGCCCGCTCGGGTTGGCTCGACGCAGTTCGCTCAGATTGGCGCCGCCGTACCGGGTCCGGAGCTGGCGCGGGCTGGCGTAGATGCCGTCGACATACAGATACGGCCGGGCCTCGATCGACATCCACTGCTGCCAGTTGGCGGCCCGGTAGCTGGCTCCGACGAACCCGAGATTCGGATCGACCGCCGTGGTCAGCAGTTGCACGCTGGGAATCTCGCGCCGGATCACCTGCCGGACCTTCGACAGCAGATACGAGATCGCATTCGCCGGCGCGACATCGAACGAATACACCCGGGACACGTCCCACGCCGCACCGAGCGGTACGCCGAACTGCGCCTGAATCTGCCGTCCGACCTTCATCCATTCCAGCGGGGAAACACTGCAGAGCGTCACCGGGAGCTTGTTCACCGGGTCCACCAGCGCGAAGTTCACCGAGCCCTCGCGGGCACTGCGCAGATAATGCAGATGGCTGAAGATCCGGTCCGCTTCAAGGTTCCCGAGCCGCACGAAACGCAGATCGGTCAACTCGTACTTGTCTTTCGGAATCAAGTCGTCGATGGCCCGCTGATCGCGCCGTAATCGGGCCGCGTTGCGATTCAGTTCCGCGATCACCGGCTTGAGCCCGATCATGCCGTTCGGGCGGGCCAGGCGCGGCAGGTGCAGCAGCGTACGGACGCTGAGCGCGCGCTGCGGGACGCCGTGCCGGTGCACGGCGTCGACGAGCAGGTCGGCGAACCCGGGTGCATGCCTTCGGCAATCATCGAGCGAAAGCCTGGCTGCTGGGGACACGTCGACTGCTGGGACTGGAGGCGGCGGGACGACCGCGGGAGCCGCCGGGCCGGCGGCGCTGATCACCACACCTGGAATGCTAGCCGACCGTTGCCGCGGCCTGGCAACTTCCCAACCGGACGAGTTTTGGCGGCGTGTTGGACCGGCGGCCGCCAATTGGCAGGCCAGGTCTGCCAATTGGCGCAAAGCGATACCAGGAAAGCTGCCAGCGTATCACCGCCGCCCGCCAAACACCCCGGACACTCCCGGAGCGAGGTTGCCAAAATCATGTCCGGACATAGAACCAGGTGCCAAATTATCTCCATTGACAACCGATTGTCGCGGCGTTCACTGAAAGCGTAACCAATAACGCCGAGCCGCCGCCCAACTCTAACCAGTGAGCGGCGAAAGACAAGAACTCAAGGGAAGTGAATCGAAGGAAAGAGGAAACGCCATGCCTCCCAACGAATTCGTCGCGACCGTCGTCGTGCTGGCCAGTGCGGTACTCCTGATCTCCTTCTGGAAACAGATTCTGTTCATTCTGCTCTTCGGGGTGGTCATGGTCTTCTGCTTCGGCCTCTACAACGTCGCAACCGCCATGGGGCGCTGAGCCGCAGCGCTCCGGCAACACCCGCTCGACACCCGCCCGGGACTCCCCGGGCGGGTATTTTTGTAGGCTCGCATTCGTGAGTGACTCCGCCGCGGATCTCAGCCTGACCGAGTTGCTGCCGTTATTGGCGCAGCGCAAACTCTCCGCGCGCGAACTCGTCGAGGATTGCCTGCGCCGGATCGACCTGTCCGAATCGACGATTCGCGCATTCGTCACCCGCACCCCCGAACTCGCGCTGGAGGCCGCCCACCGCGCCGACCAGGCCCGCGCCACGGGCGAGCCGGTCGGTGCGCTGGCCGGCGTACCCGTCGCGGTCAAGGACGTGTTCCTGACCAAGGGCGTGCTCACCACCGCGGGCAGCCAGGTGCTGGCCAACTACGTCCCGGCCGAGGACGCGGCCGTCTGGGAGCGCCTGTCGGCCGCGGGCGCCGGCTTGCTCGGCAAGACCACGACCCACGAGTTCGCCTACGGTACGGCGTCGACGCCGACGGCCAACCCGTGGGACGTACGCCGTACCCCCGGCGGATCGTCCGGCGGATCCGCGGCCGCGCTCGCCAGTCGCATGGTCCCGATCGCCACCGGCACGGACACCGGCGGCTCGCTCCGCATCCCGGCCGCCGCGTGCGGCGTCAGTACCCTCCGCAGCGCCCGCGGCCGGATCTCCCGGTACGGCGTGATCCCGCTGAGCCCCTCGTTCGACGTGGCCGGGCCGATGGCGCGCCGGATGCTCGACATCTCGATCCTGATGCGCGTACTGGCCGGACCCGATTCCCGCGACCCGGCAACGCGGGACGAGCCGATTCCGCCGTACCCGCTCGAGCCCCCGACCGACCTCAGCGGTGTCCGGATCGGGCTTCCGACCGAGATGTCCTGGCAGCAGGTCGACGATCGCATCGCCACCGTCTGCCGTGACGCCCTTGACCTGCTCGTCGCCCGCGGCGCCCACCTGATCGAGATCGACAGCCCACCGAACACCAAGGCCGTCCTGGAGAAATCCACCGGCGTCTTCGACACCATCAACGAGAGCGAAGCCCACCAGATCCACGACGCCCTGGTCCCCCACAGCCACCTCTACACACCCCAGGTCCGCGAACGCGTCCGCAAAGGCGAACGCATCAGCCCCGAACGGTACGCCGAAGCCCTCCGCCTCCGTGATCAGTGGACGCACGACTGGCGCGAAATCATGACCACCCATCGCCTGGACGCCCTGGCCCACCCGACGATCGACGCCGCTCCACCCCTCATCGACCACACCCGCCCACCCAAGGGCCCCCGCATCCGCCTCTCCGTCCCCTGGTCCATCGCCGACTTCCCCGCCCTCAACGTCCCCGCCGGCAAAGACCCCCGATCCCTCCCCGTAGGCCTCTCCCTAGCCACCATCCCCGAACGCGAAGCAGACCTCGTCAGCCTCGGCGTCGCCATCGACGAAGACCTACGAATGTGGCGCCACGCCCCCAGCCCCTGAGCCCTACTTCGGCGAACTGAAGACCGCCGCCCACCCCCGCAGCCCCCGTGACTTCGATCGCCTCACCACCACAGGCAGCCGAACGTTGGCCGCGACCGTCCGAGCACGGTTCTTCTCACTCGCCAAGCTGATCGTGACCAGTGAAGACGTGTCATCGGTCTGCCCGGCAGAGTGCAGCCAGAACTCGACGGAGTCGTACCTCAGCGCAACGCGATAGGGGTTGTCCGACGCAACCCGCAGGTTGGCGCCGTCCGTCGAGCAGGTCAACTTGAACTCGGCATCCGGCTGGTAGCTCTCGGCGAAGACGTACGTGGTGATGCGCAGCGATTCGTCGTGCACCGTCGTGATCCGGCCCTGGGCGTCGAGCACCAGCTTGCGCCGCGTGGTCTCAACCGGCGCGACCCGAAGGAAGGAGGAACCCTTGAACGTCGGGTGAAGCGCAAGTAGTCGCGCAGCACTGAGCCAACGCCGCGGAGCATCCTCCAGGACCTCGTCCGGCATCGCCGGGAAGCTCGAGGTAGCTGGGTAGAACTTCCCTCTCCTCTTCAACTGACCCATCATCCCGCGGCTCATCTCGACGATCCCCGCGAAGGACGGCGGGTACAGCTCGAGATTCGGATAGCCCCGCACGCGCAGCTGGAAAATCACCATGTCGGCAACCACGTCCGCCTTCACAACCGTCGCATACCGCACCGGCAGCACGAACGGCTCATGCGGCCGGTCCGCACCCACAAACCCCAGAACGGCGACCGCACCCACAACCTGCTGATGCCGCACCGCATCCTGCAGCGCAGGCGCAACCCACCGCATGCGATAGCGAAACTGAATGATGCCGCCTTCCGGCAGCGCCAGAGCGGTCTGGATATCCTCGGCGTACCGTCGGCGGTCATCTGACGAGAGAAGTAGCAGGCCGTTCATCGGTCCCCTCCCCGGTGCCGGCGCTAAAACCGCGCCGTCAGCTCACAGAGTCGTCGGCTAACCCTTCGCGGTGAAGCACATCAAGGCATGACCAACTGTCCATACACCTGCCGGCTCACCTCTCCGGGACCACAATCCACTGGTCAGCGCCCTCGGTCACCATTCGCATTTCCACCTACCAGTCTGTTTCTCCCCGGCGACGCCTGATGAAACCGTCGCGGTCGACACATTGCCGTAACGCCAATTGGTGCAGTCGTTTGACAGACATCCTCTGACGCGACTCGAACATTGGTGCCGTCTGTCGTGCAGGTGAGCTTGAATTCCGCATCCGGTGCATACTCCTTGCCGTAGATGGACGCGACGACTCGGAGGGACAACCCGTCGACCGTCCGGAGCCGCCCCGTCTCGTCGAATCGCACTTCCTTGCCTCGCTGGGTCTCGAGGGTGGCGACGCGGAGGAAGTACGAATTCTCGAAGCTGGGATGGAGTGCCAGGCGTCGCGCCGCCGTGATCCAACGGTTCGCGGCGTCGCGGCCGTCCTGTTTGGGCAAGTGAGCAGAGTCCGACGTCGCCGGGTAGAAGGCTCCCTCGGGAGTGACCGGCAGTTGGCTCAGGTTGTCGGATGAGAGAAGCAGCAGGCTCTGCATCGATCCCCCTCCTGGCGAGCCGGCGCCAATCTTCGCGTCAGCTCACAGAATCGTGTTGCCTCTCTGGATTTCTACCCAGGGAAACGCGATCTGATGCCCGAGGCATGGAGGGCTCGACTATCAAGGGCATTCGGGGCGGATGGGATGTGCATTCGACAACGGATTCGGGATCGTGCCGGTGGTGGGGATTGGCGGGCGGGTGGCCAGGTCTGCGTAGCCGAGGGTCAGGCGGTAGCCGTTCAGGGGGTAGCGGGCGAAGGTTTCGGCGGTGAGGGCGGTGGCGGACAGGCGGTCGGCGTACTCGGGGTGGGTGGTGGTGTAGAGGTCGACTTCGCCTCGGGCCAGGCCCCAGAAGGTTTCGGCGGGGATGAGGTTGAGGTCGGCTAGGGGGTTGAGGACTCCTAGGAGGAGGGCGTCTACCAGATATTGGCGGAGGATGTGCCACGGCTTGCGTGGGAGGACTCGGTGGTGGGAGTCGGGTTCGGGGCCTCGGGCAAGGATGGGGGTGGTGGAGATGTTGATGTCGTCGACCAGGTCTTTGATGACCAGGCGGGACGGGAGGCCTTCGGGGGTGCAGATGATGACTAGGTTTTCGCCGTGGGGGTTCACGGTGATGCCGTAGTGGTGCATGAGATGGAGTAGGGGGCGGAGGAGGGTGGCTAGGAGGTGGCTGATCCAGGTGGCGGCCTCGGCGCCGGAGCGGGTGACAAAGGCCTCGGTCAGGCCGGGGTGGAGGACGGCGGCAAGGGGCCAGACGGTCTCGCCTTCCCGCAGGCGAGGGTCGACGGGGTCGCGCCAGATGCAGCCTAGGGTTTCCGTCCATTGGTAAGGGATGCCGGGGGCGGTGGAGAGTTGTGGGTGGCGGACGGTGACGGAGGCGACTTCGCCCAGCAACTCCGTGCCCAGGCGGGCGAAGACCTCGTCGCGGTACCAGAGGCCGCGGAGCCACTGGGTGATCATCGGAGCCGCGAGGGTGCAGTGTTCGGGGATGCCGCGGTAGACCGAGGTGTTGAGGATCTTGAGGGGCAGCTTCACCTGGTATCGCAGGGGTGAGGAGATGTTCACCATCGTCCGGATCGACTGCGTGGGCAGGTACTCGTCCGGCCCTTCCCCCAGTACGACGATCTCCCCCGTGGCCAGCTCACGCGCCCACTGCGTTCGTACGACGTGGTCCAACTGCCACGGGTGACACGGAAGCCATACATACGAGTCCGGATCGACTAGCTGACCGCGGAACTCCTCCAACACCGATGGGCCCAGCTCACGCCCGACCACCGAGTGCTCCGACAAGTCCGGCGTACCGCGGAACTCTGCAAGCCCACGCCGTACGGCGAGCCACACCAAGCGCAGCGGAGTCCGTGCCTCCGGCGTATAGCGCAGACTGTCCTCCGCAGAAAACCCTAGTCGGCCCTTGTTGGCCACCAGCAACGGATGACCGGTCAGATGCCCTTCCAACCGGCTGTGGTGCAGCTCCAACAGCTCAGAAGCCGGCACAGCACTGGAAGCCATCCGTACGTCGGCCGCCAGCGTGCTGGTCAACTCCGCGACATAGCCAGCCACGGTTGACCCGTCCAGCCCCAGTACGCCGGCCGCGTCGACGAGGAACTGCACTGGGTCGGTCGCGACCTCACTCTCGTCGTTCCCGAGGATGCCGGCCGTGGTACGGCGTACCGAGTCGACTGCGACCCGCCAGCTGCCAAACGCGCCACGGGTCGCCTCGAAGGTGTATGACACCTCACCCAAGTCCAGGCGATTGTCGACAGGCTGCAGCAGGTTCTCCGTGCAGAACTGCGAGATCAGCTTCGCCAGCAGCTCTGCCGAACAGCGATCCCAGTGATTCATCCGGGGATGGCGAAGGTCGTGAAGGCCGTGGACTTGGGCAAGCGGAACACCTCACGCCCGGCCACGCTGTTCAGGATGCCCGCATTGCGGATCGCCCCGATGCCCAGGTCCGGAGCAGCGACACCATGGCTGTGCAGATCCGCGTTCGCCACGAAGATCCGGCCCGCGAGTTCGTCGTCCGCGTGAACACTGTGGTCCCGGTTGATCACCCAACGCCCCGCGGCGTCACGCGTGATCCGATCCTCCACCGACGTCAGAAAGGGCAGCGTGCGGTTGCGGTAGCCGGTGGCCGCCACCACGGCGTCGCAGTGGTGCTGGAACGTCCTGCCGCTGTCGGAGTGCTGCAGCGTCAGCTCGACACCGTCTGCACGAGCCACCGCGGACACCACGGCCACGCCGACCTGCAGCTCGACCGGTGCGACGGGCGCAGCACTCAGATCGCGCTGGTAGAGCACGTCGTGGATGTCATCGAGGGTGTCCGACGAGATGCCCTTGTAGTGCCGCCACTGCTCCTTGACCAACTTGTCGCGGGCCGCCTCGTCCAGTGCGTGGAAGTAGTCGACGTACGACGGTGTCGTCATCTCCAGCACGAGCTTCGAGTAGTCCAGCGGTGTGAACGACGGAGTCCGGGTCAGCCACGACACTGCAGGCCCACCGTCGGCGTTGGCGCGCAGCAGGTCGAGAGCACACTCCGCACCGGACTGGCCGGACCCGACGACCGTGACCCGACCGGTCCGTAGCAGGTCCTCCCGCCGGAACAGGTAGTCCGCGGAGTGCAGGAACCGCTCCTCGGGCAGTCCGGCCAGTGCAGCCGGAACAGCGGGCTCAGTGCCCACTCCAACGACCAGATGCCGGGTCTCGAACGTCTCCACGACGTCGCCGCGCTCCACAGTGAGCTCGAACGCAGAGCCGGTCCACACAGCGTCCCGCACGTGGTGGCCGAAGTGCAGTGAGTCCAGCTGCGCCGCACACCAGCGCAGGTACGTCTCGTACTCGCGCCGCGTCGGATGGAACTTCTCCCGTACATAGAACTGGTACAGCCGGTCGTTGTCCCGCAGATACGACAGGAACGACAACGGATGCGCCGGCTCCACCAGGCTGACCAGGTCCGCCAGGAAAGACACCTGCAGCATCGCGTCGTCGAACATCAGCCCGCGGTGCCAGGTGAACTCGGGCCGGCTGTCCAGCACAGCGAGTTGTACGTCGTCCACACCGGACGCCAGCGCAGCCAGCCCGAGGTTGAACGGGCCGCAGCCGATCGCGATCACGTCGTACATGTCATGCCTCCCGATTCCTGCATGGTCCGGGTGCGAACCATCAGTAGTGCTCTCTTGTCGGGCAACTGCAGCTCCCCTTGCTGGACGAAGCCGGCCGCGACGAACGCACGGACGGACGGCGTGTTCTCGAGGTCCGGCTCGGCCACGACTCGCTGACAGGCCGGATCGGCCCGCAGCACCGCATCCGCGAGCGCACGCAGCAGTTGGCGCCCGAGCCCGCGTCCGACCCTGGTGAGGTCACCGATGGCGACGTGCACTCCCCAGTCGTGCTCGTCGCTGGCGTAGTACTCCGCCAACCGGTCGTGCCGTACTCGGTACAACTCGACGTACCCGAAGTCCTCCGCGTCGACCGCGGCCACGCACGGCACCGAGTGCTCCCCCACCGCCTGCCGGGTGATCTCCTGCGCCCAGCGCTCCACCGACCAGTCCTGGTGCCACCACTGCCTGATGTGCGGCTGCGCCATCCACAACGCGATCCTGCCGGCATCCTCGGCACCGGCCGGGCGGAGGTCGAAACCGTTGTCCAGGTGGAGCATCGGCCCGGTATCACACCTCATCGGAGCGGGTTCGGGATGTCGAGATAGACCGACTGCGCATCCAGCGGGGCGACGACCTCGTCGATGCCGCGCAGCCGGGTCATCATGTTGGCCTTGCACGGCAGCGTCTCCGCCTCGAGCCAGCGCCGGGCCAGCCGATCGCCATCCGGCCCAGCCGCCTTCAGCAAGGGCAACGCCAGCGTCAGCCGATCGCGCACCACGCTCAGCAGCTCGCCCTCGTCCGCAAGCCCGTCCACGGCCAGGCAGCCGACAGCGGCCAGCGCCTGGTTGTGCAGCAGGTAGTAGGTCAGTCGATCGTCGACAATCGGATCATCGACAACTGCCAGCGTCGAGTCGCTCAGGCCGGTCACGCCGAGCAAACCGCGCAGGTACGACGAAGCCAGGTAGTAGCCCTGGTTGTCGCGATACGCACCGCCCTTGATCCGCCCGAGCCCATCCAGCCGGACGAGGGTGTTCTGCTGGTGTGCTTCCAGTCCGATGCCGGTCTCGGCGTACAGGTGCAGCATCGGGATCAACACATGGTCGATGTACGTCGCCACCCAGCCGGCCGGGTCCTCCGCGGCGTACTCGCTCAGACGACTGACACCACCCGGACGCGGCGCAACAAGACCGGCCAAACATGCATAACTGTTGACATCTGCCGGCACCTCTCGTACAGCAACGTCAAGACCAGTCAATGTTGGTCCACCTTCGTCAAGAGCAACCCACGCGGGGTCGCGGACGATGGTGAACCGCGGGTGCGCGGTCGCCGTACCGGCGTTGTAGGCCGCGTCCAGCAGCCGGTTGATCTCCAGCCCGCGGCGGAGCTCGGTCGGCGTCGACTCGCGCCGGGAGTTGGTGATGCGCAGTCCGAGCGACAGCTTCAGCATCACTGGCAGGTCCGGGTGGAAAACAGTCCGCAGACTCGACGTCGGGTACCACTCGGCACCCTGCGGACCGAGAGCCTTCACCCGGCCGGCCTTGACGAGCGAGGCCACCCGCGGACGCTGCAGTACGGACGCCGCCTGCCACGGATGGGCCGGGATCAGCATCCGCCCGGCCGACGGAGTGATACCGGCCAGCGCGCCCATCAACTGCACGGCGTCCAGTCCCTGTAGCGAGGGCGCGCCGGCCACTTGGTCCGACGACACCAGCTCGGCATCGGCTTCGAACCAGTGCAGTGCGAAGCGGCCACCGAGCTCCGGCGAGTACGCCGCCAGTTCGTCACCGCTCAGTCCGTCCCGGCTCTTCGGCGCAGGGTGATTCAGGTGCCCGAGCAGCAACGCCTGCTCCAACTCCAGGAAGCGCCCCGGCCCGCGTTCACCGTCAGCCGCCGACACGAACAGGTCGACGTTGCGCACAGACTCCGCGGTCCGCGCCGCCAGGTCGTCGATTTCAACCGGATCCGCATCCGCGGACAGCAACCTGACCAGGTCTTCAGGAACCGCCGGTACGCCGTCGACCTGCACATCGGCGAACTGGTGCAAACCGGTCCGCGACGCGTGCTCCACGCGCGCTGTGACGGTCGAGTCGCCGACCTGGAAGCTCAGCGTCCCCACGGCCACAGGCACAGCGGTCTCCCGCGTATAGCACCGCAGGATCGCATTGAGATGTGCAACAGCCGCTGTCGAGGTCATGGGGCCTCCCGGCCTGGACTGAGGAGCGGAGGGAGCGAAGCGACTGGAGCGACGAGGGAAGGCCGGGAGACCAAGCCCCATGACCACGCCGGCGCCGAAGGCCCGGCCAAAGTACAGAACTCACGCTGCTCCTTCGCCAGTTTCCGCCAGCACGTTCAAGCCGGTGGCTACGACCTGATCGAGCAGATTCTCGATGTCCGTCGCAGTGGCATTCGGGTTCAGCAGCGTCAGCTTCAACGCGACCGCCGCCGGGCGGCCGCCGCGGGCCGGGAGCTTCGTCCGGCCGATCAGCACCCGCCCGGACGTCAGCAACCGGCGCCGGACCTCACCCTGGAGGGCATCCGCCGCGGACGCCTCCAGCCCCTGCCCGGCGACCCGGAACAGCACCGTGGTCAGGGTCACCGGCGCCAGCAACTCAAGGTTGCTGTCGGCAACGACCCGGGCCGCGGCGGCGTGCGCGAGCTCGTGACAGGTGTCGAGCATTGTGCCCAGTCCGGCCCGCCCGTATGCCGTCAGTGTGGTGGCGACCTTGACCGCATCCGGACGACGGGTGGTCTGCAGGCTCCTGCCGAGCAGACCGTCCAGCCCGGAGTCGATGTCGTCGGCCGGGTTCAGGTAGTCCACCGAGCGGCCGAAGGCGGCGAACCGGTTCCGGTCAGCCACCAGCAGCACGCTGGTCGCGGCCGGCTGCCAGCCGATCTTGTGCAGGTCCAGCGTGACCGAGTCCGCGTGCGGCAGGTCCGCGAGCAGCGCCGCGAGCCGATCCGAGAACAACGCCCCGAACCCGTACGCCGCGTCCACGTGCACCCAGGCGCCGTACCGTCGGGCCAGCTCGGCGATCGGCGCGATCGGGTCCACCGTGCCGAAGTCCGTCGTACCGGCCGTGGCGATCACCGCGACCGGCGTACGGCCGGGTTTGGCGAGCTCGTCGGCCAGTACGTCGGTGCGCATCCGGAAGTTCTTGTCGGAGGCGATCGTGATCGCGGCCTCCTCACCGAGCCCGAGGGCGGCGCAGGCTCGCTGGACCGAGAAGTGGGCGAGCTCGGAGCAGAACACCACCGGGCGATCGAGTCCCTGCAGGCCATTGCGCCGTACGTCGACTCCCGCAGCGGCGGCCGCGACGTCGCGAGCGATCAGCACGGCGAGCAGGTTCGAGATCGAGCCGCCCGGCGTGAGTACGCCGTCCGCCGCCGGACCGAACCCGGCCAGGCCGGCCAGCGCCTTGACCACCCACTGCTCGATCGCGAGCGTCGCGGGACCGGAGTCGTAGGTGTCCATCGACGCGTTGCTCGCCGACGCCAGTGCGTCCGCGTCCACCGCGACCTGCAGCACCGGCGGCTGCAGGTGCGCGGCCGCGTGCGGGTGGCTCAGGTCGATCCCGTTCTCCTCGAGTAGGCCCGCGATCAGGTCCAGCGCCGCGGATTCGCCGACCCCGGTCGACGGGATTCGCGGCTCGCCCAGGACCTCCGCCGCACGCCGCAGTACCTCCGCCGGCGACCCGTGCGGCAACGGTCCACGCTCACGATCCGACACCGTCGAGGCGAGCGGCCACCGCGCGGCGAACGGGTCGCGAACGGGTGTGGGCAGCGCGGTCAGACGCGCGGGCTGCGACATCCAGACTCCCAGGAGAAGTTGTCGAGTAAGGCAAGCCTTACTAAGGCAGCCCTAACTTTTGCCGCGCTGACTCATCGTGTCAACTCGGCCACCCCCGCAGTGGCGAGCCTCACCCGTTCAGGCCTCGTTCAGCGCCTCGGTCGCAGGCTGAATCGTGAACGAAAGGAGCACAGCTCATGATCGGCTGGATGAAGCCCGGTGTCCTGCTCGCAGTCGCCGCCCTGCTCGCCGGCGCCACCCCCACCACAAGCTCCGCGCACCCGGACCACCGCCACCCGTCGACGTGCAAACTGCCGGTGTTCGGACCCGGCAGCCACTACCACCCGAAGATCAACCCCGACGACTTCTCGCCGAACGTGACCAACCCGTGGTTCCCGCTCAAACCCGGGCGCACGCTGGTCTCCACCGGCGTCAAGGACGGTGAGAAGGCCCTCAACCTGGTCGTCACGACGTCCCGGACCAGAGTGATCGCGGGAGTCCGGACCCGGATCGTCGAGGACCGCCTCTACCTGAACAACGTCCTGGAGGAGCGCACCAGCGACTACTACGCCCAGGACCGCTGCGGCAACGTCTGGTACTTCGGCGAGGACACTGCCGAGTTGGACAGCCGCGGTCGCGTCGTCAGCCGCGAAGGCAGCTTCCACGCGGGCGTCGACGGCGCGCAGCCCGGGGTCTTCATGCAGGCCCACCCACAACTCGGCCGCAAGTTCCGCCAGGAGTGGTACGCCGGCCACGCCGAGGACATCTTCTGGGTCGTCGGCCGCAACGCCAAGGTGACCGTCCCCCTCGGCACCTTCCGCCACGCCCTCCGCACAGCCGAGACAACCGCGCTCGAACCAGACGTCCTGGACAACAAGTACTACGTCAGAGGGATCGGCCAGGTCGCGGAACTGTCCGTCACCGGCCCAACCGAAGGCCTACGCCTGGTCGAGATCATCGCCTAGCCCGTACGGCGTCCTGGTCAAGACGAAGGTGGCGATGTTGAGGTGGGTGATGGTGGTGCCCTTGCGGATTACTCGGAGTTTCTCGCCGGCCAGGTAGCCGTCGCGGCCTTGGTAGAGGTCGGGCGCCAGCGGGGAGAAGCGGGTGGTGAGGCCGCCGGCGAGTTGGAGGATGCCGGCGGACACGGACATGGTGAGCGGGGTGTTGCCCCAGTACCAGTGGCCGAGGAGATCTGAGCCTTGGGTCAGCGGAGGCTCAGGCAGCCACTCGGGCGGCAGGATGGGCTCGTACGTGGCCAGCGTGTCGATCAAGTCGGGTGGCAACGAGGCGACTCGGCCGAAGGTGGCGTTGCCCAAGGTGACAGCGCCGAGCCGGCGGGCGCGGTCGACGAACAGGCCGGCCAGGAAGCCGGGCATCGAGCCGGTGTGCCCGACCAGCAGGTGCGGGTCGTCGGCAATCAGTCGCAGACCCAGTCCGTACGACGCGGTCAGCCCTTCCCGTGGATCCGCGGCCATCGGTGCCGCCATCTCCTCGACCGTGTCCCGGTGGAGCACCTCGTAGACCGGGTCGATCAAGAACATCGCGTACTTCGCCAGGTCCTCGATCGTGCTCCACAACTGCCCGGCCGGCGCCATCGCCCCCGCGTCGTACGCCGGTTCCTCCACCAGCTGACCGCTGAACGGATGCACGGAGAACCCTTGTGCGGACGCCCCCGACGGGAAGTACGTCGTACGACGCATCTCGAGCGGATCGAGGATGCGTTCCTGAACCAGCTCGAGCCACGACGAGCCCCGCAACCGGGCGACCATCTCACCGAGCAGTCCGTAGCCGAGGTTCGAGTAGTGATGGCGACGGTCGGCCGGACCCACGGCCTGCGACTCGTCCATCGCCGCCGTCAGCTGGTCGAACGTGACACCCGGACTCCGCTCCCACCACGGGCCATCGGGCTCGGCGTTCATCCCGCCGCTGTGCGCGAGCAGGTGCCGGATCGTCCGATCACCGAACGCGATCCCCGGCAGATGCTTGCCCACGGCATCGTTCAGCGCGAGCAACCCGTCGTCACGGCACTGCAGCACCAGCACAGCGGTCAGCGTCTTGGTGATCGACCCGATCCGGTACTGCACGTCCGGCCCTGGCACCCCACCATCGACGGTCGCGAACTGGCCCCGCGACCCGGTCCACACCAGCGCCCCGTCCCGGACCAGGCCGGCATTCACCGACGGCAACTTCCCTTCGCTCTGCGCCGCCGCAATCCCGGCCAAGAGCGCGGCGGCGGTATCAGGTCGAACCAGGGTCACTCAAAGGCCTCCGGGGATGGGCAGGAGCAGATGAGGTTGCGGTCGCCGTAGGCGCCGTCGATGCGGCGGACCGGGGGCCAGTACTTGGAGGTCCGGTCGACCGAGCGCGGGAACGCGGCCTCCTCGCGGGTGTAGGCGTGCTCCCACTTGTCGTTGATCACCGACTCGGCGGTGTGCGGCGCGTTCACCAGCGGGTTGTCGGCGGCCGGCCACTCCCCCGCCGCGACCCGGTCGATCTCGTGCCGGATCGCGATCATCGCGTCGCAGAACCGGTCGAGCTCACCGAGATCCTCGGACTCGGTCGGCTCCACCATCAGCGTGCCGGCCACCGGGAACGACATCGTCGGCGCGTGGAAGCCGTAGTCGATCAGCCGCTTCGCGACGTCGTCGACGCTGATCCCGGTCTCCTTGGTCATCGGCCGCAGATCCAGGATGCACTCGTGCGCGACCAGGCCGTTCTCGCCGGTGTAGAGCACCGGGAAGGCGCCCTCGAGCCGCTTCGCCACGTAGTTCGCGGTCAGTACGGCGGCCTTCGTGGCGGCCGTCAGGCCCTCGGCACCCATCATCCGGATGTACGCCCACGAGATCGCCAGCACACCGGCGGAACCGAACGGCGCGGCGCTGATCGGCCCGACCCCGGACTCCGGACCGGCCTGATCCAGCAGCGGGTGGTTCGGCAGGTACGGCGCCAGGTGCTCGGCCACGGCCACCGGTCCGACACCCGGACCACCGCCGCCGTGCGGGATGCAGAACGTCTTGTGCAGGTTCAGATGGCTGACGTCGCCGCCGAACTCACCGGGCTTGGCCAGGCCGAGCAGCGCGTTCAGGTTCGCGCCGTCGACGTACACCTGGCCGCCGTGGTCGTGGACGATCTGGCAGACCTCGCGCACGCTCTCCTCGTACACGCCGTGCGTCGACGGGTAGGTGATCATGATCGCCGCGAGGTGCGCAGCGTGCTCGGAAGCCTTCGCCCGCAGGTCGTCCAGGTCGATCGTGCCGTCATCGTTGCCCTTGACAACGACCACCTTCATGCCGGCCATCACCGCGGAGGCGGCGTTCGTGCCGTGCGCACTCGCCGGGATCAGGCAGACGTTCCGCTCGAAGTCGCCCTGCGCGTGGTGGTACCCGCGGATCGCGAGCAGACCGGCGAGCTCACCCTGCGAGCCCGCGTTCGGCTGGATCGAGACCTTCGCGTACCCGGTCACCTCGGCCAGCCAGCGCTCCAGCTGGCCGATCAGCGTCACGTACCCGGCCGCGTCCTCGATCGGCGCGAACGGGTGCACATCGGAGAACTCCGGCCAGGTGACCGGCTCCATCTCGGTGGTCGCGTTCAGCTTCATCGTGCAGGACCCGAGCGGGATCATCCCGCGGTCCAGCGCGTAGTCGTAGTCGGACAGCTTGCGCAGGTACCGCAGCATGGCGGTCTCGGACCGATGCGTGTTGAACACCGGATGCGTCAGGTAGTCCGTCGTCCGCGGGACGGCCACCGCGGGCGCGTCGAGCGAACCGTCGTACCGGACGCCGAAGGACTGGCAGACCCGGGTCAGCGCGGCGACATCGGTCTTCTCGTCACAGGAGATGCCGACGTGGTCCGCGTCGACCTGCCGGAGCCAGATGCCGTTCTGCCGGGCGGCGTCGACGACGTCCGCGGCCTGGCCGGGAACCCGGGCGAGCACGGTGTCGAAGAAGTCGGCGTGCACAACCTCGACACCACCCGCGCGCAGGGACGCGGCCAGCTTGCCGGCGTACCCGTGGACCCGCTCGGCGATCGCCTGCAAGCCGTCGGGCCCGTGGTAGACGGCGTACATCGACGCGACCACGGCCAGCAGGACCTGCGCCGTACAGATGTTGGAGGTCGCCTTCTCGCGACGGATGTGCTGCTCGCGGGTCTGCAGCGCCAGCCGGTACGCCGGTGCGCCGTCGGCGTCGACCGAGACGCCGACGAGGCGACCCGGCAACGACCGCTCGAGACCGGTCCGGACGGACATGAAGCCGGCGTGCGGACCGCCGTAGAACAGCGGTACGCCGAAGCGCTGCGAGGACCCGATCACGATGTCGGCGCCGGACTCACCCGGGGCCTCGAGCACCGTCAGTGCGAGCAGGTCGGAGGCGACCGCGACCAGGGTGTCGCGCTCGTGCGCGGCGGCGATCAGCGGCTTGAGGTCACGGACGACACCACCGGAGCCGGGGTACTGCACCAGGAAGCCGAAGAAGTCACCCTCGGGCAGACCGTCGGTCGTGTCGGCGACGACGACCTCGATGCCCAGCGCCTCGGCGCGGGTCTGGACCACGGCGATGGTCTGCGCGAAGCAGTCGGCGTCGACCAGGAAGCGGTCGGACTTGCTCTTCTTGTTCGACCGGTGCGCCAGCGTCATCGCCTCGGCCGCCGCGGTGCCCTCGTCCAGCAGCGACGCGTTGGCGGTCGGCAGACCGGTCAGGTCGGAGACGGCGGTCTGGAAGTTCAGCAGCGCCTCGAGCCGGCCCTGGGAGATCTCCGGCTGGTACGGCGTGTACGCGGTGTACCAGGCCGGGTTCTCGACGAGGCGCCGGACGATGACCGACGGCGTGAAGGTGCCGTAGTACCCCTGGCCGATCATCGAGGTGGCCACGGTGTTGCGAGCGGCCAGCTGGCGCAGCTCGGTGAGAGCGTCGACCTCGGAGGCCGGTTCGGGTAGCCGGAGCGCCTCGGCGGACCGGATGGACGCCGGCACCGCGGCATCCACCAGCGCGTCGACGTCGTCGTACCCGAGAAGCTGGACCATCCGGGCGATCTCGTCCGGGCGGGGTCCGATGTGCCGGTCGGCGAAGGTCGCCGAGAGCTGGGGTGAGTTGTTCATCTAGAGGCTCCGTTGCTGACAGTGCTTCCGGTCGCCTCCCCCTCTGTCACGCCCAGCTCACGCGGGGGCGCTCCAGAGTCGCCTGTGGCACTCGGTCCATGGGCCTGAGAGGTTCCGGGGAGGAATTGCCCCTTCGGCGCCCGGATGAACGGGTCTCTCCCGAGTGCTGTGTACGGCTGCCCCGAGGCTACCAGGAATCCCCGAACAGTTCGGGCAGCAGCCCGCGAGCGTCGAGGGGTAACAACGAAGTGGCCCACACACCGCGTAGCGCGTTGGCGGTGAGTGGGCGCACAGGGTGAAGAACAGGTCAGCCGGTCATGCGGGCGCGGCGGCGGGCGGCGAGTTCGTCGTTGCCGTGGCCGTCGCCGTCCTCGTGGCCGTCGGCACGCTCGGTCGGCAGCTCCGACAGCGAACCCTCGACCTCGCGCCAGACACCACCGAGGGCGATCCCGAACACGCCCTGGCCACCGGCCAGCAGATCGATCACCTCGTCCGGCGAGGTGCACATGTAGACCGAGGCACCGTCGCTCATCAGCGTGATCTGGGTCAGGTCGTCGATGCCCTGCTTGCTCAGGTGGGCGATCGCGGTCCGGATCTGCTGCAGTGAGATGCCGGCGTCGAGCAGCCGCTTGATCACTTTGAGCAACAGGACGTCACGGAAACCGTACAACCGCTGCGTGCCGGAGCCGGTCGCCGGGCGCACGGACGGGGAGACCAGGCCGGTACGGGCCCAGTAGTCGAGCTGACGGTAGGTGATCCCGGCCGCGGCGCACGCCGTCGGACCACGGAACCCGACGTCCTCCGGCATCGGCCGCAGGTCGTCGTCGAAGAGCAGACCCTGAACGCCGGCGGCGGCCGCCGCCTCGGCGCGTGCTTCGGACGTCGACTGCGCCGTCAGATCCGTGTCGCCGGTGCGTGTCACGCCTGAGCCTCCCTGGGTACCGACTGGAACGGGTCACATCCGTGGAGTGACAACACCCCACAACTCCTTCAAGGTAAGCCGCCGACCTGGGAGGGTCAACGACAACCGCGCCGAGCGGAGAGCGTGTCGCGACCGCCGCCCGAATCGTTACCTATCTGGTCTTGTACCACGCCGGTCGGCTGACCGCTCCCGCCGCACCTCCCGGACGTCAGCTCTTGTCGAAATCCTCCGGAGTCACCTGGTCGAGGAACTCGCGGAAGCGCTCGACCTCTTCTTCCTCCTCCACCTCGTCGGCGCCGGTGTCCTCACTGTCCGGAACCGGGATGCCGGCCTCGGCCAGGATCTCCTCGGTGCAGAACACCGGTGTCCCGGTGCGCAGCGCCAGGGCGATCGAGTCCGACGGCCGCGCGGAGATCTCGGTCTTGTCGTCGAAGACCAGGATCGCTTCGAACACGCCGTCGGTCAGGTTCACGATCCGGACCTGACTGAGCGTGTGCCCGAGCACGCGGATCGTCTCGGCGAACAGGTCGTGGGTCAGGGGCCGGGGTGGCTCCATGCCCTGCTGGGCGAACGCGATCGCACTCGCCTCGGCCGCGCCGATCCAGATCGGCAGGTAACGCTCTCCGCCGACCTCCCGGAGCAGCACGATCGGCTGACTCGAGGGCATCTCTACCCGGACTCCGACCACGTCGACTTCGCGCACACCTTCAGCCTACTCCGAGGTGTTCGTCCTGGTAGGCCCTCGGGGTGGCTAGCGGGGCAGCCGGGAACGCACCAGCGCCGTGTGCAACCGGACGGCCAGCGCGGCCAGCTCCTCGGTCTGCTCGGTACGGCGGGGCCCGGTGACCTGCTCGATCAGGCCGACCTCGCGATCGGCCGCCGTACGGAACTGCCGCAGGTGCCGCGGCTCGATCCCGTACGGCGCGAACTCCGCGGCCACTCGGGCGACGACGATCGCGTCCCCGCCGTAGTGGTTGCCACGGGCCACCACCAGGCCGTGGCTCTCCAACTGGTCCAGCAGCTCCGCCGAAATCCCCGCGGCCGCGCGCAGCTCCGCCCGGGTCAGCTTCAGCTCGATGCCGTCGGCACCGAAGTCCACCGGCGCCGGCTGCCCCGGGGTCTGCGGCAACGAACTCGGGGCGACCGGTGGGCCACCGGCCGCCGGACGCAGACCGCGGTCGATCGCACCGAGGTGTTCCTTGATCACCTTCAGCGGCAGATAGTGGTCACGCTGCGCGGTCAGCACGTACCGCAGCCGCTCGACGTCCGCGGCGCTGAACTTCCGGTAGCCCGACGCGGTCCGCGCCGGTGTCACCAGTCCCTCGGCCTCGAGGAAGCGGATCTTGGAGATGGTGACGTCCGCGAACTCAGCCTGCAGCAGCTGCAGCACCGCTCCGATGCCGCGGCCCTCGATGGCCGGATCAGGCTTGGCCACTGGCGTAGTACACCAACCGGTACTTGCCGATCTGGACCTCGTCGCCGTTGGTCAGCCGGACCTCGTCGATCCGGTCCCGGTTCACGTAGGTGCCGTTGAGGCTGCCGACATCGCGGACCTTCACGCCGTTCGCGTCCCGGCGGAACTCGGCGTGCCGGCGGGACACCGTCACGTCGTCGAGGAAGATGTCGCTGTCCGGGTGCCGGCCGGCGGTGACCACGTCGACGTCGAGCAGGAACCGGCTGCCCGCGTTCGGGCCGCGCTGGACGATCAGCAGTGCGGACCCGGCCGGCAGCGCGCCGACCGCGGCCTCGTCCTCCACCGACAGCGGCTCGCCGGTGCGCTCGGGCTCGGGCTCCACACCGATCGGGGTCAGCATCGCGGTGTCGGTGACACCAGGAGTCGCCGGCGGGGCCGCCGGGGCTGCCGCCGGGCGGTCCGCGCCAGGAAGCATCGCTCCGCACTGCGAGCAGAACCGGCTGCCCTCGGAGTTCTCGTGCCCGCACTGGTTGCAGAACGGCATGCTGTGATCCTCCCGATCGCCGGCGGTCCGGCGACGTTCTCGAATGACCCCGTGTGAACAAGTGTGGACGCAGATTCGCGGACCTCAACCCTCGACCAGCGGTTGAGGTCCGGCCAACCTATCAGTCCCGGCCAAGCCCGTTGCCGGCCGGTGACGCTCAGCTCTGGTCGAGCTGTCCCTGGTAGGTCTCGGCGTCCATCAGCGCCTCCACCTCGGCGGTGTCCTCGAGCTCGATGTCGAGCAGCCAGCCCTCGCCGTACGGGTCGCTGTTGACCAGGTCCGGCTGGTCGGCGAGCGCCTCGTTGACGGCGGTCACGGTGCCGTTGACCGGCGCGAACAGGTCGCTGACGCTCTTGGTCGACTCCAGCTCGCCACAGGCGTCGCCGGCCCGCACCGCGCTGCCCACCTCGGGCAGCTGCACGTACACGATGTCACCGAGCGCGTCCTGCGCGAAGTCGGTGATACCGACCCGCACCGGGCCCTCGCCGGCCTTCACCCACTCGTGCTCGGCCGTGTACTTCAGGTCTTCGGGGTACACCTCGGTCCTCTTTCTGCTGGGAACGTCTGGCCTACTTGGTCGGGCTGGGCGCCGGGCGAGCGTAGCGATGCTCCTCCGGCGCGTGCAAGGCGGTGATCTGGACCGAGTCGAGCTCGTTCACCTCGGCCGTGCCACCCACCTGCGGACCGGTCACCTCGCTGACCAGGCCGCCCGGGAAGTTGGCCGCCTCGGCCAGGTTGTGCGACTCCCCGATGGCCTCGACAACGTACGGCGAATTCACCTTCTGACCGTCGATCCGGATCCCCGGCGCGTCGTCGACGAAGTCCGTACTCGCGACCACCCGGGCGGACCCGTTGATCTGGATCGCCTCGGCGCCGGCATCGCGCAGCTCCTCGATCGCGTCCAGCAGGTTGCTCGAGGTCATCTTGCCCTGGGGGTCGTTCAGCGTGATCCGGACGCCGGGTCCGGTCGCGGGCAGCGTGCCGGCCAGGATGCCGAGCACCCGGACCTGGGCCTCGGCCTGCTCGCGCGCGGTCTGGGCCTTGTCGGCGCTGGAGGACAGCGAGTTCTTCCGCTCCTCCAGCTCGGCGATCTCGCTCTCCAGCCGGCGGGTGTTCTGGCCGAGGCCGTCGAGGATCGCGATCAGATCCTCGCGGCGGGCGTTCTGGTACCCGTCGTCGGCCCGGTTCACCCGGACCTGGACGACGGCCATGCAGGCGACGAGCGCCAGGACGACGGCGACGATCGCCTGGCCGCGGGACGGCTTGAACCCGGCCTTGAGCCGGCGCAGCGCCAGGTTCGGCGTCCGCGGCTTCTTCGGCTGCGGCATCGGCGTCGGCCCGCCCGGCTGCGGCGGCTCGACCGCCTGCGATTCGGCCGGCTGCGGCTCGACCGGCTGCGATTCGGCCGGCTGCGGCTCGACCGGCTGCGGCTCGACCGGATCGGGCTTCGCGCCGGGCTTCGGATCGGGCTTCGGATCGGGTTTGTCGTCGCTCATGTCAGGCCCTGAAGATGTGCCGGCGGATGGCGGCCATGTTGGTGAAGATCCGGATACCGAGGACGACGACCACGCCGGTGGACAGCTGCGAGCCGACGCCCAGCTGGTCACCCAGGTAGACGATCAGTGCCGCGATCAGGACGTTCGACACGAACGAGACGACGAACACCTTGTCGTCGAAGATCCCGTCCAGGAACGCCCGCAGCGCCCCGAACACCGCGTCGAGGGCGGCGACCACGGCGATCGGCAGGTACGGCTGGGCCCACTCCGGGACGTCGGGCGCGACCAGCAGGCCGATCACGACACCGATCACCAGCCCGAGTACGGCGATCATCTCGACCTCACCTTCGCGTAACGCAACGCGATGGTCGCATCGGCCGGCACCAGCACGGAATCCTCCGTCGTGATCGTCATCCGGACATCGAAGTTGCTGACCAGGTACTGCACCCACTGGCCACCCGAGCTCTGCGCGAACCGGGCCGGCACGGTCGCCGTGTCCCCGATCGCGAGCACTGTGTACGGCGGGGTCAGCGAACTGTAGTCGACCGTGATCGCGCTGCCCGCACCCCGGATCGCGGTCAGCGAGGTGAGCCGATGACCGTTCACCGAGATCGCCTCCGCGCCCGAGGTCCACAGGCCGTTGACCAGTTGCTGCAGGTCGACGTCGAGCAGGCGGCCTTCCTTGTCGGCGTCCTTCGCGTCGTCGACCACCACCTTGAGGCCCGGACCGGTGACCGCGATCGCGCCGGTGCGCAGCTCGAGGTCGTCCAGCTGCTGCTGCAACGTCGCGCCCGAGCTGGTGTTACCCAGTCCGCTCGCCTGCAACCGGCGTACCTCGTCGGCCAGCTGGGTCTGCTGGGTGCGCAGGCCGTTCAGCCGGGTGTCGGCCTGGTTGATCCGGGTGACCAGCTCGTCGCGCTGCTGCTCCGCCGCGGGCGCACTGCGGTAGTTCTGCGCGGCCGCGACCGCGAGCAGGAAGCCGAGCACGAGCGTGGCCGCCACCAGCATCACCCGGTGTCTGGACCGGAACGGTTTGCCGCCTTGTTTCGGCCGGGTCCGGGCGGCGACGGCGTACCCCTCGTCGAGCGGGTGCGCCATCAGGTTGTTCAGCAGCGACATCGACGCGTCGACACGGCGCGGCTTCGGCGGGCCATCCTTCGGTGGCGCAGACTTCGGTGGCGCAGGCTGGGTCACGGTCTACCCGGCCGGGTCGTTGATCGGTTTCACCGTCTGGACGAGGTGGCGCAGCTGAGCGAAGTACAGAGCGCCGGCCCAGTAGTACAGACCGGTCCCCCAGATCGCGAACGCCCAGCCGAACACGCGGGCGAGCAGGTTGAGGGTGCTGTCGCCGTCGCCGAGCAGGAGCAGCGGGAACGCGTACAGCAGGCAGAACGTGGCCGACTTGCCGAGGAAGTGCACCGGCAGCGCGTTGAAACCGCGCCGGTGCAGCGCCGGCAGGGTGAAGATGAGCAGCAGATCACGCAGTGGCAGCGCGATCGCCAGCCACCACGGGATGATGTCGCGTAGCGCCAGGCCGATCACGGTCGCGAAGATGTAGAGCCGGTCCGCGACCGGGTCGAGCATCTGGCCGAGCCGGGTGGTCTGGTTCATCCGGCGGGCGATCTGGCCGTCGGCCCAGTCGGTGAACCCGGAGACGGCCAGCACCAGCAGCGCCCAGCCGTCCTCCTCCGGGCCGAGGATCAGCCACAGGAACAGCGGCACTCCCAGCAACCGGAGGAAGCTGAGCGCGTTCGGGATCGTGAGCACCCGGTCGGACACTTCCACCTCCGGCACGCGACCCCTCCCTCTCTCCACCCTGAAATACCGGTCGTAACTGTACTTGGGCGCGTCGACAGGTTTACGCCCGGCCATCCCGGGGCAGGCCGGGCCTTCCCCTGATACCTGAACGCGCCGGCCCCGTTCCCGCTACGCCCGCTGCAAACCAGTGACCCGATCGATACGCAAGGGTGATGCTTAGCTCGTTGTACAAACGGGAGGGGTAGGCATGAAGTTCCTGGTGCTCATTTACGGCAACCCGGAGTCCCGGGCGGTGTGGGACTCGCTGACCGACGAGCAGAAGAAAGAGGGCATGGCCGGGTACGCCGCTCTGCACGAGGCACTCGCCGCGCGCGGGGAGCTGGTCGCGTCGGAGTCGCTGGACGACCCGGGCCTCACCAAGCAGGTGCTCGTCCGGGACGGCCGGCCGATGACCACCGACGGACCGTTCGCCGAGGTCAAGGAGCAGTTGGCCGGGTTCTACCTGCTCGACTGCGACTCCATGGACCGTGCCGTCGAGATCGTCGGGCAGATCCCGGAGGCGCCGTTCAGCGTCGTCGAAGTGCGGCCGGTCCGCGACCTGTCGGCGTACACCTGATGCAGCTCGAGGAGCTGCTGCGGGAGCAGGCGCCGCAGGTGCTCAGCGCGCTGGTCCGCCGGTACGGCGACTTCGACGCGTGCGAGGACGCCGTCCAGGAGGCGCTGCTGGCCGCGTCACTGCAGTGGCCGGGTGACGGCGTACCGGACAATCCGCGCAGCTGGCTGATCACGGTCGCGTCGCGGCGCCGGATCGAGGTACTGCGCAGCGAGGCGGCGCGGCAGCGGCGGGAGGAGACGATCGCCACCGCTCCGGAACCGGAGCCCGCGTCCTCGGTCGACGACTCGCTGACGCTGCTGATGCTCTGCTGTCATCCGTCGCTCACTCCGCAGTCGCAGATCGCGCTCACCTTGCGGGCTGTCGGCGGGCTGACCACCAGCGAGATCGCCCGGGCGTTTCTGGTGCCGGAGGCAACGATCGGGCAGCGGATCAGCCGGGCGAAGGCCAAGTTGCAGGGTGCCCGGTTCGCCTTGCCACCGGCGGCCGAGCAGCCTGAGCGGCTGGCCGCCGTACTGCAGGTGCTGTATCTGATCTTCAACGAGGGCTACACCGCGTCGTCCGGGTCGTCGCTGCACCGGGTCGAGGTGAGCACGGAAGCGATCCGGTTGACCCGGCAGTTGCACGCGGAGCTGCCCGCCGAGGGCGAGGTGGCCGGGCTGCTCGCGTTGCTGCTGCTCACGGATGCGCGCCGGCCCGCGCGGACGACGGCGGACGGCGCGCTGGTGCCGTTGCCGGAACAGGACCGGACGCTGTGGGACGCGCAGGCGATTGCCGAGGGCACCGAGTTGATCGCGTCGACGCTGCGGTCCGCACCGGTCGGCGCGTACCAGCTGCAGGCCGCGATCGCCGCGGTCCACGACGAGGCGAAGCGGGCCGAGGACACCGACTGGCGCGAGATCCTGATGCTGTACGAACTGCTCGAGTCGACCGCGCCCGGTCCGATGGTCACGCTCAACCGGATCGTCGCGGTCGCCATGGTGCACGGGCCGGCGGCGGGGCTGGCGCTGCTCGACGACGCCGATCCCGCGTTGAAGGATCACCACCGGCTGGCCGCCGTACGTGCTCATCTGCTCGAGCTGTCGGGCGACCAGCCGGCCGCCCGGGCCGCCTATCAGCTCGCAGCGCGGCTGACGCAGAGCGCGCCGGAGCAGCGGTATCTCCAGTCCCGCGCCGACGCGCTAGAGGGCTAGCGGCCGGCCCCAGCTCAGCTCGGCCTCGATCTGCAGCGCCAGTACGCCGTCCTGCACGTAAGGGCGCACGGCCGCCTCGACGCCGGCATCGAACTCGGCCGCCTCGTCGGCGGGCATCAGGTCGCGGGCCAGGCTCGAGGTCGAGTGGAACTGTTCGATGTAGTCGGCGACCCGCTGGTGATACGTCACCGGCGCGGTCCTCGCCGTACCGGTCAGCTCGAGCAGCCCGCGCTCGCGGATCGCGTCCACCACACTGAACCTCGGGTCGTGGTTCTGCTTGCGCGAGTGGCGTTCGATGACCTTGACGAGATCGTCCCACCACGGTTGGTCCACCGGACCGTGCTCGATCACGACGAGCTGCGCGTTGGGGGTCAGGTGCGGGACGATCCGGGCGAACGTCTCCTCCCACGGCATCCAGTGGATGCTCGCGCCGGCGGTGACGAGTGCGTACGGGCCATCAAGCTCGGCCGTCTCGATGCCGCTCACCTGCCAGCGGATCGTCTCCTGATCCCCGCCGGGCCGGCGCTTCCCCGCGTCGACCATCGCTTGCGAGATGTCGATCGCGTCGACGCGCTCAACCCTGGGCGCCAACGGTCGCGCGATCGCACCTTCACCAGCGCCGATGTCCAGCACGCGCCGCGGCTCGTCGGCGATCAGCGCTTCGAGCCGGTCGAAGACCTCATCCGGGTACGGCGGGCGATGCTGGTAGGCCTCCGCCACCGCTTCGTGCTGGAACGTCCCCGCAAGATCCGTCATTCGATCCCCCATTTGGTCGCGTTGTCGGTGAAGTACGTCGGGTCGCTGTGGACCGGGATGACACAGAGGAGATGGCCGCCGGGAGCCTGCAGGGTGTGGCAGCCCTGCCAGCTGGAGACCTCGACGGCGCCCAGGTCTTGAAGTCGCTTGACCTCGGCGGCGACGTCGTCGGTTTCGATGTCGAGGTGGTAGCGCGGTTCGTCGTCGACCGATTGGATCGCCAGCACATAGCCGGGCAGTCCCTCGTGGAGAGTGGTGTACTGCGGCTCGCCCGCCGGCGACGACGTCCGTACGCCCAGGGCCTCGGCCCAGAAGGTGGCGGCTCGGTCGGTGTCGTCCCGGCGTACGTCGATCAGGAAGGTAGACACGCGGCTGCGGTGCATGCGCCCCAACCTAGCCGCGGTTCGGCTGCACGGCGTGGGATTTTGTTCCGGACGTGGATCGTCCGGAACCGGGGTTAACCTGCGGGCATGCGGCAGGTGATCGAGGACACGCAGGTGACGTTCGTACCGGCCAACGAAGCGTCGTGGGAGGACCTTCAGGCGATCTTCGGTACGACCGACGCCGGGTACTGCCAGTGTCAGCGGTTCAAGATCCGCGGCTGGATCTGGACCGCCTCGACCCTGGACGAGCGGATGGGGATGCTGCAGGACCAGACCGCGTGCGGGATCCCGGACGCGCCGTCCACGAGCGGTCTGGTCGCGTACGTCGACGGCGAACCGGCGGGCTGGGTCGCGGTCGAACCGCGCACGGCGTACGTGAAGCTCCGGACCTCGCGCGTGCCGTGGACGGACCGCTCCGAGGACAAGGACGACGACAGCGTCTGGGCCGTCACCTGCATGGCCGTCCGCAAGGGCTTCCGCGGCCGCGGTCTCACCTACCAGCTCGCCCGCGCCACCATCGACCACGCCCGCACCCGCGGCGCCCGCGCCCTCGAGGCCTACCCGATGTTCACCCAACCCGGCCGCACCATCACCTGGGGCGAGCTCCACGTCGGCCCCCACCAAGCCTTCGAAGAAGCCGGCTTCCGCCAGGTCACCCACCCCACCCTGCGCCGCACCGTGATGCGCATCGACCTCACCTGATCAGCGAGCTTCCAGTCGGCGCGCTTCCGACGGCTTCAGCGAGCTTCCAGTCGGTGCGCTTCCCGACGGCGTCAGCGGGCTTCGAGGAGGGTGAGGTCTCGGGAGGCGAAGCGGTAATGCTCGCACTCCTCCTCCATCAGTACGCCCAGGCATTCACCGACGGGCCGTTCCTCCTCGGGGTAGCCGGGCGCTGGTGACCGTAGGCAGGGTCGGCCGAGGTCGGCGTCGGTCAACCCGTCGAGTACGCCGCGCACCACCGCCATCCGATCCGCCCGCGCCGCCTGCACCTCGTCGTACGTCGGTTGTGCGTCGAGATCCATGCCGAGCGCCGCGGCATCCGCCGGAGCGTACGCGGTCTGCGGCAGCGCGAGCGGGTGGAACGGGCTCGGCTCGTCGAGAATCGTGCGGCTCACCCACGAGTCCGTGATGAAGACGAGGTGCCGCAGGGTCTCGACGAACGACCACTCATCGTGGACACGCTCGTACCGAACCGACTCCGGCAGCCGCTCAGCCCGCGCCGTCAACTCCGACCAGAGCCCTTCAACCGTCCCCCACATCGCCCGGAAGTCGTCCGCGTTCCGTATCCCGCGCAACTGCACCCGCTCGGGATGCCGCCGATCAAGCTCAGCCTCGACGTACCCAGTGACGTCGACCCCGTTCACTACGAGGTTGCTGACCCACCCCGACACATCGACATCCACCAAACACCCGTCGACGATCCGCACCCCACTCAAATCACAGTCAACGAACCGCGCGCCCCGCAGATCCCGCACCACAAAACTCGCACCCCGGAACCGCTCATTGTCCCCATCATCGTGCCACCCCGCCGACCACCGATGCGGCCCAAACTGCGCATCCCCGAGCCCCTCCACCACCATCTCTCCATCCATCACGCCATTCTCACCGACACTCCCTACCCACCTCCCCCACGACACGTCCACCACACCCCGTCCCCACCACCTACGCATCCGCCACCGAATCGCGCCGCCCCCGATTCCGCCCCCGAATCCGCCCCCGAATCCGCCATAGCAGCCGCCCCGACCGCCCCGCACCAACAACATTCGAGGGGATAACCCCCGAGCTGGAGGGTTGCCCCCTCGGATTCTGAGTGGGCAACCCTCCAGCTTGGGGGTTATCCCCTGAAATGTTCGCGGACATGTTCGACCAGCTGAACGCCGACGGGCTGACCGGGGCCAGCGAGCTCCACGCCCGCCCCGACGACCGAGTCGTGGATCCAGGCGGCCGACTCGCCGGACACGGCAACCCCAACCCACGACTCACCACCTGCGGAGAACACACACGCCAACCACTACCCACGACTCGATCCACACCCGCGTTCCTCGCCGCAACCACAACCACCGGCTACCGAGCCAGCGCACGGCGGGTGGTGCCGACCCAGGGACAGGTGGTGCTGTGGGAGCGCACGGGGTGGGTGGGGCTGGTGCTGGCGCGGTCGGTGGTCAGTCGGTGTACACCCGGCGGGTTGTGCTGGCGCGAGTGTTCCTGGAGTACGGCCAGGCCGCCCGAGACACGTGCTGCTCAGGCGGGGGTTCTCCGGGGTAGGTGGGGCTGGGGGTGCTACCCGGGCGGGTTGTACTCGGTGCGGGTGGTGCTGCCGGGGCGGGTGTTCAGGTGGTGCTACCCGGGCGGGTGTACTCGGTGCGGTGGTGCTGCCGGGGCGGGTGTTCAGGTGGTGCTACCCGGGCGGGTGTACTTGGTGCGGGTGGTGCTGGGGTGGGTTTGGCCAGGTGCCGGTCGGGGAGGATGTGGTGCTGGGGTGGGCGGGGGGGGTTAGTCGTAGGTGGCTTGGGCTTGCCAGGTTGTTTGGTGGAGGGTGAAGAGCCAGGCTCGGGTGTCGGCGGTGTGGAACTGGAAGCGGGCCTGGCGGGACTCGGTGGTGGGGTCCCACCAGCGTTCGTCGGTGAGCCAGGGGCCGGCCCAGGCGGTGATCGGGTGGAGTTTGTTGCTGTCGGCAACTTGGGGGGCGGGGGCCAGGCGGAAGGCGGTGGGGGTGCCGGAGAGGTCGCCGCGGGCGGTGACCGAGACCTCGGTGCCGTCCTCGGCGTACACCTTCGCCAGCAGGGGCTGGGGGAAGATCGTGGTGGGTGCGAGCACCGGCCAACGCGCGGGATCGGTGGATGCGATCGCACCCGGCCAGGGCTGGTCCGGCGGGCGGGCCGGCACCGGGCGGTCGCCCCACGGGATCAGCGTCTGCCGCTCCGCGAATCCGCGCCCGCCGCCGATCACCACCGACGCGACGGCACCGTGACCGAGCATGCTCTGGACCCGCGACAGTGCCCGGTGGATCCGCTCGTCCGGCCCACCACCCCACAGCCCGTCGACGTGCGCACCGACGGGATCCGCCTGGTCGGGGACGAGCCGGAGCCGTACGACGGGTGACGTCAGCTCGCTGGTCGCCGTACCGCTCCCCTGCAGTTGCCAGCGGACCCGGTCCACCACGTCGGCCGCGGTGAACCAGCGTGGATGCAACCACTCCCGCTCGTGGATCCGCCCGGACTCGGTGCCGATCTCGACCCGGAGCGTCGTACACACCAGGCCGAGCTCGGTCAGCCGGGCGATCAGCTCGTCGGCGACCGAGCGGACCGCGAAGGCGACCTGGTCGACCCGGTCCACGGCCGGCTCGAAGTCGAGGGTGCGGGTGAGCTCCGGCGGGATCTCCCGGCCCACCACCGGGCGATCGTCGTACCCACAGGCGAGCCGGTGCGCGAAGGCACCGGCCGGACCGAACCGGGTCAGCACCTCGGTGCCGGACAGCTTCGCGAACGCGCCCAGCGACCGCAGCCCGAGCCGGCGGAGCAGGTCCGTGAGGGTGGGCTGCTCGAGGACCTCGACGGTGAGCGGCGCCAGGAACTCCGGGGATCCTCCGGCCGGCACCACGTGGATCCGCGTCCGCGCCGAGCTCGCCCGGGCCGCCTGCTCGGCCGCGAACGGACCGTCGGCGATCCCGACCCGGCCACCGAGGACATCGAACGTCTCCAGCCGGTCGAGCAGCTTCTCCGCGGCCGTGGACTCACTGCCGTAGAACCGGGCCGGACCGCGCGCCTTCAACGCGCACATGCCCGGGCGGATCACCTGGACGCCGGGCGTGAGCGCCTCCAGACACGCGATCACCGGGTCGAACGCGCGGGCGTCGATCACCGGGTCGTACTTCAGTACGACGAGCTCCGGGCACCGCGACTGCGCGTCCCGGGCGCGCTGACCGCGGCGCACTCCCTCGGCCCGTGCGGCGGCGGAGGTGGCGAGCACCTTGCCCTTCTCCAGCAGGGCGATCGGCTCATCGGGGGAACGGCCCGTCGCCACCGCGGCCGCTGTCACCGGCCAGTCCGGCACCCAGATCACCATCGTGCGAGTCAGCCCGTCCATCAGCCCACTGCCTCGATGTCATCCCACCCAGACTCTTCCTGCACGGTCTCGGCCGCAGCGGAGCGGATGCTGCCGTCCGGGCCGGGAAGCCAGAGCTGGTGCCGCCGGGGATGCACGGCGGCTCTCCGGCCGGTCACCACGACCGTCGCCTGCCGGGCGGTGAGCAGACCTTCACCCTCGCCCAGGCCGGTCCAGGTGTTGCTCTCCACCTCGAACCGGGCCTCACTTCCCGGCCAGGAACCGGACGCGATCAGCATCGCCCCCCGCGTCCGCAGCCGCGCGGCGAGCCGGGATGCCTCCCCCGGCGTCACCTCACCGGGCGGACGGACGACCACCACGGTCAGTGCGTCGACCAGCGCGGCGACGACGTTGAGCCAGTCGTGTCCCGGTTCGGGCACCAGCACGAGCCGCTCCAGGTCGACCCCGAGCCCGCGCGCCGCCTCCGCGCCGAACGACGGCAGCCCGACGACTCCGCACCACGCACCCTCCGCGGACGGGCCGGCCATCAACGCCATCACCAACGCGGCACTACCACGCACCGAGTACGCCGATCCGCCGCGCAAGCTGGCCCCGGACAGCAACTCGGACACCGCCGGCAGCGTGGGCAGCGCCCGCTCCACACCGGCGGTGTCCAGCGCCTGCTGCACCCGCGTCTCGGTGACCCGCGTATCGAACCCGGTGACCGAGGCGAGGCGCGCCGTGGGAGCGGCGGGGTGATCATGGGGGTCCGGATCGAGGTCGTGTGGAGAGTCCGGGTCGAAACCGCTGACCGCGGTGAGACGAGGAGTGGGCTGATCAGGGAGATCCCGGGTAGCTTCCTGAGCCCGGGCAAGGAGCATCCGAGCCTGGTCGAGCGCCGTGACCCGACCTTCCTGGCCGACTGCGGAAGTCCCCGTCATAACCCCATGTTCGAACACCTGTTCGAACATGTCAATCCGATCGCCAGCCCATAGGGTGGGGGCATGCCGAGGACTATTGCCACCAACACCAAGGTCGACCTCGATGGGCTGCTGGAGTTCGTCCGGCCCCGTCACCACATGCTGCTGATCACCACCCGCGCGGACGGTACGCCGCAAGCGTCGCCGGTCTCGGGTGGCGTCGACACCGAGGGCCGCATCGTCATCTCGTCGTACCCGGAGCGGGCCAAGAGCACCAACGTGAAGCGTGAGGGGCGGGCCAGCGTTCTCGTGCTGTCGGACGACTGGAACGGCGCGTGGGTGCAGGTGGACGGCAGCGGCGAGGTGATCGAGCTCCCGGACGCAGTGGAGCCCCTGGTCGACTACTACCGCTCGATCTCCGGTGAGCACCCGGACTGGGACGAGTACCGCGAAGCCATGCGGACTCAGGGCAAGTGCCTGATCCGCATCACCCCGGAACGCTGGAGCCCGCTCGCGACGGGTGGCTTCCCCGCCCGCCTGGCTGACTGAGCGATGCGTACGGCGCTCGTCGTCCACGCCCACCCGGACGACGAGGTGTTCGCGACCGGCGCTGCCACCTCTGTGCTGAGTGCGCAGGGGTGGCACGTCGTACTGCGCACTGCCACTCGAGGAGTCTGGACAGCGGCAGAGAAGCTGCCGGCCGCCTGCGCACTGCTCGGGATCGACGAGTGGGACTGGCTCGGCGGCACGGACCGGTGGATCGACGACGGCGGTGCCAACGGACCGCGCACCCTGGCGAGCGCTGAGCTCGGTGAGGTCGCGGAAGAGATCGAGAAGAGCATCGCGCAGTTCTCACCGGAGCTGGTGCTCACGGTCGGCAGCGATGGGCTCACGGGCCACCCCGACCACATCGCCATCCACGACGCGGTCCGCCGAGCCGTACAACAAAAGCCCTGTCGCGCGTTGGGTGCACGCCTACGCGCGAAGGACGTCCGTGCGGGCCAACAACTCGTGCAAAGACTGCTACCTGGCGAAAATGTAGGTTCAGGCCACGTTGTCGGGTGCGACGACGACACACCGCTGGAGGAGATCTCCGGTGCATCCGAGCTGCAGAGACGCCAAGCACTCGACCAGTACTACGACGGCCTAGGCACACAGGAGCTGTCCGACCTCGTCACGTCGTACGACTCACGGGGTGACGGCCTGCTGCTCAGGGCAGTCTTCGACGCGTCCGGCTGGCAGCACGACCGCTTCGAAGTCCTCAAGGCTTGGAGCGGCGTTCCATCGTCTGCGTGATGCGCTGCATGGCGCCTTCCAGGTGTTCACGCAGAGCGGCCTCCGCGCCGGCCTCGTCGTGGGCGAGACAGGCATCAAGGATGGCCTGGTGCTCACGCCGGGTCTGTTCGATCCGCGCCTTGGTCTGCCGGGAGCCGAACCGGTAACGCTCGCTGTTCTGCCAGACCGGCTCGATCGCGCGCGGCAGCCAGCGCGAGCCGCCGGCCCGGTAGATGGCGAAGTGGAACTCGGTGTGCGCCTGCCGGGAGGCGATGTTGTCGCCGAGCTTCGACAGCCGGACATGCTCGGCCAGTGCGGTCCGCGCCAGCGCCGCATCCGACTCCGCGAACCGGGTCGCGGCCGCACGGACCGCGAGGGACTCCAGCGCCAGCCGGGTCGCATGCGTATCGCGCAAGTCCTCCATCGACAGCTCACGCACCCAGGCGCCCTTGTGCGGAACGATCTCGACCAGCCCGAGCGCCGCCATCCGCCGCAGACCTTCCCGGATCGGCATCTGGCTCATGTCCAGCCGCTTGGCGAGCTCCTCCAGCCGGAGCGCCGTACCGCTGGGGAGTTCGCCGGACAGGATGAGCTCATGCAGTTCGGCGGCAGCTTCCTCGGCGAGAGTACGACGGCCGGTCGGTCCCCCAGGCGTGAGCTCGAGTCGTCGGGTCATCTGGTGCGGGCTGCCTCTCTCCTCCACTGCATACAACTCTGGGAGGTAACCGTAGCCGCCGCTCGGGTATCTCGGGGCTTTCCACAACAGATTGCCCGGCGGGAGCCTCAACACACCTGAGTGGTCTAGTCCACGCTGCCCGCAAACGGCACTCAGCTGAGCGTGCTCAGGTCCAGCAAAACCCGCCCTGCTTGCCGATCCAGCACCTCACCGACACGGTCCGCGGGCAGCAGCTCGTACTCCGGTCGCCACTGCGCCGGCGCGATATCCGCCATCGCCTGACTGATCGCACCAGGCTCCAGAACGGTCCGCTGCAGATTCACCGGCAGCACCCGCAGGTCGCGGCCGATCAACTGATGCAGATCGATCGTGGTGAACTCACCGGCTCGATAACCCAGTACGGCGAGCCGTCCGCCGGGAGTGATGTGTCCGAGCACCCCACTGGTCACCGGACCGCCCACAGTGTCGATGGCAGCGTCACACCAGGGCAGCTCGCGTCCGACCTGCCCCAACTCGTCCACCCTGACGATCTGGTCGACCAGTCCGGCCGTCGCTTGCACGGACTCAGTGGTCCACGCCAGCCCGATCACCTTCGCCGCACCGGCCGACTGCGCCACCGCAGCACACAGTCGCCCGACCAGACTGGTGATCCCGGTGACCACGACCGTCTCGCCCTCGACCACCGCCGCAACCCGTCGTACGGCGGTGTGAGCGGTCAGAGCAGGTGTCAGCAACGCCACCGCGGTCGCCGGGTCCAGAGCCGAAGGCAGCCGATGTACGGCGGCGTCCGGTACGACGGCGTACTGGCCCCACAGACCAGGTCCGGTCATCCCGACACCCTCGCCACGAACCACCACCGGAGTGCCGGCTTCCAGAACGGACGAGCTGACGACAACACCGGCGCCCTCTGAGCCCGGCACGAACGGCACACTGGGCTGTTTGCCCGCCAGCACCGACCTGTCCTGCTGAGTCACGGCAGCAAGCCGCATCTCCACCAGCGTCTCGCCCGGACCCGCGACCAGCTCGACCTCTTCGGCCTTCAGCTGCTCCCCTGGACCGTGACTCCGTAACACAATCCCCCGCCAGCTCATCCACGTCCTCGCTTCACTCCGGGCGCGGATGAGGCGCAATGCACGCTGTGCTTGATGATGAACTCGCTGCGCTCGCTCATGCCTCATCCCCGTTCACCACGATTTGATATCTGATCACACCTTGGCCCTGACGAAAGAGCTGTCTCACGAGGCGACAACCCCCTTCGCCAGCGGCCGGGTCAGTTCTTCGGCCGCTGCCGCGCGCGCGGCAGAGACCGCATCACTCCCCATCGGGAACGGCCAGTCGCTCCCGGCCAGCACCCGCTCGGCGCCGAACGTCTTCGTCAGCAGTTCCAGTACGGCGTCGTCGTGCACCAGGTCGTCGACGTAGAACCGGCGCAGTGCCTCCGCGACCGGCAGGGACAGCGGCTTGATCCCCGGCCGGTCCTGATCGACCCCGCGCTGCCACCGTCCGGCCAGCGCCGCCGTCACACCACCCCCATGGCACAGGCAGAACCGGATCCCCGGAAACCGCCCCGGCACATCCGCGAAGACCAGCGACGCCGCTGCGACCCCGGTCTCGTACGGATTCCCCAACAGATTCGATAGATAGAACGACTCAAGCCGCTTGTCGTCACTGTGACCGGGATGAATGAGGGTGAACGCGGCCAGCTCGTCGAGCACCTGCCAGAGCGGATCCAGTCCCGCGTAGCTCGGCGTACCCAGGGCGAAGCCGCTGAAGACGCCTTCGCCCGCCAGGTCCGCCGCAACGGCCGGTGCGGACGGATCGAGCAGTGGCACCTGGCCGAGGACGCGCAGCTGAGGTGTGGCGAGCTCCCGAAGCCCCTGGTTCACCAGCTCGGCCCACTCGACGCCGGCGTCGTACCGGAACAGGGCGGGTGGAACGGACACCACAGCACCATCCAGGTCCTGGTCAGCGATCCACTGCAGCAGCGCAGCCGGGTCAGCCAGGCGCCTCAACGGCAGTCGCTCCCCGTCGATCAACAGCCAACCGCCGTCGATCGACAGGCCGAACTCACCGCGGTGAGCCGCCGACAGCACAGTCGGCGGTATCAGGTGCGTGTGGATGTCCCAGCCGGCCATGTCAGCGGGCGTCCTCGTCGTTGTCGTAGAACGCCGGCCGCTCCGGGTAGTGCGGGCCGTCGTAGACCTCCAGCAGGACGGACGTCTCCTCGGCGAGGGTCGGCCCGTGCACGACACCCTTGGGGTTCCAGTAGAAGCTGCCCTTGGTCAGAGTCGTCCCGGTCGGCAGGTACACGTACCGCCCGGACAGGCAGAACATGAACTGGTTCGAGGCGTGCTTGTGCTCCGACGGGATCCCCGACCCCTTTTCGAACCGCACCAGCGCGATCGACGCTTCGGTCTCCGGGTCACGCCACAGCATCTTGTGCGACAGCCCGGCGAGCGACTTCTCCACCCACTCCAGGTCCTCCGTCTGCAGCAACACCTCCCGCAGCGGCTCGTCGAACGTCACGAGACCTCCCGAGGGACGGGGCGGCCGGTGATCCGGGTGTAGAGCTCCTCGGCCACACCGGCGCCTATAGGAGCCACCGCGGCGATGTGCCCGTCCGGCCGGACCAGTACGACGCTCTCCGGCGGTACGTCGTACCTGTTCGTGGCAATGCTGCCCGGATCGAACAGAGCCCGGTCCCGCAGACCGGAGTCGTGCGGGGCGTCCCACCGGGAGACGGCGTAGTGCTTCAACGCCGGCGAGTCGTTCACCGGGATGTCCGGGCGCCGCCGTACGTCGGTGAAGTACAGCGCGACGAACGAGTCCCGGCACAGGTCGTGGATCGTCGTCCGGCCGGTGGGGCTCTGCAGCACCAGGTCAGGAGCCCGGTCACCCGCCCGGACGGCGGGAGGTCCAGCACTGGTCGCAACCATCGACCAGTCGCCCACACCGTCCACGTCGAGCCGGACACTCAGCAGCGTGCGGTTGTACGCCGTCGCCCAAGCACCCGTGTCCTCAGTGACGGCACCACGCTGATGGGCCATGTACTTGCGTGCGGCCTCGGCCATCTCGCCCGAGCCCTCGATCGCCACCGGCCGCTGCTCCTGCTCGTAGCCATCGAGCAAGGTATCCGAAGCCCAGCCACGAAGTACCCAGGCCAGTCGCCATGGCAGGTTGGACGCGTCCAGAGCACCGGTGTTCAGCCCCAGCGCCCACATCGGCGTGATCAGGTGAGCCGCGTCGCCCATCAGGAACACCTTGCGGTCCACCGTCCACTGGTCGGCGACCCGATGGTGCACGTTGTAGACGACCGAGCCGAGGAGCTCGATCCGGTCCACCTCGCCGATGAACTGCTTCACCTTGACCAGCAGGTCCTCGTCGCCCGGCGGCTCCGCCCCGGGACCGAGCGGGAACAGGAAGCGCCAGTTGTCCGGCTGCCGGATCAGCACCATCCACTCGGACTTGTCCGCGAAGTAGGCGAGGTACGGATAGTCCCGCGCGTTGTTGACGTCGAGGTCCACCAGGACATCGATCAGCATGTACCGCTCGGGCAGGGTCTGCCCCACCACCTTCACATCGAGCGCATCGCGGATCTTGCTCCGGCCACCGTCACACGCGAGCAGGTGCGAGGCCTCGATGTCGCGCGGCCCGTCCGGCGTCTCCACGTGCAGCACGACCCGGTCGTCCAGGACATCGAACGACAGCAGTCGGTGCCGGGTCAGTACCGGCTGTTCCAGCGCCGCGGCCAGGATCGGCTCCATCTTCTGCTGCGGCAGGTTGATCACGAACGGGAACTGCGTGTCGTTGACCAGCTCGGCCAGCTGCACCGAGGCCCGCGGCGTGTTGCTGGCCCGGTCGATGTCACCGATCTCGTCGATCCGCAGTGCGGCCGCCAGGATCCCGTCGACCGCGCCGTACCGGTTCCAGATCTCCAGCGTCCGGCTGAGCGTCGTCCCGGCCTTGGTGTCCGAGGACAGGACGGCGTCCTCCTCGAGCAGCACGAACGGTACGCCGTAGTGCGCCAGGCCGAGGGCCGTGGTGAGGCCGATCGGCCCGGCACCGACGACGGCGACGGGCAGCTGGTCAGCAGTCACTCATCACTCCCGGAGCTGTAGTCGTTTTCTCGCTTCGCGAAGGTTGTCAGCTTCGCAAAGGCCCGCTCCCGGGTCAGGACGGACCCGGTCATCGCGGCCGCGTCGGACAGCAGGAACAGCAGCGGACCGACCACGTCCTCGGGGTCGCCGATACCTATGGTGTCCTGCCAGTGCGACCGGTCCGCACCGGCGTTCGCTCCTCGGAACTGCTCGGTGTCGATCACGCCTGGCGCGGCCACGTTCACCCGCACCCGGTGCTGAGCCACTTCGGCGGCCAGTGTCTTGGCGAAGGCGATCAGTGCGGCCTTGCTCGACGCGTACGCCGCCGCACCGGCGTACCCGGTGACAGCCATGCCCGATGTGAACACGACCACCGACCCGGACCGCCGCGACACCATGTGCGGTACTACGGCCTGACACGTCCACACCACACCGTCGAGGTTCACCTGCAGAGTCCTGGTCCACTCGGCCGGATCCGTCTCCAGCACCGTTGACCGAGGCTGCACAGCCGCACCGGCGACCAGTCCATCGATCCGGCCGTACCGGTCGAGGACAGCCGACACAGCCGTCTCTACCGAGACCCGGTCCGCGACGTCGACCTCGACGTACACGACCGCGGGGTCGGCCGGCTTCACAAGGTCGAAGACCACCGCTGTCCCGCCGCAGGCGTTCACCGCCGCGGCCAGGGCCGCACCGATCCCGCGCGCGCCACCTGTGATCACCACGACCTCACCGGTCGCGTCGAAGCTCACCTTCATGACGACTCCTTCTGCTTCGACGTCATGGTGTCGGTGATCCGCTGGAACGCGCCGGCCAGATGGTTGCGCAATGCCTGCTCGGCCGCGTCCGGGTTGCCGGCGACACACGCGTCCAGGATCGCCTGGTGCTCCTGCCGGTTCCGCTCGATCAGGAACGCGGTCGGCCGGCTGCCGAACCGGTAGCGCTCACTGTTCTGCCAGACCGGCTCGATCGCCCGCGGAAGCCACTGCGACCCGCTCGCGCGGTAGATGGCGAAGTGGAAGTCCGCATGCGCCTGCCGGGCACCCGCCGAGTCGTGGGTCCGGGACAGCTGGAGGTGGTCGGCCAGTGCGGCCGCCGCCTTCTCGAAGTCGTCATCGGTGAATCGCCCCGCGGCGGCGCGTACGGCGAGCGACTCCAAGGCCAGCCGCGTCTCATGCGTGTCCCGCAGGTCCTCCACCGACAGGTCACGCACCCACGCACCGCGGTGCGGGATGATCTCGACCAGTCCGAGCGCCTCCAGCCGGCGGAGTCCTTCGCGGACCGGCATCTGGCTCATCTCCAGCCGATTCGCGAGCTCCACCAGGCGCAACGGCGTACCGCTGGGAAGCTCACCGGACAGGATCAGCTGGTGCAGTTCGGCCGCGGCGTGCTCCGCGAGAGTACGACGCCCTCCCTTGCCACCACCGGGCAGCAACTCCAACGGGCCGCTCATGCGCGGGCCACCTTGTTGCGTAGCTCGCCGATCTTGTCCGCACGAGTGACGACCACGTCGCCCTCCTGCAGGAACACCTGCGGCTCCCGGGCGTTGCCGATGCCGGCCGGGGTCCCGGTCAGCAGCAGGTCGCCAGGGCGCAGTGTCATACCGAACGACAACTCACTGATCAAAGTGGCGACGTCGTAGGCCATCTGCCGGGTCGACGCGTCCTGCCGCACCTCACCGTTCACCAGGCACTGCAGCTGGATGTCCTGTGGGTCGCCGAGCTCGTCGGCGGTCACGATCCACGGCCCGAGCGGCATGGTGTTGTCGATGCTCTTGCCCTTCAGCCACTGCCCGCCGTGCGCCCGCTGCAGATCGCGCTGCGACACGTCGTTGGCCAGCGTGTAGCCCCAGACATGATCCAGAGCTTCGGAGACGGGTATGTTCCGGCCGGTCGTGCCGATCACCAGCGCGACCTCGGCCTCGTAGTCCCACTTGGCCGAGATCTCCGGATCCCAGGCGATGTCGTCGTACGGACCGATCACCACGTCCGGGCCCTTGGTGAAGAACGTCGGATGCTCGGGCCGGTCCACGTCCTGGCCCTCGCGCTTGCCCTTGCTCTCCTCGAAGTGGTCCCAGTAGTTCCACCCGGTGCACAGGATGTCGCGCCGGAACCGCCGCAGCGGCGGCCGCAGCATCGCTTCGTCGTAAGGGATCTTCTCCCCCGAGAGCTCCGCGCCGCCCTGGATCACCTCGGTCAGATCCGTTGCCGTCAGCACCAGGACCGAGTCCCCCTCGAGTACGCCGGGGCGCTCCTGCCCGGCGTACTCCACCATCACGTACCGCATCTCAGGTCCACTCGACGCCACGCATCCGAATCCCCCCGGTCATGGGGCCCCCCGGCCTGGACCGAGGAGCGTAGGGAGCGAAGCGACTGGAGCGACGAGGGAAGGCCGGGAGTAACAGCCCCACGACCCGCCGCGCCGGAGGCGTGGCAATGAGCGCAGTCATGAGATCACTGCGATCGCGTTGATCTCGATCAGGTAGTCAGGGTGCGCGAGCTTGCTGACCTCGACCATCGTCGAGGCCGGCAGCGGCTCGGTGAAGTACTGCGCCCGGATCTCGTGGATCTTGGCGAAGTCCTCCATGTTGCGCACGTACACATCCACCCGGCAGACGTCCGCGAGCGTGCCGCCGGCGGCCTGGACCGCCGCCTGGACGTTCTCGCACACCTGCCGCGTCTGCTCCCGGATGTCGCCGACGCCGGCGATGCTGCCGTCCGGACGGCGCGCGGTCATCCCGGAGACGAACACGAACCGCCCGGTCGCCTCGATCGTGGTGGCCTGTGAGAACACCCCGTTCGGGCTGTGCAGCGTGGTCGTCGAAATCTGTGTCTTCGGCATCAGTTCAGTAGCCCTCCCGCCGGAACGACGGCACCGACCGCGCGCGCGGCCGCCAGCAGCCCGTCCAGCCCCGACCTCTCGATCAGTACGCCGTGCCGCCGCTGGTGTGCTGCCCGTTCCGCCTCGATCTCCCCCGGCAGGTGCAGCCGGTTCACTCCCGGCGCCGTCGCGCTGCTCCGGACCCGCGTCGCCAGTCCGGACGAGCGCCGCCGGAAACTCTCCACTCCGCCCATCAGCTCCGGGTCGATGGCCAGGAACAGGTGGGCACAGTCGTTCGGCCGGTCCGGCTCCCGGTACAGCGGACGGACCTGGTCGCCCCAGCCGCCACCGCTCAGTACGCCGGTCAGGACGTCGATCATCAGCGCCAGCCCGAAGCCCTTGTGGCCGGCCGCGGGCAGCAGCATCCCGAGCACGGCCTCCTCCGGGTCCGTGGTCGGCGTCCCGGACGGGTCGGTCGCCCAGGTATCGGGGATCGGCCGCCCGGCCGACGCCGCCAGCCGGATCTTGCCCAGGGCAACGGCCGACAGGGCCATGTCCAGCACGATCTCCACCCCGGCCGAGGTCGGCACGGCGATCGCCAGCGGGTTGTTGCCGACGACCCGCTCGGCCCCGCCCGGCGCCGGCATCAGCGGCGTGGTGTTCGACATCGCGACGCCGATGCACCCCGCCTGACCGGCCTGCATGGCCCACCGGCTGGCCGCCCCGAAGTGGTGCGCGTTGCGGACCGACACCAGACCGATGCCGTACCGGCCGGCCCGCTCGATCGCGTGTCCCATCGCCTGCGGACTGGACAGCTGCCCCATCCCGCCGCGCGCGTCCACGACCATCGCGGCGCCGGCGTCGTACAGGATGTCGAGCTCGCGCTCGCGGGTGACACCGCCGGCGTTCAGGCGCTCGACGTACATCGGAACCAGCATCACACCGTGCGAACTGACACCGCGCAGGTCGGCCTCGACCAGGGCATTGGCGATCTTCGCCGAGTCGGCCGGGTCGAAACCGAGCGAGGTGAAAACAGCCGAGACGGTCGCTTCCAGCCAGGCAGGCCGCACGAGCACGCGCCGATCCGCGTCGGACGCTTGAGCGGTCATCGGGCCTCCCGGCCTGGACTGAGGAGCGCAGGGAGCGAAGCGACCGGAGCGACGAGGGAAGGCCGGGAGCCAGGGCCCGATGACCACGCCGGCGCCGGAGGCCCGGCCAAAAGTGCTGTCACCGCGTCTCCTGCGCCCAGGGCAGCAGGAGGTGCTCCAGCAGGACCAGCGCGTAGAACAAGACGATGCTCATGATGCTGAGCAGGGTGATCGCGGCGAACGCGAGCGTCGTGTCGGCGCTCGCTCCGGACTGCTGGATCACGTAGCCGAGACCGCGGGTGGCGCCGACGAACTCGGCGATCACCGAGCCGATCACGGCCAGCGAGATCGCGACCTTGAGGCCGGTGAAGATCTGCGGCATCGCGTACCGCAGCCGCAGCTTGAAGAACTCCTGCAGCCGGCTCGCGTTCAGCGACCGGAGCAACTCGACCAGCTCCGTGGGAGTCGACTTCATGCCCTGCGCGGTCGAGATGACAATCGGGAAGAAGCACATCAGCAGCACCATCACGACCTTCGGCCACTGACCGAAGCCCATCCAGATCACCAGCAGCGGCGCGACCGCGATCTTCGGGATCGCGTTCACCATCAGCAGCAGCGGGTAGACCAGCCGCTCCAGGACCGCCGAGCTGACGATCACGAGTGCGATCGGTACGCCGATCACGATCGCGAGCAGGAAGCCCTCGATCGTCTCCAGCATCGAGGTCCCGGTCTCCTGCAGCAGGTAGCCCGGCTGGTCGAAGAACTTGACGAACACGTCACCAGGGCCGGGCAGCAGGTACGGCTGGATCGAGAACACCACCGTGGCCAGCCACCACAGCACGATCGCGCCGGCCAGGCCGATCATCGGGAGCAGTACGGCGGCGGCCGGCGAACTGGTCAGCCAGGAACGCTTGGTCATCGCTGCCGCACCTCGTCGACCGGGCGCTCGGCCGCCAGCGCGGTCTTCTCCGCGAGCAGCCCGTGCAGCAGGCCGCTGATCCGCGCGACCTCGGTCAGGTGCGCGTTCTGGCCGAGGCTGCGGGGCCGCGGGATGTCGATGTCGACGACCTCCCGCATCCGGCCCGGCCGGGGCGTCAGGACGACCACTCGGTCGGCCAGCACGACGGCCTCCTCGATCGAGTGGGTGACGAACACGATGGTGGTGGACAGCTCCATCTTGATCCGCTGCAACTCCTCGGACAGCTCGGTCCGGGTGAGCGCGTCGAGCGCGGAGAACGGCTCGTCCATGAGCATCACCTGCGGGTCGCGGATCAGCGACCGGCACAGCGACACCCGCTGCTGCATACCGCCGGACAGCTCGTGGGGCAGCCGCCGCTCGAACCCCTGCAGGCCGACCAGCTCGAGCAACTGATGCGCCCGGTCCCGGTACGCCGCTTTGCCCCGGGACGCACGCCGTTCGCCGGCGCCGCCGTCGATCTCGACCGGCAGCATCACGTTGGACAGCACCGACCGCCACGGCAGCAGCGCCGGACGCTGGAACATGAACGACACGTCCCGGCGCGGCCCGGTGACGGGATCACCCGCCACCTGGACCGAGCCGCTGGTCGGCCGGAGGAGTCCCGCGATCAGCCGGAGCAGGGTGGACTTGCCACACCCGGACCGGCCGATCAGCGTGACGAACTCGCCGGCTCGGACGTGCAGGTCGATCTTCTCGAGGGCCGTGACCCGGCCCTCGCGTCCGTCGAAGACCTGCCCTACATCGTCCAGCCGGATCATCTAGCTGTTCTCACGCCTTCGGCGCGAGGTTCAGCGTGACGACGTCCTCGGGCTTGACCGAACCGGCCGGCTGGATCGCCTTGGCGTCGTCCAGCAGCTTGATCACCGTCTTGACCCGGTTCAGGTCGACCGCGCCCAGCGGGCCGGTGAAACCGTCCGGCTTGATGTACTCCTTCATGATCTTCAGCTCTTCGGTGGCCACCGTCAGGTCGGTCTGCGGCACGTACTTCTTCAGGATCGCGGCGGCCGCGGCCGGGTCGTCATAGGTGTCCTGCAGACCCTTGAGCAGCGCGCCGGTGAACTTCTTCACCTGGTCCGGGTGGTCCTTGGCCAGGTCGGTCCGGGTGATGATCGCGTTGCCGTAGAGGTCCGGCAGCAACTTCCCGTACGGCAGCACGACGGCCTCCCGGTGCTGCGGGTCGGCCTTCTCGACCAGCGGCTTGCCGACCACGAACTGGCCGATGCCCTTCACCTTGCCCGAGGCGAGCAGGGCCGGCAGGCCCGGCGGCGGCGACGGGATGAACTTGGTCTGGTCCACCGGAATGTTCGCGGCCTTGGCGTAGACCGGGAACATGACGGTGTTGGTCGAGCCGGGCTGGTCACCGATCGACTTGCCGATCAGGTCCTCCGGCTTTTCGATGCCGTAGCCCTTGAGCGACATGATCGCGGCCAGCGACCGCTGGTGGATCATCCCGACCGTCGTCACCGGCAGCTTCTGCTTGCCCAGGGTGATCACGACGGCGGTGAAGTCGCCGATCCCGTAGTCGGCCTGGCCGCCGGCGACCAGTTTCATCACGTCGACCGTGCCGGAGCCCGGGTTGATCGTGACGTCGAAGCCGGCGTCCTTGAAGTAGCCCTTCTCCAGAGCGACGTACGCATAGGCCTCGCGGCCGAAGGTGTTGAACGAGGTCAGGTAGCTGACCTTCGTCAAACCGGTGTCCGCTGCCTTGTCCTTGTCGTCACTGTTGTTACAAGCACTGACCAGGGCGAGCCCCAGGACCGTCACCAGTGCGATGACGGAACGCCTCAACCTCATATCGACCTCTCTCGTCCGATATTTGATCAAACATCAAATCTGCAAAGGTGGTCAATCGGCCCACGGGGACTTCACAGCGACTTAACGTCCACTGCCCCGGGTCCCGCGCCGAGCCGCCGGCCACCCGTCCTGGAGCCGTTCCCCATGCCTGTCCGTGTCCGGACCGGCATCCCGCCCCGACCACAGACCGTACCCGCATGGACAGCAGATCGCGACGTCCACCGGCTCCGAACCCGTCCCTACCCCGTCAAATTTGTGTAAACCGCCACTTCCGGGGTGACTCAGCCCACGCTCGGCGGGCCGGGTTGCAGGGTCCCTCCCGGGGTTCCCTCCGCGGAGGGAGGTGGCAGGCGGCGGGATTTGACACGATGAGGGGGTGACGGACGGACTGGTACGCGGGTCGGAGCGTCCCGCGCGCGAGTCGGCGCCGGGCCGCCGGTCCACGCCCCCGTTGCGCCGCTGGGCGTCGTACGCCGCTCACGCGGTGACCAGCCTGGTCCGGACGTCGACGTACCTGCGCTGGGTGTATCTGCTGCTCGGTGCCGCGCTGGTGCTGGCATTCATCCTGGTGGACAGCGCGATCGGCTCGGTCGCCGAGGACCTGCAGTTGCCGAAGGTTGCCAGCGGCATCGTCATCGCGATCCTGGTGGCCACGCCGCCGATCGTGCTCGGCATGTTGCCCGCGGTCCGCGAGGTGGAGGGCATCGCAGTCGAGTCGCTGCTCGGCGTGCGGTTCGAGGAGCGCCCGCTCGGCCCGGCGCGGACCTGGGCGCAGCGGCGCCGGACGACGATCTGGTTCTGCCTGCATCTGGTCGCCGGCGGGGTCGTCGGCATTCTCAGCACGATCGTGTTCGTGGTCGGCGCGATGTGGCTGGTGGCACCGTTGCGCTCCCCCGGTCCGCGCGACATCGCCCCTGGGTTGTCGTACAACATCAGCGGCACCTGGCGGGACCTCTGGCTGCCGGCCGCCGCACTGGGCGGGATCGTCGGCCTCTTCATGCTGTCGGCCGCGGTCGGCGCACTGCTCGCCCATCTGGCGCCTCGCGTCCTCGGACCAACCGCGGCCGAGCGCATCGAGCTGCTCGAGCGACAGACCGCAACGCTTGCCGAGCGCAACCGTCTGGCCCGGGAGTTGCACGACAGCGTCGGGCACGCGCTCAGCCTCGTCACCATCCAGGCGGCCGCCGCGCGCCGGGTGCTGTCGAGCGACCCGGAGTTCACCGAGACCGCGCTGGCCGCGATCGAGACCTCGGCCAGGGCCGCGCTGGCCGACCTCGACCACGTGCTCGGCCTGCTCCGCGACGACCGGCGGCCTGGCTCCCGGACCACGCCGCAGGCGACGCTCGGCGACCTCGACCCGCTCGTCGACGCCACCCGGGCCGGCGGGATCACGGTCGAGCTCGAGCGGTCCGGCCGGCTGGACCAGCTGCCGGCCGCGGTCTCCCGGGAGGCCTACCGGATCATCCAGGAGGGCCTGACCAACGCGATCCGGCACGCCGGCCGTCCAGCTGGTGAGCTCAGCGTGGACATGTCGATCCGGCTGGACGCCTCCGGGCTGCGGCTCGCCGTGACCAACCCGGTCAGCGGCGCCTCGGACACCTCAGGCGGCGGCCGTGGATTGGCCGGGATCCGTGAAAGGGTCGCCGTACTGCAGGGGACCGTGGACGCCGGCCCGGACGGGGACAGCTGGCGGCTCGCGGTCACCTTGCCGGTCAGCGTGACGACGAAGGGATGACATGAGCCTGTCGGTGGTCGTGGTCGACGACGAGCCGCTGATCCGCAGTGGGTTGCGCGCCATCATCAACGCCGAGCCCGACCTCACGGTCGTCGGCGAGGCCGGGGACGGCGCAGAGGTCCTGCCGGTGGTCCGCCGGACCGGCGCCGACGTCGTGCTGATGGACGTCCGGATGCCCGCCGTGGACGGGATCCAGGCGACCCGGCTGCTGCTGGAGAACCTCGACCCGGCGCCGCGCGTACTGGTCGTCACGACCTTCGAGAACGACGACTACGTGTACGACGCACTCCGCGCCGGGGCGTCCGGGTTCCTGCTGAAGCGGACACCGCCGGACGACATCATCGCGGCCATCCGTACGGTCGCCGGAAGCGAGTCGCTGTTGTTCCCGGAGGCGATCCGGGCGCTCGCGCTGGCGCACGTGGGCACGCAGCCACCGCGGCCTACCGGCCTGGATGAGTACCAACTGACCGACCGCGAGCAGGAGGTGCTGCGGTTGATGGCGCGCGGACTCTCGAACCTGGAGATCGCGGGCGAGCTGATCCTCGGGCTCCAGACGGTCAAGACCCACGTCGCCAATGTGCTGGCGAAGCTCAACGCGCGGGACCGCACGCAGGCCGTGATCCGCGCGTACGAGTCAGGCTTCGTGCCGCTGCACTAGGGCGTGTCTCCCAATCCCGCGCCGTAGCGAGCAGGTGCCGTGCCGAGTGCCGCGCAGTAGGCGGGGGATTGGGAGACACGCCCTAGCTCAGGTATCGGCGGGGTCGACCGCTTCGTCGGCCAGCGCACAGGCGTTGTGCAGCGGGTCCACCGCGTTCGCCTTCATCGCGACCCGGCGCAGGAGCATCCGGAAGCTCGAGCGCTCGGACTCGTCGAGGATGCCGAGCACCTCCTCCTCGGCGGTGGCCAGGCGTCGCTCCAGGTCACACAGGGTCTCGACGCCCTGGTCGGTCGGCACGATCAGCCGCGCCCGGCGGTCGGCCGGGTCCGGCTGGCGGTGCACCAGGCCAGCCTTCTCCAGGTCGTCCAGCAGGTACGTCATCACCGTGCGGTCAACTCCGAGCTGCGCAGCCAGGTCGAGCTGCCGCCGCGGTCCTTCCGAACACGCCGTGGCGAGCACCTGATAACCCCGCGGTCCGCCCGGCACGTCGTCCAGGGCGGCGGCGGCCGCCTTCGCATACCGGCGGAACACCACGCCCAGCGCCCAGCCGAGGTCGGACTCCACCGGCGCGCCACTGGCGGTCGGGGGCTCGACCCCTCGGCTGGCCCGGGTCGCAACCTCGGGCGAAGAACTGGTCACGGCTCCCATCGTACGTGGTGTATGCCACCCGGAATACGATCTGACTTGAATATGTTCTGCTCAACAGATTATCTTCGGAGCAGCTCAAAGCGAGCTACGCCCCCTCACTCGATGGAGACAGACGACATGAGCACCCTGCTACGCGTCGACGCCAGCATCCGCCTGGACGGATCGGTGTCCCGCGCCCTGGCGGACAGCGCGGAGGCCGCCTGGAAGGCGGAACACCCGGACGGCGTCGTGGTCCGGCGCGATCTCGGGCTGCACCCGCTGCCCGCGACCGTGTGGCCGACGCTGGCCGCGGCCCAGGTCGGCGAGGAGCCCACCACCGACGGCGAACGGATGCCGCTGGCGGAGGCCAAGGCACTCGCCGCGGACCTCGCGGCCGAGGTCAAGAACGCCGACGCGATCCTGCTCGCGGTCCCGCTGTACAACTACGGCATCGCACAGCACGTGAAGGCCTGGATCGACCTGCTGCTGATCGACATGGAACTGGTTCGCGGGCCCAGCCCGACGGCCGGCCGCCCGGTCATCTTCACGCTGGCTCGCGGTGGCGGTTACAGCCCGGGCACCCCGAAGCACGGCTGGGACCACGCCACGCCGTACCTGGAGCGCGTCTTCGGCGACATCCTCGGCATGAACATCCGGACCGCCGCCGCCGAGCTCACCCTCGCCCCGGTCACCCCGGGGATGGAGGAGCTCATCGACGCCTCGAAGGTGTCGGAATCCGAGGCGCTCGTCAGCGCGGAGCAGCACGGCACCGTGGTGGCGCGCGAGCTCACCGCCAACGCGGCCTGACCCGCGGACCTGCACCACTCACCAACCTCCACCGATGGCCGGCGCCGGCCGAGCTCCGAGCGTGATCCGCTCGGAGCACGGGAGGTTGGTGAGTGGCGGGCGTCCGCCTCAGCCGACGGGTCGCCAGGTGGACAGCGTGACCGACAACGTGACCAGGGCCGGCTCCGGCAGTACGGCGATCTTCCCGAGCAGCTCGCGGTAGTTCAGATGCCGCGCGCTCGGCGTCATCAGCACCAACTGCTCGACCGCTGACCGGTCGAGCCGCATCGCGTCCTCGATCACCTCGGAGCCGGTGCGCACGAACACGCCGGCGAACGACTCCTGCAGCCGGCGTTCCTTCTCCTCGTCCACCGTGACGAGTCCCAGTACGCCGACCAGCTCGGCCAGGTGCTGCTGGTTCGGCGTGACCACGAGCAGTGCGCCGTCGGGCGCGAGTACGCGGGCCATCTCAGCGGCGTTGCGGGGGGCGAACACATTCAGCATCAGCTGGGCCGAGTCATCCAGCAGCGGCAGCTCACGCCACGCGTCGCACACCACCGACCCGATCCGTGGGTCCACCTTGGCCGCGCGGCGAGCGGCGTACCTGGAGACGTCCAAGGCGATTCCGCGGCGGCCGGCTGCTGTCCCGAGCACACCGGCGAGGTAGTACCCAGTGCCTGCGCCCACCTCGACAACCAGATCGTCGGCTTGGAGGCTCGCGGCCTGGAGGATCAGCGCGTCCCGGATCGGCGCGTAGTGGCCGCCGCCGAGGAAGACAGTGCGGGCGCCGACCATCGCGGCCGAGTCGCCGTCGATGCCATTGGATGCTGAGGGCAACAGGTTGAGGTAGCCCTGCTTGGCCAGGTCGTACGCGTGGTTGCGTGGACAGTTCGCCGTACGGTCGGTCAGCGCGAGGGCATCACCGCAGACGGGACACCGCAGTACCGTTACGAGGTCGGCTTCCACCCGTCCAGTCTCTCAGGGATGGGTCAGGTGATGTCGCGGCTGGTGATGCGCGCCCAGGCGGCGGCGTAGAAGACGGCCAGGTACGCGGCCTGCACGAGCAGGTTGCGGCCGATCTCATGCCAGTACGGCGGGTCGCGGAGCAGGTCGGCGAACGACGGCCAGCGGTACATCAGCATCCACGGGTGGATCGCGTGGAGCTGCGGGATCGCGGTCAGGATGCCGAGCACGATGAACGTGCCGAAGGTCGCGGCCATCGCGGCCAGCGGGGTCGATGTCAGCGACGACACGAACAGCCCGATCCCGGCCAGCCCGAGCAGCGACCCCGAGATCACCACGGCGATCCCGAGAGCGCGCAACAGGCCCTCGCCGAGGGAGACCGTCGTCCCGGACAGCAGCAGTACGTCGCCGACCGGGAACAGGATGAATCCGACGATCAGCCCGGAGATCCAGATCGTCATCGTCGCGGCCAGGCAGAAGACGGCGAGCGCGACCATCTTCGCCGCCAGCAACCGGGACCGGCCGGCCGGTGCGGTCAGTAGGTTCCGCAGGGTGCCGAGACTGGACTCGCCCGCGAGGGACTCCCCCGAGATCACCGTCACCGCGGTCGGGAGGAAGAACGGCAACGACAGGCCGAGACTCGCGACGATCAGGAACAGCCCGTTGCCGGCGACCTGGCCGAGGAATCCCTCGGCGCCGTTGTCGTTGCCGGAGAGCTTGATCGCGATCCCGATCAGCAGCGGGACGGCCGCGAGGACGCCGAGCCCGACCTGGGTCCGGGCGCGCCCGAAGACCAGGTGCAGCTCCGAGGTGAACAGCGCGAGTGTGTGCCGTCCGGTGTCAGGCCGGCCGATCGTCACCGCATCGGCGACAGCCGTCTCGTTACTCGGCGACATCGAAGCCCTCCCCGGTGAGCGCGACGAAGGCGTCTTCGAGGCTGGGACGTTCCAGGCCGAAGCCGTGGATCCGGACGTCGGCCGCGACCAGCGCGGCGGCGAACTTCTCCATCGGGAGCTCGCCGGGGTCGCCTTCGACAGTCTCGGCGGTGGTGCGCAGATCGGTGACGCCCAGGCCCTGCAGTGTGTCGGCTGCCTGGCCGAGGTCCGGCGTACGCACGATCAGGCGGGGCCGAAGCTCGGCGCGCAGATCGGCGACGGTGGACTGGCGGACCAGGCGGCCGCGGCTCATCACGGCGGCGTGGGTGCAGACCTGCTCGACCTCGGCCAGCAGGTGGGTCGAGGTGAAGACTGTGGTCCCGTCGTTCGCGAGATCGCGGATCAAGTGCCGGACCTCGCGGGTGCCCTGCGGGTCGAGGCCGTTGGTCGGCTCGTCGAGAACCAGCAGCTCCCGGCGCTGCATCAGTGCGACCGCGATGGCGAGGCGCTGCCGCATGCCGAGTGAGTACGCGCGGACCTTCTTGCCGGCGGCGTTCGACAGTCCGACCCGCTCGAGGGCCTCCCCCGCGCGGGCCTTGCGGGTCTTGGGGTCAGCAGTGCGGTCCGCCGCGTCGAACCTGAGCAGGTTGGCCTGCCCGGTCCAGAACGGGTAGAACGCAGGGCCTTCGACCAAAGCGCCGACCCGCGGGAGCACCTGCAGATGCGCCTTCGGCATCGGCTCGCCGAGCAACTCGACCGACCCTGCTGTCGGCGCGATCAGCCCGAGCAGCATCCGGATGGTCGTCGTCTTCCCCGAGCCGTTGGGCCCGAGGAAGCCGAACACACTGCCCGCCGGCACCTCTAGGTCGACCGCATCCACTGCCACCTGCCCACCCCGGAAGCGTTTGGTCAGCCCATGGGTGACCACAGGGGCGTCCACGGTCAGCGGGGGGCCTTCGCTGCGGCGGCCTGGAGGGTGTCCGGGGTGACCAGGCCGATGAAGACGCGGCCGTCGTCGGTGATCAGGGCGCTCACCATCTTGCTGGTGACGATCTTGCCCTTGCCCCACGAGCCCTGGACGGTCGGCGCCTTGAGCAGCAGTTGGTCGAGCGGTCCGTTCCCGGTGGTCTTCACGCCGCGCACCATCGCCACGCTCTCCCAGCTCTGACCGATCACGGTCGGCCGGTCGGAGTCCGCCGTACGGGGCTTGACGCCCTTCGGCGGGGTGACCTGCTTCGGGACCTCGCGCGTCTGCGGCGCCTTCTCCTCCGTCACCTTCACACCCTTCGGCGGGGTGAACGCGAAGGTGCTCGCGGCCGGTACGTCGAACGACACCGCGGAGAAGCCGAGCTGGACGGCCGGGTCCTTGCCGGTCCGCGGCATCACAGTCACCTCGAGCGGGACCCAGGTCTTGGAGTCGATCGCCAGCGTCACCGAGCCGACGGTCGTCTTGTCGGTCTTCGGCACCAGGCGCAGCTTGTACGCATCGCGGCCGGCGACCTTCTCCGTGCCGCTCACGTCGACCTTGGTGGTCGGGTCGATCGCGTCGAGGAACTGCTTGGCCACCGCCTGCGGGTCGTAGGACTCCGGCGCCGCCTCGGGCTTCGCCGAGTGCGCCGGCACGGTCAGCTTGACGGCCTCACGCCTGGACGAGTCGTACGCCCACGCGGACTTGCCGTCGGTCGTCCAGACCCGCTCGGCCATGTTGTCGAGCACCGATACCCGAGCCTTGTCCGGGCTTGCAAACGCCACTCGGGCGGTGTGCTCGCCGGAGAGCAGCTCGGTGAGCTGGTTGCCGCCCCCGACGCCGGGGAGCGCGGGCAGGCCGAGGTCCGTGTCGGAGCGGACGGTGCCACTCAGACCGTCGACCTTCGCGGTCTGCACTTTGGCCAGCAGCTCCTGCGCGCTGATCCCGGGCAGCTTCGGCGAGGCATCCGCGACCACCGGCCCGAGTGCCCCCACCCCTGCCACTACCGCGACCGCCGTGACCGGAACCAACCACCGTCGACTGCGCTGCGCTACACCCATGGGTCAAGCGTCGCACCGGCACAGGCCGGAACCAAGGGGTCTCAGGGTCGGTTCACCCAAAAGAGTGAGTCCGGCGTACGACCGTGGTCGTACGCCGGACTCAGCTCCGACTCAGGTGGGGCGCTCAGCGGCTCTGGAGGGCGTCCAGGGCCACCGTCATCGCGGCGGCGACGCGGAAGTCCATCCGCTGGTCCTGGACGGTGATCCGGTAGCGGTCCCGGATCGACATCCGCCGCTCGACCGAGAGTACCGGCTGCCCGCTCCCCCGCTCGGTGAAGTCGAAGTGGAAGATGAACGGCAACGGGATCTCACCGATGAACGGGACGAAGTCCCAGATCCGGCGGACGATCGCGATGGTCGGGTTGCGCTCGGTCCCGTCCGACTCCACGCCGGTGCTGCTGAGCTGCCAGCTGGACCGCAGCAGGCTCTTGCCGAACTCCTTCTTGAACCACCCGATCTGCTGCCCGTTCGCGTCGAACACGTCGTACCCGGAGCCCAGATCGATCGTCTTGCGCGCCTTGAAGGAGAACACCGGCTGGGACTTGGTGTCGTCGGAGTAGAAGGTGACCTGCTCCTTGAACGCCATCCGCTTCTGCTGCGCGAACGCCAGCAGCGGTCCGTCGCTGCCGTCCGGGTTGGTGGCGATCAGCTCGTACTTGTTCGCCATCATCGTCACCCGCTGTTTCATCGTGAACGCGGGCACGTACATGGTGGACTCCGGTGTCATGCGGAGGAGTGTGCCATCCCACAGGCCGACGCACCCACCTGAAGCCCACGCGCCAAGGCGTCCGCCTCCTCGGACCGCTCGACGAGGTGTACGACGATCTCCCCGGCACCCTGCAGCGCCAGATCCCGTGCGATCTCGACTCCGAGCTCGACCGCCTCCACCGGCGTCCGCGCAGGCCGCCAGAGCACACCGAAATCAACAGGCGGCTTCTCAGCTCCCAGTACGACGACCAGAGCCTCGGAGTGCTCCAGATCCGTCGCCGGATCGCCACCCACGACCACACGCACCGTTTGCCGACCAGCAGTCGGTACGGCGCTCTCCACGGCCTGCAGCGCATCACCAACAATCGATGTTTCTCGTCGACCCCAGTGATCCTCGTGAACCGCCCAGGCGAGCGGCCTGCGCGTCGCCCAGCCCGTGCGCACCAACTCCGGAGCAGATGCAAACTCGTCGACGTGCCCGACGCAGAGGTACCCGATGAGGTCGATGTGCGCAGGTAGGTCGAGCACCGCCGCCACCTCACCCGGCTCGAAGAACGAGACCCAGCCGACGCCGAGGCCTTCGGCTCGCGCGGCCAGCCACAGGTTCTGGATCGCGATCGCGGCCGAGAACCAGGTCGTCCGCGGATCCGCGTGCCGTCCGAGCACATGCCGCCCGCCGCGACCCGGGTCGCAGGTCACCGCAATGTTCAGCGGGGTGTCGAGGATCGCCTCGATCTTGAGCCCGTCGAACGCCCGTCGCCGATCCGCCGGCAGCGAGGCCGCGAACGCATCCCGCTGAGCGGTCGCGAGGTCGTGCACCTTCCGCCGCGTGACGATGTCCCGGATCAGCAGAAAGTCCCATGGCTGACTCAACCCGACACTCGGCGCCCGATGCGCCGCCTCCAGCACCCGCTGCAGTACCTCGTCGTCGATGGGCGTATCCACAAACCCTCGCCGGACGTCTCGCCGCTCGGCGATCACCCGGTGCACCACCTCACGTTCTGATGGTGTGTAACCAGGGGCAGCAGACAATCGACCCACGGCAGCCGTGGCGTTCGTGGAGCGGCGCTTGGTGACCACCAGTTCGGCCCCCGTGACGAGCACGGCAGCCTCGGCGACGCTCGCCGTACCCGCCAACTGCTCGACCCGCTCACTGGGCGTCGGCACGGATTGCCGTGCGAGCTCATCCGCCGACGCAGTCTGGAGCTCTGCCCGCAGCGACGCCACCAGCCGTTGCAGCCCCGGCTCGGACTCCCGCCCCTCCACCGTGACCACTGTTCGCACCTCTCCCCCGCCGGCTGACCTCAGCGCCTCGTCCACCAGGTCGCGGAGCTCACGGTACGACGTACCCGCGCGCAAGCCGACCCCGACGACGAGCCTCACTTCTCCAGCCCCGCATGGACTCGCGCGGCTGCGACGAACCGGGCCGGGACGTCCGGGCTCGCCGTCCAGTGCAGATGCAGGTAAGACGCATGCACCCGGGGCAACGCGATCCCTTCGACGCCACCCGGCAGGTACCAGGCCGGATCCACCTCGCCGTCGAGCTCGACCGCCGTACGGTGGAACTCGTGACCGCGCACGCGGCGGCCCTCGTCGAAGAACGCGGTCGTCGTCGCGGCGATCGCCGTCCGGTAGCCGAGCGTCAGCCGGCTCGTCATCCGGCCGGTCGCTGGCAGGACGCCGGTCATCGGATGGCCGTCGAGCTCCCGGCACAGGTACAGCAGGCCGGCGCATTCGGCGACCACCGGGAGGCCGGCCGCGATCTCGGTGGCCACCTGACGGCGCAGAGCGGCGTTGGCCGACAGCGCCTCCGCGTGCAGTTCGGGGAAGCCGCCGCCGAGGTAGAGCGCTGCGGTTGCCTCAGGCAACGGATCGGACAGCGGGTCGAAGACCACGACATCGGCGCCGGCGGCAACGAGCAGCTCGGTGGTCTCGGTGTAGTGGAAAGAGAAAACGGGGCCGCCGGCAACGGCGATCACCGGACGACCGTCGTCGGCCGGGGTCACCTCGGTGGCCGGGTCCCAGGGCTCAGCGTCGTACGGCGAGGCGGCTCGGGCGGCCGCGACGAAGGCCTCCAGATCTACGCCTGCCCGAACCAGTTCGGCGGCGGCCTCGACCGCAGTGGTCGCCTGCTCGCGTTGCTCGCCTGCCGGGACGAGACCGAGGTGGCGGCTCGGTACGGTGAGGCGGGTGTCGCGACGGAGGACGCCGAGCACCGGTACGCCGGTCGGCGCGACGCCGGCCCGGACCTCGGCCTCGTGCCGGTCCGAGCCGACCTTGTTCAGGATCACGCCGACGATCCGCACCTCGGTGTCGAAGGCAACGAAACCGGTGACGACGGCACCCACGCTGCGCCCGGCCGCCGACGCGTCCACGACCAGTACGACGGGTGCCTTGAGCAACTTCGCGACATGCGCGGTCGAGGAGTACCCCTCGGTCCCGAGGGCGCCGTCGTACAGGCCCATCACGCCTTCGACGACGGCCAGGTCCGCGCCCACGGAACCGTGCGCGAACAGCGGTGCGACCCGCTCCTCACCCGACAGCATCGGGTCGAGGTTCCGCCCGGGGCGGCCGGTGGCGACCGCATGGAAGCCCGGGTCGATGTAGTCCGGGCCGACCTTGAACGGGGCAACCGTGTGCCCGGCCTGCCGCAACGCGGCCATCAGTCCGACGGCCACGGTCGTCTTCCCCGCGCCCGATGACGGCGCCGCCACGACCACCCGGGGGATCACCACTCGATACCTTTCTGGCCCTTCTGGCCCGCGTCCATCGGGTGCTTGACCTTCGTCATCTCGGTGACCAGGTCGGCGGCCTCGACCAGCCGCGGGTCCGCGTTGCGGCCGGTGATCACGACGTACTGGTGGCCGGGGCGGTTCACGAGGGTGTCGACCACCTCGTCGACGTCGACCCAGCCCCACTTCATCGGGTACGTGAACTCGTCCAGGACGTAGAGGTCATGGGTCTCCGCGGCGATCCGGCGCTGGATCTCACGCCAGCCCTCGAGCGCGTCGGCGGCGTGGTCCTCCTCGGTGCCGGCCTTGCGCGACCAGCTCCAGCCCTCACCCATCTTGTGCCACTCGACCGGCCCGCCCTGACCGGTTGCCTCATGCAACTGACCGAGGGCCTTGAACGCACCCTCCTCGCCGACCTTCCACTTCGCGCTCTTGACGAACTGGAACACGCCGATGTTCCAGCCCTGGTTCCAGCCGCGCAACGCCATCCCGAAGGCGGCCGTCGACTTCCCCTTCATCTCGCCGGTGTGCACCATCAGCAGCGGGCGGTTCCGGCGTTGCCGGGTGGTCAGGCCGTCCTCCGGCACCACGGCCGGTTGTCCCTTCGGCATCTCAGGCCGCCTTCCGTTCGGTGACGGTGCGAATGAGGCTGCCTGCGGCAACTTCCCCGAGGTCGAGGTACTCGGCGCCCAGATCGGCGGCGAGCTCCGCGGCCAGGCCGAGCCGGACGCCGCGGCGCGGTTCACAGTCCACCACGACGGCGGAGATGCCTTGCTGGGCAAGCCATCCGGCCGCTTGCTTCGCCTTGGCGAACGCCTTGTCACCGTGGGTCGCGCGGCCGTCGGTGACGAGCACCAGCAAGGGGCGGCGGCGTGGGTCGCGGATCGCGGCGATCCGGAGTACTTCGGCCGCCTGGAGCAGACCTTCGGCGAGCGGTGTGCGTCCACCGGTCGGCAGCGACTCGAGCCGTCGTACGGCGGTCTCGACACTGCCGGTGGGCGGCAGGGCGACCGTGGCGTCGGCGCCCGCGAAGGTGACGAGGCCGACGGTGTCGCGGCGCTGGTAGGCGTCGAGGAGCAGCGAGACGATCGCCGTCTTCACCTCGCCCATCCGCTTCTTCGTACCCATCGAGCCAGAGGCGTCGACACAGAACAGGACGAGGTTGCCCTCACGCCCCTCGCGGACGGCGAACCGCACGTCAGACGCCCGTACGGCGAGGCCGGCGCCGGTGCGCCCCCGCGCGTACTGGTGCGGAGCGGCGGACCGGATCGTCGCCAGCAGATGCGGCCGCCCGGACTCCCGCCCGACGCGCTGCCGATCACCCACCACGCGACCGGCCTCGGTGATCGCCCGGGAACGCCGTCCCGCAACCCCCGCGCCAGCAGCCTGCACACTCAACAACCGAGCCTTGAAAGGCTCCGAACTCCCAACCACCTGACCCGCCGGCGTCGGGCCGGGCCGCTCGTCCGGGCCTGTCCCGGGCTCCGCCTCGGCACGGTCGTGGGCAGCCGGGTCGGTGTCGGCTGGACTGCCGTCGGCATCCGTGGGGTCCGCTCCCCCTCCCGGGCCGTCCGGGTCGTCGTCCGGGTCCTGCGGGGGCGTGCTGTCCTGGATCGCTTGCTCCAACTGCTCCTCGTCGAGGCCCGGGGCGTCGAAGGGGTTTCGCCGGCGGCGGTGCGGGAGGGCCAGTTTGGCGGCGGCGCGGACGTCCTCCACCTCGACGACCGTGCGGCCGGACCAGGCTGCGTGGGCGACCGCCGTACGCGCGGTGACCAGGTCGGCACGCATCCCGTCGACGTCGAAGGACGCGCAGATCTCGGCGATCTGGCGGAGCGCGGCGTCGGTCAGGATCACCTCGGCGAGCAGGTCGCGGGCCTTGACGATGCGCTCGGCGAGTTCGCGCTGCGTTCCGTCGTACCGGGCGATGAAAGCATCCGGATCAGCCTCGTACCCGAGTCGTGCGCGCATGACCTCGACCCGAACGGCGGGGTCGCGGCTGGCGACGACGTCGACGGTCAAGCCGAACCGGTCCAGCAACTGCGGGCGGAGCTCCCCCTCCTCCGGGTTCATCGTGCCGACCAGGACGAAGCGTGCCGGATGCGTCACCGACACCCCGTCGCGTTCGACCGTCGCGCCACCCATCGCGGCGGCGTCGAGCAGGACGTCGACCAGGTGGTCGTGCAGGAGATTGACCTCGTCGACGTACAGCAGCCCGCGGTGCGCGGCGGCGAGCAACCCGGGTTCGTACGCCGTGATGCCCTCGGCCAGCGCCTTCTCGAGATGCAACGACCCGAGCACCCGGTCCTCGGTGGCACCCACCGGCAACTCCACCAACCGCGCCGCCCGAGAAAAGACGCCGACGGGCTCGGGGTGCGGACCGTCAGGGCAGTCGGCGGACGGGTGCTCAGGGTCGCAGGAGAACCGGCAGCCGGGGACGACGTCCACCGGCGGGAGGATCTCGGTCAAGGCGCGGACCGCGGTCGACTTCGCCGTACCCTTCTCACCCCGGATCAGCACACCGCCGATCGCCGGGGAGATCGCGGCCAGGATCAGCGCGAGCTGGAGATCGTCCATCCCGACCACCGCGGTGAACGGGAATCCGGTGGACGGTGAGGCAGGCCGCATCGCGGTGGGTCCCTTCGTCGAGCGGGTATCCACGCCCGCTACGGCAGCTGGTACGCCGTACCGCGGAGACCGCGGCCCGACGGACGGACGCGGATGTCCTGGCTCCCGGGCGGCGACTGAACCGACCCGGTCACAGTGGCGGGACCGCCCCGGAATCCCGGCCGCAGCCGGTCACCGGTGTTCCTCCACAACCGTCGGCCCGATCATGGCACACGCCACCCCGGCGCTCAGCGACGAGGTTCACACCGACGCGTACCGAAGAACGGGTAGTGGTCCCCTCCGACGTCGATCGGCGGCCGCTCTTCACGCGGGGGCGCCGAGGCTGAGGCTGACCACTACCCGTTGTTCGGTACGGAAGAGGTGCCGATGAGCTCGTCGGCAACCCACCGCGCGACGTGGGCCGGGTAGGGGTCCGGCAGTCCGAGCACGATGTGCCCGAAGCCGGCGTCGACGGCCTCGGCGATCGCGTCCTTGGTGGCACCCGGTTGGGTGTACGAGACGGGCAGGTGGATCGAGCGGGTGATCGACGCGGAGTCGCGGCCGATCTCGGCGCAGTAGCGGTCCAGCAGTGCACTGCGGCGTACGACGTCGTCGATGTCGCCGCCTGGGATGTTCCACAGGTCGGCGTGCTCGGCGACCACCCGGAGCGTGCCGGACGAACGTCCGCCGATCAGGATCGGCGGGTGCGGGCGCTGGACCGGTTTGGGGTTGCCGAACGCTCCGGTGAGGCGGTGGTACTCGCCCTCGAAGTCGAACGGTTCGGCCTCGGTCCACAGCCGCCGGATCACCGTGCAGGCTTCGGCGAGGCTCCCGACGGAGTGCGCGAAGTCGTCGTACGGCAGGCCGTGGGCGTCGTACTCGCGCCGGGCCAGTGGGTGGCTCGGTCGTGAGCCCGCGCCGATACCGAAGTCGAGCCGTCCGCCGGAGACGATGTCGACGGTCGTGGCGATCTTGGCCAGCATCGCCGGCGGACGGAACCGATTGCTGGTCACAAGCAGGCCGAGGCGCAGTCGTTCGGTCTGCGCGGCCAGCGCCGAGAGCAACGTCCAGCCTTCGTATGTCGGTCCGCCCGGATCACCGCCGATCGGCATCAGGTGATCGAACAACCATGCGTGCTCGATCTCCGGGATGGCGTCCGCCTCGCGCCACACCCGCAGTACGTCCTGGTAGTCGACCTGCATCGGCGCGGTCATGATCCCGAAACTGGGCATAAGTCCTCCTTCAGCGACGCCGCAGCGACGGCTCGAGCAGCGCGGGTGGCGTGTCGAACTTCTCGTGCGGAGCGAGGTCGGTGCCGGGGGCAACGATCGTGTCGATGGCGTCGAGCACGTCGGCGGACAGCACGGTGTCGGCCGCCGCGAGCTGCGAGTGCAGGTGATCCAGGGTTCGCGGTCCGATGAGGGCGCTGGTGACGGCCGGGTGGGCGGTGACGAAACCGAGGGCAAGCTGGATCAGCGTGAGGCCGGCCTCGTCGGCCACCTTGGCCAGCTGCTCGACGGCCTCGAGCCTGGCCTGGTTGTACGGAAGGGTGGTGTCGAAGCGCTCAGGCGCCACCACCGAGCGGTTGGTGCTGATCTCCTGGCCGGCGCGGACAGCACCCGACAGCCAGCCCGACGCCAACGGGCTCCACGCCAGCGCGTCGAGTCCGTACTCCTCGATCACGGGCAAGACGTGGGCCTCGATCCCGCGCTGCAGGATCGAGTAGCTGGGCTGTTCGGTGACGTAGCGGCCGAGGTGGTGCTCGCGAGCAGCCCACTGGGCCTGCACGATGCGGTACGCCGGGAACGTCGAGGAACCGAAGTAGCGGATCTTCCCGGCGCGCTGCAGGTCGGTCAGCGCCGACAGCGTCTCCTCGTCACTGGTGGTCGGGTCCCAGCGATGGATCTGGTAGAGGTCGACGTGATCGACGCCGAGACGGCGCAGGCTGTTGTCCAACTCGGTGACCAGCCAGCGGCGCGAGCTGCCCTGATGGTTGCGCTCGTCCCCCATCGGCATGGTCGCCTTCGTGGCCAGCACAAGGTCGTCGCGGCGGCCGGCGATGGCCTTGCCGACGATCTCCTCGGACTCGCCCTGGCCGTACATGTCGGCGGTGTCGATCAGGTTGATCCCGGCCTCGAGGGCGGCGTCGACGATCGCGGTCGCCTCGTCCTGGCCGGTCCGGCCGATCGCGCCGAAGTTCATCGCGCCGAGCGCGAGGGTGCTGACCTGGACGCCGGTGCGACCCAAGGTGCGGTACTGCATAGCGGTGCTCCTCCTGGCATGATGGGTATGCGGAACGATGTTCCGTTACCCAACATACGGAACGCTGTTCCGTTTAGCAAGGAGGACCATGCCCGGCAGCGGATCAGACCAGCCTGCCCCGCGGAAGCAGGCCGACGGCGGATCGGAGCCGCCGGCGCAGCGGAAGCGGGCCGACGCCCGGCGGAACGAGAAGACGCTGCTGGATGCCGCCGCAGCGGCCTTCGTCGACTCTGGCGTCGACGCCCCCGTCCGTGACATCGCCGGCCGGGCCCGCGTCGGAGTGGCCACGATCTACCGCCACTTCCCGACGCGAGCCGACCTCATCGTCGCCGTCTACCGGCACCAGGTCGAGGCCTGCGCCGAGGCGGGTCCGCGGCTGCTGGCGGACAGCACCTCACCGCACGCGGCGTTGGCCGGCTGGATCGACCTGTTCGTCGACTTCCTGGCCACCAAGCACGGTCTTGCCGAGGCTCTGCAGTCCGACGATGCCGCCTTCCAGAATCTGCACGCCTACTTCCTCGACCGCCTGGTTCCCGTGTGCGCCCAACTGCTCAAGGCGGCCGCCACGGCCGGCGAGGTCCGCTCGGATGTGGACGCCTACGAACTGATGCGCGGCGTCGGCAACCTCTGCATCGGCGCCGGCAACAACACCGGGTACGACGCCCGCCGCATGGTCACCCTCCTCATCGCAGGCCTCCGCACCTGATCACCAAGGCTCGAACGCTTGATCAATGGCCAGTTGAACAAGGCCTCCCGGTAAGGCGACGCAGGGTGTTCACTGAGTACACATGGGGGGTCCGCAGCCCGATCATCGCTTCGCCGGACGCGCTGCCGAACAACAGTTCCTCGGCGACGCACTACGGCACGCCGTCACCGGCGTCCCCCAAGCAATCGTCATCCACGGCGAAGCCGGCATCGGCAAGACCCGCCTGACCCGCGAGATCTGTTCAGATCCGGAGCTGAATGTGCTCTGGGGATCGTGTGTGCATTTCGGCAGCTCGTCGGTCCCATTCGCACCGATCACCGGGGTGTTGCAGGACTGGCTGACCTGGGCGAGTTCCGATGAGCGGGCCGAGGTGCTCGACGGGATCGACGGGCTCGCTGCCCTACTGCCCACCCTCGGAAGCACCACCGCCGACACGACGAGGCTGCCGGTGCTCGTCGACCTCGTCCTGAACCGGATCGCGGCCCGACGGCCGACTGTGGTGGTGGTCGACGACCTTCAGTGGGCCGACGTCGCCTCACTCGATGTGCTGTCGTACCTGATCGCCGGCTTCCGCGACCAGCGCCTGATCCTGCTCGCCACCTGCCGCACCGAGGAACGCCCGGAGGGCCATCCACTGCACGGCTGGCTGGCAGACATGCGACGAATGCCCCTCTTCAGCGAGATCCGGTTGGAGTCGCTGGACCTGGACGCCGCCACCGCCCAGATCGAAGGCCTCCTCGGCCAAGCACCCGACATCGAACTCGCCAGCGAGGTCCTGACCAGATCAGACGGCAACCCGTACCTCATCGAACTGATGGTCCGCGGTCTGACCGGCCGCGAACACGCCCTCCCCACGACCGTCCCGACCGCCCTCCGCGAGGCCCTCCTTGCCACCTGGCACAGCCTCCCCGAGCAGTCCCGCCTGATCACCAGAATCCTCGCCGTAGGCGGCCGCCCAACCTCATCCGCCGTACTAGCCGAGGTCGCATCCATCAACGGCCTGGACTCCACCGTGATCCCTCCATGCCTGTCGGAGGCGCAAGACCGAGGCGTGGTGACTGCCGCGGGCGAGACCTGGTGGTTCCGGCACCCGCTGCTGGCTGAGGTCCTGTACGACGGTCTGCCTGCCAGTCAAGCGATCGAGCTCCATGCCGACTACATCCACGTGCTCGAATCGCTGCCTGCCAACGAGACGGAGGGTCTCGCGCCGGACTTGGCCGTCCATCACGAGAAGGCCGGCCACGTTGACGAGACCTACCGATGGTCGATCGCCGCCGCCGATCAAGCGGCACAGTTGCGAGCGCCGACCGAGGAGGCGATACAGCTTCGCCGGGCGTGCGCGCTCTGGGAGGCAGCGTCACCGGCGATTCGGGGAACGCGAGACGACCGGATCGGACTTCTCCGTCGGGCGGGCACCGCGTGCGATCGAGCCGGGTGGCCGGAAGTCCAGGTGACGCTGCTCACCGAGGCCCTCAGCCTGGTGGACAACGAGCAGGAACCGCTGCTGGCTTGCGATCTGCTCGTCGCCCGGGCGGACGCGGACTGGCAGACGACAACGCCCGCACTGGCAGATCTGGAGGAGTTACGGGCGGCGATCGCGTTGACCGAGGACTTTCCGGACAGTGCGGAGCGCGCGGCCGCCTTCGCCGAGCTGGCCGAGACCGAGACCATGTACGGCATGCCGGACGATGCCGCGCATGCAGCCGAGGCGTTCCGAGTCGCCCAGAGGTCAGGCTCGACGCGAGCGCTCGGAAAAGCACTCTGCGCCCGCGCGGCCGTCGGGGACGTCAAGTCGCCCCTGACCTCACTGGCCGACGCGGAGTTGTCGACGGAGCTGGCGACATCCTGCGGGGATATCGACGTTGCGGGCGACGCTGCCCTCTGGCGCTTCACCGCCCTGCGTGCGCTCGGCCGTCGAGCCGAGGCCGCCGAGCGCACTCGCGCGGCCTACAACACCGCGGTCGTCGAAGGTGTCGGCAGCTGGGCTCATTTCCTGGCCTACATGGTTGCCGACGAATTGATCGACCTCGGCCGCTGGCAGGAAGCCCGGGAACTGCTGCGGTCGGCTCTGGCCGCACGCTGCACCGGTATTCCAGGGGCCGGAGTCAGGTTGGCCGCGACCCTGCTGGCCGTGCGCTCGGGACGGATCCAGGAGGCGCGGCAGCACTTCGATCGGGCGCTGGAGCTGGTGGCCGAGGACTTCAACCCACACCGCCCGTACATGACGCTGACCGGGATCGAACTGATGATCGCCGAAGGCGGAGCCGAGGAGGCCGTCACCTGGGCACGCCCACGATTGTCGGTTCCGGACTACCCGGAGCCGGACGACGACGAAGCTCTTCCCGCGTTCGCACGGGCGGTGGCCGATGCCGCCCGCGACGGCGACGGACCGGCACTCGCGGCGATGATCGACAGCGTCCTCGCCAAGTGGCCGCGGGAACCGTTCGAGGCCGCACTGTCCGGTGCCGACGTGCAGGCGACGGATCGGGCGCTGCTCGCGGCCGAGTTGGCCCGCTGCCGCGACACTGCGGATCAGCCCGAGCTGTGGCAGCGGGTCGTCGCGGCCGCTAGTACGGCGGGAAACCGTTGGCATGAGGCCATGGCTCGATGGCGGTGTGCCGAGGCGGGCTTGTCCAGTGGCTGGTTGCCGTCGAAGGCGGGTGAGCTCCTGCGGGAGGCTCATCGGTGTGCGGTCGAACTGGGCGCCCAGCCGTTGCGGGTCGAGGTCGAAGCGTTGGCGCGGCGGGCGAGGGTCGATCTCCGTACGCCGGTGCCGGTCGAGGCTGCTGTCGATGATCCGCGGTTGGCTGAGCTGACCGGGCGGGAGCGGGAGGTTTTGGGGTTCTTGGTGGCTGGGCGGTCGAATGGGGAGATTGCCAGGGAGTTGTTCATCAGTGACAAGACGGTCAGTGTGCATGTGTCGAACATTCTTCGGAAGACCGGTACGACGAGCCGGGTGGCAGCCGCCGCTCTGGCTGAGCGACGGCTGCCGGGTCACTGAGCGCCGACCGGATGGCGACGCCGGTAGGCCCAGAGGGCTGCCAGCGTGATACCGGCTCCGCCGATGGCGCTTCCAGCGGCTTGCAGTCCTTCGGCGACGTTGTCGTCGACCTGGACGATCGGTCCCGGATCGTGGATGACCGCGACAGGTTCTCCACGAGTGCCGGTCTCGGGGTCGACGTAGCGCGCCGAAGCCTGGGTCGTGCCGACCAGCAGGAACCCGCAGGTCAGTACCGGTACGGCGACCAGGGTGGCGATGTGCTTCATAACTCCTCCTCACGGCGTGGATCGCCGTCTGCCCTCCACCGTCCGTCGAGGGCAGGGACCGCCACATCAGGCGCACCCCCTCAGATCCGCGACGTACCCCCCTTAGCTGTGGGCCTGGGCGGTCGCCTCCAACGCGGAGCTATTGGGTTACCTCTAGGACGAACGGGCTTCCAAGTTGATCTGCTCGCCGGGTGCCAGCGGGGCGGACCGCAGTACGCCGCGCTGGTCCGGGGCGATCAGGTGGAGATCCTGCGACAGGAGCTCGGCCTGGCAGCGTTGGTAGTGGTAGCCGCCGCCGTGGCCGTGGATGAAGAGCAACGCCGGCGCATCAACCGCGCCGTACCCGGCCACAAACAACTTCAAGAGAGCCGCTTCGCGAGCGCGGTGGCCGCCGCGTCGTCCTTGACCTCCCGGATGCCGACGATCGGCGTGACCGTGACGAACCCGGCGGCGAGCAGCGCCTCGTCGGAGTCGGCGACCGGATTGGGCCGCGGCGCTTCCAGCTCGATCATCGGCTCCCCGGTCGGGGCGGTCGTCCCGGTGACACGAGAACGTTTGATCGGGGCCAACGACGCGTGACGGACACCCGCCAGCCGGTCGAGCGGAAGGTCGGGAACATTGATGGTCAGCACCGTGCCGGCCGGTTCCGGAGCGATCCAGCCGAGCGCCTCGCCGGCGACCGCCGCCGCGGTCCGCCAGTGCGCCGGGTCCTCCGAATCGATGCTGATGGCAACCGCCGACGTCCCCTGCCCGGCGGCGGTGAGCGCCGCGGCGACGGTGCCGGAGTGGAAGATCGGTACGCCGATGTTGTGGCCCCGGTTGATCCCCGACAGGACCAGATCCGGAGCCCGCCCGAACGCCCCCACGGACGCCAGCGTCACCGCGAGAGCCGGCGTACCGTCGATGCCGACGTAGGTGACCCCGGCCTCCTCCTCGGACGCCGTCCGGATCGGGCGCCCGACCATCCCCGCCCGGGCCGACCCGACGCCGCTCTCGTCCTCGAGCGGCGCGACCACGAGGACGTCGTACCCGAGCTCGACGATCGCCGGCGCGAGCGCGCGGATCCCCGGAGCCCGGTAGCCGTCGTCGTTGGTGATCAGGACTCTCAGCTGTTCGGGCGCCATGCCTCTACCCAATCAGCCGCGGTCTTCGATGTCACCCTCCGTCTCAAGGACCGCACTCCGCAGCGTCTCCAGCGCCTCATCGGACGGCGATGACCACAGACCGCGCTGGGCTGCTTCCAGCAGGCGTTCGGCGATGCCGTGCCGCGCCCACGGGTTCGACTTGCGGAAGAACTCCGCCATCTCGGGATCGGCGACGTACTCCGTGGTCAGCGTCTCGTACATCCAGTCGTCCACCACGCCCGCGGTTGCGTCGTACCCGAACAGGTAGTCCACCGTCGCGGCCATCTCGAAGGCGCCCTTGTACCCGTGCCGCCGCATCGCCGCCATCCATCGCGGGTTCACCACCCGCGCCCGGAAGACCCGTTTGGTCTCCTCCTCCAGCGTCCGGGTGCGCACCTGCGCCGGTACGGCGGAGTCGCCGACGTACGCCTTCGGGTTCGCGCCGGTCAGGTGGCGGACCGTCGCGATCATGCCGCCGTGGTACTGGAAGTAGTCGTCGGAGTCCATGATGTCGTGCTCGCGGGTGTCCGCGTTCTTCGCCGCCACCTGGATCCGGGCGTACGCGCGTTCCATCGAGCCGCGGGCCTCCGCGCCGTCCAGGCCCTTGCCGTACGCGTACCCGCCCCAGACCGCGTACACCTCGGCCAGTTCGGCGTCGGTGCGCCAGTTCCGCGCGTCCACGAGCGGCAGCAGGCCGGCGCCGTACGAGCCGGGCTTGGAGCCGAAGACGCGGGCGGTGGCCGATCGCAGATCATTGCCCTCAGCAACATCAGCGTCCACGTGGGCGCGCAGGTAGTTGCCGTCGGCGGGTTCGTCGAGGGCGGCGACCGTACGCACGGCCTCGTCCAGCAGCGCGACCACGTGCGGGAACGCGTCCCGGAAGAACCCGGAGATCCGGATCGTGACGTCGATCCGGGGCCGGCCGAGCTCCTCCGGACCGACCACCTCGAAGCCGGTGACCCGCCGCGAGGCCTCGTCCCAGACCGGGCGGCAACCGAGCAGCCACAGCACCTCGGCGAGGTCGTCGCCCTGGGTGCGCATGACCGACGTACCCCAGATGGTCAGTCCGACCGAGCGCGGCCACTCCCCCGTCTCGGCCTGGTGCCGGGCCAGGAGGGAGTCGGCCAGGGCGACGCCGACGTCCCAGGCGTTGCGGCTCGGGATGGCTTTCGGGTCGACGGCATAGAAGTTGCGGCCGGTCGGGAGCACGTTGACCAGACCACGGGTCGGCGATCCCGACGGCCCGGCCTCGACGAAGCGGCCGTCGAGTGCCCGCAGGACGTTCGTCAGTTCGTCACCGGTCCGGGCCAACCGCGGCACGACCTCCGTAGCGGCGAACGTCAGCGATGACTCGACCTGGGCCGACGACCGGCCGAGGATCTCGGTCACGACGACCGGGACCTTCGCGGCGTCCCAGCTCAGCGTCTCCATCCCGACGACGAGCTTCCGCGCGACCGCCTCCAGCAAGTCCACACCATCGGCGCCGCTCACGGCAGGCAGATCCGCGAGCGTCGCCAGGTCTGCGAGCTCGGCGGCCTGTCCAGGGTTCGCAAGCAACTCTGCTTCATCCACCCCGAAGGTCTCCCCCAGCGCGGTCCGCAGCCCGGGGATCGAGTACGAACCACCCCACAGCTGGCGGGCCCGCAGGACGGCGAGCACCAGGTTGACTCGCGCTTCGCCGTCCGGCGCACCACCGAGGATGTGCAGCCCGTCACGGATCTGCACGTCCTTGATCTCGCACAGATACCCGTCGAGATGCAGGACGAACTCGTCGAAGTCGTCGTCCTCCGGCCGCTCGGAGGTGTGCAGGTCGTGATGCAACTGCGCCGCCTGGATCAGCGTCCAGATCTGCGCCCGCAGCGTCGGCACCTTCTCCGGATCCAGCGCCGACACGGTCGCATACTCGTCGAGCAGGTACTCCAGCTTGGCCATATCGCCGTACGTCTCCGCGCGCGCCATCGGCGGCACCAGGTGGTCGACGACGGTCGCGTGCGCGCGCCGTTTGGCCTGCGTCCCCTCGCCAGGGTCGTTGACGATGAACGGATAGACCATCGGCAGATTCCCGAGGACGGCGTCCGGCGCGCAGTCGGCCGCCATCCCGATGCCCTTGCCCGGCAGCCATTCGAGCGTCCCGTGCTTACCCAGATGTACGACGGCGTGCGCGCCGAAGCCACCCTCCTCCGCCGGAGCCTCGAGCCAGCGGTACGCCGCCAGGTAGTGGTGCGACGGCGCCATGTCCGGGTCGTGGTAGATCGCCACCGGGTTCTCGCCGAAGCCACGCGGCGGCTGGATCATCAGCACGACGTTCCCGAACCGCAGCGCCGCCAGCGCGATCGCGGGTTCGTCACCGGATGTGTCGACGTACAGCGAACCGGGCGCCGCGCCCCAGGCCTCGGTCATTGCCTCGCGCAACGATTCCGGCGCCCGCCCGAACCACTGCGCGTAGACCGGCAGCGGGATCTTGGCGACCGCCGACTCCAGTTGCTCGTCGGTCAGCCAGTCGACGTCGTGACCACCGGCCGCGATCAGCCGATGGATCAACCCGTCGGCACCGTCCGCCCCTTGCAGCTCGCTGAGGTCGAGCCCGCCGAGGTCGTACCCGGCCTGCTCCAGCTGCCCGAGCAGGACGACCGCCGAGGCCGGCGTGTCCAGCCCGACCGCGTTTCCGATCCGCGCGTGCTTGGTCGGGTACGACGACAACACCAGAGCGAGCCGCTTGTCCGCAGCCGGCACGTGGCGGAGGCGAGCGTGCGCGACTGCGATCCCGGCCAGCCGGGCACACCGCTCCGGGTCCGGCGCGTACCGGGCCAGCCCGTCGGCGTCGTACGACTTGAACGAGAACGGGATCGTGATCAGGCGCCCGTCGAACTCCGGGATCGCGACCTGGGTCGCCGCGTCCAGCGGGCTGATCGCGGCGTCACTGGCCAGCCACTGCTCGCGGGGCGACGTCAGCGCGAGGCCCTGGATCAGTGGGATGTCGAGGGACGCGAGCGCGCCGGCGTCCCAGGCGTCGTCCGAACCGCCGGCACTCGCGTTGGCCGCGACGGATCCACCGGCGGCGAGCAGCGTCGTGACCAGGACATCGCACCTGCGCAGGAGCTCGAACAGCTCGGCGTTCTCGGATGACGTCGGATCGAGTCCGCGCAGGGTGCCGCAGTACACCGGTAGCGGCTGCGCGCCCGCCTCCGCGACGGCGGTGGCGAGGGTGTCGACGAAGGCGGTGTTCCCGGAGATCTCGTGCGCGCGGTAGTACACGATCCCGACCACCGGCCGGTCGTCCTCGACGTACGTCCCACGCACGCCGTACGCCGGAAGTGCGCGAGGCGGCTCGAACTCGTCACCGGTCAGGAGCAGCGTGTCGCGGAGGAAGCCGGCCAGGTTACGCAGGTTCTCGGAACCGCCTTCGCGGAGGTACGCCAGCGCCTCGGTCACCGCCCCCGCGGGCACGGTCGACAGCGACATCAGCTCGGCGTCGGGCGCGGCCTCGCCGCTGACCACCACGGCCGGCTTGCCGGACGCGACGACCGCGTCGAGCCCTTCTTCCCAGGCGCGCCGCCCGCCGAGCAAGCGAACCACGACAACCTCGGCGGCGTCGAGCAGAGGAGCCAGGCCGTCGAGCTCCAGCCGGGCTGGGTTGGCGACCGCCCAGCCCGCACCCGCCTCGGCAGCGGCAAGCAGGTCGGTATCGGCGGTCGAGAGCAGCAGCAGGTTGGCAGGCACGCCAGTCCTTCCTCGGGGTGTCCACGCCCCGGACGGAGGTACGACGGCGGCAGTTCCTGACTTCCCCATGAGGGTTCACAGTGGCGGGACCGTCCCGGACTCACACCGGGTTCCTGCTGATGCCGTCGATGACGAGCCGACTCTAGCCGACCGACGTTCCGGCCCACTGGGCACAGGCCTCGCCGTTGACCCGACACGGCATCAGGTGTAGGCCGGAATGCTAAGGGTTTGTACTGTGAACGCCCTCTCGGCGTCGCACGGCAGCGTCTTCTTCAGCGCAAGCCATCAGTCCGGCTTCACCTGAAGGAGGCGCCGCGGCCCTCGATGCCGAGACCATGAATGCCAGGATCTGGCTCGGCTTCCACTTCCGGAAGGCCATGACCGACGCCAGCCGCCTCGGTCACCGCACCGCCACGTGGACGATCACCCACGAGTTCCGGCCGCTCCACAGCTGAGCAGCCGAAGCGCCGTGCGCCGCGTCAGCGGTGCGCGGCGTAGTGGGCGGCGAGGAGGTCGATTCCCCAGTCGTTGCGAACGTCACGCCAGACTGAATGGATGTGGTTGGCGTCGTCTTGGGTGTTGTCGTACTCGGCGAGGAACGTCGGGCCGGCGATCGAGTAGTAGTGGCGGTGGCCGACGCCGGGTTCGGTCTCGCCGGCCCAGGCGAAGGTCAGGCGCTCGATGCCCTGGTCGGTGATGTCCTGCCAGGTCTGCAACCCGATCGGTCCGGCGGCGCGGCCGACGTACTGACCGATGAGGAGGCTGAAGAGCTGACGCTGGTCCGCGGTCATGTCGCCGTACGCCAGACCGCGGTGGAGCAGCGACGCGTCGGCGATCGGGTCGTGGCGGGTCAGGATGTCGTCCGGTGCCGCGTCGGAGACCAGTGCGACGGAGAGCTGGCCGGGCTCGAGCGCGTGCAGCAGCTGGAAGCCGAGGTCCTGCTCGGCGGCCAGGAAGCGTCGTCCGGCCGACGGGCCGGTGCGGACCTCCGCCGGGTTCGACCCGAAGAACTGTGGGGTGAACGAGATGGCGCCGTCGACGAGCGTGACGTGCAGCGCGAGGTGGTGACCGTTCAGCCGCCAGGCCCACGGCTCCGTCCCCTCCGGATCGCCCAGCACCCGGAGGAAGTACCGGTCGCCCACGACCGACCCCTCCCACTCCCCCGACGGCGGCAGCGCGGGAATGCCACGGACGATGACCTCGGCGTCCCACACCGCCCACGCATCGGCCGCACCCCGCTCGCTGCACCCGATCGCCACCAGGCGCTCGACCAGCCGCTGCTGCGCCGGCGTCAGCTCGGTCAGCGCAAGGCCGGGCACCGGACCGGGCAGATACGTCCACTGCTGGTGATCAGGCGTGTCGAAGGGTGCCTTGATCTTGTCGAGCTGGTCGGGCGAGAGGCTCGCCAGCAGCTCGAGCACCGCTTCCCGGGTCTGTTCTACAACCATGCCGATCGCTCCCGTTCCGTCGGTTCGTAGTGTGTCCACTGTTCGAACGGCCGGTCCAGCTTGTACCGGAAATCCGGCTGGCGCAGCAGGACGCGTGTTTCGGCGTTCTCCGGGTTCCGCAACGTCTCGAAGAACCGCACCGACCAGTGGAACCAGCGCATGCAGAACAACCGCATCGTCAGCCCGTGTGAGACCAGCAGCACGTTGCGTGGCGCGTCCGCGCTCTCGAAGTCGCGGTGCATCGTCTCCAGGAACGTCGACACCCGGTCGTACACGTCCGACCCCGACTCACCGTGCGTGAACCGGTAGAAGAAGTGCCCGTACCGGTCCCGCAGCTTCTCCTGCTGCTCGATGTCCGCGGTGTCCTGGTAGTTCGCCCAGTCCTGCTCCCGCAGCCTCGGCTCCTCCCTGGCGATGCCGATCAGATCGTCGAGCCCGAGCGAGTCCAGCGTCTGCCGGGCACGCAGGTACGGCGAGACGTACACCCCGACCGGCTCGTTCTCGAACAGCTCCCGCAGGTACGTGCCCGCCTTGGCCGACTGCTCGTGGCCGTGCGCGGTCAGCGGGATCGCGTGGTCGGGGACGCGCTCGAAGATCGTCTTGTCCAGGTTCGCCTCGGACTCGCCGTGCCGGATCAGCGCGATCCGCATCGGCCGTCGGCTCAGCCCCATCGCTTCCCTTTCCACCCGAGGGCCACGATCGCCGCGACCCCGGCAGCTGCGATCCCGACGCGTCGAGCCAGCGCGGCGGTACGGCGTACATCCGCGACGGCCGGCGTGGGCCCGTCCCCCAGCGTGCCACGGTCCTCCTGATACGACCCGTAGCTGTTGGTCCCGCCGAGGGTCAGGTCGAGTGCCCCGGCGAACGCCGCCTCCACCGGCCCGGCGTTCGGACTCGGATGCTTCGGCGCGTCCCGCCTCCACACCGCCACAACCTCCCTGGGCCGCCCGGCCGCGAGTCCGGTGAGCACCGCACAGGCGCGAGCGGGCAGGAGGTTGAGTACGTCGTCCAGCCGCGCCGACGCCCATCCGAAGTTCAGGTACTTCGCCGACTTGTAGCCCACCATCGCGTCCAGCGTGTTGGCCGCCCGGTAGCCAAGCAGCCCCGGTACGCCGAGTGCTCCGCCCCACAGCAGCGGCGCCACACACGCGTCCGACGTGTTCTCGGCGATCGACTCGACAGTCGCCCGGGCGAGCTCGTCGGCCTCCAGGTCGGTCGCGTCCCGCGCACACAGATGGCTGAGTCGGTCTCGCGCGGCCGGGATGTCCTTGTCCTCCAGCAGCCCGGCCATCACCGAGGCCTCCCGCTCCAGGCTGCGCGCGCCGAGCACGGTCCAGGTCGCGGCCGCGGTGACGAGCGTGTGCGCGATCGGGCGGTTCTTGGTCAGCCGCTCGACGAGGACTCCGGCGGCGGTCGCCGTGCCGACGAGGACGGTGGCGTACGCCGTACCTGCCGCGCGGGAGTCGTCGTACCAGCGGGACTCCAGCCGGGCGGCCGCCTGGCCGAAACCGGCGACGGGGTGGAAGCGGCGCGGATCGCCGAAGGCACGATCGGCGGCGAAGCCGAGGAGGATGCCGAGAGCCCGGGACACCCTCGGCAGTCTGCCAGGTGAGTCTGTGATTGGGTGACCGGCATGGGAATCGCGGAGCTGCTCCGAGCGGTCGACGGGAGCGGGGAGTTCGGGGTCTGGCTCGGCCGGCTGGACGGCGTACCGGTGTTCGAGCACGCGGCGGAGCGGACGCACTACGCCGCGAGCACGATGAAGCTGCCGGTGGCGATGGCGATGATGCGCAAGGTCGAGGCCGGTGAGCTGGCGCTGGACCAGCCGGTGACCGTGCACAACGACTTCGCGTCCGCAGCCGGCGGGCGGTTCGGTGTGAACCCGGACGAGGACGAAGCACCGGCGACCTGGACCAAGCTCGGTACGACGGCGCCGCTCGGGTGGCTGGCGACCGAGATGATCACCCGCTCCAGCAACCTCGCGACCGATCTCGTCCTCGAGCAGGTCGGCGTCCCCGCCGCGCAGGCCGTCCTCGCGGAGTACGGCGCCGGCGACAGCGCGATCCGCCGCGGGATCGACGACGCGGCCGCGCAGCGGGCAGGTATCAGCAACCTGATGAGCCCGGCCGGGCTGGCCGGCGTCCTGGTTGCTGTGGGCAATGAGAAGGGCGACTACCTGCGGGATCTGCTGGCGGCCAATCAGTGGAACGGCGAGATCCCGGCGTTGCTGCCCGACGGCACCCGGGTCGAGCACAAGAACGGCTGGGACACCCGGATCCGCCACGACGGCGGCATCGTTCGGCCGGCCGACGCGGAGCCCTTCGTGCTGGTCGTGTGTACGACGTCCGACCTGCCCGACGCGGAAGCCCAGAAGCTGATCGCCGCGATCGCCCTCGAAGCCTGGAACCACCGGCACGACCTCGGAGGGGTGCGATGAAGGTCAGCACGCAGTTGGTCTCGGCGCCGCTGCACACGCCGTTCGTGACGGCCTTGCGTACGGCGACCCACGCGGACTCGCTGCTGGTCGAGATCAGCGACGACGAACTGAGCGGCTGGGGCGAGGCTCCGCAGGTTTGGAAGGTCACGGGCGAGTCGCTCGCCGGTGCGCAGGCCTGCGTCGAAGGTCCGATCACCACCGCGCTGGACGGTCTCGGGCCGGACGATCTCACCGAAGCGCTGCGCCGCGTGCAGAACGCTGCTGCCGGCAACTTCGGCGCCAAGGCCGCTGTCGACATCGCATTGCACGATCTGGCCGCGCGGCGTCGTGGTCAAACCCTGCACGGATTCCTCGGCTCGACGGTCGACACCGTGCGTACCGATGTGACGCTGTCCGTTGGTGACGCGGATGCGCTCGCGGCTGCCGGACAGGCTCGAGTCGCGGACGGGTTCGACGTACTCAAGGTCAAGGTCGGCACCGACGCGACTGCCGACGTCGAACGGGTCCGACGGGTGCGCGAGGCGATCGGACCGGGGCCGACGCTCCGGCTCGACGCCAATCAGGGCTGGTCCCGGCGCGACGCGGTGAATGCGATCCGTGCGCTGGAGGACGCCGGCTGCGCACTCGAGTTGGTCGAGCAGCCGGTCGCGGCCGACGATCTCGAAGGCATGGCGTGGGTGACCGATCGGGTCAGTACGCCGATCCTCGCCGACGAATCGGTGTACGGCGTACGCGACCTGGTCAACGTGATCCGGCTCGGCGCCGCGGACATGGTCAACGTGAAGCTGGCCAAGTGCGGTGGACTCGGACCGGCCCGGACACTCCTGGAACTGGCCCGGGAGCACGGAATCCGGACCATTGTCGGCTCGATGATGGAGAGCCACGTCGGTGTAGGTGCGGCGGCCGCACTGGTGTCGGCGTACCCGACCTCCGCGGTCAACGATCTGGATGCGGCCTGGTGGCTGCGCGAGGCGCCGGTGGCCGGTGGCATCCGGTACGAAGGCTCGCTGATCCACCTGCCTACGGCTCCTGGACTCGGCGTGACAGGCTTGACCGTATGAAGCTAGTCGCCGCCAAGGTCCCGGTCAGCACCGTGTGGACCGCACCGGACGCCCCGCGTGACATCGATTCCCCTGCGATCGCCGCCCAACCCGATGTGGCCGCGTGGGCCAAGTCCATGGATGCCGAGACCCGACTCGGCCTGCACGGCCGGACCCTGACCCAGTTGTTGTTCGCCGAACCTGTGCTGGTCCGCTCCGAACGTGATGGCTGGTCCGAGATCGTCGCGCCGTGGCAGCCGTCGTCCCAGGACGAGCTGGGCTACCCGGGCTGGGTCCCGTCCAGCCACCTGGGTGAGTTGCCCGGGAGTGCGACCGCGCCGGTCGCGATCGCCGTACCGACTGCTGTGCTGCAGCCGGAGCCGGGTCGTGGTGCCGTGGGCGAGTTGTCGTTCGGGACTGTGCTGGCGTCGGTCGAGCACGCGGACGGGTACACCCGGGTCGCCACACCGGATGGTTCTGCCTGGCTGCCGGACGACGTACTGCGCTCTGTTGAGGAACCCGCCACGGTCGAGGACCGGCTGCGGTTGGGGGCGCAGTTCCTCGGGCTCGAGTACCTGTGGGGTGGGACCTCGGCGTACGGACTGGACTGCTCCGGGCTGATTCACACCGTCTGCCGCGTCCTCGGCGTCCGCATCCCGCGCGACGCCCACGACCAGGCCGACGCCCTCGAGAACATCCCGGTCGACGACGCCCTGCCAGGCGACCTCTACTTCTTCGCCCGGCCCGGCAAGCAGGTCCACCACGTCGGCTTCGTCTCCCCCACCGGCATGCTGCACGCCTCCGAAACCGGCAAGCGCCTCGAAGACGAACCCGTCTCCGACGAACGCCGCGCCACCCTGGTCACCGCCGCCCGCTTCTGATCGCGCACATCCGATCGGCCGCCCGCGACGAAGACGGGCTTGAGACGCCGCCGGAGCTGGGCCCACCGGCGGGTCCGCCCGGCGACCGGCCGCGCGAGGTGGATCGGCGCCGCGACCGAGAGGTGAATCAGCATGTACCAACCACGACGACACGTCTTCGTCGTCGCCGCCACGGCGGCCGCGATCGCGTTGCCCGCGACGGCACTGGCCCTCACCGGCGGGACACAGGCGACGGCCCGCGTCACGCCGACCGTGGCCGCGGCCGCACCGGCTCCGGCCGCGGCGGCCCAGCCCCAGCGCTCCGAGGTGGTCGGCTTGACCGACAAAGGCCGGCTGGTGAAGTTCCGGAGCACCTCCCCTGACAAGATCCGGAGTACGGCGCGGGTCCAGGGACTGGAGGGCGACCAGCGGCTGGTCGGCATCGACTACCGCGTTCAGAACGGCAAGCTGTACGGCGTCGGCGACCGCGGCGGCATCTACACGATCACCACCGGTGCCTCCTTCGGGCAGGCCACGAAGGTCTCGCAGCTCACCGTCCCGCTGTCCGGGCAGAACTTCGGCGTCGACTTCAACCCGGCCGCGAACCGGCTGCGGGTGATCAGTGACACCGGCCAGAACCTGCGTCACAACCTCGACGACCCCGCCGGTACGCCCGCCGCGGGCATGACCGCCACCGACGGCACGCTGGCCTACCCGGGCGTGCCGCCGGCTCCGCCGACCACGGCGACCCAGGTGACGGCGGCGGCGTACACGAACAACGACCTCGACCCGAACACCGCGACGACGCTGTTCGACATCGACACCATGCTCGACCAGGTCGTGATCCAGTCACCGGCGAACGCCGGGCTGCTCGCGCCCACCGGCAAGCTCACCGTCGATGCCGGCCCGTGGGCCGGGTTCGACATCTCCACGCAAGGCGGCGGCAACCGCGGTCTCGCCGTACTGAACACCGGCGGACGCATGCGGCTGTACGACATCGGCCTCACCACTGGCAAGGCCACCAAGCTCGGGACCTTCCCGAGCAGTGTCCAGGTCGTCGACCTGGCCGTCCCGCTCGCCCGGTAATCCGCGGTCCGGCTCCGGCATCCGCCCACCGGAGCCTGACCGCGGCCCTCGGCAAAGTCGACGGCCTCGACGTACTCGAGTTGGCCTGCGGTCCGGCGTACCGGTCGGCCTGACTCACCAGGTCCGGCGCCCACCTGGTCGCCGTTTGATCTGCCCGCTGAACAGCTCCGAACGGCCCGCGCTCTGCAAACCCACCTTCCGCGTGTGCATGCAAGACGCCGAGCACGTGCCGCTCGCGCCTCCCTCCTGTGACCTCGTCGTCAGCGAACAGGCGCCGCGGTTCGGTGAGCCCCGGAGCGTTGGCTCGGCGAAGCACCCGAGTACTGCAGCCCGGCTCGTTCTCCCACCAACAGCCTGCCTGTTCGCGCTCTGCCGACCGGAGGACGAGGGCTTCGCCATCGACAGCCTCCGCGGCCATCATCAGCACCGCCCTGCTCTGGGGAGACGGCGACTACCGCCGTACGCTCGGCCTGTCCGTCGCCGCCGACCGCGACACCGACTCCAACGCCGCCGCCGTAGGCAGCGTTTCAGCGCCCTCCACGGCGCCCCCGCGATCCCCGCCGACCTAGTAGCCCAAGGCAACGGCATCCTCCGCACCGCAGTTCGAGGCCTCAACCGCATCCCCCTCGAAGCCCCAACCACCCAAACCCTCGCCATCCGCTCAGAACTCCTCGGCGCGCTCCTCCCGGGCCGCCTCCGTCGTCCACGGCTGGGGTGAGACCCCTCTCCCACCCCTGACCCCGCCCCCCACCCGCCGGATCACCTCGGGACCACCCCGGCCACCCGCGGTTCGGCGAACCCTCCCCACCCCCGATCCCGCCGTCCCACGCCCGACCCGGTTCGGCGAACCCTCCCCACCCCCGATCCCGCCGTCCCACGCCCGACCCGGTTCGGCGAACCCTCCAACTCAGTGGGCATCCCCTGAGTTGGAGGGTTGCCCACTGAGAATCTGAGTGGGCAACCCTCCAGGTGAGCGGGCAACCCCTGGGAAGCTGGGTGGGCAGGCGAGGCGCGGCGGCTGTCACCCGCGGCGGATGAGGCGCTCGCCGGTCGGGCCGTCGAGAATCGACGGGGACCGGGAGGGGATCAGCATGTGGTACGTGATCATGTTCTCCGGGCTGGCGATCCTCTGCGTGGTTGTGGTTCTGATCCGCAACGCCCGGGTCAAGGCCGGTGACAGCACCGCGTCACCGGGGAGCACCAGGTCCACCCACACCGAGCATGAGCTAACCCACCCCGAGCATGAGCGAACCCACGCCGAGCAGGACCGGGCTCGCCGCGAGCGGAAGCGCCGCCGAGCGCAGTCGAAGGCAGACCGCCGCAAGCGCCACTAACCACCCGGAGAGGCCCTCGTCCCCGGAGCCCGCGCCACCGACCGGCCGGGCGAGAGCTCCTTCGTGGAGCTCTCGCTTCAACCCGGCGACGCACTGGATCGTGCACCTCGGATGCATGGCGGCCTGTCGCTCAGCGCCCGGGCTTGGCGGGCGGACGCGGGGAACTCGGGACCTTGCACACGTTCTGCGGTGTGCACCGTTCCCGGTTCTGGCCGTCCTGGCTCTTGTCGGCCGGGTTCTTGTCGGCCGGGTTCTTGTCGGCCGGGTTCTTGTCGGCCGGGTTCTTGTCGGCCGGGTTCTTGTCGGCCGGGTTCTTGGCGGCCGGGTTCTTGGCGGCCGGGTTCTTGGCGTCCGGGTTCTTGGCGTCCGGGTTCTTGTCGTCCCGGGCCGGGGACGGCTTCGCCGAGGCGTCGGGGCAGGTCTTCGAGCGCTGGTCGGTTGCGGGAGTGCGGGTTGGGGGGCAGGTGGGGTTGGCCAGGGCTCGGCCGACTACTTGGCGCATCGCCGGAGCCCAGCCGACCGCGGCTGTGTTCGGCTTCCGCTCCAGGGTCGGTTCGGCGGACGGTGCCGGCGTGGGTGAACCGGACTCCGACGGCTCGGCCTCGGACGCCTTCGGCTGTGACGGTGTCGGCTCGGGCGGCTGAGTCGCCTCGGGCTCAGACGGCTTCGGCTCGGATGGCTTCGGCTCGGATGGCTTCGGCTCGGACGGTTGGGTCGGCTTGGGCTCGGACGGTTGGGTCGGCTTGGGCTCGGACCGTTGAGGCTCGGACGGCTTCGGCTGGGACGGTTGCGTCGACTCGGGTTCGGACGGTCGGGGCTCGGTCACCGTCGGACGGGACGGTGTCGGCTTGGGCGGTTGGGTCGGAGCGGACTTGGACGGCTGCGCCGCCGACGGCTTCGGCTGGGGCGGTTGGGTCTGGGTCGGCTGGGACGGCTTCGGGTTGGTTGTACTTGCGGTGGGTTTGGGGGCGGTGGGCTTGCTGGGCAGGGGGACGACCGGGTTCGGCCAGTTCGGTGGCGCGGTCGTCGGCTGCCGGCGGGTTGTCGCTCGTGGTGGCCAGGCGGGTTCGGTGCGTTGGGTTGGGGCGGGTTTGGCGAGGACCGAGTCGCCTGGCTGATCGTCGGTCGGCCAGGGGCGGATCGCCGGCGGGTCGACGGGCTCGTTCGGGAGCAGGTCTCCGGTCGACGGCAGGCCGACCACCCGGCCGGCTTCGTACGTCCGGGCCAGCCCGAGTACTACCCGGACGTAGGAGTCGGCGTTGTTGTAGCGCCGTACCGCCTGACCGGCGCGGGCCGGGTCGCGCAGGTTCGACGTACCGGTACAGAGGTACTGGGCGGCGCCCTGCGCAGCGTCGAACAGGTTGTTCGGGTCGGCGAACCCGTCGCCGTTGCCGTCCGCGTTCACCGAGCGCCAGGTCGACGGGATGAACTGCATCGGCCCGACCGCGCGGTCATACACGGTGTCGCCGTCGAGCGCGCCGCCGTCGGAGTCGCGGATCAGCGCGACGTTCGGCCGGCCGTCGAGCGGGATGCCGCGGATCCGCCGGGTGGCCGAGCCGTCGTCGCGCAGCTTGGCGCCACCGAACCGCCCGTGGTTGGACTCCACCCGTCCGATCGCGGCGAGCAGCGTCCACGGCACCCCGCAACCGGGGTCGCTGACTGCCAACCGCGCCTCGGCCTTCTTGTACGCCCGTACGGCGACCTCGGGGATCCCGCTCTCGCCGAGCGTGCTGATCACCGGCGCACCGGAGAGCACCATCTGCACCGGTTTCGCCACCCGGCCAGGTCCGACGGGGACCGCGACCAGCTGCTCCGGCTTGACGAACTCGTCCAGCACCTCGTCATCGATGAACGGATCGGCCGTTGACGCCTCCGCACCCTCGGCCGCGTCGTACCGGCCGGTCGGGGGGCGGTCCGGGAGCTGTGCGGTCCCCGACGCCGTGAGAGCCACCACCGCTGCGAGGGTCAACACCCCACCGGCCAAACCCGCCGACTGCCAGCGATGCTGGGCCGCCGGCCGGCCGCGGCGATGCCGTCCGCGGTCTCGTCCGGGTCGCTTGCTGAGCTTGTGCAGTCCGGGCACTCGCATGATCTCGATCCCTCCACCGGTCCCCGCCCTTTTCCAGCGGTTCGCGGCAGAACAGGCACCGGATCGGTCCCGTCCGCACCAAGTCGCTGGTACGACGGACCAGGTGAGGGGCTGTCAGACGAGTCGCCCCGGACCGCAGGGTCCGGGGCGACGTGAAGGCTTGTCAGGTCAGGGCTTCTTGGAGTCCGACTCGTGCGGCTCCGGCTCGCGGAGGGCGTCGAGCTCCGCCTTGGTCTTCGGGTCGAGCTCGGGCTCCGTCGTACCGTTCGAGGCGGCCGGCGTGCCGTTCGAAGCGGCCGGCGTGCCGTTCGAAGCGGCCGGCGGGTCGTCGGTGTCCGCCGCGGGGTCCGCCGGGAGGGCGCGGGACTTGCGGAGGCTGGCGACGGTGGTGATACCGAGCGTGATGATGATGAAGCCGAGCGAGAACCAGATCGGGATATCGGGAGCCCACTCGATGTGGTGGCCGCCGTTGATGAACGGGAGCTCGTTCTCGTGCATCGCGTGCAGCACCAGCTTCACGCCGATGAAGGCGAGCACGACCGACAGGCCGAGCGACAGGTAGACCAGACGCTTGAGCAGATCGCCGAGCAGGAAGTACAGCTGCCGCAGACCCATCAGCGCGAACACGTTCGCGGTGAAGACCAGGAACGGCTCCTGGGTCAGGCCGTAGATCGCCGGGATCGAGTCGAGCGCGAACAGCAGGTCGGTGGTACCGAGCGCGACGATCACGATCGCCATCGGGGTGACGAGCCGCTTGCCGTTCTTGATCACGGTGAGCTTGACGCCGTTGTACTCGTCGGTGGCGTTCAGCCGCTTCTTGGCGAACCGGATGACCGCGTTCTCCTTGAAGTCCTCGTCGTCGTTCTCGCCCTGCCTCGCCAGGTGGACCGCGGTGTAGAGCAGGAACGCGCCGAACAGGTAGAAGATCCAGGAGAACTGGTTGATCGCGGCCGCACCGACCGCGATGAAGATGCCGCGGAAGACGAGCGCCAGGATGATGCCCACCAGCAGGGCGGTCTGCTGGTACTTCCTGGGTACGCCGAACCTCGACATGATGATCAGGAAGATGAACAGGTTGTCCACGCTGAGGCTGTACTCGGTCAGCCAGCCGGCGAAGAACTCCCCCGCATAGTTGCCGCCCGAGAACACCCACACCCCGAGGCCGAACAGGACCGCCAGACCGATGTAGAACGCGATCGCGATCGCGGACTCCCGGGTGGTCGGTTCGTGCGGGCGGCGGCCGATGATGAAGACGTCGAAGGCCAGCAGCGCGAGCAGCACGCCGACCGTGATGTACCAAACGTAGTCAGCAACGTGCATCAAATAACCTCCGGAGCTCAGACGAAACAGGACTCCGAAGGTCTCTTCCGCCGCACTCAGTGTGATGAGTCCGGCCGGTGGCACCGGGCGCAGGAGCGAATCCTTGACCGTGATGACGATGCCGCCGCGAAGGAATACTCCCCTTCTCCACGACTATTCTGACGGGTCGATGTCCAAGACTCCAAATCCAGCGCGCCGTCTCCGCCTGTCGATATCGTCACAGCCCAGTCAGGGAATAATTGCGCAGCGTGATCAATTGGCCCCCGATGGACGCGTGGTGTTCGTCTGCTACGGGCGTCTGCTCTTCGGCAGCTTGGCGACGATCGTCTCGTACGACGTGTCGATCAGCTCGAGGATCTCGGCGTCGGGAACAGTCCCGCCGAGGCGGACCGTGTTCCACCCGGATCGCCCGATGTAGGCCATCTTGCTGACGTCGTCGGGGTAGGTGTCGACGAGTTCGTCCGCCTCGTCCCGGTTGGCGCCGCACTTGAGCCCGACTCCCTCGCCACCGCCGAGGAACGCGAAGATCTTGTCGCCGACCTTCGCGACGACATCCCCCTCCCAGGGCTCGTCCTGCCAGGCGCCCGGCTTCGCCAGGCAGTGCGCGAGGATCTCTTTACCACTCAGCCTCGTCACGCGTGGCTCACCGCTTCGACATTGTTGCCGTCCGGGTCGCGCACGAAGACCGCGTAGTAGCCGGGGTGGTACTCAGGCCATTCGCGGGGTTCGTGCAGGATCTCGGCGTCCAACTCCCGAGCGGAGGCGTGGAAGGTATCCACCGCCGCGCGATCCGGGGCGGTGAAGGCGAGGTGAATCTCCCGCTGCGCGCCGCCGGTCGTGTGCTTGCCGAGCCAGAACTTCGGTACGCCGTCCGGCCCGGACAGCCCGAGCACGTCGCCGAAGTCCATGCTCACGCTGATCCCCAGCGGACCGAGCAGCTGCTCGTAGAACCGCCGGCTCGCGCCCAGGTCGTCACATTGCAGCGACAGGTGATCGAACATTGCCGTCCTCCCCTGGTAGGTCTGACAGGCACAGTAGACCTCGCGGCGGACAGAACTACGCTGCTCGGCATGACTTCTGTCGTCGTCGCCGCGGTCCAGGCCGGTTCCACGCTGTTCGACACCCCCGCGACCCTGGTCAAGGCCGAGCGGTACCTGCGGGAGGCCGCAGCGGGCGGCGCGCGGCTGGTCGTCTTGCCGGAGGCCTTTCTCGGTGGCTACCCGAAAGGGCTCGACTTCGGCGTCACCGTTGGTTCGCGGTCACCCGAAGGACGCGACACCTTTAGGCGGTACCGCGAGGCGGCGGTCGAGGTGCCCGGTCCGGAGACCAGCAGGCTGGCCGAACTCGCGGCCGAGCTGGGCGTTCACGTCGTCGCCGGCGTCATCGAGCGCGATGGTGGCACGTTGTACTGCACGGCGCTGTTCATCGACCCGGTCGGCGGACTGGTCGCACAGCACCGCAAGCTGATGCCGACCGCGGCCGAGCGCTTCCTCTGGGGCCAGGGCGACGGCTCGACCATGCCCGCCGTACGCACGGAGTTCGGTGTGCTCGGCGCTGCGATCTGCTGGGAGAACTACATGCCGCTGTTCCGGCAGGCCATGTACGCCAAGGGTGTCGAGCTCTGGTGCGCACCCACGGTGGACGACCGTGATCAGTGGCAAGCGACCATGCGGCATGTCGCACTCGAGGGCCGCTGCTTCGTGATCAGCGCGAACCAGTACCTCACCCGCGCCGACCTCCCCGACGACGTCCATCCGATCCAGGGCGACGCGCCGGAGACGGTCCTGATCAACGGCGGCAGCGTGATCGTCTCCCCGCTCGGTGAGATCCTGGCCGGCCCGTTACGCGGTGGCGAAGGTGTCCTGCTCGCCGAGCTGGACCTCGGCGAGCTGGATCGCGGCAGGTTCGATTTCGATGCCGTCGGCCACTATGCGCGGCCGGACATCTTCACCCTGCACGTCGACGAGTCACCGAAGCACACCGTCGTACCGCGGGACTGACTACTTCGCTCCCGCGTTGGTCATCTGACGGAGCTCCTTCTTCAGCTCGGAGATCTCGTCGCGGTAGCGGGCCGCGACCTCGAACTGGAGCTCCGCGGCCGCGTTGTGCATCTGGTCGGTGAGCTGCTGGATCAGGTCGGCCAGGTCGGACGACGGCAGGCCGCCGGCCAGCTCCTTCGCCTTCTCCCCCGCCTTCGCCTTGCCTCCACCCGGCACCGGTGCCTTGCCGCGCGACTGTGTCCGGCCGGAGCCGAGCAGCTCGGCGGTATCGGCGTCCTCGCGGGCCAGCATGTCGGTGATGTCGGCGATCTTCTTCCGCAGCGGTTGCGGGTCGACGCCGTTCGCCTCGTTGTACGTGATCTGCTTGGCCCGGCGCCGGTTGGTCTCGTCGATCGCCAGCTCCATCGACGGGGTGATCTTGTCGGCGTACATGAACACCTGGCCGGACACGTTCCGGGCGGCGCGGCCGATGGTCTGGATCAGCGACCGGCCGGAGCGCAGGAAGCCCTCCTTGTCGGCGTCCAGGATCGCGACCAGCGACACCTCCGGCAGGTCGAGGCCCTCACGCAGCAGGTTGATACCCACCAGGACGTCGTACTCGCCCATTCGCAGCTCGCGGAGCAGCTCGACCCGGCGGAGCGTGTCGACCTCGCTGTGCAGATACCTGGTCCGGATTCCCATCTCCAGCAGGTAGTCGGTCAGGTCCTCGGACATCTTCTTGGTCAGGGTGGTGACCAGGACGCGCTCGTCGCGCTCGACCCGGATCCGGATCTCGTGGATCAGGTCGTCGATCTGGCCCTTGGTCGGCTTCACGATCACCTCGGGGTCGACCAGACCGGTCGGCCGGATGAGCTGCTCGACGTGCCCGTCGGACTTGTCCTGCTCGTACTGCCCCGGGGTCGCGGACAGGTAGACGGTCTGGCCGATCCGCTCCAGGAACTCCTCCCAGCGCAGCGGGCGGTTGTCCATCGCCGACGGCAGCCGGAACCCGTGCTCGACCAGCGTCCGCTTCCGGGACATGTCGCCCTCGTACATCCCGCCGATCTGCGGGACGGTCACGTGCGACTCGTCGATGACCAGCAGGAAGTCCTCGGGGAAGTAGTCCAGCAGACAGTGCGGCGCGGTACCCGGCTCTCGACCGTCGGTGTGCCGCGAGTAGTTCTCGATGCCGGAGCACGTGCCGATCTGACGCATCATCTCGATGTCGTACGTCGTCCGCATCCGGAGCCGCTGTGCTTCCAGCAACTGGCCACCGCGCTCCAGCTCGGCCAGCCGCTCCTCCAGCTCGGCCTCGATCGAGGTGATCGCGCGCTCCATCCGCTCCGGCGCGGTCACGTAGTGCGTCGCGGCGCCGATGTAGACCTCGTCCTCCTCGCTGATCACCTCACCGGTCAGCGGGTGCAGCGTCATCACGCGCTCGATCTCGTCACCGAAGAACTCCACCCGGACGGCGAGCTCCTGGTACACCGGGAACACCTCGAGCGTGTCGCCGCGGACCCGGAACGTGCCCCGGGTGCCGGCCAGGTCGTTCCGCGCGTACTGCACGCCGACGAGCTTGCGGAGCAGGCCGTCGCGGTCCATCTCGGTGCCGACCTTCACGTGGATCATGCGGTTCAGGTACTCGTCCGCGGAACCCAGGCCGTAGATGCAGGAGACGGTCGCGACCACGACCACGTCGCGGCGGGTCAGCAGCGACCACGTGGCCGAGTGCCGCAGGCGCTCGACCTCCTCGTTGATCGAGGAGTCCTTCTCGATATAGGTGTCCGTCTGCGGGACATACGCCTCGGGCTGGTAGTAGTCGTAGTAGGAGACGAAGTACTCGACTGCGTTGGCCGGGAAGAAGTGCCGCAGCTCGTTCGCGAACTGGGCGGCCAGGGTCTTGTTCGGCTGGAGGATCAGCATCGGGCGCTGGATCTTCTCGGCCAGCCAGGCGATGGTCGCGGTCTTACCGGTTCCGGTGGCGCCCAGCAGTACTACGTCCTGTTCGCCGGCGTTGATCCGCCGCTCGAGGTCCGCGATCGCGGCCGGCTGGTCACCGGCCGGTTCGAAATCGGACACCACCTTCAGCGGGGCGACCATACGCTGGAGATCCGAGACCTGTCTCATGTCCCCCACCGTACGACCCACCACCGACAGAATCTAAAACCCCAGGTCAAAGCACAAAACACACCCACCTCGCTGCGCTCGGCGGGTGGGTGGGCTCCGCAGGTCACATGTGGGCGGGCGGGTGGTTGCCGCACATGCTCGGCGGGTGGTTGGCGCAGGTCACATGCTCTTTACTACTGAGTTGTTCATGTAGATGAGTTCGTTGACCCGGCGTTCGTAGACTCTGGTTTCCAGGGCTGCGTCGGTGGCGGTGACGCGGTCGAACTTGTCCTGGTAGGCGGTCACGAAGCCCCGCATCGCGACCTTCTTCCCAGTCTTTCCCACCCACACGCCGGCGTACGACAGCGCATAGCAGGCCTTGATCGACTCGTTCGCCGGCTTGCAGGCCACGCCCTTGCCGATCCGGACGCCCTGCATGCCGTTCGACTCGATGTCGACCAGGTGCTCGGCGAAGCCCTTCGCGTCGTACAACTCGGTCTGCCGGACCCAGTAGTACCCGTCGAGCAGCCCGCGCGCGTTGAACTGCTGCAGCATGTAGTTCTTCCCGCTCTTGGACTTGTCCCAGTCCGGCAGCCAGCCCTTGGCCGGCGTGAACCAGACACCCCAGCCGACCTCGACCCCGATGTCGTTCGGGCCTTTGGTGTCGTCCGGCGTGGGCGTCGGCGACGGCGTGTACAGGGTGCCGGTCGGGTCCGGGGTGTCCGTCGCGGCCGGGTCGTCACCCTTTCCGCCGCCGGTGACCAGCACCACCACGCCGACCGCGATCAGCGCGACCGCGACGATCGCGCCGGCCATGATGATCCACTGGGTCCGGTTCGACTTCGCCGGGCGCTGCGGCGGCCGGTTCGGCCCCGGACCCCAACCACCAGACCGCGAGGGACCGGCGGGTCCGGGTCCCCAACCACCAGACCGCGAGGGACCGGCGGGTCCGGGTCCCCAGCCGCCAGGAGCGGGGGCGGGAGGCGGTCCCGGGGGCGGCCCGTAATGCTGACTCATAGCTGTTCCTCGCGGTCGTTCAGGGGAATCGTCATCACAGGCTGTCGAGCACCGACTTCTTCATCGTCGTCGCGTCCGCCTCGGCCTTCTGGGCGAAGTCGACGCGGGTGCGGAAGTCCAGCGCGGTGACCACCTTGTCCTTGCGCCGGTACGCCTCGACGTAGCCCTGCACCTTCACGTCCGCGCCGGACTTGTCCTTGGCGGTGGAGGTGTAGCTGATCGCGACGCACTCCTCCAGGACGTCCTTCGGGCACGGCAGGTTCCGGACGTTGCCCAGCTGGGCGATCTCGTTCTCGGTCTCGCCCTCGACGATGCCGAGCACGTACGCCTGCGCGGTCACGTTCTGCTTCTGCCGGACCCAGAAGAACGAGCGCGGCTCGCCGTTCGGTGCGTACGTCACGAGCTCCTTGCCCTGCGTCTCCTTCGCCAGCAGGCTCCAGCCGTCCACCGGTACGACGGAGACGCCGAAGCCGACCGCGATCGCGTTCGCGGGCGGCTGGTACGACGTCGTCGGCGAAGTCACCGTCGGCGTCGGGGTCGGCGTGGGGTCCGCGGTGTCGTCGCCGCCGGACAGCACGATCAGCGCGATCGCGACCAGGACGACCACGATCAGGCCGGCGGCGATCGGGATCAGCAGCGGCGGGAACCGCGGACCCTTCTTCTCCGGCGGTGGCCGCCGCAACGACGGCGGCCCGACCTTCTCACCCCAGGCCGAGCTCGTCTCCGTCGCCGGACCAGGGCCAGGCCCCGGTCCGGGGGTGTTCGGGTCGGCCCATGGCGACGGAGGCGGTGGCACTTCCAGGTCCCAGGGCGACACCGGCCGTTCCGGCTCGACCGGCGCCGCATCGTCCTCGTCCGAGCCGGGCTTGTTGACCCAGGGGTTACCCGCGCCGGAACCCTTGTCGCGCTTGCCGGTCACTGGCTCTTGACCACCGACCGCAGCATCGCGGTCGAGTCCGGCTGGATGGTGGACACCTTGTCCTTGCGCCCGTACACCCGAATGATCGTGATGACGCCGTCGTTGCGCTCGATCACGCCGACGAACCCGACCACCGGCAAGCTGCCGTTCTGGGTGGTGGAGACCGCGTCGAAGCTCTGCGTGGTGACGACCTTCACGTCGGTCTTGTCGCCCTCGCCCGGCTTGGTCTCCTTCGGCTCGCCCTTCTTGACCGAGGACAGGTCCTTGGTCTCCGCGGACATCAGCTGCGGGAGCACGGTCGCGGTGTTCTCACCCTCGTCGGCCTTCCACGCGTTCACCATGAAGTACGCCTCGCCCTGCTTGAGCAGGTAGACGCCGGTGAACTTGTCCAGGCTCTTGCGGAGGTAACCGGGCTGCGGCTTCACGAAGACGCCCTCGGCGACCTCGATGCCCTCGTCGACGTTGCCGGTCGGCTCGGTGCTCTGGCTGGTCGTCGGCTCCGGGGTCGGCTCTGCCTTCTTGTCGTCGCCCTGGTTGAAGACGACGGCCAGCACGACACCGATCACCGCGACGACGGCGAACGCACCACCGGCGATGAACAGGATCTTGTTGCCACCCTTGCCGCGCGGGGTCCGACCACGGTGCTGACCCCACTGCTGCTGGCCCGGGTACTGCTGCTGCACCGGGTACTGCTGTTGCTGCGGATACTGCTGCTGGCCGGGGTACTGCTGGCCCTGGTACTGCTGCTGACCCTGGTACGGCGCCTGCTGCTGACCGGGGAACGTCTGCTGACCAGGCTGCGGGTACGGCGGCCGGCCCGGCTGCTGACCGTATCCCGGTGGGGCCTGCGGCGGGCGCCCGTACCCGGGCTGGCCCTGCGGCGGCTGCTGCCCGTAGCCCGGCTGCTGACCGTACCCCGGCTGACCCTGCGGCTGACCGGGCTGCTGTCCGTAGCCAGGCTGCCCCTGCGGCTGCCCATAACCTGGCTGCCCCTGCTGTCCATAACCCGGCTGACCCTGGGGCTGACCCGGCTGACCTTGGGGCTGACCCGGCTGACCTTGGGGATGACCCGGCTGACCGCCGTACGGCGGCTGGCCGCCCGGTCCGTGGGGCGGTTGTGGATTGCTCATACCTGCGTCTCCCCAGTCGTCGCTTCGTACCCACTCGCGCCCACCGGTGCCGTCACACCCCGGGCGGACTTCGGCACGGATCGCACCGAGTTGCCGCACGCGGAGCAGAAGTCGGAGTGCGGGAGCAGCGGCATCTCACAGCGCGAGCAGAAGGCCAGATCGCCGGACGCGTGGTTCGAACCGCCGCGCGCGGCCGACTCCAGCGCCGCCTCGAGAAGACCCTTGTGCAGCACGGTCCGCACCCGGATGATCAGCGCGCCGAGCAGCAGCAGGCCCCAGAGCACACCGAGGATCGCGCCGATGGTCGAGCCGTGGCCGCCGACGAAGCCGAGCAGGTAGACACCGCCCTGGAACAGCGCGTTGACCGCGATCGCCTGGAGTACGCCGGACACCCAGCGCGGCGTGAAGCCGTCGTACCCCTCGCCCAGGCCGGAGAACTCCGCGCCCGCGAGACCGGTCGCCGAACCGTAGATGAGCGGCTTGATGAAACCGTGCAGGACCACGATCGAGATCCAGGTACCGGCGCTGCTGCCCGGACCGGCGAAGCCGCCGCTGATCCAGCCCCAGTGCAGCACCAGCGTCTCGAAGCAGGCGTAGCCGACACCGGCCACCACGCCGAACGTGAAGCCGTCCATCAGGTCGTCGTACCGCGGCCGGGAGGCCAGGTAGAGCGGGCCGATCTGCCGGATCAGCTCCGAGACGACCGGCACCAGCAGGAGCAGGATCAGCAGGTCACGCCCGGACGGGCCGGCGTCGTTGCCACCGATCGTGTCGAGCGTGAGCGCGAGCTTGTCCGACCACAGCCAGGTGAACACCGCGGCCAGGACGCCGGTCAGCACGAAGGCCGCGGCGACGACCGGGATCGGCTCGTCCTCCCAGAGGTTCACGTCGTACAGGTAGAGGATGTAGACGATCGGAATGGCGAACGCCGCGATCATGATCGCCACCGGCAGCGCGCCGAGCGCGGCGGTCACGACGGTCAGCAGCAGGCCGACGCCGAGCGCGACCTTGTACGTGTACGGCTGCGTGCCGGAGCCCTGCGGCATGATCGTCGAAACCAGCTTGAACGACGCCACCGGCTCATCGGGCCTGGCAGCGTACGCGTTCTTCCGCTCGGCGTCCCCGGAGCGCACATCGTTGCCACAGTGGTGGCAGAAGTGCGATACCTCGGGGACGTCAGAGTTGCAGCGCGGGCAAACCACGCCATCCTCCCAACCTCGGACGTCCGGACCGGCGCGGGGCGCGCCGTCGGTGGCCGGCCCGATCACTCCCGGGCCGAACCGGGACAGATTCTCGTACAGCCGGTCCCGGATTCATCATTTACCGCGCAGGGGTCACCTTTTCGTGTCCGGACCGTGCCCTGCGTGGTCCTGTAGGGCGGCCCACATTTCGTCTATCCGACGGTCCAGGTCGGCGAGCGTGCCGGAGTTGTCGACGACGAGATCGGCCACCGCGAGCCGGTCCTCCCGGGACGCCTGACTGGCGATCCGCTGCTTGGCTTCCGCCTCAGTCATCCCGCGCTGCGACGTCAACCGCTCCAGCTGTACGTCGACCGGCGTGTCGACCACCAGGACGACGTCGAACCTGTCCGCCTGACCGGTCTCCACCAGCAGCGGGATGTCGTGGACGACGATCGCGCCGGCGGGTGACTCCGCCTCGATCTCGGCGGCCCGCGCCCGGACGAGCGGATGGATGATCGCCTCCAGCGTCCGCCGGGCCGGCTCGTCACCGAACACGATCCGCCCGAGCGCCGGCCGATCCAGCTCGCCCTCGGTGGTCAGTACGCCGTCGCCGAAGGCCGCAACCACCTCGGCCAGCCCGTCGGTTCCCTGGGCGACCACCTCGCGCGCGAGCACGTCCGAGTCGATCAGCACCGCCCCACGGGCCGCCAGCCGCGACGACACCGCGCTCTTCCCGGACCCGATTCCACCGGTCAGCCCCACTCTCAGCACGCCAGCACCTTAGTCAGCCTCGGCCTACCATGACTTATGGGGTGGTTGCGACGCCGGGCCGCACTCGAGCTCCGGCAGGTTCGATCGATGGCCGACGAGGACGTGATCCAGTTCGGCGAGGAGCTCACGCGCTTCGGCGACATGCTGACCGGCGAGCTCGACACAGAGCTGCGGCACGACTACCAGTCCGCGCTCGATGCGTACGAGTCCGCCCGGCGGATGGTCGACAAGCTGACCTCGGCCGATTCGGTCAGCACACTGATCGACACTCTCACGGCCGGCCGCTACGCGCTGGCGTGCGCCCGAGCCCGACTCACGGGCGCTCCGCTGCCGGAGCGACGTACACCCTGCCTCTTCAATCCACAGCACGGCCCGTCGAGCACCAATGTGGTTTGGACGCCGGCCTACGGACCGACCCGCCGGGTGCCCGCCTGCGCACAGGATGCGGCCCGCATCAGCGCCGGCGAGGACCCCGCGATCCGCATGGTCAGGTACGGCGAACAACAGGTGCCGGCCTGGGAGGTCGGAGCGCCGAACGAGTCCTATCTGACCGGCTTCTTCACCGCCAGCGGGGCACGGGCGCAGATCATGGAGCTGAAGATGCGGCTGAAGGGCGAAGGCCGCGGCCAGTGGGGCACCGACCTCGGCGAGCCGAAACCCCGCCGCGCCTACGACTGACCCACCGCAGACATGCGGAACCCCCGCACCCAGTACGGGGGTGCGGGGGTTCCGGGTCTTGCTACCTACCGGGCCGGGATCAGCCCTGGCCGGTCAGCTTCTCGCGGAGCGCCTGCAGCGCCTCGTCGGAAGCGAGCGCACCCTCGACGGGAGCGTCGTCCTTCGGAGCAGCCGCAGAGGAGTACGTCGACGCCTCGCCGGCCTCGACGTCCGCCGTCTTGGCGTCCTCGATCTGCTTCTTGTGGGCCTCCCAGCGCGTGTGGGCCTCGGCGTACTGCCGCTCCCACTCCTCGCGCTGAGCGTCGAAGCCCTCGAGCCACTCGCCGGTCTCCGGGTCGAAGCCCTCGGGGTAGACGTAGTTGCCCTGGTCGTCGTACGTCGCGGTCATGCCGTACAACGTCGGGTCGAAGTCGTCGGAGACCGGGTCGAGACCCTCGTTGGCCTGCTTCAGCGACAGCGAGATCCGGCGACGCTCGAGGTCGATGTCGATGATCTTGACCATCGTGTCGTCGTTGACCTGGACGACCTGCTCCGGGATCTCGACGTGCCGCTCGGCCAGCTCGGAGATGTGCACCAGACCCTCGATGCCCTCCTCCACGCGGACGAACGCACCGAACGGAACCAGCTTGGTGACCTTGCCGGGCACGATCTGGCCCATCTGGTGGGTCCGGGCGAACTGCTGCCACGGGTCTTCCTGGGTCGCCTTCAGCGACAGCGAGACCCGCTCGCGGTCCATGTCGACGTCCAGCACCTCGACGGTGACCTCCTGGCCGACCTCGACCACCTCGGTCGGGTGGTCGATGTGCTTCCAGGACAGCTCCGAGACGTGCACCAGACCGTCGACGCCGCCGAGGTCCACGAACGCACCGAAGTTGACGATCGAGGAGACGACACCCTTGCGGATCTGGCCCTTCTGCAGCTGGGTGAGGAAGTTCATCCGCACCTCGGACTGCGTCTGCTCCAGCCACGCCCGGCGGGACAGGACCACGTTGTTGCGGTTCTTGTCCAGCTCGATGATCTTGGCCTCGATCTCCTGGCCGACGTACGGCTGGAGGTCGCGGACCCGGCGCATCTCGACGAGCGATGCCGGCAGGAAGCCACGCAGGCCGATGTCCAGGATGAGACCACCCTTGACGACCTCGATGACCGTGCCGGTGACGACGCCGTCCTCTTCCTTGATCTTCTCGATCGTGCCCCAGGCCTTCTCGTACTGGGCGCGCTTCTTCGAGAGGATCAGGCGGCCTTCCTTGTCCTCCTTCTGGAGAACCAGGGCCTCGACGTGGTCGCCGACGTTGACGACCTCGTTCGGGTCGACGTCGTGCTTGATCGACAGCTCGCGGGAGGGGATCACGCCTTCGGTCTTGTAACCGATGTCGAGCAGGACCTCGTCCCGGTCGACCTTGACGATGGTGCCCTCGACGATATCGCCGTCGTTGAAGTACTTGATGGTCTGATCGATCGCCGCGAGGAAGTCTTCCTCCGACCCGATGTCATTGACCGCTACCTGCGGGGTGCTGCGTACTGCGGGGTCGAGAGGTGCCTCGATGCTGGCCGTCATGTGGTGGGTTGCTCCGTGGACTGGTGGTGTTGTGCGGTCGCGTCATGAACCGTTGGATCGCATCAAACCGCTGGATTGCCTGAAGAGCACAGATTCACCACCGACTGCTGCGAGCACGAGCCTGCTCCGTCCGAGGTCGCGCGGGCCCATAGCGCATCTCACAGAATACCGGTCTTGACGAAGACAGCACAACCTGGGGCACCCGGTCCGTACCGGCCGCCCGCCGAGGTCTCCCGACGTGCCATTCATCTCAATGTACGACGTCCAGCGGGTGTGTGCTGACCCCGTCCAGTCGCGAGCCCGTGCCGAGTGCCGCGCAGCACGGACGGGGTCAGCACACATCCCCTAGGGCGGGTCGTCCTCCGGAGAGGGTACTCGTGTCCGCCATGCGAGCCACCAGGTCGTGGGCGGCGGCCGCGATCTCGTGCTCGGTGGAGCGGGCGGCCAGGTCCAGCAGTGCCCACAGGTCGGCCGCCCGGCCCAGGTCCACGAGCGGCTCCCCCAGCCCGAGCCCGCTCCCCCGGAGCACGCTCAGCACCGCCCCGGCGAGCGCCGGATCGACGCAGAAGCGGAAAAGGTTTCCCAGATCCGTGTACGGCGATCCCGCGTGAGCGAACTCCCAGTCGATCAGCCCGGTGATCCGCGCGGTCGCAGGATCCACCAGCAGGTTCTTCGGATTGAAGTCGCTGTGCACCAGGCAGACCCGGTCGACCCCCTCGGCCAGTACGTCCTCGGCCGCCGCGATCACGCCGGCGAAGTTCACCGCCTGCTCCGGGCTGAACCCGAGGTCGAGACCCTCGACGTACTGCTCCAGATCGCCCGACCCGAACGGCTCGATCGCCAGTTCGCCGTCCCGGAACAGCCCGAAGGTCAGGAACGGCATCCCGCTGAGCCGCACCAGGAGCTCCCCCAACTGCTCCCCGACCGTCCGGCGCTCGTCCTCCCCCGCCGTCTCCAGGTAGACCTGCAGGTTCACCCCAGGCAGCCGCTCGGTCAGCAGATAGGGCGGGTCCTCGACGGACCCTTCACGCTTCGCCTCCAGCACCCGCGGCACCGGCAGCAGTCCGCGGACCAGCTGCAGCAGCGCCGCGTCGATCGCCGCCCGCCCGGGGTCCTTCACATACAACTTCAGTACGGCGTCCTCGCCGCCGGCGCTGACCGCATACGTCTGACCGCCGTACCCGCCCGTCAGCGGGACAGCGCTGGCCGCGAAATCACTCATACCGCTGAACACTAGAGTTTCCTCTGTGACTGGGCCGGTGCGGGTGGAGTTGACCGAGGCGGAGACTTCGCGGGCCAGCCGGGCCTACTGGAACGCGGCGGCCGGCGAGTATCTGGCCGAACATGGTGACTTCCTCGGTGACGACCGCTTCATCTGGTGTCCCGAGGGTGTCGACGAGGAATCGGCCCAGCTGCTCGGTCCGGTCCGGGGCAAGCGCATCCTCGAGGTCGGGTGCGGCGCCGCGCAGTGTTCGCGCTGGCTGGCCGGGCAAGGCGCGAACGTCGTCGCTTTCGACATCTCCGTCGAGCAACTGCGCATCGCGCGCGAACTCGACGCGCGGACCGGAACCGCGGTGCGGACGGTCGCGGCCGATGCCGTAGCGCTGCCCTATAAGAACGGCACGTTCGACATCGTCTGCTCGGCGTTCGGCGCGCTGCCGTTCGTGGCCGACGCCGAGACCGCGCTCCGCGAGATCGCCCGGACGCTCAAGCCGGGCGGGCTGCTCGTGTTCTCGGTGACGCACCCGTTCCGCTGGACCATGCCGGACGACCCCAGCCCGGCCGGTCTGCGGATCACCCATTCCTACTTCGACCGCACGCCGTACGTGGAGGTCGACGACGCCGGTACGCCGGTCTACGCCGAGCACCACCGCACCACCGGCGACTGGATTCGCGCACTCACTGGCGCCGGCTTCGTCGTCGACGACCTGCTCGAGCCCGACTGGCCGGCCGGGCACGAGCTGGTCTGGGGCGGCTGGGGACCGGACCGCGGCCGGCTAGTCCCCGGCACCGCCATCTGGTCGGCCCGGAAGGCCTGACCGCACGGCCACGAAGCCCAGCAGGAGCAGTCCGAGGATCAGGGAGAGCAACGGCACCCAGAAGCCGATGAGGTGCAGCTGCGTCGCCTTCGACTGGTAGCCGCCTTCGTTGTGACCGTTCTCGACCGCGCCCTTGACGTTCTTCTTCACCGTCGCGTCGTCGTACGCGATCGTGACCTTGGTGGCGGTCAGCTTGTCCTCGCCGTCGTACGCGATGGTGGCGAGCTGGTGCTCACGGCCCTTGATGATCGCGCCGGTGACCGGCTCGACCCACAGCGTCCGGGTGTTCTTGTACGTCCGCTGCACCTCGACGGAATCCTGGCCGAGCTGGTCGACCAGGCTGCCCGGCACCTCGAGCGGCTTCGCCAGCGGCACCTCTTGCTTCGGGATGTCCTGCTCGAAGACGTAGACCTTGAGGCCGTCCAGCTTGGTCGTTTCCTTGTAAGTGATCGGGAACGCCTTGCGCAGCGTGGTGTCCCAGAACTGGTAGGTCTTCTTCTCGGTGCCGAACGGGAACTTCAGCACCAGACCCTCATGTCCCTTGAACAACGCGCTCGTCGGGTCGGGCTTGAGCCGGTCCGCCTTCTCCAGCGTGGTCGCGATGTACTCGCCGCTGTTGTCGTCACCGGACGGGTTCCAGCGCACCGCCTCACCTGTGTGCGCGTCCAGCACGACCCGCTCCTGGACGAAGCTCAGCGGCATCAGGCCGGTCAGCGACGCGTCGTCGGGGAACTGGTAGTTCTTCGAGTCGTCCGTCACCACCGCGGTGTCGAACACGACCACCTTGCGGTTCAGCGCCTTGCTGATCTTGTCGGCGGCGGCCACGTCACCACGGACGGTCCGCCGTGCTTCCAGCTCGACACCCTTCTTCTCCTTCAGGTCCGCGACGCTGAAGATGGTGGCGTCCGGCCCGGCCGACACCGTGTGCGCGATCTGGTCCGCGGGCGCCACCGCCAGCGTCGGATACGCATAGAACCTGGCCAGCGCCGCAACGCCGACGAAGAACACCCCGAGCCCGATCAACGCCGCTCGACTACGAGTCCCCACTGCATCCCCTCCTGGTCTGTTCGCGGGACGCTACCAGCGGGTAGCCACCTTGAACAGACGATGCGCGAGAGAATTTCGAACTGTCATATAGTCGCGCCGCATGAGGGGGATCCGGACGCTGCCGACGGCACCGCAGACATCGGCTCTCCGCGGCGTCGTCGTGGCGATCGCGGTGCTGCAGTCGGCCGTGCTCGGAGTCCTCGCGCGCCGGGGCTCGTGGCTGAGCGACGACCTCGACTTCCTGGTCCAGGGCGGTCGCGGCTTCGCGCCGGCCGAACTGCTGACGCCGGTCAACGACCACATCGCGCCGGGCCTGCGGTTCGTCTACGCGGTCTTCGCCGCGGTCGCGCCGCTCGACCACGACTTCACCGTCGGCTGGCGGGTGGTGATGCAGGCGATCGCGATCGTCCTGATGGGCCTGCTGCTGATCCGGATCCTCGGCTCGAGCTGGTGGGTCGTCGCCGGCACGGCCTTCTACGCACTGACGCCGCTCAGCATGCCGTCGTTCATGTCACTGTCGAGTGGCGTCAACAACCTCTCCGCCCACGTCTTCGGCTTGCTGTTGCTGCACGCAACCATCGACTGGTACGACGACCACCGCCGGCGAGCCATTGCCTACGGCCCCTTATCGCTCCTGATCACCCTGGCCTGCTGGGAGAAGTCAGGCCTGATCCTGTTCACGGCCGTCGCCCTGGCGCTCTATCTCCGCACCGAGCCGATTCGCCCCTGGCTCCGCCGCACCTGGCCCTTCGCCGCCGCCCTCACTGCCCCGATCATTGCCTTTGGCATCCTCTACCTGACCCACGGCAACCCGTCGACCGGTCACCTGCCCGGACCAGGCGCTCTGCTGAAGGCCCTCGGCCGCGGGTTCGCCGTCGCATTGGGTGCCCTGGTCGGCGGACCCTGGCAGTGGGACACCTTCACGATCATGAGCACGGCTGCCGCACCGACTGTGGCCGTGGTCGTCGGCGGCGTGGTGGCTGCTCTGCTCCTGCTGACGGCGTGGCGCCGGGACCGACGAGTGCTGCTGCTGTGGGGATCCGTCGCGATCTACGTGCTGGTCACAGTCGTCCTGGTGTCGTACGGACGATTCGTCCTGTTCGGCGATCTGTTCACCTCGCACTACCACTATTGGTCCGATCTCTCGATCCCGCTCACCTTGGCTGCCGTGCTGTCGCTGAGCACGGTCCAGGTCCGGACATTCGTGGTCGTTCCGGTCGCGTTCCTGATCGCGGGCGTGGTCGTGTCGGACACCGGGTTCGCCAGGGAATGGGGCAAGAACCCGGCCAAGGCGTACTTCGCGACCGTGACCGCCGAGCTGGATCGCGCCGGACCGAACGTGAACCTGTGGGACACGTCGATGCCGCCGCCGATCGTGAACGCCTTGATGTCCGACACCCGGCTCTCACCGGTGCTGAGGATGGCTGGGATCCCGTTCCAGTTGCAGTCTCCGAGCAGTGAGCCACTGATCGTCGACGACACCGGACACCTGCGTCCCTCCCAGCTGGCGGTGTGGTCGCGCAGCGAGCCGGCCAAGGAGCCGAACTCCTTCTGCAACCACCTCATGCACGGCACCGAAACACTCAGCATTCCGCTGGCATCGACGCAGAACGAGGTCGCCACCGCGAACTGGTTCGCCAAGGTGGCGTACTTCTCCAACCGGGAGAACAGCGTGTCGATCGAACTGGTGGACGCCGACGGCAACGTTGCGGCGCTGCCGGGGGCGAAGTGGCCCGCGGGACTCGGGAACATGTACTTCGGTCCGTCGCGGCGGATCAAAGCCACGGAGGTCCGGCTACGCTCCTCCGATCCCGCAACGAACCTGTGCGTGCAGAACCTCGAGATCGGATTGCCTGGATGAGGACCAGATTCCCGGCGCTGGACGGGCTCCGGGCCATCGGTGCGCTTGCGGTGCTCACCACGCATGTCGGGTTCCACACCGGCGCGTCGCTGAGCGGGCCGTTCGCCGGGGTGCTGTCGAGGCTGGACGTCGGGGTGGCGATCTTCTTCGCGATCTCCGGGTTCCTGCTCTACAGGCCACACGCCGTGGCGTGGTTCGAAGGCACACTTCCCCCGCTCACCTTGCCCTACCTACGCAATCGGGCCCTCCGGATCCTGCCGGCGCTCTGGGTCGCCATAGTGCTCGCCGCTCTGCTCGTACCGCACAAGGACGGCGTGAGCTGGGCGACGTACCTCCAGCACGCGACACTCACCCAGATCTACTTCGACGGGATCGCGGCGGACGGGCTCACCCAGCTGTGGAGTCTGGCCACCGAGGTCGCGTTCTACCTTCTCCTACCCGCGTTGGCGAAGCTTCTGACCGGGTACGAGCGTCCCACCCGACGCAGTGTGCGCTGGCGACTCGTCGTCCTCGGTGTGCTGACTGTCCTCGGACCGGTGTGGATGGCTGCAGTGAACGCGACCGGTCATCCGCAGGCAGGCCTCTGGTTGCCTGGCTACCTCGGTTGGTTCGCGGTCGGCATGGGGTTCGCACTGTGGCAGGTCGCCCGCACCAGCGGTCGCCTCGGGCCGTCCACCCTGGACACGCTCACCAAGATCCCTGGGACCGTCTGGGGAATCGCCGTGGCGCTGCTCTTGATCGCCGCGACTCCGGTGGCCGGGCCGTACAACCTGACCACGTCCACAGCCGGTCAGGCGTTCATGAAGAGTCTCCTCTACACCGGCGTCGCCGCGTGCGTACTCTTCCCGGCCGTGACACCGACTGCGCGCACGGCACGGGTCCTAGGTGGCAGGGTCGGTCATGTCGCCGGCGACATCTCGTACGGCGTTTTCGCGTACCACCTGATCGTGCTGAGCCTGATCGAGCGGATCAGCGGCTACGAGCTCTTCAGCGGGAAGTTCGCCGTACTGTTCTTCCCCACGCTCGTCCTGTCGGCCGCCGTCGCCGCAGCGAGCTACTACGGGATGGAGCGGCCCATCATGCGCCTTGGCAGGCGGGACAAGTCGTATGACGTCTCACCGGAAGACAGCAGTGCGAGCGCGCAGCCGAACAAGATCGACGCCTGGACGACTCCCGAGGTCACACCTGCTCCCCCGTCCGGCCAGGGCTGAACCACCGCCACCAGAGTCCCGAGCAGCACCGCAGCGGCGACCACCACGAGCAGCACCCACCTGGACAAGAACCACGCGCAGACTGCGGCCACCGCGACCGCACCGAGCCCGATCCAGCCGGACATGAACCACCCCGCGGCCAGACCGATACCCAGAGCGAGCCATGGTCCGATGCTGCGACCTTCGCGCAGCCCGTGTCCCGAGTGTCTCGACCTGCGCCGCCGGACGAACACCGCCATGCCGATGACTGTCAACAGACCGAGCAACCCAACCAACAGGCCGGCCCGGTACGTCCGGTCCGGCATGAAGCGAGCGGTGACCACCTGCTCGGGGCCTGCCGGCAGCACCCAGCCCTGCTGCCAGCCCTCGACGCGGATCGGGGTCAGCTTGTGGCCACTGCCGTCGTACGCCTGCCAGCCCTCGTTGTAGTTCTGGGCGACGGTCAGCACCGACTGCTCGTCCGCGGCCGGCACCTCGGCGGTCAGCTCGGCCGGGTTGGGACGCCACACGTCCACGCTCTGCACCGGCGTGGTGGACACGTCGCCGAGCCCTGCCGTGGTCAGCGTCGTCTCGGTCGGCACGAAGCCGCCACCGGCCAGGACGTCCACGTTGTGCCGCCCTGCCTGCAGTGGCACCACGGAGTCCTTCCCGCACGTGGTGAAGGTGACCGGCCGCCGCTGCAGCAGGTCGCGCACGGTCGCCTTCACCTGGGTATCCGCCGGTACGCCGTCGACGCGCACACCTGGGCCATAGCCGCAGTACGCCCCGTTCTGGCCGTTCAGGTCGAGTGCCTTGCGCAGATCGTCGGCACCGAGCACCCGGACCTCCGCCACGCCGACCGGTGCGGTCCGCGCGTACCCGGTCGCTGAGTCGAAGTCGACCATCGGTCTGGTTCCGGCGAAATCCACCTCGACCGTCCGAGCCTTCCGTGCGCCGAACCGGACGTAGCCCTCGGGATCCACCGTGCTCCGCGTCGGTGGACTGCCGTCGAAGCGCAGCAGCACCTCGGCCGGGTGAGACGCGGTCAGGTACGGATCGGTGAGGAACTGCAGCCCGCTCAACTCCCGTGCCCTGGGCAACCTCAAGGTCAGGCTCGGCGCCGGGTCGCTGGGATCCGCCACCCAGCCGGTGCCGAGATCGCGGTCGACGGCTGCACCCGGCCGCCCCTCCGGAGCCGTGACGGCCCGGGACGAGGCGGAGGCGGTGATGGCCCCCGGTACGACGAGCATGCCCTCGAGAGTCGCGCCGTCCTTGGCCAGTGCGGTCCCCTGCAGCTGGTACGACGCCGCCTTGGGGAGCTCCACACTGCGCAAGAGCCCGGTCGGCTCCTCCGAGTCCTTGGCGTCGCTCTGCCGGCACAGCGGCCGGGTGTCGATGTGGAGGCAGGCAGACCGCCCGATCTGCTGGTTCCTGAACACCAGTGCGCTCGGTTGCCGGTCAGTGTCGGGCACGCTGAGCCTGCTGACGGCAGCCATACCCGGCAGGGTCACCTCGGCGATCGACACCCCGTTCGGGTTCTTGCCGTCGGTCACTCCGACACTGAGCCGCAGCCGCTGCGTCTTGCCCGGTGGAGTCGGGATGCTCTCCGGATCGGCTGACCCGGAGAGCACCGAGGTCATCGACCCGGCGTCCGTATCGACCTGCAGTATCCGGACCGCTTCGGTGGTCGGCGGTGCCAGCGAGAACTGGACCGTCAGCCCGTCGACCGTGCGCGGCGACGCGAACGTCAGCTCCAGCCATTCACCACTGCTCCGGCCGAACGTTCCCGAGATCCAGCGACTGGACGGATCGCCGTCCACCGCGGCGAACGGTCCGTTGCCCGGTCCGGTCCGCAACGTGGCATCCGCATCCGCCGCGGACGAAGACGCCCGTACGTCGACCACGCCGCCGTCCCATGTCCGCGTCGTACTCGGTGCCTTGGCGTCGACGTCGTACCCGAGGGTGCGGCGATGCTGGCGGCCCTGTTCGGTTTCGGTGAGCACCGGCGAGTAATTCTCCGCCGGGCGACCGACCGACACCTCACGGCGTTGCATGCCGTCGGTCTGGACCAGCGGCAACCCGTCGAGCCGGCCCGCGGCGTCGGTGCTGGTGATCGCGTCACGGTCGCCGCCGAGTGCCGTCAATGCGGCCGGTACGTCCTCGGCCGCGCCACGGACTTCCACGAGCCGCGACTGCGGAACCAGGCGACCGGCACTGGTGCTGCCGACGTCGTAGATCTCCACGCTCAGGTAGGGCAGTCGCGTGTGCCCATCGAGCGTCGCATCGGGCTGCTCGATGGTGCTGCCGGTGGCTGGGCCGAAGTGCGCCACTCGCTTGATCCCGGACTCGGCCAGGCTCTCGTGCACCGCCAACGTCGGCGTCACCTGTGCGTCGTACCTGAGGTCGTTGCGTACGACGACGTACCTGACTCCCGCACGTGTGAGCGCCTGTCGCAGTGTCTGGTCTCCGACGCCGGACCCGAGCCGGCGCTCCACCTCGTCCAGCCACCGCGTCGTCCCGGCAGACCCCAGCGGTACGGCGTCTCGCACGGCCATGGGTCGTTTCAGCAGGGCCTGGAACGGCTCGTCCTTCGTCGAACCCCAGGTGAAGTCCGCGAATGACGCGGCCGGGACGACCAGCACGCTGCCCGGTGCGGACTGGTTGTCGAGCCAGGTAGCGGCCTCCCGCCAGTGTGCGGGGATGGCCTCGTACGACTCATGTCTGGGCAGCTGACCGAAGATGGCCGGCGTCGCGACCGAGACGACCAGGCAGGCGACCAGGACCGGGACAACTCGGCGGTGGATTCCGCGGGCAACGGACCACTCCGCGAGCCGGCTCAGCGAATGCGCCGCAGCCAGAGTGAGCGGCAGACGCGCGACCAGCTCGAACTTGTGCGTGTTGCGCAGTGCTGCCAGCGGTTCGTCGAGCAGGTCGTGCAACTGCGGCGCCAGTGGTGAGCCAGCCGCACCTGCGTGGCCCAGGGTCACCAGCAAGAGGCCCGCCACGAGCGACAGCTGCAGGAAGCCGCGGTTCTTGAGCGATCCCATCGCCAAGCCTGCAAGGCCGAGCAGAGCGATCACTGCGGTGATCAGGATCAGCGTCGGCTGCGTGACATAGAGCCAACCCGCCGGCCAGCTCGGTCCATCACCGCCGGACAGGAAGTTGAGCCACTGCGACGTACCACGGAAGGACTCGAACACACTCGCCGTACCGGTGGTCACGGCCGCGTCCTCGATCCAGTCGAGGAACGGCGGGCTGTAGCGACCGAGCAGCAGCAGTGGCACGAGCCACCAGGTCGACACCGCGACCACACAGCCCAACCAGCCGACCGCTACCTTCACCGTCGACCGGTCCAGTCGCCGAGTGATCAGCCAGATCGCAGGCAGTACGAGCGTCGCGCCGGTAGCGACCGCGTTGACTCCCCCGACCAGTGCGAACGCCACGGCCGACCAACCGACCCGCCACCAACCGGAGCGGGCGCGCGGGGTGACGAGTGGCAGCAGTACCCACGGAGCCATCGCGATCGGCCACACCTCGACCGACGTGATCGACAGCTCGCCGAGCATCCGCGGACTCAAGGCGTAGAACAGCGCGACGGCGAAGCGCGTCCAGGGGACGCCGTACTGCAAGGCATTGCAGAGCTTCCAGACACCGAGGAAGGCGACACAGAGAACCAGCGACCACCACAGGCGTTGCGTGATCCAGTCCGGCACCGACAGCGAATCCAGGAGCCAGTGGAACAGGCCCATGGGCAGCAGATAGCCGTAGGCCTGGTTCTGCAGTTGACCGAACGCACCCAGTGGATCCCACAGGTGCAGTGCGCGAGCGAGGAAGCCACCTGGCGCGGCGGTGAGGTCGAGCTTGGTGTCGGGCACGATCTTGCCGGGCGCCTGGTGGAAGCACAGGGCGATCAGGAACAGGCAGCCCAGCACGAGCCTCGCTCGCCAGACCACCTGCTCCGAACTGCCGGCCTTCAGTCTCCTCATCGACGCCGGAGCACCAGGACGAGGTTCCAGGTCACGACCTCCCGCAGCGCGGGCACCGCGAGTACGCCGTACGCCCAGCGCGGGTGATACCTCGGCACCGCCGCGACGAGGTCCGCTTCCGGGCAGGCGTGTGCCCACCGCAGTCCCCCGGCCACTGTGATCGGGAACAGCGACTCACCGAACCTGTTCTTCGGCGGATGCCCCCGGCGGCGCTCGTACCGACTGGCGGCGCGGTGTCCGCCGAGGTAGTGCCAAGGCGCCGTCTCGTGACCGCCATGCGGTCCCCACCAGCCGGTGTACGACAGGAAGACCGTCCCACCGGGCCGGGTGACGCGAACCAACTCGTCAGCCATCAGCCACGGGTCGGGCACGTGCTCCAGCACGTTGGACGAGAAGCAGATGTCGACTGTAGCGTCTGCAACCGGCAGAGCCATGCCGCTGCCGAGCACAGTGCCCGGTGTGGGTTCACCGCGGCCGCTCAGCTCACCGAGGTCGGAGTCGATCGCGTAGTACGTCGCTCCGGCCTGGCGGAACGCGTCGGCGAAGTACCCCGGTCCGCCACCGACGTCGAGCATCCGTGCACCGCGGAGATCGGCGTACTGGCGCAGTTGGCCGACGGAGTCTGCAGCAAGCGTTTCGTAGAAGCGATCCGGGTCCGTCTGCTCGACGCCGAACGCCCGGAACAGCCGGATCGCACGCCCGAGATCGGCCGTCCACTCCCGGTTGTCCGTGGTGTTCGTCATCACCTGCACAGGCGGGACATTAACGGATCTCGCGAGGTCTGGCGGACATCGTTACTCCTTGGTAACGTCCCCGGCCATTACCTCGGGGGAGGTGACCAGAGGGGTGGGGCTGACCAGGTGCGTGCGCAGAGCGTGCTGTTGCTGAATTGGCGGGACACGACGAACCCGGAGGGCGGAGGCTCGGAGCGCTATGTGGAGGAGGTGGCTAGAGGCCTTGCGGCATTGGGCTGGTCGGTGACCGTGCTCTGCGCGGCGTACCCGGGGAGCCCACGGGAAGCGCGTCGCCACGACGTCCGGTACGTGTACCGAGGGACCAAGGTCACGGTGTACCTACGCGGCCTCCTGCACACCTTGCTGCGCCGGCCGGACCGCGTTGTCGACGTGCAGAACGGACTCCCATTCTTTACCCGTCTCGTACGTCGTACCGTCGTCGTCCTCGTGCATCACGTGCACCAGGAGCAGTGGCAGGTGGTGTACCCGGGCTGGCGTGGCCGGCTCGGATGGTGGCTGGAGTCCCGCGTCGCACCACGCCTGTACGCCGATTGTCCTTACGTAACGGTGTCATCGGCGTCACGCGACGAACTCCTCGGGCTGGGCGTCACCGACATCGAGGTGATCCACAACGGCACCGATCCGGCGCCGGCACGCCAGCAACCGAAGGCATCCGCGCCGACCGTGGTGTGTGTCGGCCGCCTCGTTCCGCACAAGCAACTCGAGCACGCCGTCGACGCGATCGCACAGGCACGCAAGGTCGTTCCCGACGCTCGCCTGATAGTTGTCGGCTCAGGCTGGTGGGAGGACTCACTACGCACGTACGTCGAGGAGCGCGGCCTGCGGGACGCGGTCGAGTTCCGTGGCCATGTCAGCGAGGACGACAAGCACGCGGCGTACGACGAGGCCTGGGTGCTCGCACTGCCAAGCCTCAAGGAGGGTTGGGGTCTCGTCGTCGGTGAGGCCGCGGGTCACGCCGTACCCACGGTGGCCTACCGGAGTGCCGGCGGGCCGACAGAGTCCGTCCATGACGGAGTCTCGGGTGTGCTGGTGGACAGTCCTGCTGAGTTCGCCGAGGCGATCACTCGTCTACTGCAGGACGGCGCCTTGCGGCAGCGGCTGTCGGAGGGAGCGTCGGCCAGTGCGGGCAGGTTCACCTGGTGTGCCGCCGCACTGGCCTTCGATCGACTGCTGACGCCTACTTCATCCCGTAGCCGACGATCGGCTCGTCCGCCTGCCCCTGGGTCTGACCGGGCGGCGGCGCCGGGTCCTCCTTCACCGACTGAACCACCCCGACAACCGTCGTGGTAGCCACCGCTAGCCCGGCGAGTACGGCGATGGCCGCACCGATCAGTGATCCCATGAAACGTGTCCCCTCCCGGTCAAGTGAACCGAAGAGTAACAACGCCGGACCACAGACACCAGAGCGGCGATCAAGGTCATTCCCGCGGCCGCCCAGGCAGCCAGTACGACGACTGTCCGCCAGAGCGCATGGTGCTGCGGGACCGGCGTCCCAGCGAGTCGGTAGACCGTGACAGTCGGACCGGAGAACTCCTCCGTGAGACCGCGCATGAGAGTCCATGGCGTTGGTCCGCCGGCTTCACGGTCGACCACCACCCACCCGACGCCCTGCTGCAGCAAGACCGATGTCGGATCGGTCCTGTCACGCATGGCCCCGCGGATCGCGGTTGCCACGGCGGCGGCACTCGGGTCCTCGCCCGCCAGTCGGTGGCCGCTCACGATCAACTCGTCAGGGACGACTGAGGGCTGGGCGAAGTACCGCGGCATCGGGTCGAGCACCGGGCGGCGTCCGTTCCACAGCGGTGCGCGATAGGACTCGAACGGCCACGGGATGAAGCGGCCGGCAACCGCCTGCTGTGCCTGCTCCCACTCCGCCGGGTAGTGCGACACGTGCAGACCGGCTCCGCCGGAGAGCGCGGGGAGAGCCGCGATCGGAAGCAGCACCGCGGTGACTCCGACCACCTTCTGCAGGTGGACGTGTTTCAGGACCGCAGTGATCGCAACGCCGAAGCCGACGGACTCGAGCAGGACCAGTGGTGGCAGGTAGCGCTGACCGTCGCGGAAGAGGCCCGCCCCTGGTACGTGCGCGACGACTTGGGCGAACGCACCGGGCGCGACGACTCCAGCGAGCGCAATGAGCAATGCGATGCCGGCAGCTACGACCAAGGCTCCCACTAGGTGATCCCGTTGCCACCAGAGGACCACACCGGCCACCGAGGCAAGCAGCATGACGAAGGCGAAGATCAGCGGCAACAGGTCGCCTCGGTTGCCGGGGACAACATTCGCGTTCCAGGCACCGCCCAAGGTGAGCAAAGTGGGCAGCGTGCCGCCATAGCCCTCGTCGCGAGCGGCGAACGCGGCCACTGAGGCGGGGTCGGTCGTCGAGCTTCCACCATGAGTGAGGCCTGCCACCAGCCACGGCGCGTTCAGCAGGACTGCCGCGCCCAGCGGCCACAGCTTGGGTGCTCGCGGCGGCCACAACAAGAGCAGCCCTGCGACCAGCAGTCCGGTGATTCCACCTGATGCCGTCAGCGCACACCCGGCGGAGGCGAGCACGAAGCCGGGCCAGCCCTCCCCCCGACGCAGTCTGACAGCGGACCGCACGAGCCACGGCAGGGCGACGTACCCGAGGAGGAGCGCCCAGGCACCCAACCGCAGTCGCTCGGCCACGAACGGGTTCCAGAGGTAGAGCGTCGCGGCGGCGGCGCCCGGCAGCGCGCCACCCAGGCGGAGCTCGCGCCAGAGGGCTGTCATGCCGAGGCCGGACAGTAGCGGAATGGCTACCAGAACGAGCTTGTCCAGCACCTGGCCGCCGGTGACCTCGTCGGCCAGGGCGACGAGGATGTCGGACGGGACCGCCCGCGGCATGGCCGTTGTGACACCGAACAGGTCAAGTCGTACGGTGAGGTCCGGCACGAACACCAGGTCGTAGCCGACCACGAAGCCCGGAGCGAGCAGCGGAGCAGTGATCAGCAGGGTGAGCAGGACAGGCCACAACCACGGCAGGACGCGCTGCGCACGTTCTGACGCACGTTCTGACATGACCACCTCCCCACCCAATGCCCTGAGGCAGTAGAGCATGAGTTCTGACACCACTCCGGAGCAAGAGCCCAAGACACCCCGCTTGGCGTTCCTGCGCAGTGCCACGGTCGTTGCCGTCGGCATGGCCATCATGAACGTCGCCGCCTACGGTTTCACCCTGATTAGCAGTCACCGCCTGATACCGGAGCAGTTCGGTGCGATCACCGCGCTGCTCGGCCTGCTCTTGATCGGCAATGTCGCCTCACTCGGCCTGCAGGCGACCGGCGCCCGCCGGCTCGCCACCCACACCGGCTCCGGCAAGGACGCCGAGGCGCTGTCCGACGCCATGCTCAAGGCCGGCCGCCGTTCGGCGCTCGGACTCACCGCAGTGTGCGTGGTGGCGACGCCTTTGTTCATGTGGCTGCTGCACATCGACTCCATAGTCGCGGTGCTGCTCCTCGCACCGACCCTCGGCTGTCTGACCGTGATGGGCTCACAACTCGGGGTCCTGCAAGGCAGCCAGCGCTGGACCGAGCTGGCCGCCGTCTACACCGCGGTCGGCGTCGGCCGCCTGGTGCTCGGCGGTGGTGCGCTGATCGTGCATCCATCGCTTGACTCGGCGATGATCGGTCTCGCTCTCGGCGCCGCCGTACCCGCTCTGCTGGGAGCTTTCCTCCTGCGCGGGTCGACCGGGGCTTCGGCTGAGCACATCAAAGCGGCGCTGCGCGAGACGGTGCACGGCACGCACACCCTGCTCGCGTTCTTCGTGATCGCGAACGCTGATGTGCTGTTCGCGCGCGCGCTGCTTGACGGCACCGACAGCGGGTACTACGCGGCCGGGGTGATCGTGGCGAAGGCGTGCCTGTTCCTGCCGCAGTTCGTCATCGTGATCGTGTTCCCGTCCCTGGCCAGCTCCCCCGGTGACACCGTGCGGCTGCGCCGGGCGATCATGGCCGTCGCGGGCCTCGGTGTGTGCGCGGTCATCGGCACGCTCCTGCTGCCGGACCTGGTGGTCACGATCATCGGTGGCAAGGAGAACTACGCGCCACTCGGTCCGTACACCTGGCTGTTCGCGATCTCCGGCTCGGCGTACGCCGTACTGCAACTGGTCGTGTACGCCGCGATCGCGCAGCAGGAGAAGCGCGCCGCGCTGGTGATCTGGGTCGGACTGGCCGTCCTCGCGGTCGCGGCCGGGATCGTCCTCGGCGCCGGGATCGCCACCGGGCTGGCCGGCGTGAAGGTGCTGGTCGCGATGACCAGCACCTGCGCCTTGGCGCTGTCGGCCGCTCTGGCGGTGGGACTCCACCGCCAGGCGACCGACTAGCTCACCAGAGACTCGCCATCACCAAAGGCTGGACCGCGCGAAGCGGCGGGCGAAGGTGTTCGCCAGTACCAGCAGCACCAGCCCGATCACCGATCTGAACAAACCGATCGCGGTCGCATAGCTGAACTGCGGCACCGACGACGCCAGACCGATCTTGTACACATAGGTGTCGATCACTTCGGCCACATCGAGGTTCAGGCTGTTCTGCATCAGCAGCACCTTCTCGAACCCGACCGACAGGATCGAGCCGATGTTCAGGATCAGCAGGATCACCGCCACCGGCACGATCGCCGGCAGATCGATGTGCCAGATCCGCCGCAACCGCGACGCCCCGTCCACGATCGCCGCCTCGTGCAGCTCCGGCGGCACACTGGTCAGCGCGGCCAGATAGATGATCGCGGCGAACCCCATCGTCTGCCACGCTCCGGACCAGACATAGAGGTGCCGGAACATCCCGGAGTCGCCCATCAGGTTCGCCGGGCCGAACCCGAACAGGCCGATCAGCTTGTTCGTCACCCCGGTGTTCGGGCTGGTCAGGACGACGAGCAGACCCACCACGACCACCGTGGAGATGAAGTGCGGTGCGTAGGTGATCAGCTGCGTCGACCGGCTGAACCACTTCTTCCGGACCGTGTTCAGGCAGAGCGCGAGGATGATCGGCAACGGGAACGTGGCCACCAGCTCGTAGACGTGCAGGTACACGGTGTTCTTGATCAGCCGCCAGAACTGGTACGACTCCACGAACCGGTCGAAGTACTTCATCCCGGCCCACGGGCTGCCCCAGATCCCGGACACCACGTTGTAGTCCTTGAAGGCGATGATCACGCCGTACATCGGCCAGTAGGCGAAGATCGCCAGCCAGAGCAGCGGTAGCGCGAGCATCGCGTACAGCTGCCAGTTCCGGCGCATCCGCAGCCCCAGCCCCACCGCGTTCTTCGCCGTGCGCGTCCGCTTGGGCGCCGCCGTCCGCACCGACGAGCGGGCCTCTGCTTCTGTTGAGGTCGTCATACGCTCATCCCTTCAAGGAGCCCACCATGGCCCCCTTGACGAAGTGCTTCTGCACGAACGGGTAGATCAGCAGCGGTGGGATCATCGCGATCACGATCAGCGAGTACTTCAGCTGCTGCTGCAGTTCCTGCATCTGCAGGAGTTTGCTGGTGTCCTGCATCTGGGACGGGTCGACCTTGGACTGGATCAGGATCTGGCGCAGCACCACCTGCAGCGGGAACAGGTGCTCATTGGTCAGGTAGATCAGCGCGTTGAAGAACGAGTTCCACTGCCCGACCGCGTAGAACAGCAGGTTCACCGCGATGATCGGCTTGCTCAGCGGCAGGACGACCCGCCAGAAGAAGCTGAAGTCGCTACAGCCGTCCACCTTCCCCGCCTCCACCAGCTCCTCCGGGATCGTGACCATGAAGTAGGTCCGGGTGATGATCACGTTCCAGACCGCCATCGCGGTCGGCAGGATGATCGCCCAGCGCGTGTTCAGCAGTCCCAGCTGGTCGACCACCAGGTACGTCGGGATCAGGCCGCCGTTGAACATCATGGTGAACACGAACGCCCCCATGATCAGCCCCTTGCCCGGCAGCCCTTTCCGGGACAACGGGTACGCCGCCAGCAACGTGAGGACCGTGGCCACCAGCGCCCCGGCGACCGCGTAGTACACCGAGTTGCCGAAGCTGCTGACGATCGCCTTGTAGTCGAAGATCGCCCTGTAGGCATCCAGCGTGAACCCGACCGGCCACAGCCAGACCTCGCCGGCGGACACCTTCCTGGTGTTGCTGACCGAGGCGCTGAGAACGTAGATCAGCGGGTACAGGATCGCCAGGCAGAAGAGGCCGAGCGCGGTATAGATGCAGGCCATCGCGATCTTGTCGCCGCGGGTGTCCTGGATCGAAGCGCCGACCGCCAACCGCGTCTCGTCCGGCGGCAGCGTTCCGGCGGCGCTCATCCACGTCCTCGCTTCGCTCCGGGCGCGGATGAGACACGAGACGCGCTGTGCTTGATGATGAGCTCGCTCCGCTCGCTCATCCGTTGTACGTCTCGTAGGCGGCCTGCTGGAGGTCCAGGTACGGCTTCACTCCGATCTTGCTGACCCGGTCCTTGTAGTCGTTCCACGCGCCGTCGTCGTTCGGGTCGAGCTGCCCGGTGAGGAACTTGGCGAACGACTGGTTCACCTCGCCCTTGAGGTTGGTCTTCAGCTCGGCCTCCTGCGCGGCCTGGTCCTGGTCCAGGGTGACCGGCGGGAACTGCATCTCCTGCGGCTGCTTGAGCGGGAAGAACCGCTCCTTGGTCTGCTCGTACAGCGGCTTCTCGAACGTGAGGTCGCCCGGCTGCACCCGCTCACCGAGCCGGAAGTCCTGGGAGCGGTACATCGGGTTGTCCTGGCCCCAGTTGAGGTTCTTCTGCGAGTTCCAGGTCGCGTCGAACCCGTACACCGCCTGCTTGCCGTTGATCCCGAGATCACCCTTCTTCGCCCACGCGAACTTCGGGCCGCCGTACCCGCGCAGGATCGCCTCCAGCTCGTACTGCGCGTCGGCCCACTGGACCAGCAGATCCGGCTTGGCGCACTTCTTGGTGATCACCAGGTGCGACACCTCGACGCCGACGGTCAGGTAGTCCCAGGCGGCGTACTGGACGCCGTTCGGTCCCTTCAGCGGCGGACACGCCTCGTACTGACGCCAGCGGGCGTTCGGGTCCTTCTGGTCGATGTCGAGGAAGTTGCCCCAGTAGTTCGATCGGGCACCCCCGATCAGCGGTTTGCCCGGGGCGTTGCCGTAGCGCTTCAACTGGTCCCCGTCGGCGGTGAAGATGTCCCGGCTGATCAGCCCTTCGCGGTACAGGCCGTTCGCGTACTTCAGGCCTTCACGCCACTCGTCCTTGTCGAACGCGACGTCGACCTTGCCGTCCTTGACCACCAGCCACGGTTCGCCCGGATCGTAGAGGAACGCGTTCATGAAGAACGGGTCGATGGGAGCCTCGTTGAAGCCGGCGAACGGGATCGTCTTGCCGTTGCCGGCCAGATCCGCCTTCTTGAACGCGCGCAGTACCTCGCGGAACTCGTCGGTGGTCTTCGGCATCTCCAGACCGACCTGCTTGATCCAGTCGATGTTCAGCCAGGCCCGTCCGTCGATGGCCCGGCAGTGGAAGCAGTCGTTGATGCCCGGGAACGAGTAGATCTTCTTGTCCGGCGCCTGGATCAGCTTGCGGGTCTCCGGGTAGTCCTTCATCGCCTGCTGCAGGTTCAGCGCATAGGCGTCGATGTGCCCGCCGACGTCGGTGAAGAGTCCCTGCGCGCCGTAAAGGAACAGCTGCGACCGGGTGAAGTTGACGCCCAGGAAGGCGTCCGGGATGTCGCCGGCCGCGATCATCGCGTTGACCTTGGTCATCACGTCGTCGTCGGTGCCGCCGATCTGACTCCACTCGATGTGGACGCCGGTCTTCTCCTCCAGCCACTTGGTGAAGGCGTTGGTCTTCCAGTCACCGATCGTCACGTCCTGCTTGACGACGATCTTGAACGTCACCTTCTCGGTCGTGAGCGGTTTCAGCGTGCGGGCGACCGGTCCGACGTACCCCTCCGGGTACTGCACGGTGGTCAGCTTCGGGCCGAGGGTGACGCTGGGGGCGGCCTGGCCGGCGCCCGCGGCCGCGCCGCTCGCAGTGCTGGAGCCACTGCAGCCACTGAGCAGACCACCGCCGGCGGTCGCGGCGGTGAGTCCTAACGCCCCCGCGATGAGTGATCGACGACTGAGTGCCGGCGGTCGGGCATCGTCGTTCGGCATGGGTTCCTCCTAGGCGGCTGGGTCGGAACAAGCACGAAATATCCGAGAGCAATATCCGATAGGATCTCGGATCTTGCCCGGCAGAATGACAGAGAAAGACACAGTGCGGAAGACCTCGACAGCAACCGACCGAGATCGGCCGCTCACTGTCCGCATCTTGCGTGCAAACGCTTTCCGCTTACTGTCTATCGGACATCTTTCTTGCGGAAAGTAAGTGCTCCGGCCCGCTCGATAGGGTGCTGGGCATGGCGACCCCGAAGTTCATCCTCGAGCTGCGCGAGAAGATCGGGCACGACCTGCTCTGGCTCACCGGCATCACCGGCGTGGTCCTGAACGACCACGCGGAGGTCCTGCTGGTCAGGCGTGCCGACACCGGCCGATGGGCCCTGGTCGAAGGCATCCTCGAACCGGGTGAGCAGCCGGCCCTCGGCCTGGCCCGGGAGATCCACGAGGAGACCGCGGTCGAGGTCGCCGTCGAGCGCCTCGTCAGCGTCGAGGCCCAGCCGCCGTCCAGCTACCCCAACGGCGACCAGGTCCAGTTCCTCGACCTCTGCTTCCGCTGCCGCTGGGTGCGTGGCGAACCGCGCGTGAACGACGACGAGTCGCTGGAGGTCGCCTGGTTCCCGCTTGGCGACCTGCCTCCGCTCAATCCCCGTGAACTGACGTCGATCGACAACGCCCTGTCCCCCGACCCGATGCCGTTGCTACCGGGGGTCGGGGGCTGACGCCCTAGTGCGCGGCTTCGTGCCAGGTGCGGCCGACGCCGACCGAGACGTCCAGGGGCACGGTCATCTCGACCGCGCGGCCCATGTCGCGGCGGACGAGCTCCTCGAGCGGCTCGCGTTCGCCGGGGGCGATCTCGAAGACGAGCTCGTCGTGGACCTGGAGCAGCATCCGTGACTTGAGGCCGGACTCGCGCAGCGACGCGTCGACCTTGAGCATCGCCATCTTGATCACGTCCGCGGCCGAGCCCTGGATCGGCGCGTTCAGCGCCATCCGCTCGGCCATCTCGCGGCGCTGCCGGTTGTCGCTGGTCAGGTCCGGCAGGTACCGCCGGCGGCCCAGGATCGTCTCGGTGTACCCGCTCTTGCCGGCGTCGATGACGATCGAGCGCAGGTAGTCGCGGACGCCCCCGAAGCGCTCGAAGTACTCGTCCATCAAGCCCTTCGCCTCGTCGACGCCGATCTTCAGCTGCTGACTCAGCCCGTACGCCGACAGGCCGTAGGCGAGCCCGTAGTTCATCGCCTTGATCTTGGCGCGCTGTTCCTGCGTCACCGCGGACGGCTCGACCGAGAACACCCGGGACGCCGTCACCGAGTGGAAGTCCATCCCGGAGTTGAACGCGTCGACCAGACCCTGGTCCTCGGACACGTGCGCCATGATCCGCATCTCGATCTGGCTGTAGTCGGCCGACATCAGCGACTCGTTGCCCTCGCCGACGATGAACGCCTGCCGGATCCGGCGGCCCTCCTCGGTCCGGATCGGGATGTTCTGCAGGTTCGGGTCGGTCGAGCTGAGCCGCCCGGTCGCCGCGATCGTCTGGTTGAACGTGGTGTGGATCCGGCCGTCCTTCGGGCTGATCGTCTTCAGCAGCCCCTCGACCGTCTGCCGCAGCCGGGTCGCGTCCCGGTGCGCCAGCAGGTACGCCAGGAACGGGTGCTCGGTCTTCTCGAACAGCGCCTGCAGCGAATCCGCGTCGGTGGTGTAGCCGGTCTTGGTCCGCTTGGTCTTCGGCATCTGCAGCTCGTCGAACAGCACGACCTGCAGTTGCTTCGGCGAACCGAGGTTGATCTCCTTGCCGATCACGTCGTACGCCGCCGTCGCGGCCTCCCGGACTCCGGTGGCGAACCGCTCCTCCAGCTGCTCGAGATACGGCCGGTCGACCGCGATCCCGTCCCGCTCCATCCCGGCGATCACGTCGATCAGCGGAAGCTCGACGTCCGCGAGCAGCGCAGTACCGGCCTGCTTCTCGAGCTCGGCGTCGAGGGTGTCGGCCAGGTCGGCGATCGCCCGGGCGCGCAGCATCGTGTGATCCGCGGCCGGGCCGCCCTCGACGTCGTCGAAGCTGAGCTGGCCGTTGTCCGCCTCCTCGTTGCGCAGCTCGCGCTTGAGATACCGCACGGTCAGGTCGGCCAGGTCGTACGACCGCTGGTCCGGACGGGCGAGATAGGCGCTCAGCTGGGTGTCCGAGCTCAGACCGGCCAGCGTCCAGCCGCGCTCCAGGAAGCCGAGCAGCGGGCCCTTCGCGTCGTGCAGCGCCTTCGGCTGCTTCGGGTCCGCGAGCCAGGCCTGCCAGGCCGCGTCGTCGTCGGGCGTCAGTACGGTCGGGTCGAACCAGGCTGCCGCGCCGGAGGTGTTCGCCAGCGCCAGTCCGGTGATCTCGCCGGTGCCACGACCCCAGCTGCCCTGCACTGCGACGCCGACCCGCTCACCGGCGTTGACATGCTCCTTGAGCCAGGCGGCGACCTCACCCGGCTTCAGCTGCACGCCCTGCAGCTCGAACCCGTGGTCGACGGTCGCGTCGACCTCCTCGTGCTCGGCGACCAACCGCTCGCGCAGCACCCGGAACTCAAGGCTGTCGAACAGCGTGTGCACCTTGTCCCGGTCCCACGGCGTCCGGACCAGGTCGTCCACCACAACGTCCAGGGTCAGGTCGCGGACCAGCTCGTTGATCTGCCGGTTCCGGATCACGTCGGCGAGGTGCTCACGCAGCGACTCGCCGGCCTTGCCCTTGATCTCGTTGACCCGGTCGACCACGTCGTTCAGCGAGCCGAACTGGTTCAGCCACTTGGCCGCCGTCTTCGGCCCGACCCCGGGCACGCCGGGCAGGTTGTCGCTCTGCTCCCCCACCAACGCGGCCAGATCCGGATACAGCCGGGGCGGTACGCCGTACTTCTCCTCGACCGCGGCCGGGTCCATCCGGGCGATCTCGGACACGCCACGCTTCGGATACAGCACCGTGATGTCGTCGCTGACCAGCTGGAACGCGTCCCGGTCACCGCTGCTGATCAGCACCTCGAAGCCCTGCTCGGCCGCCTGGGTGGCGAGCGTGGCGAGGATGTCGTCGGCCTCCCAGCCGTCGATCTCGGTGGTCGGGATCCGGAGCGCCTCGAGCACCTCCTTGACCAGCGAGACCTGACCCTTGAACTCGTCCGGCGACTTCGACCGGCCAGCCTTGTACTCCGCGTACTGCTCGGAGCGGAAGGTCTTGCGGGACACGTCGAACGCGACGCAGATGTGCGTCGGCTGCTCGTCGCGGAGCATGTTGATCAGCATCGAGGTGAACCCGTACACCGCGTTGGTGTGCTGCCCGGTGGTGGTGGAGAAGTTCTCCACCGGGAGCGCGTAGAACGCCCGGTACGCCAGCGAGTGCCCGTCCAGCAGCAGGATCCGCGGCCGGCCGGTGCCAGGCTGCGGGGCGTCCCCCGTGGTGCCCTTGGTCATCGTCGAGGTGTTGGTTTCTGGAGCCACGTACCGACTCTAGTGGTTCCCGCCGACAGTTCTGACACACCCGCGTAGTGTGCCCCTGTGACTGATCAAATGGACCTCGGCCCGGGGATGGGCATGGAGGGCACGCTGCTGCAGCTGATGGGAATCGTTGTCAGCCAAGCGTCCCCGGAGAAGGTGGTCGCGACGATGCCGGTCAACGGCAACACGCAGCCCTACGGCCTCCTCCACGGCGGCGCGTCCTGTGTCCTGGCCGAGAGCCTTGGCTCGATCGGCTCGGCGCTGCACGCCGCGAGCTACGACAAGGTGGCCGTCGGCGTGGACATCAACGCCACCCACCACCGTGCGGTCCGCGAGGGCACCGTGACCGGGGTCGCCACCCCGATCTACCTCGGCCGTACGACGACGTCGTACGAGGTCGTCGTCACCGACGACCGGGGCAAGCGCGTCTGCACCGCGCGGATCACGTGCCAGCTGATTCAGGCTCCGCCGGGTAGCTGACGTCGATCGGCGGCGCGGCGGCCGGCAGCGGGCGGCCGAGCTGCGCGCGGCGGGCCGCCACGGACCGTCGCGACGAGAGCAGGGCGAGCAGGTTCGGCGCGTGCTCGGCGGCGAGCCGGCGACGCACCGTGTGGGTGTTCGCGAACCGCAGCACGCCGGCCTGCCCGAGACCCAACCGCGCAAGGAACCTGTTCGCCTCGCGGGCGATCGCGGGGGCGACCACGGCCAGGTGTGCGCAGCTCTCGTGCTCGGCCCAGGCGACCGCCTCCGCGATCAGGGCCTTGCCCAGGCCGTGCCGGCGGGCGGTGTCGCTGACGTGCAGATACTCGATCGTGACCGTCAGGTCCTCGTGCAGCGGGCTGATCGCGGTGCGGCGCAAGTACGCCATGCCGTGCACCTCGCCGTCCAGCTCGCCGACCAGCAACCGGCCGAACGGGTCGTCCACATGCTTGCTGACGGCAACCTCGACGGCCGCCGCGGACGGTGTCGCGGGCAACCGTGACGGATGCGCACCCGCGGTGGCCAGCTCGCGCCACAACGCGACCAAGGCATCGGCATCGCCTCGCTGGGCGTCCCTCACCTCGATGGCTGCTGCCACAGCGACCTCCTGGTCCGGTCCACCCCCGAGGTGAACGAGGACGGCGGATACGCTCGTCCTCGCGCAACAGTAGGCCCTCGGGGGTCACTTGCAAAGCTGCGCGGCCAGGGCTGATCGGAGACAGGTTTGTTCATCGGAATCGGCACCGTCGTGAACGTCGCGGCAGTGCTCGTCGGCTCGGTACTCGGCGTACTCATCGGGCATCGGCTGAGTCACCGGACCCGGGATCTGGTCACCGATGCGATCGGCCTGGTCACGCTGCTGATCGCGATCTCGGCAGCGCTCACGGTCGGCGATCAGGTGCTCAGCGAGGCGGTCGGCGACAGCGCTCCGGTCCTGATCGTGCTCGGCGCGATGCTGATCGGCGGGATCATCGGCTCGCTGCTGCGGATCGAGCAGCGGCTCGAGGGCTTCGGTGCGTGGATCCAGCACCGCTTCGACCGGGGTGAAGGACAGAGCACCTTCGTCGAGGGATTCGTGTCGGCGTCGATGGTGTTCTGCGTCGGTCCGCTGACGTTCCTGGGCGCGCTGTCCGACGGACTCGGCCGGGGCGCGGATCAGCTGTATCTGAAGGCGGTTCTGGACGGTTTCACCTCGATCGCCTTCGCCGCGTCCTTCGGCTGGGGCGTGGCCGCCTCGGCGCTGGTCGTACTCGTCGTCCAAGGCTCGATGACCGCGGTCGGTGCGGTGCTGGGCGACGTACTCCCGGACGCGCAGGTGACCGCGCTCGGGGCGACCGGTGGCGTGATGCTGATCGGTGTCGCGCTGCGACTGCTCAAGCTCAAGCAGGTCGCGGTTGCCGATCTGCTGCCGGCGCTGATCGTCGCTCCCCTGCTTGTGCAGCTACTGGTGGCCATCCGCAGCTGAGCCCCTCTGGTGTGACACCAGAGGGGCTCAGGCAGACGAACTCAGTCCTCGCCGAGGTAGGCCTTGCGGACCTCGTCGTTGACCAGCAGATCGCGGCCGGTGCCGGACAGCACGATCTTGCCGACCTCCAGCACGTAACCGAAGTCGGCCCGCTTCAGGGCCGCCTGCGCGTTCTGCTCCACCAGCAGGATCGTGGTGCCCTGCTGCTGCAGCTCGGTGACCGTCGACATGATCCGCTTCATCATGATCGGCGACAGCCCCATCGACGGCTCGTCCAGCATCAGCAGCTTCGGCCGGCTCATCATCGCCCGGCCCATCGCCAGCATCTGCTGCTCACCACCGGAGAATGTCCCGGCCGGCTGCTTGCGCCGCTCCCCCAGGATCGGGAACAGGTCGTACGCCGCGTCCAGGTCGGCGCGCACGCCCCCGGGGTCTTTACGGGCGAACGCGCCGAGCATCAGGTTCTCCTCGACCGACAGCCTCGGGAAGATCCGCCGCCCTTCCGGTGAGTGGGCCAGACCGCGGGCGACGATGTCGTGCGCGGCCACCTGCTCGATCCGCTCGCCCTGGAACAGGATCTCGCCCGACGTCGGCCGGAGCAGCCCCGAGATCGTCCGCAGCGTGGTGGTCTTGCCGGCGCCGTTGGTGCCGATCAGCGACACCACCTGCCCCTGCTCCACGCTGAAGCTGATCTTCTTCACCGCAACGATCTTGCCGTAGGCAACTTCCAGGTCGCGGACCTCGAGCATCGCGGTCATGGGGTCTCCTCCTCGCCGTCGACTACGTCCTGCGGCTGCTGCGGTACGACGTCCTCGTCCTCGTCGTCCTGCTCGCCGGTGCCGATGTAGGCCTCGATCACCCGCGGGTCGGACTGCACCTCCTGCGGGGTGCCCTCGATCAGCGCCTCGCCGCGGACCAGGCAGAGGACCCGGTCGCAGAGGTTGAAGATGAACCGCATGTCGTGCTCGATCACCACGACCGACAGGCCCGAGTCCCGGATCTTGAAGATCAGGTCGCTGGCCTGCCGGGTCTCCAGCGGGTTCATACCGGCCGTCGGCTCGTCCAGCAGGACGAGCTTCGGGTCGGTGGCCAGCGCTCGCGCGATCTCGAGCCGGCGCTGGTCGCCGTACGGCATGTTCCGGGCCAGGTGGTCGGTGGACTTGCCGAGGCCGACGAAGTCGAGGAGCTCCTGGGCCCGGGCAATGGTGGCAGCTTCCTCGCGGCGGAACTTCGGCCCCCGCAGGACCGAGGTGAGCGCGCCCGAGCTGGTCCGGCAGTAACGGCCGACCATCACGTTCTCCAGCGCGGTCATGTTGGCGAACAGCCGGATGTTCTGGAACGTCCGCGCCATCCCGGCCTTGACGACCGCCCGCGGCTTCGGCGGCAGCGGCGTACCGGCGAACCGGACCTCGCCGCTGGTCGGCTTGTAGAGGCCGGTGAGGCAGTTGAAGAAGGTCGTCTTGCCGGCCCCGTTCGGGCCGATCAGGCCGACGATCTCGCCTTCGCGGACCGTCAGGTTGACGTCGTTGACCGCCAGCAGACCACCGAACCGCATGGTCACGCCGGTGGCTTCCAGCACCGCGGCGCCGGACGCCCGGGCCGGTGCCGGGGTCGTTTCGGTGACGGTCATTTCGCCTCCTCGACGAACAGGTGCTCTTCGTCGATCTCGACGGCCAGCTGCTCGTCCTCTTCGTGGAACTCCAACTGGCGGCGTCTGTTCGCGACCAGACCCTCCGGGCGGAACCGCATCATCAGCACCAGCAGCAGGCCGAACAGCAGTAGCCGGTACTCCGAGAAGAACCGCAGCTTCTCCGGCAGCAGCTTCAGGATCGCTGCCCCCAGCAACACACCGGCGATGGTGCCCATACCGCCGAGCACGATCGCGGCGAGCAGGAACGCCGACTCCAGGAAGATGAACTGGTCCGGGCTGACCGCGCCGTCCTGATGAGCCTTGATGGTGCCGGCCAGGCCGGCCAGGAAGGCACCGGTCGCGAACGCGAGCAGCTTCAGCCCGAACGTGTTCACGCCCATCGCCTCAGCCGCCTTCTCGTCCTCCCGGATCGCCACCCAACCACGGCCGATCCGGCTGTTGTTCAGCCGCGAGAAGACGAGGATGACGAAGCCGGTCAGGACCAGCAGCAGGAAGTAGTAGTTCGAGAACCGGCCCAGCTCGATTCCCGCGACCGTGTGCACGTCGCCGAAATTGAAGCCGCCGATCTCCAGGTCCGGGATGCCGGGGACACCGTTCGGCCCGTTGGTCAGGTTCGGGCCGTTGTTGCCGTCCAGGTTGAACATCGAGAACCGGAAGATCTCACCGAAGCCCAGGGTCACGATGGCGAGGTAGTCACCCGAGACCCGCAGTGTCGGCGTGCCGATGATCAGACCCAGGGTCGCCGCGACACTGGCGCCGATCAGCATCACGACCAGGAACGGAGGCTTCCACCCGACGGTCGCGAACGCCGACGTCGACATGGTGGCGGCCACGTAGGCGCCGCACCCGAGGAACGCGATGTACCCGAGGTCGAGCAGGCCGGCCAGACCGACCACGATGTTCAGGCCCATCGCGGTCGCCGCGAAGACCAGCACCTGGGTGGCGATCGACATGTTCGCGTCCGAGCCGCCCTGGGTGAACGGGAACAGGAACGCGACCACGACCGCCGACAGCGTCAGCACCTTGCGCTGCCGCTGCGAGACATGGCCGACCCAGCTCATTACCCCGGTCCGGAACAGTACGGCCACGACCGCGGCGATGAACACCAGGCAGAGGATGAACGACCAGGCGTCCTCCAACCCGAGCGCGTACGCCGCGAGGAACAGCACGCCGCCCATCAGCACCGCGATCGCGAGGATCTCGAGCCAGGCCGGCAACTTGGCCTCGCTCATGTCCCGCAACTGCCGCAACGGCAGCATCCAGGCGCTGACCAGGATCAGCACGGCACCGGCGAACGAGATGTACGCGCCGGGGTTCACGTTGATCAAGCCGTCGGAGTCGACCGAGATCGCGATCAGGACCAGCAGCATGTACAGCGTCAGAGTGAAGCCCAGTGCCCGTAGACCGGCCGTGGCGTCGAGCCACACGCCAAGCTTCGACAGCGGGCCCTTCTCGGCCAGCAGCAGGACCAGCGCGATCAAGGCGAGGATGATCGCCAGGATCTGCAGGCCACCCGGGTAGAAGTTGATCGACAGGTCGCCCAGGATCGTGCTGTCGTAGCTCCACGACAGGAACGAGCCCACGACGACCAGCACCACACCGGCCAGGCCCAGCGGCCAGGCGAACGGCTTGGCTTGCGGCTCAGCCGCGGTCTCCGGCCCCGCCGGAGGCGTCCTCACATCGGTCATGCCCGGTCCACCACCCTTGCGCCGAGCAGGCCCTGCGGCCTGAACACCAGTACCAGAATCAGGATCACGAAGGCCCAGACGTCCTTCCAGGTGCTACCACCGAACTGGCCCGGAATGTACTGCGTCGCCATCGCCTCGATGACACCGAGCACCAGACCACCGACGACGGCGCCGTAGATGTTGCCGATACCACCGAGGACGGCGGCGGTGAACGCCTTCAGACCGGCAAGGAAGCCCATCCGGAAGTCGATGTTGTTGTTCTGCAGGCCCTGCGACACACCCGCGATAGCCGCGAGAACGGCGCCGAGTGCGAACGCGACCACGATGATCCGGTCCACGTTGATACCCATCAGCCGGGCGGTGTCCGGGTCCTGCGACACGGCCTGCATACCGCGGCCGAGCCGGGTCCGGTTGATGAAGAACCACAGCAGGATGGCGCAGATGGCCAGCGCGCCCATGGTGAAAATCGCGGACCGCTGGATGGTCACGCCACCGATGTCGATCGCCGTTCCGGTCACCACATCGATCTGCGGGAACGGGATGCGCTGCTTGGCGCTCGGCCAGGTGATGCTGCTGATGAGCTTCTCGAAGAGCACCCAGCCCACCACCGCGGCCACGGCCGCGGTGGCCGCGGCCGCCGCGATCGCCGGGATCTTGATCTCCGTGCGCGCCCTCCGTCGTACGGCCAGACCGGCCAGCCAGCCGATCGCCGTACCGACGATCGCGCCCACGATGACCACGCCCACCACCAGCCCCGCGGTCAGGTCGCTGCTGATCTGCCGTACCCCTACCCAGACGGCGACGGGGCCGACCACGGCGCCGATCAGCGCGGCACGGTCGTACCACTTGGTCACCGGATGGTTCAGCTCGGCCTTCGACACCCGCGTGCCGACGTAGTAGCCGATGCCCAGCGCCATTCCGGCGAAGCCGAACAGCGTCCAGCCCGGGCGCTCGTAGAAGAGCCGGACGAACTCCTGCAGGAACACCGAGATACCGATCGCGGTGATCAGCGGTGCGAGTCGTGGCGCGTTCCGCAGGGGACGGTACGCGACACGTTCCATCGCCACGGCGGTGCCGACCGACGCGATGATCGCGCCGATGATCATGATCGGCAGGATCCACAGGTTGGTCTTGCCGTCGAAGAACAACAGGTACGTCGTCAGTGCGCCGAACGCACCGATCATGAAGACCTCGCCGTGGGCGAAGTTGATGAGCTGCACGATGCCGTAGACGACGGTGTAACCGACCGCGATCAGGGCGTACAGCGACCCCAGAGTCAGCCCGTTCACGAGCTGCTGGAAGAACTGGTCCACGTCGACCTCCCATCTACCTCAGTTATGACACGCCACGGGGGTGGGAGGATCGCTCCCACCCCCGAGGCATGAGGTCGACTCTGCTTACTTGGCTTCGAAGTCCTTGGTCTCCACGGTGGCCCACTTGCCGCCGTCGACCTTGTACACCGTCAGCACCTTGGAGGTGGTGTCGCCGTACTGGTCGAAGGCGACCTTGCCGGTCACGCCGTCGAAGGAGACCTTGCCGAGGGCATCAACCGTCGCCTGACGGGCGGACTCGACGTCCTTGGCGTCCTTCAGCGAGGTCTTCAGGGCGTTGATGATCGCGTTCGCCGCGTCGTAGGAGTAGCCGCCGTACGCCGCGTACGGGTCCTTGTAGCCGGCCGCGTTGTAGTCCGCGACGAACTTCTTCGCCGACTCCAGAGCGTCCACCGGCGCGCCGACCGAGGTAGCCAGGTCGTTGGTGCTGGTCTTGCCGGCCAGGGTGATGTACTTCGGGTCGTAGATGCCGTCGCCGCCCATCAGCGGGACGTTCAGACCGGCGGCCTTCATCTGCTGCGAGAGCGGACCGGCCTGCGGGTACTCACCACCGTAGTAGACCGCCTGCGGGGCGGACGGCTTGATCGCGGAGATCACGGCCTGGTAGTTCGAGTCGTCCGGGTTGATGGTCTGGGCCGCGACGACCTGACCACCCAGCTTCTTGAACTCCTCGGTGAAGGTGCCGACCAGACCCTGGCCGTACGCCTTCTTGTCGTGGATCGTGGCGACCTTGGTGATCTTCGCCGTCTCGTACAGGTAGCGAGCCGCGAACGGACCCTGGACCGCGTCGGTCGTGCAGGTGCGGAAGTACGTCGGGTACGGCCGCTTCGGGTCGGTCTGCCAGTTCGCGCCCTGGGTCAGGCCCGGGCCGGTGTTGGCCGGCGAGACCTGGACGATGTTCTTCGGTGCGAGCACCGGCTGGACCTGCTGGCTGACGCTGGTGTTCAGCGTGCCGACCACGCCGATGACGTCCGCGTCACCGGCGAGCGCGGTGGCCGCGTTCTTACCCGGGTCCGGCTTCGCCTCGTCGTCCTTCGGCACGACCTCGAGCTTCCAGCCCGGGATCGCGTTGGAGTCGTTGGCCTGCTTCACGGCCAGCTCGACCGAGTGCTGGATACCCAGTCCCAGCGCCGACAAGTCTCCTGACAGAGGCGCGATCACGCCGATCTTGGCAGTCTTCGTCGAACCTCCGGAGTCCCCCCCGGAGTCGTCGCCACTGCGTGAGCCGCAGGCAGTCAGGGCCAACGACGCAACGATCAGCGACGCGCCGACCCTTACTACGGAACGCTGGTGCACTGTTCCTCCCATGTCTGGATAGTCCGGGAAACCCGGACTCCCGCGTTTCCCGCGAGCACCGGCAGGTTAGACCTCAGCAAGCTCTCTCGGCGATGTCACGGAGTGTGTGTTGTGAGGTCGTTACAGCGGTAAGCAGCATGAGTATCAGTGATTGCTGTACGCGCGCTCAGCTCGATGAGCGGAGAGTGATTCAGTCACTACCGCCAGCCTCGTCAACAACCAACTCCGCGACCTGCCGCATGGAAACTCTTTTGTCCATGGCGGTTTTCTGGATCCAGCGGAACGAGTCCGGCTCGGACAGCCCGAACTTCGTCTGCAGGATCGACTTGGCCCGATCGACCAGCTTGCGGGTCTCCAGCCGCTCGGCCAGGCCGGCGACCTCACGCTCCAGCTCGGCGAGCTCGACGTACCGGGAGGCGGCGATCTCGATCGCGGGCAGCAGGTCGGCCTTGGAGAACGGTTTCACCAGGTACGCCATGGCGCCGGCGTCGCGGGCCCGCTCGACCAGCTCGCGCTGCGAGAACGCGGTCAGCATCAGCACCGGTGCGATCCGCTCGCCGGCGATCTTCTCCGCCGCGCTCAACCCGTCCAGCTTGGGCATCTTCACGTCGAGGATCACCAGATCCGGCCGATGCTCGGTCGCCAGCCGGATGGCCTCTTCCCCATCCCCCGCCTGCCCGACGACGTCGTACCCCTCCTCGGCCAGCATCTCGGCCAGATCCATCCGGATCAAAGCCTCGTCCTCAGCGATCACCACACGCTTAGCAGTCACAAGGCACACCTTATCGACCCCGGCCGATCTCCAGCAGATCCGGCGCCATCGGGTCAGAACTGCCCACCCAGAAGCTTTCGGGGCACTGGGCAACGACCTCCTGGCGGCGTGCCCCTTGCGAGATCTCGGGGTGTTCGATGGGTTAGGATCTTCTCCGCAACGCCCTGGTAGCCCAATCGGCAGAGGCAGTGCTCTCAAACAGCATCCAGTGTGGGTTCGAGTCCCACCCAGGGCACACAATCGGCCGACGAAATTGTCGGTCGCGGCTGCGAGTCTTGTGTCATGTACGACGAGCAGGTGCGTGCTGTCGCGCTGGCGGCGATGGTGGTCGGGGACAGTCTCAACGCGATCAGCAAGCGGCTCGGGGTGAGTCGGGCCACGCTCCGTGACTGGCGGGACCGGACGGACCGTGCGCCTGACCCGACCAGCTGCCCACTCTGCTCGAACGGGAAGCTGCCGACCCCGTCGTACGCGCATCTCCTCGGCCTCTACCTCGGCGACGGATGTCTATCGAAGCATCGAAGGGGCGTCTATGACCTGCGGATCGCCTGTGACGACCGCTATCCGCGCCTCATCGACGAAGCGGAGGCGGCCATCGTCGCGGTTCACCCGAGCCGACCCGTGCACCGGGTCCAGGCCGTCGGGTACACGTCGGTCGTCTCGTACTGGAAGCATTGGCCGTGCATGTTCCCGCAACACGGACCTGGTCCGAAGCACCGGCGCCGGATCGAGTTGACGGCCTGGCAACGGGACATCGTTGCCGGGCATCCCGAACTGTTGCTGCGTGGGTTGTTCAACTCCGATGGGTGCCGGTTCGCGAACTGGGCTACCCGGACGGTGGGTGGCCGGCCGAAGAGATACGAGTACTCGCGCTACATGTTCTCCAACGAGTCCGCCGACATCATGCGGATCTGCCAGTGGACGCTCGGCCTGCTGGACATCCCGTGGCGAATGCCTCGGCGAAACGCGTTGTCCGTCGCCCGGCGCGAGGCGGTTGCCCGGCTGGACGAGTTCATCGGGCCGAAGTCGTAGCCGCCCGCGCGTCGTACCGTGAAGGCTCAGGTGAGAGGAGTGCGGCGTGTTCGTTGGGGGCTCAGGCGATTCTGCACAGCGGGGATGCGGAAGCTGATCGGAGTTTATTGCGGAGCTGCTGGTGTTTCCGCCCGCATCTTCCTGCCCAGCGGCGCCTGCCTGCCGGTCTACCAGCCACTGCACCCGGTCGCCTACAACCTGCCGAAATGACGAGAGGCGGACAGCCGGATCGCCTGGCTGCCCGCCTCACATCAGGTGTCTACGGGGCCGGGTTGCGGTAGGCGGGGGCTATGCCTTCTATGGCGTCGCCCATGCGGTGGACTCGGAGGGCGTTGGTGGAGCCGGGGAGGCTGGGTGGGGAGCCGGCGACGATGACTACGAGGTCGCCCTTGTTGAGCTTGCCGAGTTCGAGGAGGCGCTGGTCTACCTGGCGGACCATTTCGTCGGTGTGGTCGACGGTGGGGACGATGTGCGTCTCGATTCCCCAGACGACGCTCAGCCAGGAGCTGACCGACGGGACCGGCGTGAAGGCGAGCACCGGGATCTCGGTGCGGTAGCGGGCCAGGCGCAGCGCGGTGTCACCGGACTGGGTGAAGGCCACCAGGTACTTCGCCTCGAGCCGCTCGGCCACGTCCGCGGCGGCCCGGGCGATCACGCCACCCTTGGTCCGCGGCTCCCAGTCGATCTCGGCCACCCGGCCGAGGCCGTGCTCCTCGGTCGACTCCACGATCCGGGACATCGTCTTGACGGTCTCGATCGGGAACCGGCCGACACTGGTCTCACCGGACAGCATCACCGCGTCGGCACCGTCGAGTACGGCGTTCGCGACGTCGGACGCCTCGGCCCGGGTCGGCCGCGGCGCGGAGATCATCGACTCCAGCATCTGGGTGGCGACGATCACCGGCTTCGCGTTCAGCCGGGCCTGGTCGATGATCAGCTTCTGGACCAGCGGGACCTCCTCGAGCGGGAGCTCCACGCCGAGGTCGCCGCGGGCCACCATGAACCCGTCGAAGGCCTCGATGATCTCGTCCAGGTTGGCGACCGCCTGCGGCTTCTCGATCTTGGCGACGACCGGGATCCGCAGACCCTCCTCGTCCATGATCTTGTGCACCAGCTGGATGTCGGACGCGTCGCGCACGAACGACAGCGCGATCATGTCGGCCGGCAGGTGCAGCGCCCAGCGCAGGTCCTCGGCGTCCTTCTCCGACATCGCCGGCACGCTGACCGCGACACCCGGCAGGTTGATGCCCTTGTGGTTCGACACCGGTCCGCCGACGGTGACCCGGCAGACCACGTCGGTCTCGGTCACCTCCTCGGCGACCAGCGCGATCCGGCCGTCGTCGATGAGCAGCTGGTCGCCCGGCTTCACGTCACCGGGCAGGCCGTCGTACGTCGTACCGCAGATGGTCACGTCACCCGGCACCTCCCGGGTGGTGATGGTGAAGCGCTCGCCGTAGGTCAGGGTGGCCTTGCCTTCGGCGAACTCCGCCAGGCGGATCTTCGGACCCTGCAGGTCGACCAGGATCCCGACGTTCTGGCCGGTCTCGGCCGCTGCGGTGCGGATCCGCTGATAGATCCGCTCATGCTCGGCATGGGCGCCGTGACTCAGGTTCAGTCTTGCGACGTCCATACCTGCTTGGACGAGTTCCAGGATGCGCTCAGGGGCGGCCGTAGCCGGGCCGAGCGTACAAACGATCTTTGCGCGACGCACGTCACAAAACCCTACTCCTACAAACCACTGCGCCCGCTGGTCCGCCCCCCTTACTGGACAGTTAACAGCTGATGACAAGAGGGGACGAAGCCTGAATCGTCAAGAAGGCAAGGGGGTGTAGGCGCCGACCGTGATGTCGCCGGTGAGTTCGGCGGTGACCGTCTGGAGGCCGATCGGCTGACCCTTCTGATACGTGATCAGCGTGACCTCGCCCGGCCGCCGCAGCGTGTAGCCGAGGGCGAACGCGTACGCCGCTCCCCCGGTCGTACCGTTCGTGTACGTCGTCACCGGACGGCCGTCGACGACCTTGCTCTCCGGGCCGACCTGCCGGTGCAGATGACCCGACAGCAGCAGGGTCGCGCAGCCCAGGGTGGCGGTGTCCGCGAACGACGAAGGGTCGTGGACCACGAAGGTCGAGATCCGCTTGTCCTCGGGCTGGTCGCAGGCGATGTCCGCCAGCCGCTGCGACTGCTCGGCAGTGGTCTCGTCACCCGGCTGGTCCGCACTGCCCAGGCCGGTCTTGGTCGGATCGCTGTCACCGAGGAACCGGATGCCCTCGACCTCGACCGGCTTGCTGTCCAGCACCGTGAAACCGTTCTTGCGCATCGCGTTCTCGACGTGCCCGCCGGCGTCGTGGTTGCCCGCGACGGCGACCACCTTGAAGTCCTTGAAGTGCTGGCGCAACGAGTTGATGCTGAACACCTCCCAGGACTGACCCGACGAGGTGTCGTCCCCGGCGTCGATCAGGATCTTCGCGCCGCCCGCTTTCGCCACCTCCGCGGCGAAACCGTCGATGCCGATGTTGTCGTGCCGGTCGCTGACCTGGATCGCGACCTTCTGGCCTTCGCCGGGCTGATGGATCTCGCCGGCGACGTCGCCGACCCGATCCTTCAGCTGACCGTAGAACCGGGTCGATCGCTGGTACGTCTCGACCGCCGTCCGGATCACCCCGACCCCACCCGTGGTGGAGAACCCGGACGCGACCTCGACCCCTTGCAGCTGTGCGTCCAGCGGGATCTCCGGCAGCAACTGGGCGAGCGGGCGCCACTCGGTCGGCGGTACGTCGGCCGGCCGCATCCTGGCCGGTCCGAAGATTGACGCGATCGTGATCAGCATCGCGACCAGGACGACGATCGCGCGGTGCTCGAGGCGTCGTTCGTGCCGGTGCACCAGGTGCCACAGCTCGCGGCGGCGCCGGGTGCCGACCACCGCCCAGACGGTCGCCACGAGGACGACCACGAGCAGACCGGAACCGGCGCCCGCCAGCGCGTCGTCGACCGCCATGTCCCGCACCACCTGCTGGATCCGCGCGATCTCACCGTCGGGCTGGGAGGCGATCAGGGCGTCGCGGTTGATAAGGTCGGTCAGGTTGTCGGCGTCGGTCTCCTGGACGTCGATGTTGACACCGAGACCGAGCGGATTGTGGGCGGCGATCCGCAGCCGGGGCAGGACGGCGCCGAGGTCGACGGTGGCGTGCCCGTCGAAGGTCGGCGAGACGGTCGCCGCGTGGGCGCCGATCGTGACCCGCTCGGAGTCGTTGGCGAACGCGAACAGACCGACCGCGAGCGAGGTGACCAGCCAGAGCAGGGTGAGTGCGGCCCACGGCGCGATTGCACGGAGCCGAGCTCGGGTCACCAGGCGCGTAGCCACACTCCCAACCTATCGGGACGTCCCACCTTGGGCACCGACCAACCACTTTTCGTCACGAATTGTGGTTGGTGGGCGCACAAGGTTCAGACCGCCAGCGGGCGGGCGGTCGGGGGGATGGGGGTGGGGAGGGTGGACGAGCCGGTGAGGAGGGTGTCCACGCCGTTGGCGCAGGACCGGCCCTCGGCGATGGCCCAGACGATCAGGGACTGACCGCGACCGGCGTCGCCGCAGGCGAAAACACCTTCGACCGAGGTCTGGTACGTCTTGTCCCGCTTCACGTTGCCGCGCTCGTCCAGCTCGACGCCGAGCTGCTCGAGGAAGCCCTCGCGCTCCGGGCCGAGGAAGCCCATCGCGAGCAGCACCAGCTGCGCCGGGATGGTCCGCTCGGTGCCCTCGACCGGGACGAGCCTGCCGTCCTTGAACTCCACCTCGACCAGGTTCAGTCCGGAGACGTTGCCCTCGGCATCGGCCTCGAAATTGACGGTGGAGACCGAGTAGACCCGCTCGCCACCCTCCTCGTGCGCCGAGGCGACCCGGTAGATCATCGGGTACGTCGGCCACGGCTGGCCGGCCGGGCGGTCGTCACCCGGTCGCGGCATGATCTCGAGCTGGGTCACCGAGCGGGCACCCTGCCGGTGCGCCGTACCGAGGCAGTCGGCCCCGGTGTCGCCGCCGCCGATGATCACCACATCCTTGCCAGTGGCAAGAATCTGGTCCTCGACCAGCTTGCCGAGCGAGGCCCGGTTCGACTGCGGCAGGTACTCCATCGCCTGGTGGATCCCGCCGTGCTCGCGGCCCGGCACCGGCAGGTCGCGGGCGGCGGTGGCCCCGGTGGCGATCACGACCGCGTCGTACCGCTGCTTGAGCTGGGTCCCGGTCACGTCCACGCCGACGTTCACGCCGGAGCGGAAGACCGTGCCCTCCTCCTTCATCTGCTGGATCCGGCGGTCGACCTGTTCCTTCTCCATCTTGAACTCGGGGATGCCGTACCGCAGCAGGCCCCCGGGCGCGTCGGCGCGCTCGTACACCGCGACGGTGTGGCCCGCGCGGGTCAACTGCTGCGCGGCGGCCAGACCGGCCGGGCCGGAACCGACGACCGCGATCGTCTTGCCGGTCAGCCACTCCGGCGGCTGCGGCCGGACGTCACCGGACTCCCAGGCCTTGTCGATGATCGCGACCTCGACGTTCTTGATCGTCACCGGGTCCTGGTTGATCCCGAGTACGCACGAGGTCTCGCACGGCGCCGGGCAGAGCCGGCCGGTGAACTCCGGGAAGTTGTTGGTCGCGTGCAGCCGCTCGATCGCGCTGGACCAGTCGTCGCGCCAGACGAGGTCGTTCCACTCCGGGATCAGGTTGCCCAGCGGGCAGCCGTTGTGGCAGAACGGGATGCCGCAGTCCATGCAGCGACCGGCCTGCTTGGTGATGATCGGCAGCAGTGCCTTGCCAGGCCCACCGGGGTAGACCTCTTTCCAGTCCTGCACCCGCTCGTCGACCGGCCGCCGCTCGGCGACCTCCCGCTGGGTGGTCAGGAATCCCTTCGGGTCAGCCATCAGATGGCCTCCATCATCGCTCGCGTGGTGGCGTCCTCGTCCAGCCCGTCCCGCTCGGCGGCCGCCTTGGCCGCCAGCACCCGGGCGTAGTCGCGGGGCATCACCGTGGTGAACCTGGTAGCCGCCTCGGGCCAGTCGGCGAGCAGCTTGGCCGCTCGTTCCGAACCGGTCTCCTCGTGGTGCCGGCGGACCAGGTCGTGCAGCAGTTCGGACTCGTCCTCGGTCGCCGGGTGCAGATCCACCAGATCCGGGTTCACCAAGGTGTGGTCCAGATCGAGCACGTGGGCCACGCCGCCCGACATGCCGGCCGCGAAGTTCCGGCCGACGGCGCCGAGTACGACGACGCGCCCACCGGTCATGTACTCACAGGCGTGGTCGCCGACCGACTCGACGACCGCGGTGGCCCCGGAGTTCCGGACGCAGAACCGTTGCCCGACGCCACCACTGATGAACAGTTCACCGGACGTCGCGCCGTACGCGATGACGTTGCCGGCGATGATCTGGTCGGCCGCGTCGAACCGTGCGCGGCGATCCGGACGGATCACCACGCGACCACCGGACAGCCCCTTGCCGACGTAGTCGTTGGCGTCACCCTCGAGCCGCAGCGTGACCCCGTTCGGGACGAAGGCGGCGAACGAGTTGCCCGCCGATCCGGTGAAGGTCAGGTCGATCGTGCCGTCGGCCAGCCCGGCCGCCCGGTACCGCTTGGTGATCTCGTGACCGAGCATCGTGCCGACGGTCCGGTTGACGTTGCGGATCGCCAACTGCGCCCGTACCGGCTCGCCGCTTTCCAACGCGGGCTCGCAGATCCGGATCAGCTCGTTGTCGAGCGCCTTGTCGAGGCCGTGGTCCTGGCCGACGACCTGGTGACGCGACGCGCCCGCGGGCAGCGCCGGCACGTGCAGGATCGGCGACAGGTCGAGCCCGTCGGCCTTCCAGTGGTCGACCGCACGCTGGATGTCCAGCACCTCGGCGTGCCCGATCGCCTCGTCCAGCGACCGGAAGCCGAGCTCGGCCAGGTACTCGCGAACTTCCTCGGCGATGAACTCGAAGAAGTTCACCACGAACTCGGGCTTGCCCGAGAACCGCCCGCGCAGCACCGGGTTCTGGGTCGCAACGCCGACCGGGCAGGTGTCCAAGTGGCAGACCCGCATCATGATGCAGCCCGACACCACGAGCGGCGCGGTGGCGAAGCCGTACTCCTCCGCACCGAGCAGCGCCGCGATGACCACGTCCCGGCCGGTCTTCAGCTGGCCATCGGTCTGCACGACGATGCGGTCGCGCAATCCGTTCAGCAGCAGGGTTTGCTGGGTCTCGGCCAGTCCGAGCTCCCAGGGACCACCGGCGTGCTTCAGCGACGTCAGCGGTGCCGCACCGGTACCACCGTCGTGACCGGAGATCAGTACGACGTCCGCGTGGGCCTTCGAGACACCGGCGGCGATCGTACCGACGCCGACCTCGGAGACGAGCTTCACGTGGATGCGCGCCTGCGGGTTGGCGTTCTTCAGATCGTGGATCAGCTGGGCCAGGTCCTCGATCGAGTAGATGTCGTGGTGCGGCGGCGGCGAGATCAGGCCGACGCCCGGCGTCGAGTGCCGGGTGTTCGCCACCCACGGGTAGACCTTGTTGCCGGGCAGCTGGCCACCCTCGCCCGGCTTGGCACCCTGCGCCATCTTGATCTGGATGTCGTCGGAGTTCGTCAGGTACTCCGAGGTGACACCGAAGCGCCCGGACGCGACCTGCTTGATCGAGCTCCGCCGCGCCGGGTCGTGCAGCCGGTCGGAGTCCTCGCCGCCCTCACCGGTGTTCGACTTGCCACCGAGCTGGTTCATCGCGATCGCCAGCGTGGTGTGCGCCTCGGCGCTGATCGAGCCGTAGCTCATCGCACCGGTGGAGAACCGCTTGACGATCGCGTTGACCGGCTCGACCTCGTCGACGGAGATCGGCTCGCGGTCGCTCTTGAAGCCGAACAACCCGCGCAGCGTCATCAGCCGCTCGGATTGCTCGTCCACGCGAGCGGTGTACTGCTTGAAGATGTCGTAGCGCCCGGTCCGGGTGCTGTGCTGCAGCCGGAACACGGTGTCCGGATCGAACAGGTGCGGCTCACCCTCACGCCGCCACTGGTACTCCCCGCCGATCTCCAGCTTGCGGTGCGCGGGCAGGATCCCGTCCGCCGGGTACGCGCGCAGGTGCCGGCGGCGTACCTCCTCGGCAATCGTGTCCAGGCCGACGCCGCCGAGCCTCGACGACGTACCGGTGAAGTAGATGTCGACCAGGAACGGGGACAGCCCGTTCGCCTCGAAGATCTGGGCGCCGGTGTACGACGCGACCGTCGAGACACCCATCTTCGACATGACCTTGAGCACGCCCTTGCCGAGCGACTTCACCACGTTGCGCACTGCCTGCTCGGGCTCGATCCCGGGCAGGTAGGTACCGCGGCGGCACAAGTCCTCGACCGACTCCAGTGCGAGGTATGGGTTGATGGCGGCCGCGCCGTACCCCATCAGGAGGGCGACGTGGTGGACCTCGCGGACGTCACCGGCCTCGATGACCAGACCGACCTGCGTACGGGTCTTCTCCCTCACCAAGTGGTGATGAACCGCGGCGGTCAGCAGCAGCGACGGGATCGGGGCGCTGTCGGCGTTGGAGTGCCGGTCGGACAGCACCAGGATCCGGGCGCCGTCCTTGATCGCCGCGTCGGCCTCGGCGCAGATCTCCGCGAGCCGTGCCCGCAGGGCCTCTCCCCCGCCCTCGACGTCGTACACACCGCGCAGGACCGTGGTAGCCAGGCCCGGCATGTCGCCGTCGAGGTTGATGTGCCGCAGCTTGGCGAGCTCGTCGTTGGTGATCACCGGGAACGGGATCACCACCTGTCGGCAGGACGCCGGGCTCGGGTTGAGCAGGTTCGACTCCGGGCCGAGGCTCGACGACAGCGAGGTCACGAGCTCCTCGCGGATCGCGTCCAGCGGCGGGTTGGTGACCTGGGCGAACAGCTGCGCGAAGTAGTCGAACAGCAGCCGCGGCCGGTCGCTCAGTACGGCGATCGGCGTGTCGGTGCCCATCGAGCCGATCGGCTCGGCACCGGCCTTCGCCATCGGGGTGAGGATGACGCGCAGTTCCTCCTCGGTGTACCCGAACACCTGCTGGCGGCGGGTCACCGACGCGTGGCTGTGGACAACATGCTCGCGCTCGTGCAGGTCCTCGAACCGGATCAGGCCGGCGTGCAGCCACTCGTCGTACGGATGCTCGGTGGCGAGCGCGTTCTTCACCTCGGAGTCGGTGATGATCCGGTGCGCGTCGACGTCGACCAGGAAGATCCGGCCCGGCTCGAGCCGGCCCTTCTCGGTGACCGTGGCCGGATCGATGTCGAGGACGCCCGCCTCGGACGCGAGTACGACGAGACCGTCATCAGTCACCCAGTACCGCGATGGCCTCAGGCCGTTGCGGTCGAGCACCGCGCCGACCTTGGTGCCGTCGGAGAAGACCACCGAGGCCGGGCCGTCCCACGGCTCCATCAGGGTCGAGTGGAACTCGTAGAACGCGCGACGCTTCGGATCCATCGTGGTGGCGTTCTCCCACGCCTCCGGGATCATCATCAGCATCGCGTGTGGCAGTGAGCGGCCGCCCAGATGGAGGAGCTCGAGGACCTCGTCGAAGGAGGCCGAGTCGGAGGCGCTCGGCGTACAGATCGGGTAGAGCTGCTCGAGGTCGCCGGGGATCAGGTCGCTGGACAGCAGCGCCTCGCGGGCGCGCATCCAGTTCCGGTTGCCCTGGACGGTGTTGATCTCGCCGTTGTGGGCGATGTACCGGTACGGGTGGGCCAGCGGCCAGGACGGGAACGTGTTGGTGGAGAACCGGGAGTGCACGATGCCGATCGCCGAGGCGAAGTCGGGGTCGGTCAGCTCGGGGAAGAACTTGTCCAGCTGGTCGGTGGTCAGCATCCCCTTGTAGGTGATGGTCCGGCCGGACAGCGACGGGAAGTAGGTCTCGGTCTCCTTCTCGGCCCGCTTCCGGAGCCGGAACGCCATCCGCTCCAGCGCCAGGCCGAGCACCCGGCCGGCCTTCGCGGCGACGAAGAGCTGCTTGAACGTCGGCATCACCGAGCGTGCGGTGGCGCCGAGCAGGTCCGGGCTGGTCGGGACGTCCCGCCAGCCGAGGACGGTCAGGTTCTCCTCGGCCGCGAGCTCCTCGATCCGGTCGATCGCCTTGGCCGCGTCGTCGGCCTCGGCGGGCAGGAATGCGATGCCGGCGGCGTAGCTGTGCTTGGCCGGCAGCTCGAACTCGCACACCTTGCGGTAGAACGCGTCCGGGATCTGGATCAGGATGCCGGCGCCGTCGCCGGAGTCCGGTTCGGCACCCGAGGCGCCGCGGTGCTCGAGGTTGCGCAGGGCGGTCAAAGCCTTGGCCACGATGTCGTGGCTCGGTTCACCGGTCAGGGTCGCGACGAAAGCGACACCACAAGCATCGTGCTCGTGCTGCCCGTCGTAGAGTCCCTCGCTCGGGAATGGGGGGCGACCAAACATTCAGGGGCTCCCGTCGTCCTACGGTCAACAACTGGCCGCGGGACAACATTGGCCCAAGCCGGGAGTCCCGAGACTACCTCATGACGCCCGACAGATGGACGCTCGTCCCACCGTCACAACGCCCTGATAACCCACAGTAAGCAAGCGCTCACTACCAGCCCTAATCTTCCCAGCAACCCCGCCCCGCAACCACCCACGCCCCCTGAAATTCACCTGCTGAGACGGGTCGCCATCTGATAGGCCACGCCCATGACCTGGCAGCCCTCCCCCGCCTGGCGCTCCCTGACCGCCGGCACCGGCCAAGCCACCGGCGGCGTCTGGCTCACCCCCGACCGCGAGGTGGTCAAACGCCTCGTCCGTGGCGTCCAAGACCCCCGCCACCACGCCTACTGGGAACGCCAGGCCCTCGTCGCCGAATCCGGCATCGTCAGCTCAACCCCCGGCCTCCGCTCCCCGGCGTGTCTCGGCGTGGAACGCGACCCGTCAGGCATCACCCTCCGAATGGCCTACGTGCCCCCCGCCCAGTGGACCCCAGTCGCCCTGGCTGCCGCCCTGGGCCGCTTCGCACGCTCCTCGATACAAGAGCCGGCGTGGGGTGCCCGGGACGTACTCCGAGACCGCCTGACGACCGTGGAACGCCGTGGCGGCTGGAGCGCCCTTTCGCGCGCAGGCCTCAACTCACCAGCCACGGATGCCCTCTGGGCACGGCGAGACGTCGCCCTAGCGGCCCTCGACGCCCTACCTCGAGTCGCGACCCACGGAGACGCGCATCCGGTCAACCTGCCCGGCCGCGACGGCGACGACGTACTGGCCATCGACTGGGAACAGTTCGGCCTCGGCCCACCCGGCTTCGACCTCGCCTATTTACTGCTAGCCGTAGACACCTCACTCGACGACCTCTTGGCAACCCATGCCGAGAAGACAGACGCCGTACGCCGCGGAACCACGCTGGTCGCGGCCTACACCGGCCTGTCACGCGCGGCGTGGGCCCTGACCCAGCCGAACCCCGGTGATCACGTCGCCCGACTGCAGACGCTGTCAGACGTGGTGAACGAAGCCGCCGACCACGTCTCATAGAAGCCGTGCCGCGTACCGACGAACGGGTAGTGGTCGCCCAGATCCCGGGTGGGACCGGGTGACGGAGGCGAGCGGACAGCGCTGCAGTCGACCACTACCCGTCCGTCGGTACGCAGCACAGACAGTTCCAGGAGTGCGTACACCTTCCGGGAGCTGAGACACCTCGTGGGGGGCTGAGACACCTCGTGGGGGGCTGAGACATGTAATAACAGGTCCGCACCCACCAGTTCCTGTCTCAGGCCCCGGCAACTGGCGTGGAGTCGTCAGGTTCGGGCTGCTAACCACGCCTGGTGGAAGGCTTGGTAGGTCGGGTAGCGGGTCGTGGTGGCTACTTGGAGTACGGCGTACTGCGGGGGCGGGGGGTCGGGGAGGAGGACGAGGGCGGTGCGGGCTAGGACGTAGGCCGTGGTGCGGGTGTCGATGGGGGCGCCGAGGGAGTGTTGTTCGGGGGCCATGAAGCGGGTGGAGCCGAACATGCGGCCCATGGTGTTGCGGAAGGGGCCGCGGCGGTAGGTGTCGAGATCGATGACGGTGAGTCGGCGCGCGCCGAAGTCGTAGAGGAGCGCACCGTCGTAGAAGTCGCCCTCGACCCAGCCGGCGGCGTCGAGCTTCGCGTGCAGGTCGTAGAGCTCGTCGAGGGCGGCGAGGATCTCGCTCGGCGGGAGGGCGCGGAAGCGTTGGTGAGCGCTGGCGGGGTGGTCGCGGTCGTTGCCCAGGTGTTCGCCGTCGCGCCAGTCGTAGACGACGAGCGGGCCGGACGGGGACTCGATCACGGCGTGCACGGTGGGCAGCGTGGCATGGCTGACGGACTCGGCGAGCTCCACGGCGGTGCGGAGGAGGGCGACCCGGCCGTCGAAGTCGAGGTACGGCGTGCTGTCCGTGGGGTCGCCCGCGGTCTTGACGAAGTACTTGTGGTCGGGGGTTTGGACGCCGTACGCGACGTTGCCGGAGTCCTGGGTGTCGAAGCGGGCGAAGATGGTGCCCAGGTGGTTGAGGTAGGTGGACGGGAGTACGTCGATCTCGCCAGGGAACACTGGAGGAATCTATGACACTGAACGACTTTCCGCGGTACCAATTGACGTTCGGGCCCAGCCCGGTGCACTTGCTCGAGCGGCTGAGTGCCGAGCTTGGCGGGGCGCGGGTTTGGGCCAAGCGGGAGGACTGCAACTCCGGGTTGGCGTACGGCGGGAACAAGACGCGGAAGCTGGAGTACCTGATCCCGGACGCGCTGGCGCAGGGGGCCGACACGCTGGTGTCGATCGGTGGGTATCAGTCCAACCACACCCGGCAGGTCGCGGCGGTCGCGGCGAAGGTCGGGTTGAAGGCCGTGCTGGTGCAGGAGAACTGGGTCGACTGGCCGGACGCGCTGAACGACCGGGTCGGCAACATCCTGCTGAGCCGGATCATGGGGGCCGAGGTCCGCCTCGATCCGGCCGGGTTCGGGATCGGGTTCAAGGACAGCTGGAAGGAAGCCCTCGCGGACGTCGAGCGGCGCGGAGGTACGCCGTACGCGATCCCGGCGGGAGCCTCGGACCACCGGCTCGGCGGGCTCGGGTTCGCCAACTGGGCCTACGAGGTCGAGCAGCAGGAGCGCGAGCTCGGCGTCTTCTTCGACACGATCGTCGTCTGCGCGGTGACCGGGTCGACGCAGGCCGGGATGATCGCCGGGTTCGCCGGCCAGGACCGGCCGCGGCGGGTGATCGGGATCGACGCGAGCGCGAAGCTGCAGGAGACCCGCGACCAGGTCGAGCGGATCGCGCGCGCCACCGCGGAGCTGATCGACCTCGGCCGGGACCTGCGCGACGACGAGATCACCGTGCTCGAGGGCTGGGCCGGTGACCGGTACGGCATCCCGGTGCAGTCCACGCTGGACGCGATCCGGCTCACCGGTCGGCTCGAGGGGATGATCATCGACCCGGTCTACGAGGGGAAGTCGATGGCCGGCCTGATCGACCTGATCCGGAACGGCGACATCGCGAAGGACTCCAACGTCCTCTACGCCCACCTCGGCGGCCAGCCCGCGCTCAACGCCTACAGCGGGCTGTTCAAGGCCTAGATTCCGGGTCCGACCAGCGTTCCGACGAAGTAGGTGAGGCCCGCGGCCAGGCCGCCGAGGATGAGCTGGCGGAGGCCGGAGTACCACCAGGACCGGCTGGTCACCCTCGACACGACCGCGCCGCAGACGAAGAGGGCGGTCAGCGACAGGATCAGGGCCGGTACGACGCTGCCCGCACCGAGCAGGTACGGCGCCAGCGGGATGAACGCGCCGACCGCGAAGCAGACGAACGACGACGCGGCCGCGAGCAGCGGGTTCGGCAGGTCGTGCAGATCGATGCCGAGCTCCTCGCGGACGTGTTCCTCCAGCGCCTGGTCCGGGTCGGTGTGGAACTGCTTGGCGACCTTGCTGGCCAGGTCCGGGTCGAGGCCCTTGGCGCGGTAGGTCTCGGCGAGCTCGATCTCCTCGTCGATCGGGTGCCGCTGGATCGCCTTGCGCTCCACCTCGATCTCGGCCCGGGCGAGCTCGCGCTGCGAGGCGACCGAGGTGTACTCCCCGGCTGCCATCGAGAACGCGCCGGCGGCCAGTCCGGCCAGCCCGGCGAGCACGATCACCTGCGAGCCGGACGTCGTACCGCCGTCCATGCCCGCGATCAGGGCGAAGTTCGAGACCAGGCCGTCCATGGCGCCGAAGACGGCAGGTCGCAGCCAGCCGCCGTTCACATCACGGTGGGTGTGATCTCCGTGGTGCTCGGCAGAAACCTCGGGAATGTCAGTCACGAGACCCATCTGATTCGGAACCGTTGGTCGCCTCGACCTTTGGTTTGTCCGGTACGGCGTCCGTCGTTTCAGTATCAGCTGATTCGTCGGTGCTCGCCTGCTCGTCGTCCACCGTTTCCGGCGTCGCCGCGTCCGCGGTGGGCTTGCCGGCGGCGGGGCCGGTGGTGAGGTCTTCCTGGCCGGGGTACTTGCGGGCGCTGATGATGAAGGCGACGACGGCGAGGACGAACAGGATGAGGGCGGTCCACACGTTCAGGCGGAGGCCGAGGAAGTGGTTGACCGTGTCGATGCGCAGGTTCTCGATCCAGGCGCGGCCCGCGGTGTAGCCGGCCACGTAGAGGAAGAACGCGCGGCCGTGGCCCAGCTTGAAGCGGCGGTCGACCAGGATGACCAGCACGACCACGCCGAGATTCCAGATCGCTTCGTACAGGAAGGTCGGATGGAACGTGGCGAAGTCGGCGAACCCGTCCGGCCGGTGCTCGGGGGCGATCTCCAGGCCCCACGGCTTGGTCGTCGGCCTGCCGAACAGCTCCTGGTTGAAGTAGTTGCCGAACCGCCCGAACACCTGCGCCAGCGCGATCCCCGGCGCCATCGCGTCCGCGACCGCCAGGAACGGCACCTTGGCGCGCCGGCAGGCGATCCAGGCGCCGAGCGCGCCGAAGCCGACGGCACCCCAGATGCCCAGTCCGCCGTGCCAGATCTTCAGTGCGTCGATCGGGTGCCGGCCCGCGCCGAAGTACAGCTCGGCGTCGGTGATGACGTGGTAGATCCGCGCCCCGACCAGCCCGAACGGGATGGCCCAGAACATGATGTCGGCCAGCACGGTCGGCGAACCGCCGCGGGCGACCCAGCGGCGTCGGCCGAGCCAGTAACCGATGAAGATACCGGCCAGGATGCACAGCGCGTACGCGCGGATCGGCAGGCCGAGGACGTGCCAGACACCCTGGCTCGGGCTGGGGATGAACGCCGGAACCATCACGGCGGGAATCAGACTAGACATGGCAACCAGGAACGCTACTCGACCCGTCCCAGCACGGCCAGAAACTCATGGTCACGATGGGGACTCGGTGCGTCAGCTCGCGATCGCATCCACGGCCTTCTGCAGGCCGTCGGCGGTGAGCTGGTCGGCGTCCAGCTGCTTGTCGTTGACGTAGACGGTCGGCGTCCCGGTCACGCCGCGGTCGTCCGAGGCCTTCGAGACGGTGTCCAGCCAACCGGCGTACGTGTCGTCCTGCAGCGCCTGCTGGAACTTCGCGTCGCCGATGCCCAGCTGCTTTCCCAGCTCGATCAGCTGGCTGGTGGTCCACGACTTGGAGAAGTCGCCGTACATCTCGTCGGCGTAGGTGAGCGCCTTGCCGTTCGCGGCCGCGGCCGCGAACGCGTTGGCCAGCCGCGGTGAGGCGTCCGGATTGACGAAGGCGAGCGGCCAGTAGGTCAGCGTCGCCGTACCGTCCTCGACCAGCTTGTCGATGGTCGCGCCGGTCGACTCCTCGAACTCCGCGCAGTGCGGGCAGCGGAAGTCCAGGTACAGGTCGATGTGCGCCTTGGCGCCGGCCTGGCCGACGGTGACGCCCTTGCCGGACGTCCCCGGTCCGGTGATCACGGCCGGCTCCGTCTTCCCGGTCGAGGTCACCTCGACCTTGGAGTGCCCGCGCCAGTACTGCACCCCGACGCCGCCGCCGAGAGCGAGCACCAGGACGATCACCACGATGATCCCGGGTGTGATCCGTCGCTTCGGCTGCTGCACCAGCGGATTCACGGGGGCTTTGGTCTTGCTCACGACGCGGTGACTCCTGACGGGCTGTGCGAATCGGACTCGAGGGCGAACTTACTGGTGGGCTGCCACCACAACCAGGCTGCCAGGGCCAGCAAGGCGATGTCCCGCAGGATCTCCTGCAGGTACTTCGTCTGCCCCGGGGCGACCTGGCCACCACCGCCGAAGCAGCCGCAGTCGATCGCCAGGCCGCGGACCCAGGCGGAGGCCACCGCGGCGATGAACACGACCATGAAAACACCCGCGGCCACCGCCGCGGCGCGGACACCGAAACCGACGATCAACAGCAATCCGATCGCGATCTCCAGGAACGGCAGCCCCCAGCCGACCGGCGCCGCCAGCGACGACGGCAGCAGTTCGTACGCGCGGACCGCCTGAGCAGCCGTCTCCGGATCGGTGACCTTCAGCGCGCCGGCCACCAGCATCACGCCGCCCAGCACCAGTCGCGCTCCCAGCGAGACCCATTCGAACCAGGGTCGAACCTTCACTGGTTGTCCTCCACCAGCTTCCCGAAGTCGTGGGCCAGGTCGCCGATGGCGGCGTTCGACAACCAGAGCACGTTCGCCTTGTCGTTCTTACCGAAGCCGATCACCTGCGCACCGTGACCGACCTCGTACCCACCGGAAGGAAGCTTCTGCATCCCCTCCACCGGTACGCCGACAGCCTTCGCGATGTCCTTGATCGACGTCAGCGAACCGGTCAGCCCGACGAACGACGGGTCGAACCGGTCCAGGTACTTACGAATCACCGGGCCGGTGTCCCGGGACGGGTCGGTGGTGATGAACAGCAACTGCACCTGGTCCCGCACCGACTCGTCCAGCTTGGTCAGCGCGGACGCCACGTCGGCCATCACTGTCGGGCACACGTCCGGACAGTTCGTGTAACCGAAGAACACCAGCGTGACCGGCTTCTTGGTCGAGGTGACCAAGTTGAAAGGGTTCCCGCCGGTGTCGGTCAGGGTGGCCGCCGGCAACGAGTAGGGACGGTCCAGCGTCGCCCCGCGCAGACCGTTCGGGTTCTGCGTGGTGCGGATGATCGCACCGCCGGGGTTGTCCGCCTTCTCTTTGCCGCCACTGCAGCCCGCGAGGGCGAGCAGAGCCACCGCGGCCAGGAGAAGGGCCGCGTTTCGGGTTCGACTCACGGCGTGTCTAACGACCGGCGGCGGCGCTGGGTTCCCTGCGGACGCCTTCGGCGAGGCTTTCGGTGAGCTTTCGCACACCGGCCGGGCCGCCGTCCTCGAGTGCCTTGACGAGTGCCGCGCCGACGATCGCCGCGTCCGCGAACGCTGCCACACCGGCCGCCTGGTCCGCGTTCGAGATTCCGAGGCCGACGCCGATCGGCAGGCCGGTCACCGATTTCGCCCGGGCCACCAGCGGCGCGGCGAGATCCGACGGCTTGTCCCGCGCACCGGTGACACCCATCACAGCGGTCGCGTACACGAAACCGCGGCAGGCAGCCGTGGTCATCGCGATCCGCTCGTCGGTCGACGACGGCGAGACCAGGAAGACCTTGTCCAGGTCGTTCTTGTCGGCGGCCGCGATCCACTCCGCACCCTCGTCCGGGATCAGGTCGGGGGTGATCAGCCCCGCTCCCCCGACGCCGGCGAAGTCGGCTGCGAACCGGTCCACGCCGTACCGCTCGACCGGGTTCCAGTACGTCATCACGAGCACCGGGACATCGGAGTACGCCGCGACCGTCTCGATCGTGCTCAGGACGTCGCGGGTCCGCAGCCCACCGGCCCGGGCCACCTCGGTGGCGCGCTGGATGGTGACGCCGTCCATCACCGGGTCGCTGTACGGCAGGCCGACCTCGACCACGTCGACGCCGCCGTCGATCAGCGCCTTGATCCCGTCCACACCACCGTCGTACGTCGGGAAGCCCGCCGGCAGGTACCCGACCAGGGCGCCGCGGCCCGCGTCGTTCGCCTTCCGGATCGCGGCCCCGGCCTTGCCCAGGGCAACCAATTCACTCACCAGCGGTCTCCGAGTCGATCAGGCCGAACCACGCGACGGCCGTGTCCATGTCCTTGTCGCCGCGACCGGACAGGTTCACCAGAATGGTTGCCTCCGGCCCCAATTCCCTGGCGATGTCGACCGCGCCGGCGACCGCGTGCGCGGACTCGATCGCGGGGATGATCCCCTCGGTCCGCGACAGCAGCTTGAACGCCTCCATCGCCTCGGCGTCGGTGATCGGCCGGTACGACGCGCGCCCGGTCTCGGCCAGCCACGCGTGCTCGGGCCCGACACCGGGGTAGTCCAGGCCGGCCGAGATCGAGTGCGACTCGATCGTCTGACCGTCCTCGTCCTGCAGCAGGAACGACCGCGCACCATGCAGTACGCCGACCTGCCCGGCGGTGATCGTGGCCGCGTGCCGGCCGGTCTCGAACCCGTCGCCGCCCGGCTCGATGCCGTACAGCTTCACGTCCGCGTCCGGGATGAACGCGGTGAACAGGCCGATCGCGTTCGACCCACCGCCGACCGAGGCGACCGCGGCGTCCGGGAGCTTGCCCAGCAACGCGAGCGACTGCTCCCGGGCCTCGTCGCCGATGCCCCGGACGAAGTCACGCACCATCGCGGGGAACGGATGTGAACCGGCCGCCGTACCGAGGATGTAGTGCGTCTGGTCCACGCTGGCGACCCAGTCCCGCAGGGCCTCGTTGATCGCGTCCTTCAGCGTCCGGCTGCCGGTCTTGACCGAGATCACCTCGGCGCCGAGCAGCTTCATCCGCGCCACGTTCAGCGCCTGCCGCTCGGTGTCGACCTCGCCCATGTAGACCACGCACTCGAGGTCCAGGTAGGCGCACGCGGTCGCGGTCGCGACGCCGTGCTGGCCGGCGCCGGTCTCGGCGATCACGCGGGTCTTGCCCATCCGCTTGGTCAGCAGCGCCTGGCCGATCGCGTTGCGGATCTTGTGTGCGCCGGTGTGGTTGAGGTCCTCGCGCTTCAGCAGGATCCGGGCACCGGCGACGTCGGACAGCCGGGTCGCGTCGTAGAGCAGGCTCGGCGCACCGATGTACTCGCGCAGCATCCGCTCGAACTCACCGGTGAACTCCGGGTCGGCCATGGCTTCGCGCCAGGCCGTGGTGAGCTCGTCGAGCGGCGCGATCAGCGCCTCCGGCATGAACCTGCCGCCGAAACGGCCGAAGTGCCCGAGCTGGTCGGGCAGCACAGTTGTCATCCGTACAAGCCTTCCAAATACCCCACGCCGCCGGCGCGGGGGTGTGGTGCCCCGGACCGGCTGACGGCGCGGGGTGCTAGTGCCGCTGCTGGATGGCGGGGTGCGATCCGGCGGCGACGAGGTCGGCGACCGAGGCGCGCGGATCGCGGCCGGTCACCAGGGTTTCACCGACGAGGACGACATCGGCCCCGGCGCGCGCGAACTCGATTACATCATGCGGCCCGCGGACTCCGGACTCCGCCACCCGGACCAGGTTGGACGGGATCGTCGGAGCGACCCGGGCGAAGGTGGTCCGGTCGACCTCGAGGGTCTTCAGGTTCCGGTTGTTCACGCCGATCAGCTGAGCTCCGGCGTCCACCGCACGCCGGGTCTCCTCCTCGTCGTGCACCTCGACCAGCGGGCACAGGCCGATCGAGTGCGCCCTCTCGATCAGCGAGACCAGTGCCTCCTGCTCCAGCGCGGCGGCGATCAGCAGCACCATGTCGGCGCCGGCCGCACGGGCCTCCCAGAGCTGGTACGACGAGACGATGAAGTCCTTGCGCAGCACGGGGACGTCGACCCGGCCGCGGACGGCACGCAGGTCGTCCAGGCTGCCGTTGAACCGGCGCCGCTCGGTCAGCACCGAGATCGCGGCCGCGCCACCACCTTCGTACTCACCGGCCAGCGCGGCCGGGTCGGTGATCTCGGCCAGATCGCCCTTGGACGGGCTGGACCGCTTCACCTCGGCGATGATCGCGATCCCGTCACCACGGAACACCGGCATCGGGTCCTTGGCATCGGGCTTGCGCTGGGCCTCCTGCTTCAGATCGTCCAGGCTGACCCGCGCCTGGCGCTCCGCGAGGTCCTCCCGGACCCCCGCGAGAATGTCGTCAAGCACAGTCATGTCCGTCCGCCCCTCAGTGGTCGCCGTGGGCCGGGACCCCGAAGCCCAGCAGTTGCATGACCTTGCCGGTCAGCGCCCCCAGTACGGCGATCGCGACCGAGATCCAGAACAACACCCAGTTCGGGCCGAGCACCATCGCGATCGCGCCGACCGTGAACGCGATCAGCACGATGGTCACCGCGGTCCAGGCCGCCGGGCTGTTGCCGTGCAGATCGTGGGGAGCCTCCTCGCTCACCCGCGCCGCTTGATCCGCTCCTTGGTCAGCCACCGTATTGTCCATGTTTGGCGCCACTCCTCGTTGTCGTCCCGTCCTATTGTGGCGGTAGCCCGCCGCGATCAGAGAGTCGGGTCCTCCCCGGCGTCGATCGCCTTCCACTGATCGGCTCCTTCATCCGACGCTGCCGCGGCCGGATCACGCTCGTACCGCGCCGTCGGCCGGCGCCACCTTCCCGCTGTCAGCAAGGCGATCAGGCCTGCCGCGACCAAGGCCAGTCCCCCGGCGAGCGCGAACCAGGGCGCCGGTCCACCGTCCAGCGTGACCCGATCGGTGACTGCCTGGCTCAACTCCGGCCGGATCCGGCTGAGCTCGTCCACGTCCGGTCGCACCCGCAGCGCAACGCCGATCGCGGCGGCGCCCATCAGCAGCACGAGAGCGGCCAGCACGCGACGCAATACGGTCCCGGCCAGTTTCGTTACGACGATCGCGACCACCGACGCCAGTGCGAGGGTCACCGGTGCCTTGGTGACGGTGTAGCCGTTGAAGTCCACGACCGGCCGACCGCTGCCCGGATCGGCCGAGGACCACGTCAGGTACGCCGACAACCCGAGCAGAACCAGCGCCACCAGGGCGAGGAGGTCGACCAGCCGTTGTGGCCTCATACGTCCCTCATACGTCACTGAACGTTCCCGCGACCGCGATCGCGTTCAGCACGGCGGCCGCCTTGGTCCGGCACTCCGCGTCCTCGGCGGCCGGGTCGGAGTCGGCAACGATTCCCGCACCGGCCTGCACGTACGCCGTGGAGCCGCGCAGCACCGCGGTCCGGATGGCGATCGCGGTGTCGGCGTCACCGGCGAAGTCCAGGTAGCCGACGACTCCGCCGTACACCCCGCGGCGCGTCACCTCGAGCTTGTCGATGATCTCCATCGCCCGCGGCTTCGGTGCCCCGGACAACGTTCCGGCCGGGAACGCGGCGCTGAGCGCGTCGAACGCGGTCTTGCCGGCCGCGAGCTGCCCGGTGACGGTCGACTCCAGGTGCATCACGTGGCTGTAGCGGCGGACGTCCATGAAGTCGACCACCTCGACCGTGCCCGGCGCGCAGACCCGGCCGACGTCGTTGCGGCCGAGGTCGACCAGCATCAGGTGCTCGGCGCGCTCCTTGGCGTCGGCGCGCAACTCTGCCTCGAGCGCGTGGTCCTCCTCCGGCGTCGCGCCGCGGCGGCGGGTGCCGGCGATCGGGTGCAGGATCACCTTGTTGTCGGTGACCTTGACCAGCGCCTCGGGACTCGAGCCGACGATGTCGAAGCCGTCCAGGCGGACCAGGTACATGTACGGGCTCGGGTTGGAGCGACGCAGCACCCGGTAGATGTCGAGCGCGGACGCCGTGGTCTGCAGCTCGAACCGCTGGGACACGACGATCTGGAACGCCTCACCGGCCCGGATCTCCTCCTTGGCGTGCTCGACCGCCTCGCGGTACTCCGCGCTCGACCGCTGCCGGTGCGGTTCCGGCTCCGCGGTCCGATTCGCGCGGACGACGTACGACGGGGTCGGCTCGGCGAGGTCCGCCTCCATCGCGTCGAGCCGGCGGACGGCATCGGCGTACGCCTCGTCGACGCGCTCGTCGGAGTCGTCCCAGTTGACCGCGTTCGCGATCAGCCAGATCTCGCCGGTCTCGTGATCGAGCGCGGCCAGGTCGGTGGCGAACAGGAAGGTGAGCTCGGGCAGGCCGAGGTCGTCGGTCGTTGTGTCCGGCAACCGTTCCAGCCGGCGGACGGCGTCGTACCCGAGGAAGCCGACCATACCGCCGGTGAGCGGGGGCAGGTCCGGCAGCCGGGGCGTGTGCAGGATCTCCACCGTCTCGCGGAGCACCCGCAGCGGGTCACCGCTCTGTGGCAGACCCACGGGCGGGTGGCCGGTCCAGAGCGCCTCGCCGTCGCGCTCGGTCAGCGTCGCGGCGGAGCGGACGCCGATGAACGAGTAGCGCGACCAGACGCCGCCGTTCTCCGCCGACTCGAGCAGGAAGGTGCCCTCACGCTCGGCGGCGAGCTTCCCGTAGACCCCGATCGGCGTCTCCGCGTCAGCCAGCAGCCGCCGCGTCACCGGGATGACGCGGCGGTCCTTCGCATACTCACGGAAGGTCTCGATGTCAGGTGAGTTCACGACGCGACCTCGATCTCGCCGTGTTCGAAGCAGGAGCGGGTGCCGGTGTGGCAGGCCGGGCCTTCCTGGTCGACGAGGACCAGCAGCGTGTCGGCGTCGCAGTCGACGAGGATCTGCTTGACGTGCTGTCGATGGCCGCTGGTCTCGCCCTTGACCCAGTACTCCTGCCGGCTGCGGGACCAGAACGTGCTCCGCTTGGTCTCCGCGGTCCGGCGGACCGCCTCGGCGTTCATCCAGCCCACCATCAGGACCTCGCGCGTGTCGTATTGCTGCACCACCGCCGGGATCAGCCCGGCCGCGTCGAAGGTCAGCTCGTCGATACTCACTCACCCATTGTCGCCGATCCCGGGTTGCCTTCTGACCACGCCCTCCAACTGCGAGGATGGCCCGATGACGCGGATCGACGAACTGTTACGTGACCACCCGGTGATCGACGGCCACAACGACCTGCCGATCGCGTTCTACGACCTGGCCAGGTACGACCTGGACGCGCACGACCTGAGCGGCTCGGTGCCCACGCTGAACACGGACCTGCCCCGGCTGAGGAAGGGCCACGTCGGCGCGCAGTTCTGGTCGCTCTGGGTGCCACAGGACGACCACTCGGTACGGCGTACGTTCGAGCAGCTCGACTTCGTCCGGCGGCTCGTGGAGCGCTTCCCGGAGGATCTGCAGCTGACGTCGTCGGCCGACGAGGTGGAGGCTGCGATCAAGGCCGGCCGGATCGCGTCGCTGATGGGCATGGAGGGCGGGCACTCGATCGGTGAGTCGCTGGGCGTCCTGCGGGTGATGCGCTCGCTGGGCGTGCGGTACATGACGCTGACGCACAACAACAACGTGTCCTGGGCGGACTCCGCCACCGATGAACCGGTGCTCGGCGGGCTGAACGATTTCGGCGAGGACGTCGTACGCGAGATGAACCGGATCGGCATGCTCGTCGACCTCTCACACGTCTCCGCGGACACCATGCGGCACGCGCTGCGGGTGACCAGCGCACCGGTGATCTTCAGCCACTCGTCGGCCCGCGCGATCTGCGACGTACCGCGGAACGCCCCGGACGACGTGCTCGAGACGCTGGCGCGGAACGGCGGCGTCTGCATGGTGACGTTCGTGCCGTACTTCGTCTCCCAGGCGTACGTCGACTGGGTCGCCGCCGCCCGCGAGGCGGAGCCGGACCTGAATCCGCTCAGCCCGGAAGGCCAGGCCAAGCTGGTCGAGCTGACGGACCTGCCGAAGCCCCTGGCCACTCTGGAGGACGTGGTGGAGCACATCGAGCATGTCCGCGGGATCGCCGGCGTGGACCACATCGGGATCGGCGGTGACTACGACGGCTGCCCGGAGTTCCCCACGGGACTCGCGGACGTTGCGTCGTACCCGGTGCTGTTCGAGGCCCTCGCCGATCGCGGCTGGAACGACACCGAGCTGGCAAAGCTTGCCGGCGGCAACATCCTGCGCGTCCTCCGGGCAGCGGACGACGCGGCTGCCTAGACGTTGCGGACGAGGTCTCGCGTTTCGGGTTGTGGTTCGAAGCCGGCGGACTGGTAGGTGGCGACGGCGCCGACGTTGAAGGCGGGTGTGCACACGACGGCGCTGGACGACCCCAGCTCCTGCAGGGCGCGGGCGGCGGCGATGGTGATCGCCTGGCCGTAGCCGCGACCGCGGTGCAGCCGGTGGACGCCCATCGGCTCCAGGAGCCCCGGCCTTCCCTCGCCGGCCGACCACACGGTCACGGCCGCCACGGACTCGCCCAGCTCGTTGCGCGCGACGAGACAGCGGGCGTCGGCGTACGGCTCGCCGTCGGCCATCGCATGCCAGCGCGCGTCCGTGAACGTCGACCCGTCGAACGACGCCCGCTGGACATTGGTCCGCTCGTGCGCCTCCTCCGCGCCGATCACGTCGACCCGAACGCCGGGATCCGGCACCGGCTCGCTCAGATCACGCCGCAGCGGCACCCACGGCTCGCCGGCCTCCCAGCCGTCCTTGGACAGCAGGTCCTGGACGAGCGCTCCCATCGGAGCCTCGACATACACCTTGCCCTCGATCAGTACGCCGGTCTCCGGCGCGGACACGTCCTCCACCAGCCGTTGGGCCAACTCCTCATCACGCTGAGCCTCCGGAGCGATCGCGACCCGTAGCAGATCCGGCTCATCAAGCAGCCCGACCGCCAGAATCTCCCCGTCCCGGCTCCAGATCCGGGTAGCCGCCGCCGTCACCTCACCACCGAACCGCCAGAACCACCCCAGATCCCCCGGATGCAGCTGCACCGCCCCCTCATCGGACTGCCACTCCCGCAGCACCCGCACAACCGCCCCCAACCCGCCAACCCCCGGTGTCACCAACCCAATAGCCATACCCCCGATCCCACACCACCCCACCGACACTCCGCACCCGACTTTCCGGCACTTTGAGCACCAACCAACCAAAATCCGCGCCTTCTACTGGTTGACCCGTGCCCAAAGTGGTTTTCCACAGGTGGGAGGAAGTGGGGTGCGGGTGTCGGTCGTGAGGCGGCAGGCTGGGGCAGTGGACCGGCTCGAGGACGTCGTACGTAAGCGGCTCGTGGCACTTGTGCAGACTCCGCAGCCTCGGGATGTGTTGCGCGGGCTCGGGGTGGGTGATGCCGATCTCCGACGGCTGGTTCGCCGGCATCACCTGCAGCACCACTACGGGCATTACGTCGACGGACGCATCGACGAGTACTTCGCGGTCGTCGCCTGTGCTCAGGCGGCGTACCCGGGATCGGTTGTCAGTCACTTCAGCGCCGCCCGGCTGGCCGGCCTTCGCCTGTGGACCGACACGGGCCGTTCGTCGGCTCCGCCGATCGACGCGGCTTGGCTGACTCGCTCACCCACCGCCCACCGCAACCAGCGGCGCCCGGACATCGTCGTACGGCGTGCCGGCCTGGCCACCGTCGATGTGTCACGCCACCTGTGGCTGCCGGTCACCAGTACCGCGCGGACGGTTGTCGATCTCGCCCGCGAGTTGCCCCTGCGCGAGGCGGCAGTCACTGTCGACCACGCCTTGCGGACCGGTACGACGCTGACCGAGATGCTCACCGTCGCCGAGCGCCAGCACCATTGGCCCGGAATCCGCGGAGCCTTGGCGGCGCTCGAGTTCGGCGATCCGGGATCGGAGTCGGTGCTTGAGTCGATCGCGCGGGTCCTGTTCGCCGCGGCCGGGTTGCCCGCGCCAGTGCTCCAGGCACAGTTCTTCGACGGCTTCGGCTGGATGCCCGAGCGTGTCGACTTCTGGTGGCCTCGGTTCCGGACCATCGGGGAAGCCGACGGACTGGCGAAGTACGAGGCGGACAGTCCTGAGGAGCGGCGGCGCCGGATCCGGATGCACCATCGCCGCGACCAGCGGCTGGGCGATCGAGGCGTCGAACTGGTGCATTTCGGCTGGGAAGACGTCGTCGCTCCCCGCTCCGATCTGGTCGCCCGTCTCCGAGCCGCCTTCGCCCGAGGCGAGTCGCGTCCCGCCGATCCCCCCACGTGGCGTGTCGCACCGCTCCCCTCCCACCGCGCCGCCTGACCTTGGGCACCCACCAACCACGGTGGCGCCGCTTTCGTGGTTGGTGGGTGCTCAAGGACGGCAGGCGGTACGGCGGGGGCCGGGGACGGGGTGTTTGGGCTGGGCGGGATCGGGCACGGGACGGGCTCGATGACACCGAACGTTTGGAGTGGTTGTGCTTACCCTGACTGAGAACGCGACGCTGGTGATCAAGAGCATCACTGGGGTCGAGGGTGCGCCGGAGGGGGCCGGGGTGCGGATCTCGCAGGAAAACCCGGCGGATCCGGCGCTCGCGGTGACGACGACGGAGGCACCGCGGCCCGGTGACCAGGTGGTCGAGGAAGCCGGTGCGCGGGTTTTCCTCGAGCAGAACGCCGCGAACGCGCTGGACGACAAGATTCTGGACGCGGCGGTCGACGACAAGGGCGGTGTCGAGTTCCTCCTGGTACCCCAGCCGGATGCCGGGCATGAGAACGGTGCCGCCCCGACCGTCTGACAGGTGAAACCGCGCGCGGCCGGGACCGCCCTCCTAGGTCCTGGCCGCCGCGCGCACCACGGCCGACCTCAGCCCCACACCGAGGTCGACCCCACCCACGCCGAGAAGTCCCAGCCGCGCTGAGAAGCCCCAGCCGGCTAGACCGCGCTGCGCTGGGCTATCCAGCTGTCGTGGAGGCGGGTGTAGACGCCGCCGGCGCCGACCAGGTCGGCGTGCGGGCCGCGCTCGACGATCTCTCCGTTGTCGAAGACCAGCACCTCGTCGGCCGCCTCCGCGGTCGACAACCGGTGCGCAATGGTGACCGACGTACGCCCGGCCATCAGCCGCTCCAGCGCCGCGTTCACCCGGACCTCGGTGCCGGGGTCGACGGCCGACGTCGCCTCGTCCAGGACGAGCAGATCGGGGTCGGCGATGTTCGCCCGGACCAACGCGACCAGCTGACGTTCGCCCGCGGACAGCGACTCACCCCGCTGGCCGACCGGCGACTCCAGCCCGTCCGGCAGCGACTCCAGCCAGTCCGTCAGCCCGAGCGACTCGAACGCGTCGAGCAACTGCGTGTCCGTCACCTCCGGCCGCCCGAACCGCACGTTCTCGGCGAGCGACGAGTCGAACAGGTACCCGTCCTGCGGCACCATCACGACCCGCTCCCGCAGCGACTCGAACGAGATCTCCCGCGCGTCCACCCCGTCCAGCCGGACCGAGCCCGCGGTCGGATCCATCAGCCGCGTCAGCAACTTCGCGAACGTCGTCTTGCCCGACCCGGTCTCGCCCACCACCGCGACCCGCCGGTGCGGCTCGAGTTGTACGTCGACATCGCGCAGAACGAGCTCGCCCTCCGGGTACGCGAAGTCCACGTCCGCGAACTCGACCGTGATCGGCCCGCGCGGCTGCTTCACGCCCGACTCCCCCGGGTCGACCACGTCGGCCGGCGTTGCGATCACGCCGAGCACCCGCCGCCACCCGGCGAACGCACTCTGCGCGTCGGTCAGCACCTGGGTCGCGATCTGGACCGGGTCCGAGAACAGCGCGACCAGGAACATGAATGCGAGGAGCTCCCCCAACGTCGCCTGCTTGTCGACTCCCAGCAGCACGCCGACCGACAGCACACCGGCGTTGGCCAGGCCCGCCGCCAGACCGCCGATCGAGAACGTCAGACCGGTGAGCGCCTGTGCCTTGGTCGCGGTCCGCCGGTAGTCCTCGATCGAGGCGTCGATGCGCTCCTGGGTCCGCTTCTCGACGGCGTACGCGCGGACCACCTGAGCGCCGACCACGGGCTCGGCGATCGCGGACAGCATCTCGCCGACCTTCGCGCGGACCACACCGTAGGCCTTGGACATCGCGCGCTGCAGGTACTTCAGGCTGGCGAACAGCGGGATGAAGCAGACCAGCACCACCAGCGCGAGCTGCCAGGAGTAGAAGAACATCACCACGGTCGCGAGCAGCATCTGCCCGATGCTGACCAGGAAGATGAACCCGCCGAACTGCAGGAACTGCGACACCGTGTCCACATCCGACGTGACCCGGCTGACCAGCGCACCCCGGCGCTCGGTGCTCTGCGTCAGCACCGGCAGGTCGTGCACGTGGCGGAACGCCTTGATCCGCATCGTCGCGAGCCCGTTCTCGGAGTTGATCGCGAGCCGCACGGTCGTCAGGTACGACGCTCCCGCGGTGACCAGAATGCCGAGCGCGCAGACCAGGCACATCCAGGCGACGTACGACATGTCCGGCCCACCCGACCCGGACAGGCCCTTGTCGATCGTCTGCTGAACAGCGATCGGTACGACGATCCGCCCAGCGGTCATGGTCAACGCGAGCAGCCCGGTCACCAACCACCCGGTGGCCAACTCGGGCGACACCTTCAACCCTTGCCGCAGCGTCTCCAGACCACTCGCGTCGTCAGCGTGGTCCAACCGCGATGATGCCTCAGCCGTACTCACGCGGATGCTCCTTCTGCGTCCAGATCGTCAATTTCCGCGGCCAGCTCCGACTCTTCCCGGCGGCGCTCAGCGTCCTTCTCGTAGGCGTCGACCAGCTCCCGGTAGGCGGCCGACTTCTCCTGCAGCTCGGTATGGGTGCCCTGTGCCGTGATCCGGCCCTCGTCGAGGAACAGCACCTCGTCGGCGAGCGAGATCGTCGCCTTCCGGTACGCGATCACCAGCACCGTCGTGGCCGCTTCGGCCCCCTGCACCGCGGACCGCAGCCCGGCCAGGATCCGTGCCTCGACCTGCGGGTCGACCGCGCTGGTCGCGTCGTCCAGGATCAGCAAGCGGGGACGCCGTACCAGCGCGCGGGCCAGGGCGATGCGTTGCCGTTGACCACCGGACAGCGTCGTACCGCGCTCACCGACCTTGGTGTCCAGACCGTCCGGCAGAGCCTTCACGAAGCCGTCGCCCTGGGCGATCCGGAGCGCGTCCCAGACGTCCTCGTCGCCGAAGTCGGCCCCGAGCGTGATGTTGCCGCGGATCGTGTCGTCGAACAGGAACGCGGTCTGCGCCACCAGCGCGACCGAGTCGGCCAGCTGGTCCCGGGCCAGGTCGCGCAGATCGGTCCCGTCGACCTTGACGGCGCCCTTCTCCGGGTCGACCAGCCGGGTCAGCAGCGTGGTGATCGTGGACTTCCCGGCGCCTGTCGGCCCGACCATCGCGACGGTCCGCCCGGGCTCGATGGTGAAGTCGACGCCGGCCAGCACCTCGCGCTCGGGCAGATAGCCGAACCGCACGTCCGACACCTGGAGCCGCGCGGCCTTGGTCGACGTCAGCTCGGCGTCGCCGTACTCCATCCCGCCCTCCGCGGTCAGGACCCGCTGGATTCGATCCCAGCCGACCACCGAACGCGGCAGCTCGCCGAGCACCCAGCCGAGCGCCCGGATCGGGAAGCCGATCAGCGTGAACAGGAACGCCACCTGGACCACGTCACCCGCGTCGGCCGCGCCCGACCCCACCCGGGCGACGCCGACCAGCAGCACCGCGAGCACGCCCAGCCGGGGCAGGCCGTCGATCACCGGGTCGAACAGACCGCGGGCCTTGTTCACCGAGATGTTCGCGTCCCGCAGCGCGTACGTCGGGTCCCGGAAGCGCTCGGTCTCGGCGGCCTCGCGGCCCAGCGTCTTCACCACCAGGGCGCCGTCGAAGGACTCGTGCGCGACCTCGGAGACGTCGGCGCGGAGCTGCTGGGCCCGGGTCGCGAGCGGCTGCAGGTAGCGCTGGAAGATCACGTTCGCGACGAACACCAGCGGGAACACCAGGCAGCCGACCAGCGCGAGCGCGACATCGGCCGCGAACATCGCAGCGGTCGCGAACCCCAGCATCGCGATCACGCCGATCGCCATCGGCAGCGGCGCGATCACGAACCAGGTCGACTCCACGTCCGCGTTGGCGTTCGACAGCAACATGCCGGTCGAGTGCTGGTGGTGCCACTCCAGCGGAAGCTTCAGGTACTGCCGGGTGACCCGGCGCCGGTACGTCGCCTGCAGCCGGAACTGCATGATGCCGGCCCCGATCCGCCGCCCGACGACGCCGATCGCGTTCAGGATCGCGATCCCGATGAACAGCCCGATCAGCGTCGCGATCGCGCCGAAGGTGGTCTCACCGGTCTCGAAGGCCGGCCGGAGCACGTGGTCGGTCGCCCAGCCGAGCGCCCAGCCGCCGGCCACCGTCATCGCGCCGTAGAGCATGGCGGCCAGCACGGACAGGGCGAAGATCCACGGCTCCTCCCAGATCGCCACCCGCAGAACCGCGAACCCTCGCCGAGTGACGCTGCCCTTGTCGGGGACTTTCGGCATGGGCAAGACGCTCTCCAGGACAGTCAGGTGCATAACCGGGCACAGGCATGACAACGAATGACATTCTGCCATTCCAGCGCCCCCTCTTGTTTTCTTTATTCCTTCCCTCCGCCGGGGCGGAGGGAAGGAAGGGAGGAAGGTTGGGTTCGCGATTACGATCGGGATTGTGACCGACTACAGCCGGGTAGAACGACTCGCTCTGTGTGATCTGTTCGACCAGTTGGGGCCTGATCAGCCCACGCTGTGTGAAGGCTGGTCGACGTACGATCTCGCCGTTCATCTGTATGTCCGGGAGGCCGATCCGATGGCCGGGCCGGGCATCATGATCTCCGCCCTCGCCGACACCACCGAGCGGCGGATGCGGCGGGCCAAGGAGCGCTACCGCTTCGCCGAGGTGGTCGACAAGGTCCGCAACGGACCGCCCCCGGTCTCGATCTACGCACTCCCGAAGCTGGGTCACCAGCTCAACACGACCGAGTACTTCGTGCACCACGAGGACGTCCGGCGGGCGCAACCGTCGTACGTCGTCCGCACCCTGCCGGACGAGCAGCAGGCCGGCCTGTGGAAGGCGGTCCGGCTCGCGTCGAAGACGATGACCCGGAAGGCCCCGAGCGGTCTGGTGCTCAGGCTCGCGGACGGTACGACGTCCGTCGCGAAGCGGCCGACCGAGCTCGGATCGGTGACGGTGACCGGTGAGCCGGCCGAGCTGGTGCTGTTCTGCTTCGGCCGTCAGCAGGTGGCCGACGTTCGGTTGGAGGGCGACGCGGAGCTGATCGAGCGGCTCCGCAGCGCATCATTCGGCGTCTGACTTCCGGGCGGTCCGGGTGCGCCGGACACGCCGGACCAGGCTGCTGCTCACGGTCACGAGTACGACGAGCAGGATCGCGGCGAGCACGCCCTGCCACGGCTCGTCGAACAGCGCGTACCCGAGCAGCCCGATCGCCATGTAGACGGCGGCCCACAGCGACGATGCCGTCAGGTCGACCAGCGCGAACCGTTCCCACGGGTACCCGGCCAGGCCGGCCGCGAGCAGCACCGGCACCCGGCCGCCCGGGATCAGCCGGGAGGTCAGCAGGACGCCGATCTCGTGCTCGGACAGCCTGAGCCGCAGGGCATCGAGGGAGGCGTTGTCGCGCAGCCACCCGACCCGCTTGGCCAGCCGTTCACCACCGAACCGGCAGCCGGCGTACACGATCAGGTCGCCGATGTACGCGCCGGCCGCGCCGGCGATCAACACCCCGAAGAGCCCGATCGGGTTGCTGTGCGACGCGAGTACGGCGCCCGCCGACACCGCGGCGCCGGTCGGCAGAACCGGCAGGACCGCGCCGACCAGAACCGCGCCCGCGAGCGCGAAGAGGTACCAGAGGTCGAACCTCGTGTCGCCCGTCATCCGCGTCCTCGCTTCGCTGCGGGCGCGGACGACCGGCGTGGCCCACTCTGCTTGTTGGTGAACTCGCTTCGCTCCTTCACGGTGCGGCCACCTCGGTCGACTCGCCGGGCAGCAGGACCTCCACGTTCACCGCGGGAGCCACCTCGGCCATCGCGGCCTTGAAGCGGTCCCCCGGCGGCAGGAACAGTTCCGGCTTCAGCCAGTCGCACCCGATCGGCCAGAACGTCCCGAAATGGACCGGAATCGCCATCCGCGCACCGACGCGCCGAACCGCTTCCGCCGCGCGCTCCGGATCCAGGTGTCCCGGTCCGAGTGACGGACCCCAACCGCCGACCGGGATCAGCGCCAGGTCGACCGGACCGGTTTCCGCCGCCAAGCCGTCGAACAGATCGGTGTCGCCCGCGAACCACACGCTCGGCGAGCCCTCCACCCGGTACCCGAGGGCCGGGCCGGCGTGCGACGACCACGGCAGCCGGCGGCCGTCGTGATGGGCCGTGATCGCGGTGATGTCGAGCGAGCCGATCCGCACCTGGTTGCCCGGGGCAACCTCGATGCAACGCTCCGAGACGGCGGCGCCGCTGTCCTGGTGGATCAACTTGGCGGCACCGCGCGGGACCACCAGCGCGGCCTCCGGATCGACCATCGGCAGCGAGGTCAGGTGCAGGTGGTCGGCGTGCATGTGCGAGATCAGGACGGCGTCACACTTCCCCGCCTCGGGCAGCGGGGACGGTCCGCGGCGGCGGCGCAGATGCGCGATCCGCGACGTCAGCACCGGATCCGTCAGGAGCCGCGTGCCGGCCGCTTCGATCGTGGTGGTGGCATGCCCCCACCAGGTGATCCGCACGCTTTCAGGCCTCCACACTCGACTCGACCGGTTTCCGCAGGTCCTTGCGGTGGCCCAGCTTCTCCAGCCAGCTGATCAGCAGTGCGTGGACCGCGTCGGAGCCTACGGGAGGCTCGTCCAGGACCCAACGACTCGGGTGCACCAGGACCGCCTCGGTCTGCCAGCCGCCGATCCCACCGTGGCAGCCGACCAGTTCCTCGAACGCCGCGACCTCGTGGGTGTACTCGTCCAGCCGGCTCACCACCACGACATCGCCGTTGTGCGGCATCTCCGCCTGCCGCAGCATCGACGCCGCCGCGAACGGCCCGTACGGCGTCAGCGGGTCCTCTCCCTCGACCCGGCCGGACCGCAGCACCCGGACTCCGGCCCGGCCGATCGCGACCGGTCCCTCGGCCAGCGAGTCGACCACTACGAAACCGACGCCGGGATGGGTCGCCAGACCAGGGATCAGCTTCGGATGCAGCAGCTCGATCTCTTCCAGTGGCACCCAGCCGGGCGTGGTCGCGAGGTAGAGCAGCGCGAGGTTGCCTGAGGCGGTCACCACCATCTGCTCGTCGGCGGCGATCGGCGGCTCGCAGTCCTTCGGCCCGAGCTCCACCTCGCCGCTCTTGGCCTTCCCGTGCAGCGCCTTCCGGGTCACCGTCCCGGTCACGCTGCGGCGCAGCGACAGCTCGGTCAGGAACGCGTTCACGGGGCCCCAGCCCTCCAACTTGCCAACCGCCGCGACCGGCTCCTTGGTGGTGTCGACCAGGTCGTCGACCACCTCGGTGAGCGTGCGCCCGTACCGCTGCAGGAAGGTGGAGCCCTGACTCTGCCCGTGATCGGACAGGACGACGATCTCGTACGAGTGCGGCAGGGTGTCGATGATCCGCTGCAACGCTCCCAGCACCCGATCCAGACCCTCCAGCGTCTGCAGCGACTCCGCTCGGGTCGGGCCCGCGTGGTGCGCGACCTCGTCGTAGTCGACGAAGTCGCAGTAGATCACCGGGGTGCCCTTGATCAGCTCGTCGGTGACCAGCGAGACGTTCAGGTCGCGGAGCAGCACGTTGGTGATCGCGCGCAGGAAGATGTAGCCGCCGCCCCGCTTGACCCGCGGGACCAGATGCCGGACCCGCTGACGACGGGCCTGGTGCACTTCCTTGACCATCTCGGCGAAGCACAGCACCAGACCGCGGGCGGCACCCTGCGGGCTGGAGAAGAACCGAACGTAACCCCGGCTGCGGCTGTTCGGCAGGGCGGCCCGGCTGAAGACCAGCTCGGACCGGTCCGCGTCTCCGGACCAGTTGTTGCTGATGCTGACGCCGCCGTCGGCGAGCAGCCCGCGCCCGGTCGACATCCGGTCCTCGATCTCGGCGGCGTCCCGGCCACGGTTGGTGACCATCACCCGGCCGGTCTCCTTCTCGTACCACCGGAACGCCGGAATGTGCTTCGAGCCGCCGTGCAGGATGCCGGCCTGGCTGGCCGGGGTGGTCGCCGGTACGCCGGTGTGCCACTCGACCATCGAGTGCTTGCCGTCCCGGATCCAGCCGCCCAGGTTCGGCAGGTTGCCGGCCAGGACCATCCAGTTCAGCAGTGGTGCGGACAGGCCATCGATCTGGAGGATCAGCATCCCGGTCTTCGGCGCCGCCTCGATCTTGCGGGCCCTGCGGTGCACGACTCGCATCACCTCGGCGACGTACGCGTCGTCACTGCCGGCGTACGCGACCCAGCCGACGAAGGCGCTCACCGCCGCCATCCAGATCGCGACCACCACCGGCGCCTCGACACCGCCGTGCAGGGTCACGCCCGGATCCACGGTGATGCCGAGGTAGACGACGCCGAACTGCGACAGCAGTCCCCCGACGAGGACGCCGATCGAGCCGATCAGGATCGCGACCCCGGCCAGCACCCAGCGCATCAGCATGCTGAAGACCGCGAGCAGCACGACCAGCCGCAGGATCGGCAGCCGGCCGTCACTGCTGATCTGCGGCAGCGTCCAGAACGTGATGATGAGCGAGATCAGCGAGGCGAGGCCGCCGTAGAGCATCGCCTGCAGGCCACGGCCGGTACGGCGCAGGTCCAGCCAGACCGGGCGTCGCCGCCGGGTCCCGGACACCTGCTCTGGTGGTTTCGCCATCGCCTGCTTCGTGCTCCCCGTTCGTCTCGCTGTGCTCTACGAGAGTACGAGGCAGGTTGCAGCGCTGTAGCACCACGCCACGCACCGGACGGGTGGTTCCCGGGTCAGGGCCGGGGTCTCCCCCGGCGATTCCCTGACCCGGAAGCCTTACTGCACTTCGAACCACCCGGGCCGACGTCAATCGTGCTGATCACTGGACCCGGAGGCTCGGGGGGTGGAGACTCCCGCTAGTTGGATTCCGCCTGGGTTGAGGGAGTTTCTCGTGAAGTATTTACCGAGAGTGTCGGGGCGCGCGATGGTCGCCTCTGTCGCCGCAGTGGCGGCGGCCGTCGGTGGGGTGGTCACACAGTCGGCCGGTGCGCCGACCGCAGTACAGGCGACAGCGCTGCAGACGCGACTGGACAGCCTGCTGAACGACAGCCGGTACGACGGCTCGCAGGTCGCGCTCGTGGTCCGGGACGCGACCACCGGCGAGACGCTGTACGACCGGAACGGCGATCAGCGGATGCTGCCCGCTTCGAACACCAAGCTCTTCACATCGACGGCCGCGATGCACACGCTCGGCCCGTCGTACCGCTTCCACACCGACGTACTGGCGACCGCGTCCGTCCGCGGCGGCAAGCTGAACGGCGACCTGTACCTCAAGGGGTACGGCGACCCGACCGCACTCGAGTCCGACTACGCCGGACTCGCCAAGCAACTCCGCGCGGCCGGCGTCCGTCGCGTCGAGGGTGACCTGGTCGCCGACGACACGTACTTCGACCACGTCCGCCTCGGCGACACCTGGTCCTGGGACGACGAGCCGTTCTACTACAGCGCCCAGATCTCCGCTCTCACGCTCGCCCCGAACACCGACTACGACTCGGGTACGGCGATCGTCGAGAGCCTGCCCGGAGCAACGGCCGGAGCACCGGCGAAGCTCTCGCTCGTGCCGGCGAACGGCGTGATCAAGCTGGTCAGCACCGCAACCACCGGCGCGGCTGGGTCGGCCAACACGCTGAGCATCGAGCGCGACCATGGCACCAACATCGTCCGGGTGACCGGTTCGGTGCCGCTCGGCGCCTCGGTCGGGCAGGAGTGGGTGACGGTCTGGGAGCCGGAGCTCTACGCGGCCGACGTCTTCCGGCGCGCGCTCGCCGCGCAGGGCATCCAGGTCGACGGCCGGATCAAGAACGCCGCCACTCCGACGACCGCCCGGCAGCTCGCCCGGGACGAGTCGATGACGGTCGGCGAACTGATGACGCCGTTCCTGAAGCTGTCCAACAACATGCACGCCGAGACCCTGGTCAAGGCGATGGGCGCCGTCGTCGAAGCCGAAGGCAGCTGGTCGGCCGGACTGGGCGTCGTCACCGACTACGCGCAGAGCATCGGGGTCAACACCAGCCGGATCCGCCTCTCCGACGGCTCGGGCCTGTCCCGCAAGGTCAACGTCACCGCCGACAGCGTCACCGACGTACTGATCGGGGCGCAGAAGGAGCCATGGTGGCAGCAGTGGTACGACGCTCTGCCGATCGCCGGCAACCCGCAACGGTTCGTCGGCGGCACACTGCGCAGCCGGATGCTCAACACGCCGGCCGCCAACAACCTGCATGGCAAGACCGGCTCGCTGACCGGCGTGACGGCACTGTCCGGCTACGTGACGAACAAGGACGGCCGCAAGCTGGTCTTCTCGATGATCAGCAACAACTACCTGGTCAGCCCGCGCTCGATCGAGGACGCGGTCGGCGTCACGCTGGCTTCCTGGACCGACCAGGCGCCGCCGGCCGCAGTCGCGCCGAACACCCTCAGGACGACGCAGACCACCTGCGACCTCGAATGGGAGAAGGCCTGCTGACCTAATCCGTTCGACAGTACGGCGGTCGTTCACCACCATGTCTGAATGACCGCCGTACTACCTGCCACGTACACCGTCCGCCCACCGACGAAGGACGACGCGAAGGCTGTCTTCGACCTCGGCGACCGGTTGACAGGCTACGGCTCGGTCTTCGTGGGCGGGGCCTGGCGAAGTTCCTGCTGCGCGACCAGTTCGCCCTCGACGCCGCGGCCGGACGGACCGGCACGATCCTGCACGTGGACACGAACAATCCGACGCCCGCGCTCGACCTGTATCTGTCCGTCGGCATGACCGCCACGCTGGTGATCGACGTCTGGCAACTGCGGGTGGACGCATGAATCTGCCTGCCGGGTACACCGTCCGGCCGATGCGGCTCGAGGACGCCGGGATGATCGCCGAGCGGTCCGGCGACTACACGCGCGCGTTGCTCGGGTTCGCGAAGCACAGTCCCGAGGACGTCGCGAACTACCTGCGTGATCCCGGATTCACCCCGGCGACGGATGGTTGGGTGGTGCTCGACGCGGCCGGTGAGTTCGCCGGGTCGGCCACCGCGATGGCGCACAACGACGGCACCCGAATGACCCTCGAAGCACTGAGCGCGGACCCGGCGATTGTGGAGTGGTTGCTCGAGCGCGGGATGCAGCGTGCCACTCGAGGTGGATCCGGCGAGGTCGTCGTGAGCATCGGCGTCATCCGGCAGGACGAACTGATGCCGGAGATCCTCGCCGCCCGCGGTTTCACGATCGATACGTCGATTCACCGCATGCGGATCACCTTCGACGGTCCGGTGGAACCACCCGCCGTGCCTGTCGGTGCCGTCGTACGGCGTGGTGCCTTGGACGAGACGAGTCGCCGGACGGCGCACGCCGTACTCGTCGAGGCGTTCCGTGGACAGCCTTCGGCCGAACCGCGGCCGTTCCCGGAGTGGGCGGCGGCACGAGAGAGCCGGTCCACGTTCGACTGGTCGCAGCTGACCACCGTCGAACTCGACGGCCGGGCGGTCGCTGTGACCGAGTGCAACGACAATTTCGTCAGTACCGAGAACTGCGGGTACGTCGGCCGGCTCGCCGTCATCGAGGAGGCCCGTGGCCGCGGCCTCGCCAAGTTCCTCCTGCACGACGCCTTCGCCGTCGACGCCGCCGCCGGACGCTCCGGCACCATCCTGCACGTCGACAGCAGCAACCCCACCCCGGCCGTCGCCCTCTACACCGCCGTCGGCATGCGCGCTGACCTCATCAGCGACATCTGGCGGCGAACGATCCAGCCGGCCTGAGGCAGCCGCGTCCCTTCAGGACGACCCGGTCACCGGTGCTTCCGGCGTACACCGTGCGGTTCGCGAGCGCGCTCTGCAGGTCGAGGTCGAGAGTGGTCGGCGCGGGGCCGGGGTTCGTGCATTGGTGGCCCTCGTTCTGGTCCGGGCCGACGCCGTACCGGTACGCCGCGATCCGGACCGAGTACGCGTCCTGGGACAGGATCCGGACGACCGTGTTCGGCAGGCACGGCTCGATGGCGACCTCGTCGGGTTCGACCGCCACGGTCAGCACTGACAGGTGATCCGGATCCAGCCGCACCGAGGTGACCGCGATCTCGCCCCGCAGCAGGATCAGCGTCGTACCGATCTTGTACTGCTGTGGCGCCGGCCCGTCGACCAGGTACCGAGCCACCTCGGGGCCGAACGTCGGCTCGCGCTCAGCCCTCGGGAGGCCGACGCCGGCGGCGATCCCGGCCACGACCACGATCGCCGCGACCGCGGCGGACACGACGTAACGCCGCCGGCGCCGCTCTCGAACGGCACGTTGGACATCCTCGAACGGCGGCGCCTCTTCCGGCGTCCGCGCCTCGACGTACTCGACCAGCAGGTCACGCATTCTCGGTCACCGCCGACAACGGCGCGAGGACCCGCCGGGCCCGGGCCAGCCGGGACTTCACCGCACCGGGCGCGAGTTGCAGATCCACCGCGATCTGCTCGACCGGCAACTCCAGGACGTCATGCAATACGACGATCGCCCGCTGCTCCGGCGTGATCCGGGCCAGCGCGGCCGCCACGTCCAGCGCGGCACCATCCGTCCCACGCGCGGTGTCCGGGCGGCCCGTGAGCCTGGCCAGAGCCCGGGTCGCCACCTGCCGCCGGCGTACCCGGCTGATCATCGTCCGCACGGCGACCGCACGCACCCAGGTCTCCGGGTCGTCGTACCGGCGGATCGCGTCCCAGCGGGCGAGCAGCTTCACGTACGCGTCCTGGGCGACCTCCTCGGCGTCCGCGCGCGATCCACCGATCGACACCAGTACGCCGATCAGCCGCGGCCAGGTCTGCCGGTAGAGGGCGGCCATGTCCGCCACCGGATCACTGTCGTCCCGCACCCGGTCACACCTCCCCGCCCAGTGTCCCGCCGGACCCGGACCGGCGACAGGGGGTTGCTTCCAGGAGATCTGAGAGATTACTCTCGAAACATGTCTCTCAGAAATCCGTACGGCGATTTCGAGATCACCGACCCGCAGGCGATGCGGGCTCTGGCGCATCCCGTCCGGCTCGCCGCGCTCAGCTGGTTGCAGAAGAACGGACCGGCGACGGCGACCCAGTTGTCCGAGCACGTCGGCGCGTCTCCGTCCGTCACCAGCTGGCACCTGCGACACCTGGCCTCGTTCGGCCTGGTGGTAGACGGCCCGCCGCCGGAAGGATCGGACCGGCGGCAGCGCTGGTGGAACGCGGTCGCCCGTGGGTTCCGGGTCACGATGCCGGACACCCCGGAGGGCGTCGAGGCCGGCCGGCTGCTGCTGGCCGAGATGATGAGCCAGGCCCTGGAGCAGGCACAGCACTGGCTCGCCGATATCGAGCCCGAGCTGGATCCCGAGTGGCGCCGCGTGGCCGGGTCCGCGAATACCCGCCTGATCGTCACCGTCGACGAGGCCGACGCGATCGAGCAGGAGATCGAGCAGGTACTCGCGCCGTACGTCCAGCGCGGCGAGGAGGGCGCACCGCCGGACGCCCGCTCGGTCCGCCACCTCCGCATGTCTTTGCCCGAAGCAACCACCTGAGCCGGACCCGTTCGTCTTTTCTTGCCCAAAGCAACAACCTGAACCTGCCCTGGGGGAACCATCGTGAGCACACTTACCACCACCAGTCTGTGGCGCGACCGGCGGTTCCGGACCTTCTGGTCCGCACAAACCGTGTCCGAGTTCGGCGACCGGATCACCGAGCTCGCCCTGCCACTGATCGCCGTCACCCTGCTGGACGCCTCCCCCGCCCAGGTCGGTTTCCTGACCGCGGCCGTCTGGCTGCCGAACATCGCCTCGCTGTTCATCGGCACCTGGGTCGACCATCGCCGCGACAAGCGCCCGCTGATGATCGCGGCCGACCTGGCCCGCACCGTCCTGCTGCTCACACTGCCCGTGGCGTACTGGGTGGACCTGCTGGGACTCGGCCAGCTTTACGCGATCGCGATCCTGGCCGGTACGGCGCACGTCCTCTTCAACACCGCCTACGCGTCGTTCTTCGTCCGGCTGGTCGAGCGCGACCAGTTCCTCGAGGCCAACAGCAAGCTCTCCGCGACCCGGTCGATCTCCTTCATGGGTGGCCCGGCCGTGGCCGGTCTGCTCGTGCAGTGGCTGACGGCACCGGTCGCGATCGTCGTGGACGCGTTGTCGTTCGTGTTCTCGGCGATCCAGCTCAGCCGGCTGAAGACGACACCTGGCGAGGCCGACGAGACATCGGAACCGTTGCTCACCCGAGCCCGCGAGGGCATGCGCTATCTGCTCCGGCACCCGTACTTGCGCCGCAGTCTCGGCTGCGCGACCACGGTCAACTTCTTCAACCTGATGGGCATGGCGCTGCTGGTGTTGTTCGCCAGCCGCGAGCTCGGGCTCTCAGCCGGAACGATCGGCCTGGCCTTCGGGATCGGCTCGGTCGGCGGCCTTCTCGGCGCGGTCGCGGCCGCACCGCTGAGCCGGATCTTCGGGGCCGGCCGGGTGATCGCGGCCGGTTCGATCGTCTTCCCCGGCGCGATGGCACTCGTGGTCCTGGCCGACGGTCCGGTTTGGGTCCGCGCCACCGCGCTGGCCGGCGCCGAGTTCGTCGCGAGCTTCGCCGTGATGTGTTTCGACGTACCGCTGAACTCACTGCAGGCCGCGGTCATCCACGACCACATGCGCAGCCGGGTCGCGGGTGCGTTCACCAGCATCAACTACGGCGTCAGGCCGCTAGGCGCGGTCGTCGGCGGGTTCCTCGGCACCTGGATCGGTGTCCGCGAAACCCTCCTCGTCTCCGCCGCCGGCGGCCTGCTCTCCGTCCTGTGGCTGGTCGGCTCACCGATCATCCGCACCCGCGAACTGACCGACCTGGAGCCACCCGAACTTTAGTCGTGCACGTTGCTGTCGACGAGGTCCTCGACGTCGACCTTGGCGACGGTCTTGCGGAGCGGGACCTCCTTGATGAAGAACGCCGCGACCAGGCCGACCAGGGCACACGCGGCCGCGATCAGGAAGATCCGTCCGGTCGCATCGCCGTACGACATCCGCACCAGCTCCGCCAGCTGCGGCGGCAGGTGATTGACGTCCAGCAGGCTCGTGCCGTCGGAGCCACCCTCCTGCAGCTTCCGCGCCGCCTCCGCACCACCTGGGCCGGACAGCACCCCTTCGATGATCAGGTCCTTCACGCGCGTCGCGAGTAGGGCGCCGAGTACGGCCACGCCCACCGCACCACCAAGGCTGCGGAAGAAGCTGACCGTCGCACTCGACGCGCCGATCTCGCGGACGTCCACGGTGTTCTGGACGGCGAGGACCAGGTTCTGCATCATCATGCCCATGCCGAGGCCCATGGCCAGCATGCCGAGACCGACGTACCAGTACGGGCTGGTGTGGTCGATCGTCCCGAGCAGTGTCAGCCCGAGCACGAGCAGGATGCCGCCGGACACCAGGTACCGCTTCCACTTGCCGTAGCGGGTGATCATCTGTCCCGAGCCGACCGACCCGAGGAACGAGCCGAGCATCATCGGGATCGTCAGCAGACCGGCCTCGGTCGGGCTGTAGCCGCGGGCGATCTGGAAGTACTGCCCGAGGAACAGCGCGCTGCCGAACATCGCGACACCGACCGCCAGGCTGGCCACGATCGCCAGCGCGGTGGTCCGCTGCCGGACGACCTTCAGCGGGACCAGCGGCTCCGCGACCTTGTTCTCGACCAGTGCGGCGAGGATGCCGACGAGCACCGTGCCACCGACGAACAGCACCGACTGCCAGGAGATCCAGGCGAAGTCCTGACCGGCGAACGTGACCCAGAGCAGCGGCAGGCTCGCGGCGATGCTGATCAGGATCGCGCCGAGGTAGTCGATCCGGACCTCACGCTTGATCAGCGGCAGGTGCAGGTACTTCTGCAGGATCACCAGGCTGATCAGGGCCAGCGGGACGCAGACATAGAAGCACCAGCGCCAGCCGAGCCAGGAGGTGTCGACGATGACTCCACCGATGAGCGGGCCGCTGACGGTCGCGACCGCCATCACCGCACCCATGTAGCCGGAGTACCGGCCCCGGCTGCGGGGTGGGATGGCCGCGCCGATGATGGCCTGCGCCAGCGCCATCAGGCCGCCCATCGCGAGGCCCTGCAGCACGCGGGCGCCGATCAGGAACGGCACGGTGTGGGACAGGCCGGCCAGCGCGGAGCCGACCACGAACAACGAGATCGCCAGCTGCACCAGCAGCTTCTTGCTCATCAGGTCGGCGAGCTTGCCCCAGATCGGGGTGGACACCGTGGTGGCCAGCAGGCTCGCGGTCAGCACCCAGGTGTACTGCGTCTGGGAGCCTTCGAGGTCGGCGATGATCGTCGGCAGGGCATTGCTGACGATGGTCGAGCTCAGCATCGCTGTGAACAGCGCGGCGAGCAGGCCGATCAGGATCTCGAGGATCTCGCGATGGGTGAGTTCCGGCGCAGCGAGCACAGGGTTGGGCACTACCTGCTGCCGGGTCTCCGTGACAGTCATCAGTCTCCAGTCGAGTTGGTGCGCCTCACGACCTGGTTGACCTCCGTGATGGCCTGCGCGAGCCGCTGCATGGTCTCCGCAGCGGCGAGCAGCATGTCGTCGTCGAGGTCCGCCAGGGCGGCACGAAGATGCTGGGTGTAGGACGAGTAGAGGGCCTCCAGCTGAGCCCTTCCGCGGGGTGCCAGGCTGACCAGCCCGACCCGGGCATCGGCCGGGTCAGGCCGACGGCTCACCAGTCCGTCGGCCTCCAGGGCGGTCACTTGCCGGCTCACCACGGAGGCGTCGACGCCGAGCTTGGCGGCGATCTCACCGCCGCGCTGCTCGCCGCCCTTGAGGAGGACCTTGAGCACACTCGCGTCGGATCGTCGCAGCCCGCTGTCGGGCATCGGGTGCCGGTGCTCCACACAGCGCACCGCCCGGATCAGCGAACTGACTCCTTCGAGCAGCTCCTGGGCCGGCGCGTCCCGCTCCACCCCCGGGACGAGGGGTTCCTGAGCTAGTTGCATAACCCAACTATATACCAATTAGTTGGTTTCTGCAACCATATGGCAGACCGGGCGGTTTCGTTTACGGAGAGTCAGTCATTGGTTGAAACCGAGCTATTTTGGCGACTCTCCGTCTATCATCCTGCAAGGGGGCATTTGCTGCGGCGGTGCACCGAAGTCCAGGGGAGCGACTGAGGTGAGGCCATGAAGGCCACCAGGATCGATCAAGCACGGTTTGAACCGACTGTCTTCAGTGCCGTACGCCGGCACTGGATCATGGTCGTGGTCATCGCTGTGCTGACGTCCGGGGCGGCGATGGCGTACGCGTCGGCGCAGACCGAGCTCTACCGCGCGTACGGAACGGTCACGGTGCCGCAGAGCACGCTGGCCGAGGGCGAGGACCGCACCCAGTACTTCGACAGTCAGGTTCTGCTGCTGCAATCCCAGGAGGTGGCCGATCGCGCGGCCACCATCGCCAACACGGCGCTGAATGACAACGTGCTGACCCAGGACGACTTCGCGGGCGACCACAAGTCGTTGGAGATCACCCCTCCGGAGCAGGCCACTCCGGGCAGCTTCGGCTCCAGCATCGTCGCCCTCACCTTCACCTGGCCGGACGCCAGGGTGGCCCGGGCCGGTGTCAACGCGGCGCTCCAGGCCTTCGACGACGCACGATCCGCTGCCACCGCCGCGCAAGGTGCCGCCGACGTCGCCGCGGTCGAGCGAGCCATCAACGACGCTCGGACAGCGGGCCAGCTGGTCGACCTGAAGAACCAGCGGACGAAGACCCTGGTCGACCTGGAGCTCGACCTGGCCACCCATCCGAGCGCCGTCTGGGCCGCCGAACCCCAGGTGCCGATCAACGGCAACGTGAAGCGGTCCGGTGCCATCGGGCTGGTGGCCGGGCTCGTGCTGGGCGCCGCGGTGGCGTACCTGCGGGCCGGCCGCAAGCGGTGCCTCGACGACCGCCTCGACCCGGTCGCGATCTACGACGCGCCCCTCATCGGCGACATCCCGTCGACCGGGAACCACGGGATCCGGACCGCCCTGTCGGCCGCCGCCCACCCGCTGCCGGTGGCCGCCGATCCGCAGTCGCCGACCGCCGAGGCCTTCCGGTTCACCGCGGGGTCGGTCGAGCGGATGCGCGCTTCCCGCGACCACCGGCTGGCCGTCGTCTTCGTCTCGGCGGACAGCGGCACCGATCGGAGTGCGGTCGTGGCGAACCTCGCGCTCGCGGTCGCCGAGAGCGGAACGCCGGTCCTGGCGGTGGACGCCGATGCCACCGGGAGCGCCCTCACCGGCCTCCTCCTCCCGGGCAGCGCGGAGGCCGACGGTTTCGAGCAGGTCGTGGCCGGGTGCTGTCTGGTGTCGGAGTGCATCGAGCCGAGCCCGCTCAACGCCGATGTCACCGTCCTCCGGGCCGGCACCGTCCGGGTCCGGCGGACCAGCGGCACGGCGTACGCCGAGGCGGTGGAGAAGCTGATCGCCGAGGCCAAGGAGTCCTTCGAGCTCGTGCTGATCGACAGTCCGGCGGTGCTGAGAGCGGCGAACGCGGTCGAACTGGTGCAGGACTCCGACGCGACCGTCGTCGTCCTCGGCCCCGGCGAGTCGGTGCGGGACCACGTCACCGTGGTCGAGCGTCTCGAGCACGTCGAGCCGGACGTGGCGGGCTACGTTTTCCGGCGGACCGGTCGTGGGCCGAAGTTCGTCCGCCGGATGCGGGAGCGGACCGCCCGGCGGATCGGCCAGGAGTCGGTGGAGGCCGGCGACCGCCTCGCCTTCCGGCCCGCCAGGAACCGTCGAACGTCGGCACGCCTACCGCAGGGCTGATGCGGGATGTCGTCCGCCGCCGGTAGTCGACGCGAACGCGGCACGGTTCTGGGCGCTCCGCCGCCGCAGGCATCGGGCCGGCTCTGGGTCCTGTACGGCCGCGTGCTCGGGCCGCTCCTGGGCGGCTACCTGCTGTTCGACCGGGCCTTCGCCTACCTCCATCTGCCCGGCAGTCCGTTGTTCGTCGGCGAGATGGTGCTGGGGGTCGGCGCGGCTGCCACCGTCATGGCCACCCGTTACCTCAAGATGCCGATGAGGGACGAGTCCATCCTCGCGCTGCTCGTGGCGTTCGCCGGCTGGGGACTGATCCGGACGATTCCCGGCGTCGGCACCTACCACCTGGATGCGGTGCGGGACGCCGCCCTCTGGTTCTACTGCCTGTTCGGGTTCTTCGTGACCGCGGCGCTGGCCAGATCACCGGAACTCATCGATCGGTGGATCACCCAGCTGACGCGGTTGACTCCATGGCTGCTGCTGTGGCTGCCGTTCGCCGTCGTGCTCTATCCCCTGTCCGACAGCTTCCCGACGGTGCCGTTCTCGGCGGTCTCGGTGCTGTCGCACAAATCTGGGAGCGCGGCCATCGCGGCGCTCCTCGTGCTCGGGTGCATGTGGCTCTTTCCCGGTACGCGCAGCGCACGCAGTCGCACGGGCTGGAGCGTGCTGGCTCTGGTGGTGGTCGCCCTCGCCGCCACCCAGAACCGGGGTGGCCTGCTCGGCGTGATGGCCGGCGGCGCGGTCGGGCTGGCGTTCCTCCGCAACCGCGTGGGGCTTGCCGCCCGCGTCGTACTCGTGATGACCGTCGGTCTGGGAGTGGCTTCGCTGCTGTCGCTCAAGATTCCGCTCGGCGGACTGCAGGGCCGGGAGTTCTCGGCCACCCAGCTGATCGACAACGTCGTGAGCCTCGGTGGGAAGAACGAACCCGGCAACCTCGGCGGCACCGTCGAGGGGCGTCAGCAACTCTGGTCGCGGATCCTGGCCAAACAGATCAACGACGGCCACCTCGTCGACGGGTCCGGGTTCGGCCAGAACCTGGCCAGCGAGGTCGGCGTGCTCGACGCCGGCAAGGACACCTTGCGGAGCCCGCACAACTCGCACCTGCACCTCCTGGCGAGGTTGGGGGTGGTCGGAATCTCGTTGTGGATCGCCTTGTGGGTGGGCTGGTACTGGCGCATGGTCGCCGGCTGCCGTCGGCTGGCGCGCGAAGGGCTGCACACCAGACGCCAGGTGGGTGTCCTCACGCTGATGGTGTGCACGGCTGTGCTGGTGTCCTGCTTCTTCGATCCCCAGTTGGAGGGGCCGCAGGTCGCGGCGCTGCTGTGGACCGCGTTCGGGATCGGGGTGACGGTGACGACGGTCCGGCCCTGGTTCGGTGGCGGGACGTCGTGAGACCGGCATCGGGCCGGGGGCGCTGGATCGTGGCCGGCTGCGCAGTGGTGGGTTTGCTGGCACTGGCGTGGCCTTTCGATGCAGGCGGCGGATCGACCCCCGCCAGCCCGTCCGGCCCCTCCGGCGTCACCGGCTCTGTCGGTCCCACCGGCCCCGTTGGCCCGGTTCCGAGAACCTGTGATGGAGTCGTGGTCAGTCCCGCCGAGGATCTTCAGTCGGTCATCGCCGCGCATCCGGCGGGTACGACGTACTGCCTCTCCCCCGGCACCTACCGGCTGGAACAACCCCTGGAGCCGAAGGAGGGTGACGCGTTCATCGGTGCTTCGGGGGCGGTCATCAGTGGGTCGAAGGTGCTGACCGGCTGGCGGCAGACCGGCGGCGTCTGGTCGGCCACGGGATTCCTGCCGCCGGCACCGGACGACCACGGCGAGTGCATGGAACCCGTACCGACCTGCACGTACGCCGAGGACGTTTTCGTCGACAAGCAGCGGCTGACGCGCGTCGACTCCGCGGCGGCCGTGACCGCCGGCACCGTCCACGCCGACTACCGCACGAACACGATCACGATCGGCGACGATCCGCGGCTCCACCTGGTCGAGCAGGCCGTCGCGCCCAGCCTCATCCGTGCGACCGTCGACCACGTCACCGTCGCCAACCTCGTGCTCGAGCAGGCCGCGAACGAGGCTCAGGTCGCCGCCGTCGAGTCCCGCCGGACGACGCCGTACGGGATGGGGTCGGGCTGGCAGATCCTGCACAACGAGGTGCGCCTCAACCACGGCGTCGGCCTCGGCCTGGCCGACGGAGCCGTCGTCCGCGCGAACTTCGTGCACCACCAGGGCCAGCTCGGTTTCGGTGCCTGGGGCAACGGATCGGTGGTGAGCGGCAATGAGATCTCGTTCAACGGGATGGCCGGGTACTCGCCGGACTGGGAGGCCGGCGGGAGCAAGAGCTGGCAGACCGGCCGGCACACGGTCACGCACAACTACGTCCACGACAACCACGGTCCCGGGCTGTGGACCGACGGCGGCAACATCCACACGGAGTACTCGGCCAACAGGATCACCGCGAACTGGGGAGCCGGCATCCAGCACGAGATGAGTTATGACGCCGTCATCCGGGACAACGAGATCTCCGGGAACGGCCTGCAGCACAAGGGCTGGGCCTGGGAGGCCGGTATCCAGATCCAGTCCTCGGGCGGGACGACGGGACTCATCGAGATTGCCGGAAACACCCTCGGCGACAACGCGAACGGGATCGCCCTGATCGAGAGCGGCGGCCGGGCCGACGAGAGGCCGGCGCCGTACGGGCCGCACGTCGTCCGGAACGTGTGGGTCCACGACAATCGCGTCACGCTGGCCGACGGTCAGGTCAGCGGCGCCGTCCAGGACATCGGCGACACCGCCGTCTACACCCGGAACAACAACCGCTTCGAGAACAACACGTACGTCGTCCCGTCACTCGCCCAGCCGTACTTCGCCTGGAACGACAACGACCTGACCTGGTCCCAGTGGCGCGCCGCAGGCAACGACGACGGCGGCCGCGCCGTCAGCTGAGGTCGTCGTTCAGGCGGGCCGGCAGGCGGCAGACGTCGGCGAGGCCGGTCAGCCGAGGTCGTCGTTCAGGCGGGCGAGGAGGCGGCCGAGGTCGGCCAGGTCGGTGGGGTTCCAGCGGTCGAGGATGGCGCGGAACTCGGTCTGGCGCTGGGCGCGCATCGCGCCGAAGCTCTCGGCGCCGGTCGCGGTGAGGCGGAGCAGGCGGGCGCGGCCGTCGTCGGGGTCGCCGACGCGTTCGATCAGGCCGAGGCTCTCGAGCTGGGTGATCCCGCGGCTGACCGTGGACTTGTCCAGGCCGAGCGCCTGGGCCACGTCCGACGCACGGACGCCGGCGCCGCCGCTCGGCGTACCGAGCTCGATCTGGGAGATCAGCGCGTAGCCGGCCGCGTCCATGTCCGGGTGGACCCGGCGGGCCAGCCGCAGCGACGCCGAGCGGGACCGCCGGAACAGCGCCGACAGTTCCTGCTCGATGTCGGCGACCAGCTGCTCGCTCTGCTCGGGCCGGTCGGTCACCGGCGAGCTCACCTGACCACGATCCCGGCGTCGCGCAACGCCTTCTTGACGTCGGCGATGCGGAAGTCACCGAAGTGGAACACGCTGGCCGCGAGCACCGCGTCCGCGCCGGCCTCGACGGCGGGCGGGAAGTGCTCCGGCGCCCCCGCTCCTCCGCTGGCGATCAGCGGTACGTCGACCACCGCCCGGACCGCCTTGATCAGCTCGAGGTCGAACCCCTGCTTGGTCCCGTCGGCGTCCATCGAGTTCAGCAGGATCTCCCCCGCACCCAGCTCACAGCCGCGCTGGGCCCACTCGATCGCGTCCAGCCCGGCCGACTTCCGGCCGCCGTGCGTGGTCACCTCGAACCCACTCGGCTGATCCGCGGCCCGCCGTACGTCGAGGGACAGCACGAGCACCTGGTTGCCGAAGCGGTGGGCGATCTCGCGGATCACCTCCGGACGGGCGATCGCACCGGTGTTGATGCCGACCTTGTCCGCCCCGGCACGCAGCAGCCGGTCCACGTCCGTCACCTCGCGGACCCCGCCGCCCACGGTGAGCGGGATGAACACCTGCTCGGCGGTCCGCCCGACCACGTCGTACGTCGTCTCGCGCGAACCGGACGACGCCGTGATGTCGAGGAAGGTGAGCTCGTCGGCCCCCTCCGCGTCGTACACCTGGGCCATCTCGACCGGGTCGCCGGCATCCCGCAGTCCGGTGAAGTTCACGCCCTTGACCACCCGCCCGGCATCGACGTCCAGGCAGGGGATCACACGCACGGCAAGAGTCACGCGGAAAGGGTACCGACTCGGACCCCGCGATCCGGCGCTCTCCAAAAATCTAGTTGCATTGCAACTAGATGCCCTGCAACTATCGCGGACATGAAAACCACTCTGCTTGCCGCACTCGCGCTGGCCACCTCCTCCGTTCTGCCGGCCTCGGCCGCGGCGCACGACGGCTGGTCCGCCGCCTGGGCGACCGCGATGCAACGACCCACCGCCAACACTGCGAACTGGTCCACCACGGGCTTCGACCACCAGACGATCCGGCACACGATCCGGCTCAGTACCGGCGGTCGCTCGCTGCGGATCCGGCTCTCCAACCAGTACGGCACCACGCCGCTCCACCTCACCGGCGTGACCATGGGCGAACGACACCTCACCGCGACCTTCCACGGCTCGCCGCGCACCACCATCGCCCCCGGCCGGACCATCACCTCGGATCCGATCAAGATCCCGACCGTCGCCGGCGAACAACTCACTATCTCCCTGTACGTCGAGGGCTCCACCGGGCCGGCCACGTTTCACGAGGACGGGCTGACGACGACGTACGCGACCGCCGGAGACCACCTGCACGACGACGTGGTCGGAGGCGAGACCAGCCACTCGGTCTACTACCTCACCGGCGTCGACGTGACCGGTGCGACGGGCACAGTCGTGACGTTCGGCGACTCGATCACCAACGGGCACAACTCGACCGTCGGTTCGGATCGCCGGTACTCGGATGCCCTCGCCGAGCGGCTGCGGTCGCGCCGGCTCGGGGTGGCCAACGTCGGGATCACGGGGAACCTGCTGCTCAGCGAGTTGCCCTGCTTCGGCGCGCAGGGCGTCGCCAGGTTCGAGCGCGATGCCCTGGGTCAGCCGGGGGTTCGCACCGTGATCGTGGAGGAAGGCGAGAACGATATCTGGGACAGCGAGTTCAACTTCGGCTGTGGCAGTACGCCAAGGGTCACCGCGGACCAGATCGTGGCCGGGTACCGCAGCATGATCAGGTCCGCGCACGCCCACGGTGTCCGGATCGTCGGGGCGACGATCACGCCGTTCAAGGCCGACTACATGCAACCGGCCGACTTCGCGCGGGCGGAGGCGATCCGCGACCAGGTCAACACCTGGATCCGCACGTCAGGCCAGTACGACGCGGTCGCCGACTTCGCGCAGGCCGTCGGGGATCCCGCGGACGAGCAGCGGCTGAACCCGGCGTACGACTCGGGCGACCACCTGCACCCGAACGACGCGGGATACCAGGCACTGGCCGTGGTTGCGTCCGAAGCAATCTCCGGACGCAACCAGGGGTGACTACTTCCAGGCCTTGCGCCTGCTACCGGCAGGCTTGATCGGGGCGGTCGATGCCCACACCCGGCGCCAGCGCGCAGCGTCGGGACCGGACTGGGACGGGGACGCGCCGATCGCCACGCGGCGGCGCGCCTCGTACCAGGTGGTCGACTCCTCGTCGAGGAGCGCCGACACCGCGGCGGAGATGCGGGGCGCGAAGTCGCGGGCGCTCTCCCCCTCGGCCGGTCGCAGCGGGTCGCCGTACCGGACCGCGACCGTCGGGCGACCGGGCACCGGCCAGCCGCGGCCGCGCGGCATCGCGGCGAACGAGCCCTTGATGCCGACCGGGATGACCGGGACACCGTGCTCGACAGCCAGGTAGGCCGCACCCATCCGGAACCGCTCCATCCAGCCGTCCGGCGAGCGCGTCCCCTCCGGGAACACGACCACGTTCCAGCCGTCCGCGAGCAGGTCGCCCGGCGTCGAACTGAGCTTGCCGCCGCGGCGCTCGATCGGGAACGTGTTGAACACGATCGCCGACGCGGTCGCCCGCCACCAGGTGTCGAAGAAGTAGTCCGCCGCCGCGGCGACCGCGGTCTTACGCCGCATCTCGCCCGGCAGCGTGCACAGCAGCAACGGCGTGTCCAGGTGCGACGAGTGGTTCGCCACGATCAGGGCCGGACCGTTCAGCTTGAGCAGCGAGTCCAGACCGCTCACCTGCGGGTTCACCTCGAACCGCAGTACCGAGTTGAGCGCGCCCTTCTGCAGCACCTCACGGACCGCGATCGCGGCCGGCGTACGAGCCCACTTCGTCGGGAAGACCGAGGTCTCCTTCGGGATCACGTACGGCTCGGCCGACCGCGGCACCTGCGGCCGCCGGCCCCACCGCCAGCCGCGCGCGACCTGCTTGACGTCACGCGCGGTGTCGCGGCTGAACTTGACGAGGCTGGTACCCATCAGCGCACGTCCGCGAGCAGGTGCGGCGGGTTGTGCAGGTAGGTGATCGACGGCGACCGGCCGACCGAGTGGCTGACCATCTCCAGCGCGTCCTGCAGCGTCGACGCGGACCGGAAGCCCATCCGCTCGACCGTCTTGCGGTTCGCGCCGACCCAGACGATGTCGCCGCAGTGGTCCAGGGCGTGGGAGATCCAGTACCACATGTAGAACGGGTGCACACCGTGGTAGGCGTACGACGTCCGGTACAGGTGGATGTACCACGGGTCCTCGGCGTACTGCTTCTCGAACTTCGCCTCGATCGTGGCCGGGTCGGTGCTCTCGGAGAGCACCTCCTCGAAGAAGTCGACGTACGACGGGTGGTGCAGCTGGCTGAACTCGTCCGGCACCGGGTGGTAGAGGATCACCGCGCCGTCCTTGCGGACCACGGGGTTGCCCCGGTACGAGTTGAAGTAGTAGCCGAGCCCCATGCAGGCGGCCAGGATCGGGTTCATCACCGAGTTCACGTTGTACGGGCCGACGAACGGCACGCCCATGATCGCGACGTCGGACTGGCCCTGCACCTCGACCAGGTGCTGGCGGTGCACGTTCTCGATCGTCTTCTCGTGCACCGGCTCGATCGAGCCCGCGTGGATCCCGGTCAGCCCGTAGTTCGACCGGACGTCGGTGAAGATCTTGTGCCGCAGCTTGCCCGGCGCCGCCGCGAGCGCCCGCTTGGTGCCGAGCATCGAGGCCTGGTCCTTGATCGACCACTCCCACTCGCGCTTCTGCAGGAACTCCAGCGCGCCGCCGAAGATGTCGTTGTTCAGCGTGGTCTCGATCTGGAAGACCTTGACGTGCTCGGTCAGCACCGCGCCCATCCGCCAGGCCGAGTGGTGCATCTTCGAGGCCTTGTGGTCCATGAAGGACCGCGAGTGGATCATCGTGTGGCTGTTGTGATGGTGCTTCAGCGACTTGTACGAGGCCAGCCCGATCGACGTCGACTTGTGGCCGCCGTCCATCGCCACCAGGTTCACGTTCACGTAGACCAGCAGGTCGGACTCGGCCGCCCGCTTGGAGATCTCGACGTCCTCGCCGTGCTTGGTCTGGCCCAGGTGGGTCAGGTTCGCGGCGTCCTCGGCGTCGAAGTTGTAGAGCTTGCCGTCGGGGAAGAACGACCGGAAGACCCGCTCGCCGACGATGTCGCGCAGCTCGTTCGGGGTCAGCCGGCGGTGCAGCGCGTTCGCCGAGATCAGCTCGACGTCGTCGACCCCGGCGTCGGCGGCCATCGTCAGGACGGCCTCGATCACCCGCTGGCGAATGTCCGGCTTCTTCATCGGCGGCAGCGGCAGCGAGATGTCGTCGAACGCGATCGTCAGCCGCATCCCGGGCCGCAGCAGCTCCGGCAGCGGCTCGGAGTCGATCGGGTTCAGCAGCGCGTTCTGGATCGACTCCTCGACGTCCCGGACCGGCGGCAGCGCCTCCGGCGGGTACACCACCCGGGTACCGAGCGGGAACCGCTCCAGCAGGAAGCCCTCACCGTTGTGCACCAGCAGCGGCGGTGTCCGGTCGTCCACCTCAAGCACAAAACCTGGCCGAGACATGTCAGAAACCCTCTCGTCGTACGTACTGCGCCTGTGTCACGGCCCTCATGAGGCCCTCACATCGAAAGCAACCTTGACCGTGCCCAGTCGGCCGGCCGAATGCGCGTGGTCGATCGCCTCACGCCAGCGGTACAGCGGGTACTTCGCCCCGACGATCCCGTCGAGCGGGGCCTTGGCGGCCAGCTCCAGCGCGGTCTCGAACGCGGGTTGCTCGTTCGGCTCCTGCCGCGCGGAGGCGTAGGTGCCGGTCAGCTCCAGCTCCCGGAACCAGATCGGCGACAGGTCGGCGCCACTGGCCGGCATCCCGGACAGGACGACCCGGCCGCCGGCCTTGGTCACCCGGAGCACGGTGTCGATCGAGTCCTTGCTGCCGACCGCGTCGACGGCGATGTCGACACCGCCGAGCAGGAACTCCTTGGCGCCGAGCTCGGGCTTGAGGCGGAACGCGCCCGTCGACCGGCGAACGCCGCGGAACACCTCGTCGGGCGCGACGACGTCGCTGGCACCGAACGCCCGGGCGAGCTCGCGCTGCCTGGCGTGCTTCGCGACCACGGTGATCCGGCCCGCCTGGGTCAGCTCGCGCAGGGCGAGCGTCGCGAACAGGCCGACCGCCCCAGCGCCGCTGACGAGGACCGACTGGCCCGGCTGGACCTTGGCTCGCAACGCGGCGTGCACAGCACCGGCCAGGGGCTCCACGAGCACAGCGCGCTCGTCGGCCAGCCCGTCCGGCACGGCGTACAGCTGGCTGCGGTGCGCGACCATGAGCTTGCCCCAGCCACCACCGGTGTCGCTGCAGAAGCCGGTCTGCAGACCGGGCGTCACGTGACCCACCGTGATCCGGTCGCAGCGGTTGGTGGAGCCGGACGAGCAGTTCTCGCACGGCTCGACGCCACGGGCAGCGCAGGTCAGCACCGAGTCCATCACCACACGGGTGCCCTTGGGCAGGTCCTCGCAGTCGTCGAGCAACTCGCCGACGATCTCGTGACCCGGGACGAAGGGCATCGAGACGAGCGCGGAGAAGTACATCTTGGTACTGCCGGTCACCATGCCGAGGTCGGAACCGCAGATACCGGACAGGATCGGGCGGATCCGCGCCCAGCCCGCCCGCTCGGCCTTCGGTTCGTTGATGGTGACGAGGCGCAGCGGCGCGGCCGGACCGGTCAGGATGCCGGGGATGCGGCCGCCGACCGCCTTGGCCGCCAGCAACTTGGCCGGCGACCGGTACATCTCGAGCGCGAGCATCATCGGGCCACACCTCCGGAGAAACGCTGCACCCCTGGGAGCTCCAGTCGGGACGAAGTGGACGGGGTCTTCCAGTCGACGATCTGCCAGCGCGCGGCCCGGGCGGCCCGGAACAGCGACACGTCCGGCGAGACGGCGACCGGATTGCCGACGGTCATCAGCATCGGCAGGTCGGAGTGGCTGTCGGCGTAGGCATAGGACTTCGACAGGTCGATGTTCGTACCGCGGGCACGGTGCTTGATCCACGCGGCCCGGGACTCACCGACCAGCGGCGGGCCGGTCAGGAAGCCGGTGCAGCGGCCGCGGTCGTCGACGGCCAGCTCGGCGGCGACGATCTCGTCGAAGAGCGGCTCGAGCGGCCGGGTCAGCGGCCGGATCGCGCCGGTGATCAGGATCGTCTTGTGCCCGGCCGCGCGGTGCTCGCGGATCCGCCGGACAGCGGCGCCGCTCAAGCGTTCGAGCACGTGCTCGGCGAGGACCTCGTCGACGAGCTGGTTCAGCTGCTCCAGGTCGGCGCCTTCGTAGCGGCGGTAGATCGTCCGCAGGAACGTGCCCCGGTCCTTGCGCTCGGCCGAGATCAGCTTCGGCAGCCGGCGCAGCATCTGGCCGATCTCCCCGACCCGCTGGTGACTGTCCAGCTCGGGCAGCCGCATCCACAGGTAGGTCTCGATCACGTTCGACGACAGCAGCGTGCCGTCCATGTCGAACGCGGCGATGATCTCCGCATCCTGCGACGGCTCCACCTTCTTGAGGACACCGGCCGACTCGGCCAGCGCCTTGTTCCGCTTCTTCCGTACGACGTCCAGCCGGCGAAGCGAGTCGGTGACACTCGGGCAGTGCACTTCCTGCAGGTAGTGCTGCCAGTCCACGATCGAGGTGTCGCACCAGAACTTCTCCTGGTCGTCACCTTCGAGCGCGTTGTGCAGCGCGAGGACGTTGTCGTCGATGAACTGCAGCTCCGCCTGGGCGTACTCGGAGTACAGATCCATGTAGCGCCGGAGGAAGTCGAGGCGGCGCTTCTGGACGTCCAGCTCGCGGGCGTACTTCCGGGTCCGCTCGCTGCGCGGGACGCGGGTGATCACGGCGTCGGCCACCTTGTGCGCGCGTTCGCCGTACCGGAGCATGCTCTCGACCGAGTCGCCGCCGGGGAACTTCCACACCGGCAGCCGGACCGCGCCGCGCTCGCCGAGGTCGAACGGGTGCTTGGAGAAGTACGCGCGGACTCCGGCGTACAACTGCTCGAAGGTCAGCGGGTTCCGCGCGCCGGAGCTGACGTGGTAGTACTCCGGCTTCGAGAGCTCCGGCTCGGTCGCCATCACGGCGCAGATCGCGCCGACGACGTGGTCGACCGGGATGATCTCGACCACGGAGTCCGGGCTGGCCGGGAACTCGGGCAGCTCACCGCGGCCGTAGGCCAGGATCAGCGGCTCGGCCATCTTGAAGCCCTCGATCCAGCCCGGGTGCGGGCTCTGCACCGCGGACTCGATGATGGCCGGCCGGACGATCGACGTCGGCAGGGTCTTGGCGAACTCCTCGACCACGCGCTCGCCGAGCGCCTTGGTGAAGGTGTAGCAGTCGGTCCAGCCGAGGCTGCGGGCCCGCTCGGTGCCGGTCTCGACCAGCTTCTTCGCGACCCACTCGGTCCGGCGGCGCTCGGTGTCGGCCGCCGCGGTCAGGTGACCGGCGCGGCGGTGCAGCTTCTCGGCGTCCTTGCGGAACTTGGCCAGCATCGGCGCCGACCGGGACTGCTCCTCGATCCGGGCCTTCATCGCCATCCCGGCCTCGGCCTCGGTCCGCCAGTCGACGGTGTGCTCGACCGGCGCCTCGGGGATCGCGCCGCGCCGGCGACCGGCCGTGTAGGCGGTGCTGATGTGGACGTAATGAATACGACGCGCGGTCCCTGCGCGGCTTTCATCGATCCGCTCCAGCAGGCTCTTCGTGCCGAGCACGTTGGTCGTGAACGCCTCGTGGATCGGCGGGTCGAAGCTGACGTCGCCGGCGCAGTGCACGACGATGTCGAGATCCTTCGGCAGCGCCGGTACGTCGGCCAGATCGCCGTCGATCACCTGGATCCGGGCCGCCGACAGCGCCTCGGCATCGGCGTACCCGGTGCCCTCGCCGTAGAACGGCTTGAAGATGTCCTTCTTCAGCAGCTGCGCCATCCGGTCGGTGCCGGTCAGCGAGCCCTTCGGACGGATGATCGCGACCACGGTCGTGCCGGGCAGGTCACCGATGATCCGGTGCAGCAGCGCTTCACCGACGAATCCGGTGACGCCGGTGACCAGGACCTTCTTGTCCTTGAGCTTGTCGGCCAGACTCACTTGTCGCCTCCACGCGTGAGTTCGAGTGCCTCGGTCAGGGTGAACGCCCCGGCGTACAGGGCCTTCCCCACGATGACGCCCTCCACGCCGTCGGAGACCAGGGTGCTGAGCGCCTTGAGGTCGTCCAGGCTGGAGACGCCGCCGGAAGCGATGATGGGCTTGTCGGTGCGCACGCAGAGATCGCGGTACAGATCCAGGTTCGGGCCCTGCAGCATGCCGTCCTTGGTGACGTCGGTGACCACGTACCGCTCGCAGCCGGCCGCTTCCAGCCGCTCGAGCACCTCGTACAGGTCGCCGCCTTCCTTGGTCCAGCCCCGGGCCGCCAGGGTCCGGCCGCGGACGTCGAGCCCGATCGCGATCCGGTCGCCGTACTGCTGGATGATCCGGTCGCACCACTCGGGGTCCTCGAGCGCCGCGGTGCCGATGTTGACCCGGCGCGCACCGGTCGCCAGCGCCGCTGCCAGCGAGTCGTCGTCGCGGATGCCTCCGGACAACTCGACCTGGACATCGAGCTTGCCGGTCACCTCGGCGAGCAGTTCCCGGTTGCTGCCGCGACCGAACGCCGCGTCCAGGTCGACCAAGTGGATCCAGTCGGCGCCGGCGTCCTGCCAGGCCATCGCGGCCGTCAGCGGATCGCCGTACGACGTCTCACTTCCGGCCTCGCCCTGCACCAGCCGGACCGCCTGACCGTCCGCCACATCGACGGCAGGTAGCAGCACCAGGTTCTCTGACATGGCCCACACCCTAGAGGGCGTTCGGGAAGGATCCGTAACCCGGACGCCCGCTGAGTCGTTGAGATCCAATCTGTCTCAGCAATACCAGTCTAGTCTGTGGTCTCATCGATTTAGGGTGGCCCCGTGACCACCTTGGAGGAACTCGAGACAGATCCGCATGCGGCCCTCGCCGCGCTCCGGCCGATCGGCTGGGTCGAGGCCCTCGGCGGTTGGGTGGTGGCTTCGCGGGCGCTGGTGATGGCGGTACTGCGGGATCCGGAGACGTTTACCGTCGACGATCCGCGGTTTTCCACGGCGCAGGTCGTCGGGCCCTCGATGCTCTCGCTCGACGGTGCCGCGCACACCGCTCATCGCGATCCGTTCGAGGCGCCGTTCGGACTGGCCGAGACGCGGCGCCGGTTCACCGGGCCGGTGGAGCAGACCGTCGAGGAGTTGATGGGCGCCATCCGCGACGATGAGTCGGCTGACCTTCGGACGACGCTGGCTGGGCCGCTGTCTGTTGCGGTGGTCGCCCTCTCGCTCGGATTGCCGCCGGCCTCGGCCTCGACGGTGCTGGCCTGGTACACCGCGATCTCCGACTCGGTGTCGGGAGTCTCGGCCGGTCGGCCGGTCACCGCCGAAGGAGCGGCGGCGTTCGCGGAACTGCACAAACACGTTGCCTCGGGCATCGATTCGCCGGACGCGCTGATCGCCGCGGCGGCGCAGGCCGGGCTCGGCGTGGACGAAGTGGTCGCGAACGCGGCGGTGCTGATGTTCGGCGGGATCGAGACCACCGAGGGGATGATCACCAACGCGCTCTGGCACCTGCTGAATCATCCGGACCAGCTCGACGCGGTGCTCGCCGACCGTTCGTTGCTGGCCAACGCGATCGAAGAGTCGCTCCGCCTGGAACCGGCCGCCGCCGTGGTCGACCGCTACGCCACCCGTGATGTCGAGCTCGCCGGAGCGTCGATCCGCCGCGGCGACTTCGTCACCGTGTCGCTGGCCGGCGCCGGGCGGGATCCGGCAGTCTTCGAGTCGCCCGACGAGTTCGACGTACGCCGGTCCAACGCCCGGCGCCACCTCGCCTTCGCCAGCGGACCGCACATCTGCCTCGGCATGCACCTCACCCGCCTGGAGACCCTGACCGCCGTCGACGCCGTACTGCGGCTGCCGGGCCTGCGTCTCGCACCGGGCTCTCCCCCACCGCGCGGTCTCGTCTTCCGCAAGCCCTCTGCCCTCAACGTCCTTTGGGACGCGTGAACTGTTGCATCGCGGTCGCCCAGAGGCGGACCGGGAGCAGGCGGGCGAGCTTCATCAGGACCGCCATCGGCAGCGGGAAGACGATCTCGGCCCGACCCTGCTCCAGTCCGTCGCAGATCGACCGGGCGGCCTGGTCCGCCTCGATCATGAACGGCATCGGGAACGAGTTCGCCTCCGTCAGTTCGGTCCGGACGAATCCGGGACAAACGGTGACCACGTCGACACCCCTCCGGCCGACTGCGATCCGCAACGCCTCCAGCAGATTGATCTGCGCCGCCTTGGTGGCGCCGTACGCCTCAGCACCGGCCAGGCCCCGATAGCCGGCGACGGACGCGAGCCCGACGATCCCGCCGTGGCCGCGCTCGAGCATCGGTGGCAGCACCGCGCCGAGGACGTTGTTCAGGCCGAGCAGATTGACCTCGATCTGCCGGGCGAACCGATCCCGGTCCCAGGCGGTGGCATCCAGCTGCTCCCACGCTCCCGCGCTGAACACGACCAGGTCCGGCCCGCCGATCTCGTCGGCGACTCGCCGGGAGGCCTCGTCCACCGCGCCCCGATCGGTCACATCCAGCGGTACGACGGACATCCGGTCGCCGGCCACTTCCTCGAGTCGGTCAGCTCTCCGTGCCGAGACCGCCACCCGCGCACCCCGCGTGACGAGCTCGTCGGCCAGGGCCGCGCCGATCCCGCTGGACGCGCCGACGACCCAGACGGCCTTGCCGGCAAGGGCACTCATTCCGGACCCCTCGTGAGCTGCAGTTGACCGACATCGAGGTAACCCGACGCGAAGCCGGCCTCGCTGTAGGCCAGGTAGAGCTCCCACATCCGGCGGAAGGTCTCGTCGAAGCCGAGCGGCCGGATCCGCGGCCACTGCTCGTCGAAGCGCTGCCTCCAGCGGCGCAGCGTCTCCGCGTAGTGCGGGCCGAAGCGATCATCGGCGACGATCCGGAGCCGGGTGTTCGCCGCGAGGCTTTCCTCGATCGCTTGCCGGGACGGGATCAGTCCGCCCGGGAAGATGTACTTCTGGATCCAGCTGAACGAGTTCCTGGTCGCCAGCAGGCGGTCGTGATCCATCAGGATCGCCTGCACCGCGATCCTGCCGCCGGGAGCCAGCAGTCGGTCGAGCGTGGAGAAGTACTCCGGCCAGTACTCCTGCCCCACGGCCTCGATCATCTCCACGCTGACGATCGCGTCGTACTCGCCTCGTACGGAGCGGTAGTCCTGCAGCCGCAGCTCGACGCGGTCGTCGAGCCCGGCCTCGGCCACCCAGCTCTTTGCGAACTCGAGTTGTGCGCCGGACAAGGTGACTCCGGTGACCTGTGCGCCGCGGCGGGCGGCGGCGATCGCGAGGGCACCCCAGCCGGTGCCGATCTCGAGCAGGCGGCTGCCCTCGGTCACGCCGGCCAGGTCGAGGACCTGGTCGATCTTGCGACGCTGCGCTTCCTCGAGACTCTGCCCGGCGTACGGCGGTGCACCGTCGAACAGCGCACTGCTGTAGCTCATCGTCGGGTCGAGGAAGCGGGCGAAGAGGTCGTTGCTCAGGTCGTAGTGTGCGCTGACATTGGCCCGTGCGCCGGACACCGTGTTGCGCAGCCGCCGCGGGATCCGCTGGTCCACCACGCCACGCAACCGGGTCAGCGGGCGCGGCAGCAAGGTGGGAAGCCGGGCCGCGAAGGGCGTCAGCAACTCGCCGAGATCGGTGCCCTCGGCAACAGTCCAGTCGCCGGCCAGGTAGGCCTCGCCGAGGCCTATTTTCGGATTGCGGCCGAGGCGGTCGAAGAAGGACGCCGGCCGGACGATCCGCGCAGCTGGATCGTGCGGGCCGCCGCCTCCCCGGACCTCGCCGTCCGGGTACAGCACCCGGACAGGCAGACCTGCGACGACGCGGTCGACCAGGGCCCGGGTGAGCCAGGCCCGAGGACGTAACGGGCCTGGCAGATCGTGAACGCGCGCGGTGGTGATCGAGGTCATCGGACGCCTTCCGGTGGGTGGTGGACTGGTCGGGACACCACCGGCAGCCGGCGCAGCCACAGCCAGATCCCGTGCGCGCGGATCAGGATCGAGACGCGCTGCGGCATCGCCGGCCGCGTGAATACCGTTCGAGCCACCGAGCCGGCTGTCGCGGAGCGGATCCGGCCACCGAAGCCGGCCTCGAAGACCGGTTGGCCTCGGCGCTTCAGCGTGATGGAGATCGTGAGGCGGTCCGGTGCGACGACGAACGTGAAGTCGTAGCGGCCGGAGACGTCGTTGAACGGTGACACGTAGAACTCCTTGCCGACTTCCGCCGTACCGTCTGCCTCAGGGTGAAGGAGGTAGGCGTGGCGCTCGCCGTAGGTGTTGTGCACCTCGGCGACCACGCACCGCAGCGAGCCATCGGCGGCGAAGCACCAGAACACGGTGAGCGGATCGAAGACGTAGCCGAGGAACCTGGCGTTCGCGAGCATCACGACCCGGTCGGCGGATCCGAGGGCGATGCCCTGATGAGCCAGGTAGCGCTTGACAGCGGCTTTGATCCCGGCCGGCTCGGTGGCGCCCAGGTGGTCGCTCGCGTCGAACTTGGCGAACGGCCGTAACCACGGCGGGAGTTGCGGCAGATCGTCAAGATCGACGAGCCACTGATAGGTACGGTGCCGGAACGCGTGCCGGACGGGGATCCGGCGCCGATGCCAGATCTGTCCGACGACGAGCGCGGGCGTTGTCGGCAGGTCGCTCAGTGTCATCACTCGGTCGTCACCAGGTGGCTCCGAAGGCGGCCGCGGCCGCGACACCCGCGCGGCAGCCGTCCTCGTGGAAGCCCCAGCCGTGATACGCCCCGGCGAAGGCGGTGCGATCGGTGTTCAAGGCGGCGAGCTTTGTTTGGGCGGCGACCGCGGCGGCGTCGTACACCGGGTGGCGGTAGTCCATCACCGCGAGGATCGCTGCCGGATCGATCCGTTCGCGGGCGTTCAACGTGACCAGAAACTGGGTGTCGCTGTCGAGGCCGTGCAGCCGGTTCATCCAGTAGCTCACGACCGCCGGTCGATCGTCGCCGGTCGGCTCGGGGGTCAGGAAGTTCCACGATGCTCGGGCACGGGGCGTCCGCGGCAGCAACGACGCGTCGGTGTGCAGCACTGTCTCGTTGCGCGCGTACTGGAAGGCGGACAGCACCTCCTTCTCCGCTGGATCCGCGTCGTCCAGCAAGTCGAGCGCGGTGTCGGCGTGGGTGGCGATGACTGCCCGATCGAAGGAGGCCGTCTCGCCGGCGGCGTCTGTCACGCGTACGTCGTCGACTCCGCGAGTGATCCCGCGGATTGGTCGGCCCGCGTAGATGTGGTCGAGGCGGTCGGCGATGGCTGCGACGTACGTCTGGGAGCCGCCGACGACCGTGGACCAGCGCGGCGAGTCCCGGAACGACAACATGCCGTGCCGCTCGAGGAAGCTGAACAGATAGCGGGCCGGGTACTGCAGTGAGGACTGCGATCCGGTGGACCAGACACAGGACACGAGCGGTACGGCGTACAGCCGCTGGAACTCCTGCGAGAAGCCCTCGTCGTCCAGGAGTTCGCCGAGGCTGGTCAGGTCTGCGTCATCGGTCGCGGCCAGGAACGCTGTCGCACGACGGTGGAAGCGGGCGACCTGGCCGAGGACGCTCAGGAACCGCGGGTCGGCGATCCGGCGACGCTGGGCGAAGACGCCGGCGGCACCGCGACCTCCGGCGTACTCGATGCCGGTGGCTCGATCGGTGATGCTCATGCTCATCTCGGTCGGCCGGGTCGCGATGCCGAGCTCGCCGAACAGCCTGCGCAGCAAGGGGTAGGTGCGGTCGTTGTGAACGATGAAGCCGGTGTCGATCGGCACTGGAACCCCGGCTGCGTCGCTGACGACCTGCGTGTGCGCGTGGCCGCCGAGCCTGGGCTCTGCCTCGAACAAGGTGACCGCGTGCGACCGCGACAACAGGTACGCCGCGGTGAGGCCGGCCACCCCAGCCCCGACAACCGCAACCGTCGGCCGGTGGTCGGCGTGGGCCATCGGCAGGCCCGCGCGGCCGCGAGTATCGAGGTGGGTCATCGGCGGGCCCGGGTGGCTGCGAGGGAGGAAGCGCAAAGGAGGCCCCAGCCGGCGGCGATGCCGGCGACCTTGGCTCGGGTTCGTGGTGGTCCGGCGAGGCCGAAGCCGGCCATGTCGCTGAGGTCGCAGGCGACCCGGGCGACGATCGCGGCCTGCAGCGGGGCGCCCGCCGGCGCGACGACCATCGCCGTACCAGACAGCAGATCCCGGACCCCGATCACCGTGCCGAGCACCCGCCCGGAACGGCAGTCCGGCAGCTCGTCCGTCAGCCCCGCGGCCCGGATCAGCGACTCCGGGCGGGCCGCGGTGTAGGCGCCGTACCCCAGCGTGAGCAGGCCGAGGAGACGCGGCAGCAGCTGAACTCTCATCAGTCGATCCCTCCACGGGTTGTCTAAGGTTTGTCTAGGAACCCTAGCAGGTCTGTCTAATATTCGTCTAAGGAATGTAGAGTGTCCGCATGGATTCGGTACCGGGGCTGCTCCGGATCGGTGAGCTGAGCCGCCGGGTCGGCGTCAGCGACCACGTGCTGCGGGCGTGGGAGAACCGGTACGGACTGCTGTCCCCGGTCCGGTCGGCCGGCGGCTTCCGGCTGTACTCCGAGAACGACGAGCGCCGCGTACTGCGAATGCAGGCAGAGCTGGCCAAAGGTCTCTCAGCAGCCCAGGCCGCACGCGTAGCGCTCGCCGAGGACTTGTCGATCGCCCCGGTCGTGGGCGGTCTCGAGCTGCCGGACACGCGTGAGGTGCCACGCGGATCGGCGTACTCGGGTCCTGGGCGTGGTGATGCGGCGGCGTTTGGAGCGGCGCTTGATGCGATGGACGAGCCGGGCGCGCAGGGTGCGCTGGATCAGCTGCTGAACGAGTTCACCGTCGAGACCGTGCTGCGCGATGTCGTGATCCCGTACCTGCACGATCTGGGGGAACGCGTCGCGCAAGGCGTCGTCGGGGTCGGACAGGAGCACTTCGCGAGTCACGTGATCCGCGGGCGCCTCGCCGGACTGGCTCGCGGCTGGGGCGGTGGGCGCGGACCGCTGGCCCTCATCGCATGCCCGCCGGATGAGCTCCACGACCTGGCGCCGATGGCGTTCGGCATCGTGCTCGCCCGCAACGGCTGGCGGATCGGCTACCTCGGCGCCAACACCCCGATCGCCGACCTGATCCGGATCGCCGCGGACACCGGACCCCAACTGGTGGTCATCGCCGCCACCGTCCCGGAACGCCTGACCCCGATCGTCGACGAACTCCGCGCACTCGCGTCCACCGCGCCACTCGCCCTGGCCGGGGCAGGCGCGAACCAAGCGATCGCTGACGAGGCCGGAGCCCACCTCCTCGCCGGCGACCCGGTCACCGAGGCCCTGCGCGTAACCCTGTAGCCGGACGGCGCCTGGTCAGCTCGGGCGGGTCAGTACCAGCATGGCGGCGGAGTAGACGGGCATCACGCGGTCCGGATCGCGGGCTACGTCGGCGGCGAAGCGCTCGAAGCCGGACTCGATCTCGTCCGCCGGCAGGTACTCGAACGTCGACAGCGCGCGCAGGCTGAGCCGCTCGTAGCTCTCGCGCAGCGTCCGCGAGGTTTCCGTGGTCACGTGGACAACGTCCTCGGCCGGCTGCAACCCCGCCTCACGGGCGAGCGCCTTGACCTCGGCGACAGAGCGGTACATACCGGCGTCGACCAGGCGGGCGGACGGGAAGTAGTCGTACCAGAACAGATCCGGCATCAGGTCCGAGAACTGGCTCCGCAGGAACGCCACTCCCCCGGGCCGCAACACCCGGCGTACCTCCTGGAGCGCCCTCAACTGGTCAGGGAAGTGATGGAAGGACAGGAACATCAGTACGCCGTCCACCGTTGCCTCAGGCAAGGGAATGTCCTCGGCGCTGCCCTTCAGATAGGTCACCGCCGGGTGCACCGCGGCCTGCTCAGCCGTCTCCCGCATCCGGTCCGACGGCTCCACGCCGTACACCGGGCCGTGGAACTCGTCGGCCAGCCCAGGCGTGAGGCGGCCACTGCCACTACCGAGATCGAGGATCTGAAGTGGTCGCTTCTCAGGCAGGTACGCCGCGAGCGCCGCGGACCACCGTCGGACTTCTTCGGGGGCCATCCTCCGGCCGGCGACGTACACACTGCCCATCCGACCGTTGTAGTCGACCATGCCGTGACCCTATCGCGACGCGCGGAACCGCCGCAGAATGGCGGCATGACGGAACTGTTGAGACTCGAAACGACCCGCACTCTCGAGGAGGTCGGCGAGGTCGTGCGGGTCGAGGCGAGACGTCGTACCGGCGCGCACGGAGCGACGTTCGTGCTCCGCGAGGGCGACCGCTGCTTCTACGCCGACGAGGACGCGATCGCTCCGCTCTGGAAGGGACAGCGGTTCCCGATCGCCACGTGCATCAGCGGCTGGGCGATGCTGCACGACGACACCGCCGTTGTCCCCGACATCACCGTCGACGAGCGCATCCCGCTCGAGGCCTACCTCCCGACGTTCGTCCGCAGTCTCGTCATGGTCCCGGTCGGCTCGCCGACCCCGGTCGCCGCCATCGGTGCGTACTGGTCCCATCACTACCGCGCCACCCCGGGCGAGATCGCCGCGCTGCAAGACCTCGCGGCCCAGACCGCGACCGCGATCCAGCGCATCGGACTCGACAACGCTCCGTGGGCGCCCACGTTCAGCAAGCACTAACCGTGGAAGACGTCGTGCGCCAGGCGGAGGATGAGGGCCGAGACGACGACCAGGAAGATGACGCGGACGAAGCGGCTGCCCCGGGCCACTGCGGTACGGGCGCCGAGCAGGCCGCCGAGCATGTTCGCGGCGCCCATGATCAGGCCGAGCTTCCAGAGCGGGGCGCCGTGCACCGCGAAGATGACGATCGCGCCGAGGTTGGTGGCGACGTTGGCGATCTTGGCTTTCGCGCTGGCCTGGAGGAAGTTGTAACCGAGGAAGCCGACCAGCGCGAAGATCAGGAACGACCCCGTGCCCGGTCCGACCGCGCCGTCGTAGAAGCCGATCAGTACGCCGACCGCACTCGCAGCGACGTAATGGTCGCGACCGTCGAAGCGGAGCGCCGTCCGCGCACCCAGTGACGGTTTGAACGCGGTGTAGATCGCGACGCCGATCAGCAGCACCAGCACGATGGGCTTGAACCACGACATCGGGATCTTCGTCGCCACCAGCGCGCCGGCCGCAGCCCCCAGTCCGGCCAGGATGGCCATCGGTACGACGGTCTTCCGATCGGGCCGGACCTTCACACCGAACGTCACCGCGCTGGTCGCCGTACCGCACAACGACGAGATCTTGTTGGTCGACAGGATCTGCGCGGGGGACGCGTTCGGCAGGCCGAGCAGCATCGCGGGCAACTGCAGCAGCCCACCGCCGCCGACCACCGCATCGATCCAGCCGGCCGCGAAGGCCGCGATCACCAGGAAAAGCAGGGTCCACAACGAAACATCAGGCACAGCGGCAAGTCCTCACGCACCCGATGATCAGGTAAGGGCATTGTTCCGCTCAACCCTTACACGGTGGAATGAGAGACAAACCTCGTCACCGGTGCGACAGTGGGCCCATGGCGTCGTCGATCCTGCCACCCGAGGGCGAGACCCTCGCCACCGGCTGGGAACCGGACCTCGATCCCGCTGACTCGCTCGTCCGCCGGGCCGTCCTCGCGCACGCGTCCTGGGCGGTCGACGCCCCACGCCGCGCCGGTAGGCCGTGGTACGACGGCGACACCTGGGCCGGCGGGATTCTCGGCGACCGCGGCCCGCTGACGAACTGGGTCGTCCCCAAGCAACCCGTCGATCCGGCCGACGTCATCGCCGACGCCGCCCGTGAGCTGCCGAACAACGTGCCGTACCTGTTCGTCAGCGCCTGGCCGACCCGCGACCTCCGCGAACACGGCCTGGCGCTGGCCGGCCACCCACCACTGATGATCCGCCTCCCGGTCAGCACCACCACTCCCCCGGTCACGGATCTCGAGATCCGCCAGGTCACCGACGCCGCCGGCCTCGCCGACGCCGAACGCGTCCTCGTCGAGGGCTACCCGCTCCCCGAGCTCCAGCCGTTCCAGGCCGGCGCGGTCTACTCCACGTCCTTCCTCGAAGGCTCCACGGTCTGGGTCGGGTACGACGGCGACGTACCCCTCGCGACGTCGACCGGCCACCACGCCGCCGGCCTCACCATCGTCGAGAACGTCGCCGTCATGCCCGCCGCCCGCGGCCGCGGCGCCGGCGCCGCCGTCACCTGGGCCGCCACCACCCACCACCCCGACGAACCCGCCGCCCTGATCGCCTCCGACGACGGCCAACCCGTCTACCAACGCCTCGACTACCTCCGCCTGGAACGCTGGACAGTCTGGGTCCGCCCCTGACCCACCTGCGGACGTGACGCGGCCCCGCTCCCAGAGGAAGCGGGGCCGGAGCTGGATCAGCCGCGGACGGTGGTGACCAGGTGGTCGACAACCTCGGCGACCGGGACGTCGGCGCGGTCTCCGGAGCGGCGGTCCTTGACCTCGATGGTGCCGTCGGCGAGACCCTTGCCGACGACGGCGATGGTGGGAACGCCGAGCAGTTCGGCGTCCTTGAACTTCACGCCCGGCGAGACCTTCTCACGGTCGTCGTAGATCACGCTGAGCCCGCGGGACTCGAGCTCGGCCGCGAGCTCGGCCGCCTTCTCGAAGACCTCACTGTCCTTGCCGGTGGCAACGAGGTGGATATCCGCGGGCGCGATCTCGCGCGGCCAGACCAGGCCGAGCTCGTCGTGGTTGCCCTCGGCGATCGCGGCCACCGCGCGGGTGACACCGACGCCGTACGAACCCATCGTGACCGTGACGAGCTTGCCGTTCTGGTCGAGCACCTTGAGGTCGAGCGCCTCGGCGTACTTCTTGCCGAGCTGGAAGATGTGTCCCATCTCGATCCCGCGCGCGCTCGACAGCGGACCCGAACCGTCCGGCGCCTCGTCACCGTCGCGCACCTCGGCGGCCTGGATCGTGCCGTCGGCGGTGAAGTCGCGGCCGTGCACCAGGTTCATCACGTGGAAGCCGGACTTGTCGGCACCGGTCACCCACGCGGACCCCTCGGCGATCCGGGGGTCGAGCAGGTAGCGGATGCCGGACGTGTTCTCCGAACCCAGCACCCCCGGCCCGATGTAGCCCTTCGCGAGCGACGGGTGCTTCTCGAAGTCCGCCTCCTCGAAGGCGACCACCTCGGCCGGCTCCACCTGCGCACCAAGCCGCTTCTCGTCGACCGCCCGGTCCCCCGGGACGCCGATCGCCAGCGGCTCGCGCGTGCCGTCAGGGTTCACCAGCATCACGAGCACGTTCTTCAACGTGTCCGCGGCGGTCCACTCACGCCCGTCGGTGCGCGCGTGCTTCGCGTTCATCGCGTCCACGAGGGTGTCGATGGTCGGCGTGTCCGGAGTGTCGACCACCTCGGCCGCGGGCACGGCGGACGCGTCGACCGGCGCCGCCTGCGGGACCACGACGGCCTCGACGTTGGCGGCGTACCCACCGGCCGAGCGGACGAAGGTGTCCTCACCGTTCTCGGCGATCGCGAGGAACTCCTCCGAGCGCGAGCCACCCATCGCACCGGACATCGCCTTGACGATCACATAGTCGAAACCGAGCCGGTCGAAGATCTTGATGTACGCCTCGCGGTGCAGCTCGTACGACGCCGCGAGCCCGTCGTCGTCCACGTCGAACGAGTACGAGTCCTTCATCACGAACTCGCGTCCGCGCAGCACGCCGGCCCGCGGCCGCGCCTCGTCGCGGTACTTGTTCTGGATCTGGTAGATCGACAGCGGCAGGTCCTTGTACGACGAGTAGAGGTCCTTCACGACCAGCGTGAACATCTCCTCGTGCGTCGGCCCGAGCAGCATGTCGGCGCCCTTGCGGTCCTTCAGGCGGAAGATGTTCGGCCCGTACTCCGTCCAGCGTCCGGTCGCCTCGTAGGGCTCGCGCGGCAGCAGCGCCGGGAACACGAGCTCCTGCGCGCCGATCGCGTCCATCTCCTCGCGCACGATCCGCTCGACGTTGCGCAGCACCCGCAGCCCCAGCGGCAGCCAGCTGTAGATGCCGGGCGCGGCGCGCCGGATGTACCCGGCGCGGACGAGCAGTTTGTGGCTCGGGACCTCCGCGTCCGCCGGATCCTCGCGAAGGGTGCGAAGGAACAGCGACGACATGCGCAGAATCACGGGAGTCTCCAAGCGTGCAGGGTCAGGAATACAACATCGGACGGGACAGAGAATATCGGCCCGGCGGTAATGCTCTCACCACGTTATCCACAGGTTCACCCCGCCCGGCCCAAGCGATCGCTTGAGCTGACCCGGATCCCTTGCGCTGCAGGTCGGCGGCCATCCGGAGCTTACTCGCCGGTACCAGAACGACCGCGGTCAGAACAGGATCGTCGCGAACGTCTCGATCGTCCGGAACCCGACCCGCTCGTACGCCGCCCGCGCCGGCAGGTTGAACGCATTCACATACAGCGTCACCACCGGCGCGATCTGCCGCGCCAGCTCGACCACCGCCGCCATCCCCGGCGCCGCCAGCCCGCGCCCGCGGAACTCCGGATCCACCCACACCCCTTGGATCTGGCAGACCCCGGTCCCGACCGACCCGACCTCGGCCTTGAACACCACCCGGTCGTCCTCGATCCGCGCGAACGCACGCCCGGCCCGGATCAGCTCGGCCACGCGCGACCGGTAGAACGTCCCGTCCGGCCCGGTCTGCGGCGGTACGCCGACCTCCTCGGTGTACATCGCGACACACGCCGGGTACAGCACCGGCAGCTCCACCGGCTCGACCGCACGGACCAACGGATCCGGCTCGATCAGCGGCGGGCCCTCGATCACCATGAACGGCTGGCTGTCGCGCACCTCGCGGGCCGGTCCCCAGTGTGGTTCGAGGATGCGCCACAACTGGTCGACCGCTTGCGCCTGGCCGAGGATCTGGAAACAGTTCCGGCCCCGGCGCAACGCGTACGCCGCGAACGCGCGCAAAGCGGGTTCGTCCGCGCCGACCGGCACCATGTTGCCGCCGGCGTGACACAGCGCCTCCAGCGCGCCTTTCTCGACGTACCCCCAGACCTCCGCACCGCGACGCGGATCGAGTCCGGACGCCTGCACGAGGCTGTCCACGAAGACGTTCACGACAGGGTCGCGGGCGATGACCGCACGCGCCGCCGCGAGGTCACGAGGACCGAGAACCCGTACACCCACGCGCAGAACCTAGCGGATGATCGCCACCTGAGCATGCAAGGGGCCGGGATCAGACCGCCGCCGGATCGTGTGTCGCCGCGATCCGGCGCAGCGGCGAGGTCCACGCGACCACCACCCCGATGAAGATGCTCAGGCCCATCAGCACCATGCCGCTCCGGATCCCGACCGCCTTGCCGAGCACGCCGCCGACCACCGCGCCGAAGGTCCAGCCCACACCCCACGACAGCATCCGACCGGCGGTGTTGACGCGGCCGAGCAGGTGCTCCGGCGTCACCTGCTGCCGATAGGACACGGCGTTGACGATCACCAGCACATACGCGGAACCCCACACCAGCAAGGCGATCGCGGCCGTGACCCAGCCCGGCGACAGCGGCGTGAGGACCCCGAGGAGCGCCGAGACCGGAAGCGCGTAGAGCGTGATCGCCGCCGGCGAGAACCGTTTCAGCAACCGCGGCAACCCGAGCGCGGCGATCAGCCCACCGATCCCCCACGTGCCCCACACGAGTCCGAAGCGGAGTCCCGACGTACCCACGTCCAGGACCTGGTCGCACCAGACCACGATCAGCGCCATGAATCCGCCACCGCCGAACGACTGCAGGCTGCCGACGATCGTCATCGTCCGGACGCCCGGATGCCGGATCAGGAAGCGGAGTCCCTCGGCGATGTCGGCGAAGACCACTCGCGGCCGGAGCGGCGACAGTCCTTCGCGTCGCTCGGACATCGCTCGTACGATCCCGCGCACCGCCAGCGCGGACGCGACGAAGCTCAACGCGTCGACGGCGAGCAGGGTGGCCGGGTTCAGGACCGCGAGGACCAGGCCGGTCAGCGGCGGGACGAACAACTCGATCAGGCTCGACGCCGTCCACACCGCCGAGTTCGCCTGCGCGACGCGGGCCCGGCCGACCAGGACGGGCAGGGCGCCGAAGTTCGCACCGTCGAAGAAGGTGTAGACGCCCTGCACGGTGAACGCCACCACCAGCACCTGAACGACGGTCAGCACGCCGAGCAGGTGCGCGACCGGGATCGACCCGACCAGGACCGCGTTGACCAGATCCGCGGTCACCATCGTCCGGCGCCGGTTCCAGCGATCGGCGAGCGCACCGGCGAACAGCCCGGTCAGCAGGTACGGCGCCGCCTCGAGAGCGGTCACCATCGCCGTCAGGACGGTGGAACCACTGAGCCGGTAGACGAGCACCGGTAGCGCGATCGCGGTGACCATCGACCCGGTGATCGACAGCGCCCGGGCCAGCCAGTACCGGCGGAAGTCGGGGTCATCACGCAGCCTCGTCATGGCGGAATCTTGCAACCTCACGTGCGGTGCAGGTCAACGACCATCCACATCAGGTCGTCGCCGAGGTCCCGGTCCGGCGTCACCCGCGCCTCGGTGAACCCGTGGGCCCGGTAGAAGCCGATCGCCTTCTCGTTGGTGACCAGGACGTCCAGCCGCAGTTCCGTCGTACCGTCCGGAAGCGCGGCGATCGCGGCCTCGAGCAGGGCCTTGCCAACGCCTTTGCCCTGGCGATCGGGCAGCACGTACAGCTTCCACATCACCCAGAAGTCACCCTCGCGTCCGAGGCTGGCCATCCCGACCAGCTCATCGCCTTCGGCCGCGACCAGGGTGATCCCGTTGCGGATGACATGCTCGATCACTTCCGGTGACCACCACTGCGCGAGGCCGTCGGCGATGAACTCCTCCGACGCGAGCCCGGCGTACGCCACCGGCCAGGTCGTCAGCCCGATCTGCCGAACCGCGTGGACCTCGGAGAGCTCCGCTCTGCGTACCTCGATCATCCACGCACCACCACAAGTTGCCCGTCAGGATCCACGATCTCCAGTCCCGCATCTGTCCGCGTCACTTGCAACCCGCCGAGCCGGCCCCGGACGTCATCCAGGTCCTCGGTGGTGGTCAGCTCCAGCCGTACGGCGAACTCCGCATCGGCCGGCCCGAACCGGACCGACGGACCCGAGCCGATCGCCTCGAGGAATCCCAGCCAAGCAGCCTCGTCCGCTCCGGTCAGGTACGGCGTGACCGACCAGCGGTCGTCCGGGCTGGCGTCGTGCAGCTTGTAGCCGTAGAGATCCTCACTCCGCTCGTCCACCCAGATCACCACCTGGCCGGGCGCGGTGACCGAGAGGACGCGGCCGTACGCCTCGTCGAAGACGGTCGAATCCGAGAACCCGGCCTGCTCCAGCCGGTCCTTCAGGTCGTCGATCTTGTCTGCCTCGAACGACAGATTCGTCTGCCCCGGCTGCCCGCCGGTGCTGCTGCTGGCCGCGTCGTGCAGCGCGACCATCCCGCGACCGGTCAGCATGTCCACCCAGCCGCCCCGCTCGGACTCGATCCGCGACCGCAGCCCCAGGGCCTCCAGGAACGCGCGCATCGACTCCACGTCCGCCGTGAACCGCAGCGGCCGGATCTGTACGTCGTTCATCCTCGGGCCTCCCCGTGCTTGTCCAGGTACTCGGTCAGGGCCTGCTCGACCAGCGCGGACAGACTCGCCGTCTCGTCGATCGCCTTGTGCTTCACCCGCCGCACCAACTCCGGCGGCAGATACACGTTGAACTGCACCTTCTTGTCACCCTCAACTGCCATGGCTATATTGCTAGCATCCTAGGCAGCTACCAGTCAACAGAGGAGAACCGACGATGATCCTGAGAACGGTGTTCAGGCTGTTGGCACTGATCTGGCGGCAGACGGCGAAGCCGTCCGACCAGAACAGCCCGGGCTGGCTCAGCGCCGCCGCAAGCCTGTCCTGGCGATCCCCGGACCGCAGGTACTGATCCGCAGTGGATCGTCGCCGCGCACGAGAGGCGCCACCCGGACCTGAGGCACTCACCAAGAAGGCGACGGCACGGTGCGCCACGCTCGGCATTCGGCGGCCGCCACTCAGCAAACCACGTTACTGAGTGCGGGAGATCCGCACTCACCCCCCGACTTTTGTGGCGGCTGGCGCACCACCCGCCTCAGCACTGACCTTGACTTCTTGATCCGCCTCAATTCCCCCCGCGAAGCTAGACCGCGGCGAGGAGGGCGTCGTCCAGTTCCTTCAGGAGTTTGTGTTTGGGGCGGGCGCCGACTACGGACCAGATGACTTCGCCGCGGTGGAAGAGCATCAGGGTGGGGAGCGCCATCACGCGGTAGCGGGCCGAGACGGCCGGGTTCTCGTCGGAGTTCAGTTTCAGCACCGTCAGTTGATCGTTGCGCTCGGCACCGATCTGGGCGAGCACCGGCGCGATCTGGTGGCAGGGCGGGCACCACTGGGCCCAGAAGTCCACCAGCACCGGCTTGTCCGCGCGCAGTACCAGTTCGTCGAAGGTCGACTCGTCGACCGTCCGCAGATCACTCATCGTTGGTTCATCCTCCAGCTCTCGGCATCGGTCAGGAGGTCGGTCAGCCGGGCCCGCAGGTCGGTGAGTTCCGCGATCCGGCGGTCCACGTCGGCGATCCGGGTCCGGTAGGCCGTCAGCGACGCCGGGCAGACATCCGCCCGCTCGTTGCCGGCCCGCAGGCACTCGATGAACGGGTACGTCTGCTCCGCGGTCAGCCCGAGACTCAGCAGCGCCTTCACCTCGCGTACGACGACCACGTCCTCAGCCTCGTACGAGCGGTACCCGTTGGCCTCCCGCCGTGGTTTGAGCAGCCCCTGCGACTCGTAGTACCGAACAGCTTTGACCGTCACTCCGGCCTCGGCCGCCAGATCACTGATCCGCATCCCGCCTCCTTCACCCCGACGCTAAACCTTGCCCCCAGGGTCAAGGTCAAGCCAGCCTATCAATGGCCGCGGAACGCCTCCTCCAGCCACCACGACGGATGGTCCGCGACGACCTTCGCGTCCACGAGCATCGGCGCCGACCGCGGTCCGTTCAGCCAGTCCGTGACCGCGGCGAGGTCGCCGACGGTACGTACGGTCGCGGCCTCGAAGCCGTAGCCCCGGCCGATCGCGGCGAGGTCGGTCGGCGGGAACGTCACCGTGTCCAACGGGTGCCCGCCGGGACCGAAGTGGTGCACCTCAGCGCCGTACGCCTCGTCGTTGTACACGACCACGAGCATCGGCAGGCCGAGCCGGCGTACGGTGTCGAGCTCCGCGGCGCTCATCAGCGCACCGCCGTCACCGAGGGCGGCGACGGGCAGCCGGTCGGGCTGCGCCAGCGCGGCACCGATCGCGGTGGCAAGCCCCAGCCCGATCGACTGGAACGCCTGGGTGAAGCAGAGGCCGTTCTCGTCCGGCACCGACAGGTACGCGCTCGGGTAGCCCATGAAGTTGCCGGAGTCGACGGCGACCACGCGTTCGGCCGGAAGCAGGTCGTCGAGCGCGATACTCAACGTCCGTGGGTCGATCCGCTCCGCCGTACTCGTGTCGTCGTACGCGACGTCCCGCCAGCGCACGCTCCCGAGCTCGGCCGTGCGCCAGCCCACCCGCTGCTCGCCGTACGCCTCGAGCGCCATCGTGGCGGTGAGCTCGACGTCACCGGTGACGCCCAACTGGATCTCGCGATGGACGCCGAGTGCCGATGCGTCGTCGTCGACCTGCACCACCGTCGCGTCGGGTCCGATCAGCTGACCGTGCCGCATCGTCCACATGTTCAGCGCGCATCCCCACCCCACGATGAGGTCGGCGCCGCGGATCAGCTCGGCGGTCCGTGGCGAGGCGAAGCCTCCCGAGATCCCGAGCGACCAGGGGTTGCCGCGGAACAGACCGTGCGCGACGGCCGAGGTCGCGAGGAGTGCGCCGCAGCGTTCCGCCAACAGTTCAAGGGGGTGTCGACATCCACGGGATCCGCGTCCCGCGACGAACACCGGTCGCTCGGCACGCCGCAGCAGGTCGGTCAGGGCGGCGACCTCGGCGGCATCCGGCACCACCGCGTCCCGCGCAGGCGGCGGCGTGAGAGTCGACGCGCCAGCTTCCAACGCCTGCAGAGGAAGCGGAACGTTGAGCAACACCGTTCGGCGTTCACGCACCGCCGTCGTTACCGCACCCAACGCCTCCGCCACCGCGGTCTCCGCCGAGGTGACCCGCACCGGCACCGCGCCCACGGAACGGGCCAGCGCCTCCTGGTCGACGTAGAAGTTCGATCGTGGCTCGGTGACCTCGGCCGCCACGACGACCATCGGCGTCCGGCTCTTCGCCGCCTCGGCGATCCCGGTCATCGCGTTCGTCAGGCCACAGCCCTGATGGACCGAGATCGCGGCGACCGTCCCGCTCATCCGCGCGTACGCGTCTGCCATCGTGGCCGCGCCGCCCTCGTGCCGCGCGGCGACGAACCGCGCGCCGCCGGCCACCATCGCGTTCGTCAGGTGGAAGTTGCCCGACCCGATCACGCCGAACACCTGGCGGACGCCCGCGGCCGCCAACGCGCGACCGACGGCGACCGCGACGTTCATCGACGTTCGACCAGTGCAAGCACCCGTGCGGGAGCGCCGGAGCCGCTGACGATCGGCAACGGTCCGGCGATGACGACGGCGCCGGTCGGCGGCAGCTTGGCGAGGTTCTGCAGCTGCGTCAACCCGTACTTGTCGCTGCCCATCAGGTTGGCGTGGCACGGGAACGGCGGGTCGAACGAGTGTGCCTTCCCGGCGTCCGTACCGACGGTCTCGACGCCGAGGCCGAGTACTGGCGTCTCCTTTGCGACCCAACGCGCGCACTCCGGCGACAGGCCCGGTGTGTGCGGCCCGTTCTCGTCGGCGTTGAGGAACGCCTCCTGCGAGTGCGACCGCGCGTCCCACCCCGTACGCACGAGCAGCCAGCCACCGTCGGGCAGCGGTCCGTTGTCCGCCTCCCAGGCCTTGATGTGGTCGACCTCAACGAGGAAGTCGGAGTTCTTCTCGACCTCGGCGGTGAAGTCCAGCACGACCGCCGGCGCGATCAGCCGGTTGGCCGGGACCGAGGCCACGTCGGCGAGATCCTGGCCGGTGACCCAGTGGTTCGGTGCGTCGAAGTGGGTGCCGGTGTGCTCGCCGCTGGTGAAGTTGTTCCAGTACCACGCCGGCCCGCGGTCGTCGTACCTGCTGATCTCCTCGAGTGCGAAGGGCGCCGTCTGCCCGAACTCCGGCGGCAGCTGGATCACTGGCGTCGACGCGGACAGCGGCGACGTCAGGTCCACCACCTCGACCGACCCGTCGGCGAGTGCTGCGACGAGTACCGACAAAGCCGACGTCATACCGACCTCCAGGAGAATGGCGTAGGAGACCCCGACGCTAAGGCGACGAACGGCACTTCGTCCACCAACCGCACTACTCGACTCATGCCGCGTCACCTGAGGTCCGGGTCGTATTCCGGCAAGTCCCGGCGCTCGCAGCAGGAGCGGATATCCGTTCGGGTTGTGGCTTCTCCGCTCGCACAGCAAGAGAGAGCCCATTACGGCGGCAGATATCCGGCCTTGTGGCTGTTTGTCGGAGTGGCTCGCATCCGGAGTGGTGCCGAGACGTGGGGTTGCGTGCATTCAGACAGGAGGTGTCGCGCGGCCGGTAGTGCGGCTGAGCGTGATCATGCCGGTGCGTACGGTGTCTCGCCGGCGCACTACCTGTCCAGCCGCACACGGTCCGGGCGCGCGCTAGCTCAGTCGACGTAGGCGCGAACCCACTCCCCCAGAACCTTCGCGCTGGCGTCGACGAGTGCCGGCCAGTCCAGCGCCGCCTCGTCGGCCGAGTCCGACACGTGCTTCACGACCCGCACCGGCACGCCGAACTCACGGCACGCATAGACGACGCCGTACGCCTCCATGTCCACCAGATGCGCCCGCTCCGCCAACCGCGCTCGTACGACGGGATCCGTCACGAACACATCCCCCGACGCCAATACCGTCCCGTCCCCACCCTCTACGTGCAGTTCGTCCTGCGGATCGAGGCCGATCGCCCGGATCGCCTCCGCGTTGACGTCGTGGTTGATGACTGTGCTCGGCAGGTACAAGCCCGCCAACCCATCCCTGAGCGCTCCAGTGGTGCCGACATTCAGCACCACCAGGTCAGACGTATCCCGCCCCGCGAGCATCCGCGCGACGGCCACCGCCGCCGCAGTCTTCCCGATCCCCGTCACCACCACCGGAACCCCGTCCGGCACATACCGAGCCTCCCCGGCGACAGCACTCACCACCAGGTACTCGGTCACAGCCCCGGTCAGCTGACGGTGACGGTGGGTTCGCCGGTTTCGCCCATTTCTTCGGCGATGCGCATCGCTTCTTCGATGAGGGTTTCCACGATGGCGGATTCCGGGACGGTCTTGATGACCTCGCCCTTGACGAAGATCTGGCCCTTGCCGTTGCCGGAGGCGACGCCGAGGTCGGCTTCGCGGGCCTCGCCGGGGCCGTTCACGACGCAGCCCATGACGGCGACGCGGAGCGGGACCTCCATGCCTTCGAGGCCGGCGGTGACCTGCTCGGCGAGGGTGTAGACGTCCACCTGGGCGCGGCCGCAGGACGGGCAGGAGACGATCTCGAGCTTGCGCTCGCGCAGATTCAGCGACTGCAGGATCTGCAGGCCGACCTTGACCTCCTCGACCGGCGGCGCGGACAGCGAGACGCGGATGGTGTCGCCGATGCCCTTCGACAGCAGCGCGCCGAACGCGACCGACGACTTGATCGTGCCCTGGAACGCCGGCCCGGCCTCGGTCACGCCGAGGTGCAGCGGCCAGTCACCCGCCTCGGAGAGCAGTTCGTACGCGCGGACCATGACGACCGGGTCGTTGTGCTTGACCGAGATCTTGAAGTCGTGGAAGTCGTGCTCCTCGAACAGCGAGGCCTCCCAGACGGCCGACTCGACCAGCGCCTCGGGCGTCGCCTTCCCGTACTTCTGCAGCAGCCGCGGATCCAGCGACCCCGCGTTCACACCGATCCGCAGCGACGTCCCGTGGTCCTTCGCGGCGGCCGCGATCTCCTTCACCTGGTCGTCGAACTTGCGGATGTTGCCCGGGTTCACCCGGACCGCCGCACAGCCCGCCTCGATCGCGGCGAACACGTACTTCGGCTGGAAGTGGATGTCCGCGATCACCGGGATCTGCGAGTGCTTCGCGATCTCCGGCAGCGCGTCCGCGTCGTCCTGCGACGGGCAGGCCACCCGGACGATGTCGCAGCCGGCCGCGGTCAGCTCGGCGATCTGCTGCAGGGTGGTGTTGACGTCCGCGGTCAGCGTCGTCGTCATCGACTGCACCGAGACCGGCGCGTCGCCACCGACCAGCACCTTGCCCACCTTGATCTGGCGGGTCTTGCGGCGCGGGGCCAGGGTCGGCGGCGGCAGCGCGGGCATGCCCAGGTTGATGCTCATGAGTCCTTAACCGTTGTGAGGGTCAGCCGTTGAAGAGCTTGATCGGGTTCACGATGTCAGCGATGACGAGCAGCACGCCCATCACCACGATCACACTGGCCGCGACGTACGCGATCGGCAGCAGCTTGGCGACGTCGACGTATCCGGGGTCGGGCCGGCCGCGCAGCCTCGCGAAGCCGCGCCGGATCCCTTCCCAGATCGCGCCGATCATGTGGCCGCCGTCGAGCGGCAGCAGCGGGATGAAGTTGAACAGGGCAAGGAACAGGTTCAGCGAGGCGAGCAGCGAGACCAGGAACGCGATCCGCTCGCCGCCGGTGAGCGACTGGTTCGAGGCGATCTCGCCGGCCACCCGGCTGGCGCCGACCACGCTCATCGGGCTGTCCTCGTCGCGGTTGCCGCCGACGATCGACTTGGCCACGCCGACCAGCTTCTCCGGGAAGTTGCCGATCGCCTTGACCGTGGCGACGGTCAGTTCGCCCATCTTGTTGACGACGAACCCGAAGTCCTGCCGCTGGACCTTCATCTCCGGCGAGACACCGAGGAACCCGACCGAGACGAGCTTGTCCGAGCCGGCCTCGTCGGGCACCTGGTTGATGATCGTGTTCGTCTGCAGGGTCACCTGCTGGCCGTTGCGCTCGACAACGATCGTGGCGGCCTTGTCGGTGTTCGCCCGGATCAGCGGGGTGAGCTGGTCCCAGCTGGTGATCTGGGTGCCGTTGAACGACTCGATCTTGTCGCCGACCTGGAACCCGGCCTCCTTGGCCGGCGAGACCTTGTCGGCGTCGGTGCACTTGCGGTCGACGGTGGCCTGCGAGGCCGGGATCACGCAGTCGGTGACCGTGGCCACACTCGTCTGCGCGACGTTGGCGCCGTACAGCATGAACAGGCCGCCGAACAGGACGAACGCGATCACGATGTTGACCAGCGGACCGGACGCCATCACGATCAGCTTCTTCCACCACACCTTCTGGTAGAAGAGCCGGCCGTCGTCCTCGGGCGCGATCGTCTCGTACTCCGCTGTCCGGGCGTTCTCCACCATCGACTGGATCGGGCCCGTGTTGGCCTTGCGGACCTTCGTCGGGTCCTGCCCCTTGGCGGGCGGCATCATCCCGATGATCCGGACGAAGCCACCGGCCGGGATCAGCTTGAAGCCGTACTCGGTCTCACCGCGCTTGGTGGACCAGACGGTCCGGCCGAAGCCGACGAAGAACTGCGTCACCTTCATGCCGAAGGCCTTGGCGGGCACCATGTGGCCCAGCTCGTGCAGGGCCACCGAGATCAGGATCCCGGCGACGAACAGCACGATGCCGAGGATGGTGAGAAGCGCGGTCATGCCTTCGTGGTCTCCTGTAGGCCGGTGAGCTCGCGGGCCCGCTCCCGGGCCCAGCCGTCCGCGGCGAGTACGTCGTCGATGGACAGTTCCTCATACGAGGGTACGTCGTGTTCGGTCACCACCCGGGCCACGGTGTCGACGATCGCCAGGAAGGGCAGCCGCCCGTCCCGGAACGCCTGCACGCAGACCTCGTTCGCGGCGTTGTAGACGGCCGGCGCGGTCCCGCCGCGGGTCCCGACCTCGCGGGCGAGCTGCACCGCCGGGAAGGCCTCGTCGTCGAGCGGCTCGAACTCCCAGGTGCTCGCGGTGGTCCAGTCACACGCCGCCGCGGCGTCCGGAATCCGGTCAGGCCAGCCGAGGGCGAGCGCGATCGGCAACCGCATGTCCGGCGGTGAGGCCTGCACCACGGTGGAGCCGTCCACGAACTCGACCATCGAATGCACGATCGACTGCGGGTGCACGACCACCTCGATCCGGCTCATCGGCAGCCCGTAGAGCAGGTGTGCCTCGATCACCTCTAGGCCCTTGTTCACCAGGTTGGCCGAGTTGATCGTGATCACCGGACCCATGTCCCAGGTCGGGTGCTTCGCCGCCTGCTCCGGGGTGACGTCGGCCATCTCGGCCCGCGACCTGCCCCGGAACGGCCCACCGCTCGCGGTGACCACGAGCCGCTTGACCTCGTCCGCCGTACCGCTGCGCAGGCACTGGGCGATCGCACTGTGCTCGGAGTCGACCGGCACGATCTGGCCCGGTTTGACCCGCCGGGTGACGATCGGGCCGCCGATCACCAGCGATTCCTTGTTCGCCAGGGCGAGCGTCGTGCCCGCGTCGAGCGCCGCCAGCGTCGGCCGGAGCCCGACCGAGCCGGTGATGCCGTTGAGAACCACGTCACACGGCATGGCCGCCAATTCGCTGGAGGCGTCCGGGCCGGTGACGATCTTCGGGATCCTGAACTCGCCCTGCGCGTAGCCCTTGCGCTGCGCCTCGGCGTAGAACGCGAGCTGCAGATCCTGGGCGACTGTGGCCTTCGCCACCGCGACGACCTCGACGCCGAACTCCAGCGCCTGCTCCGCCAGCAGTGCGACGTTGTCGCCACCGGCCGAGAGCGCGAGCACGTGGAACCGGTCCCGGTGACGCCCGATCAGCTCGAGCGCCTGGGTACCGACCGAGCCGGTCGAGCCGAGGATGACGACGGTGCGCGGGTTCACGGCGCCATTGTTCCAGGTGTGCACCCATGGTGACGATCCGGTGCGATCACGACAGGTACAGGCGCAGCGGGTGACTCCCGAGACGGATCTCGTCGCCGTCACCCACCATCGCCGTCCGGACCGGTACGCCGTTCACCTGGGTCCCGTTGGTCGAGCCGAGGTCGCGCACCTCATAGGTGGTCGCGTCGATCCGTAGCAGCTCGGCGTGGTGCCGGCTCACCTCCGGACGGTCCAGGATCAGATCGCTGTCCGGTGCACGCCCGATCCGCGCCAGGTCCAGGAGTGGTACGACGTCTCCGTCCGGCCCGACGAGCACCGGCTGCGGCCCGGTCTCCAGCGCCGACGCGATCTCCACGACTCCGGCGGTGCGGATCGGCAGCGAGACGATCACGTCGTCGCCCTTGTCCACGTGCAGGTTGTGTTGAGCGCCGTACCCCTGCAGGACGTCGTCGTACTCATCGATGACCACCGCGGACACGTGGTAGTAGCCCGGAGGCAGTTGCGCGTACGCCGCTCCGCCCAGGGACGTGGTCAGCACCAGAGCGGCGTACTCGTGGTGACTGACATCGGTGATCGTGATCAGCACCGGGTTGTTGGCAGTCAGGTGAGCCTCGGCCCCGGTGTCGCCGGGAGTGAACTCCACCGTCAGCAGCGGGGCCGGACGGATGTCTTCGAGCCCGACCAGCCGGTCCACGGCCGGCATCGTCCCAAGAGGAATGGACAGTGGCTCGTACTGCCCGTGAGACCGCACCAGGAGGTCCAACCGCGGCTGGCGGGACCTGTCCTTGCTGCGCGCAAGCAGGAACGCGCCCACCATCCCCTTGCCGAAGATGAACGCGACATCCCCCACCACAGCCCGCACGAATCCACTGGTCGGCTCCATCGGCACCCCCAGGGAATCAGTATCGCGGAACCACGACTCCGGTACGGCGGAACACGGTGTGCCGCGCTGCGATTACCTTGGCGCCCATGACAACCGTCTTGATCATCGAGAACGATCCCGGCAGCGGACCGGGCCGGCTGCTCGACTGGCTCGTCGCTCGGGGCTTCTCCCCCGTCATCGTCCGCGCCTGGGCGGACGAGCCGATTCCGGACCGCGCCGACGGCCACGCGGCGCTGATCCTGCTCGGCGGTGGGCTGTTGCCGGACGCCGACGACACCTCACCGTGGCTGAAGGCCGAGCGCGAGCTGCTGCGGGCGACAACCGAACACGGGCGGGTGCCGGTTCTCGGGATCTGCCTGGGCGCGCAACTCCTGGCGCACACCTTCGGCGGCGAGGTCCGCGGGAAGTACGGCCTCCCGGAGAAGGGCGTGACCGAGCTGAACCTTCTGCCTGGCGCTACCGATGACCCGCTGCTCGCCGGTCTTCCGGCGACCGTACGCGCGATCGAGAGCCATCAGGATCAGATCACCCGGCTGCCGGCCGATGCGGTGCCGCTGATGTCCAGCGAGCGGTGTCCCCATCAGATGCTGCGGATCGGGCGCAGCTGGGGCGTCCAGTTCCACCCGGAGGTCGGTGCCGATCGCGTACGCCGGTGGGACCCGGAGCGCCTGCGGTCCCTGGGGTTCGACCCGGAGACCGTGATCGCCGACGCCGAGAAGTACGACGCGGAACTGGAGCAGACCTGGTCGGCGATGTTCGGCCGTTTTCTGGACGGCGCGAACTAACTGAGCGCTACCTTTGGGGGCATGAGTCTGGAGCAGCCGCCGCCTGGGCATCGGGCGTCCGACAACGACCGCGAACGTGCCGCCGCCGTGGTCCAGGAAGCCCACAGTGACGGGCGGCTGGACTTCGAGGAACTCGACGAACGGCTGACCCGGATCTACTCCGCGAAGACGCAGTCGGAGCTCGAGGTCGTCACAGCCGATCTGGAGCCGGTGCGGTCCCGGTCGAACGCGGCCGAGCTGGCCATCAAGGCGACGCACAGCTCTCAGAAGCGTGAGGGCGCGTGGCTGGTGCCCCAGCGGATCGTCGCGCAAGCGAAGCACTCGTCGGTGCGGCTCGACTTCACCGATGCGGTGGTCCGCTGGCCCGAGATCCAGGTCGAGGCCGACCTGGTGCACAGCTCGATCGTGATGATCGTCCCGACCGGCTGGACCGTCACCATCGACGACGTCGAGCTGCACGGCGGCTCGGCCAACAACAAGGCGACCGCCGCGTCGCCATCCGGTCGGCACATCTATGTCACCGGCAAGGCGCTGTACAGCTCGATGACCGTCCGCCACCCGCGCAAGCGGCACTGGTGGTGGCCTTGGTACCGGAAGTGATCCCAAGGCCCGTTGCGGTTAGCGTTTGGGCATGACCGTTTCGCTGGATCTCGTCGATGTCGACTCGCTGCTGACCGAGGAAGAGGTCGACATCCGCGCGACCGCACGGCGGTTCGCGGACGAGCGGTTGCGGCCGTCGTTGCCGGAGTGGTTCGAGACGGCGTCCATCCCGGCCCGGGAACTGGCCAAGGAGCTGGGATCGCTCGGGTTCCTCGGGATGCATCTGACCGGGTACGGGTGTGCCGGGCTCGGACCGGTTGCGTACGGGTTGGCGTGCCTGGAGATCGAGGCCGCCGACTCCGGGATGCGGTCGCTGGTGTCGGTGCAGGGGTCGCTGGCGATGTACGCGATCTGGAAGTACGGCAGCGAGGACCAGAAGAACGAATGGCTGCCGAGGATGTCCGAGGGTGAGGCGATCGGTTGCTTCGGGCTGACCGAGCCCGACTTCGGCTCGAACCCGGCCGGCATGCGCACCAACGCCCGCCGCGACGGCGACGACTGGGTGCTGAACGGCTCGAAGATGTGGATCACCAACGGCTCGGTGGCCGACGTCGCGGTGGTCTGGGCCCGGACGGACGAGGGGGTGCGCGGCTTCGTCGTACCGACAGCCACGCCTGGGTTCTCGGCGCCGGAGATCACCCGGAAGCTGTCGTTGCGCGCCTCGGTGACGTCGGAGTTGGTGCTCGAGGACGTGCGGCTCCCGGCGGACGCACTGCTGCCCGAGGCGCGTGGCCTTTCCGGCCCGCTCGGCTGCCTGAACGAGGCCCGGTTCGGGATCATCTTCGGCGCGATGGGCGCGGCGCGGGACTGCCTGGAAACAGCGATCGGGTACGCCGGTGAGCGGCTCGTGTTCGACAAGCCGCTGGCGGGTTACCAGCTGACCCAGGCCAAGATCGCCGACATGGCGGTCGAGCTGAACAAGGGCATCCTGCTCGCCGTCCACCTCGGCCGGTTGAAGGAGAAGGGCAGCCTGCGCCCGGAGCAGGTCTCGGTCGGCAAGCTCAACAATGTCCGCGAGGCGATCGCGATCGCGCGCGAGTGCCGGACGATCCTGGCCGCGAACGGGATCAGCGGCGAGTACCCGATCATGCGGCACGCGAACAACCTCGAGTCGGTGCTCACGTACGAGGGCACCTCCGAGGTGCACCAGCTCGTGATCGGCCAGGCGCTGACCGGCCACGCCGCCTTCCGCTGAGCGGCGCGTGCATGCTGCGTGCCCGTTCTGGGCACTGGGGGTGAGATCAGTGACTCCGAGTGTTCGGAAGGAGCAGGTATGCGGATCGGGGCCGGAATCGCCCTCATCGTCGTGGGCGCCATCATCGCCTTCGCCGTGCGGGACACGTCCGACACGCTGAACCTGACCGCCCTGGGGATCATCATCATGCTGGGTGGAGCCGCCGGGATCTGGGTCTCCTACCGGCTCGCCAACCCGCGCCGGCGCGGCGACGTCATCGACCCGGAGGTCGAGAAGCAGTACACGACGGCACCGCGCAAGCAGGTCGCCGACCAGCCGATCGATGTCACGCCCACACATCTGCGCGACGATCGTTCGCGGAACTTCAAGTCTGGCTGAAGACGGTCTGGGATCGTGAAGCATGGACCGGAATCGTGAATTGCTGGAGCGGTTGTGGCCGACCGACGATCAGCTCGCGCTGTCGGCGGAGGCGGAACACGAACTGCGTGCCGACGACTACGTGCTGGAGATGCCGCAGTCCGGCGAACGCATCGTCGGACGGGACAAGATGCGCGCGATGCAGCGGGAGTACCCCGCGCCGCCGTCGATCCAGATCCTGCGCATCACCGGCGAGGGCGACCACTTCATCGTCCTCGGCCGGTCGGACTACGGCGGCGACATCTACTACGTCGCGAACGTCGTCGAGTTCGAGAACGGCCGGATCGCGCGCGAGACCCGGATCTACGGCGCGCCGTTCGATCGGCCCGAGTGGCGAGCGAAGTACGCCGACTAGCTACTTTGCGACTTCAGTGGCTCGGGACTCGCGCACGACGGTGACGCGGATCTGGCCGGGGTAGGTGAGCTCCTCCTCGACCTGCTTGGCGATGTCGCGCGCCATCACCTGCGCGGCGATGTCGTCGACCGCGTCCGGTAGCACCATCACCCGGATCTCCCGGCCGGCCTGCATCGCGAACACCTTCTCCACGCCCTCGTGGTGCATCGCGATCTCTTCGAGCCGTTCGAGCCGCTGCACATACGCCTCCAGCGACTCCCGCCGAGCTCCCGGTCGCCCACCACTGACGGCGTCCGCGGCCTGCGTCAGTACCGCCTCGACCGTGCGGACCTCGACCTCGTTGTGGTGCGCCTCGATGCAGTGCACGACATCGTCGTTCTCGCCGTACTTGCGGGCCAGCTCGGCCCCCACGATCGCGTGACTGCCCTCGGACTCGTGCGTCAGCGCCTTCCCGATGTCGTGCAGGAACGCGCCGCGCTTGCACAGCTTCGGATCCAGCCCGAGCTCGGCGGCCATCATCCCGGCGATGTGCGCCGACTCGATCAGGTGCTTGAGCACGTTCTGCCCGTACGACGTCCGATAGCGCAGCAACCCCATCGTCCGGATCAGCTCCGGATGCAGATCGGTGATGCCGACCTCGGCCATCGCGTCCTCGGCGGCCCGCTCGCACAGCTCGGCCACCTCGGTCTTGCTGCGTTCGTAGATCTCCTCGATCCGGCTCGGATGGATCCGGCCGTCCAGCACCAGCGAATCCAGGGTCAGTCGCGCGGTCTCCCGCCGTACCGGATCGAAGCAGGACAGCAGCACGGCTTCCGGGGTGTCGTCGATGATCAGGTTCACGCCGGTGGTCTGCTCGAACGACCGGATGTTGCGGCCTTCGCGGCCGATGATCCGGCCCTTCATGTCGTCGCTCGGCAGGTGCACGACCGAGACGACCGACTCGCTGGTCTGCTCCGACGCGAGCCGCTGCACCGCGCCGGTGATGATCTTGCGCGCCTTCGTCTCGCCCTCGTCGAGCGCCTGCCGCTCGATGTCGCGGACGATCGTATGCGCGTGGCGCTTCGCCTCCGCCTCGATCGACGCGACCAGCTCGGTCCGGGCCTGCTCGGTGGTGAGGTTCGCGACGCCTTCCAGGATCCGGCGGCGCTCGTCCTCGAGATCCTTGATCTCGACCTTGCGCTGGTCGAGCGCGGCGAGTTGCGCGGTCAGCTCGGCCTGACGTTCCTCGATCGAGCGGTGCTGCTCGTCGAGCCGTTCCTCCCGCTCGGTCAGCCGGTGATCACGGCGCTCCATCTCCAGACGCTGCTCGCGCAGGTCGTCGCGGATCGACTGCGCTTCGGCCTCGGCCTCGCGCCGTACGTCGGACGCCCGCCGATCGGCCTCCCGCCGTACCTCCGAGGCCCGGTCCTCCGCGGCGTGCCGGATCTCCTCGGCCCGCTGCTCGGCGGTCTCCGCCCGAACCCGTAGTACGGCGGCCTCTTCCTCGGCCTGCCGCCGGACCAGCTCGGCCGCGGACTTGGCGCCGGCGGCGATGTGAGCGGCCTCGAGTTGGGCGTTCGCGGCGGCCGTGGAACTGTCGGCGGCTTTGCGGCGGGAGAGGGTGAAACCGATCCAGGCGAGCAACCCGGTGATCAGCAGTCCGATCAGGGTCAGCCCCAGGGACGTCGCTGTTGGCATGGCCGCTAGTGACATCGGCATCTCCCCTCTTCTTCGAGTCCGCGCTGAGGCAGGACTTTGGCGTTCGGTCGAAGGGAGTTCGCCACTGGTGCGGTGGAAGAACGGTACGGCTGAACGCACCACCGGTGGAGGGCGGTGCCGTCGTCCATCCGTTACAGCAGCCTTGTTCGCTGCTACCACGGAACGGGCGGTGCGCACGCCGTCCGGTGCCGATCGTGGCTGCTGCCGGAGCCGTCTCTTGGGTGTGCGTCACCCAGAATCGGTACTCATCGCCGCTGCCACCGCCGGATCCGTCCGCCGCGGTGCCGTCTATCCGACGGCGCTGCGAGCCGCCGTCGTCCTTCCTTCAGCTCGGTCGAGCGTGGTTTCGTTTCTTCGTTCCGGCCGGTGTGGCCGGATCAACCGGCCCGCCGGTGCTATGTCCGCCACCGTCAGGTGGAGTGATCCCTTCCTGATTCCGAGGCTAGGCGTGCCCCACCACCCGGTCAAGACGGACACTCACGGGCCGACCGGCGGATCACCGCGAGCACCAGAACCATGACCCCCGCAGGAGACCACCCTCCGCGCTGGTCTGCTCCACAACAAGTCACCCCGGGCATGATGCAGCCCGGGGCGACTTGGTGGTTTGCCTTGCTTACTGGCGCGGGCCGGGGAGGCCGCCGTCGGACTCGCTGCTGCCCTCGGTCGCGGTGGTCTCGGCCTGGCCGGTGGCGGTGCTGCCGGTGGCGGCGCCTTCGGTGCCGGAGCCGGCTGAACTCTCGGGACCCGCGTCAGGCGTTTCGCCGCCGACTACCTGTGCGCCGCCGTCGGTCGCGGTCGAACTGCCGGCCTGGTCAGCGGCTTCCGGAGGCCCGTCGCCGGCCGCCTGCTCGCCGCCGGACTGGGAATCGACGTACGTGCCGACCTTCTGCTGGACCGTGTCGACCTTCTCCGCGTACTTCCCCGCGGTCTGCTTGTCGACCAGATCACCGGCCTTATCGACGCCGGCCTTGATCTTGTCCGGGTTCTGCTTGACGACATTCCGGAGCCAGTTCTTCGCCTGTTCCTGGAAATCGTTCATTGCACCCTCCGCGGTGTCAGGGGCGGATCGACGGAAAATCACAGCCTACGGACCGGCCAAAAACACCGGCCCCACTTCGGATAACACACCGTCATCCCCCACCCGTCAACGCCCCTCGCCGCGCGCACCCCTCCGATTCCGCTCACTCTCCGTGCTTCCCACCCGCGTGCGCAGCCCCGCCCACCCTAGGTTGCGCTGGCGTCGAGGTGCGCTTTCGCCACATCCGCCGGCGCGAAGACCAGCCACCCGTCGAGCAGCGCCTCGCGCAAAGCGGTCTCCGAGACCTCGGCCAGCTCGACCAGAACGGCGGCGTAGTTGTCGAAGTGCGGGATCGTGAAGAACCCGTCGCCGGCTCGTGCGGCGAGCACCGCTTCTTTCTCGGCCAGATCCTCGACCCGGATCGCGAGGATCGGCTCGTCCGGCGGGGTCTCGTCGCCGAAGCGCTTCAGATCCGCCTTGCTGAACGGACGTTCCCACGCGTACGCCTTGCCGCCGACCGCCCAGGTACGGGTGCCGTGGCGCGTCGTCTCCACGGTCTCCGGCAGCGCCGCGACCAACCGTTCCACGTCCGCCAGGGTCGCCATGCCGGTCACGCTACTCCGCCGGCCGGCCCCTCGGCTTGAACAAAAGGAAGGCGTTCGCCCGCCGTTTCTCACCGGCGTCAAGCGACCATCGCTTCAGCGGCGTGGGGTGACCAGGCGATGGGGCGCTCGCCTGGTCACTGCATTCGTCAGAGGCGGTGGCGGGTACCGCGCTCCTGATGCGGAACGACCTGAGCCGACCCCGGCGGCCTCGAGGCGTTCGGCGTACGTCGTCCAGCTGGCGCGTACTGGAACGGGATGTCGTCACGGGCGTAGTACCCCGTCACGTACGGCCCCTTGGCTTTGTCGGCGGCGCGGTGTGCGGGCAGCCAGTTGTCCATCTTGCCGCGGCCGACCCTCCGTCAAGCTCTTCTGTTCAGCAGCGGGAGGGCCTTCGAAGAGGCCTGCAGGATTGGTGCATCAGGTCGCATATTCCGTGGCGGGCTATCGCGCCACCTGCAAGTATCCCGCGCATGCTGACCTTGGACGTGCCCGACGGCACCCGCCTCGCCTACCACCGAAAGGGCTCGGGGGGCGATCGACCGCTCGTCTGCATCCCCGGCGGGCCGATGATGCGCTCCGCCTACTTCGGCGACCTCGGTGGGCTGGCCGCGCAGCGGGAGTTGGTGCTGCTGGACCTGCGCGGTACGGGCGACTCGGCCAGGCCCGCAGACCTCGCGAGCTTCCGGGTGGACCGGCAGGCTGAGGACATCGAGGCACTGCGCGTTGCCCTTGGACTGGAGCAGTTGGATCTTCTTGGCCACTCGGCCGCTGGTGATCTCGTGCTGGCCTACGCGGCCCGCTACCCGGAGCGGGTGCGCTCGCTCGTCCTGGTCTGCGCGCGGGCGCGCACCGCCGGGATCGACTTCCCCGTCGAGCGGCGTCGCGAGGCGCTGGAACTGCGCCAGGAGGAGCCCTGGTACGAGGAGATCCGGCCGGCCTTCGAGCGGGCAGTGTCTGGGGAAGCAAGCGACGCGGACTTCGTGCTGCTCGACCGCCTGTCCTACGGTCGATGGGATGCGGCCGCGCAGGCGCACGCCGCGGCGTGCGAGGAGTGGTTCGACGAGGAGGCGGCGAACGCCTATCTGGCCCCGGGCGCCTTCGACGGCGCGGACGATGCCCGCGCCGTACTGGCTGAACTGGACGTGCCCGTCCTGGTCATCTCCGGTGAGCTGGACGGTTCCCCGCGTCCGGACTCCGCTGCCGAGGTGGCCGGGCTCTTCCCGCGCGGCGAGCACATCATCCAGGCGGGTGCCGCGCACAGTCCGTGGGTGGATGGTCCGGACGAATTCGCCCAGACCGTCATCAAGTTCCTGGCCAGGGACTCCCGGTAACGAGGTGTCCCGCATCTACGGTCGGCGGGGCGTCTGGCGGTCATCCGTCCTTCGGGTGCAGGCGGACGACATTCTCCGTGCTTCCGCCGAGCTCCCCTTCAACCCGGTAGCGGCACGTCTCTCCGTGCGCCGACCGGTCAACTAGCCAGCTCGCCGAGCCGACCGGGTACTGCCTCGCCGCGGCGGGGTCAGTCCTGTTCCAGGCCGGAGGAATCCAACAGCGGAAGCTCTTCGTGACTCGCCGAGAGTTCCTGCTTCACGATCGTCATCGCCAGTCCGCCGGGATAACCCTTCCGCGCAAGCATGCCGAGCAGCCGTCGCATCGCCACCTCACGCTCGAGCGACCGCATGGACCGAAGCTTCCGCCGTACGAGCGTCCGAGCTGTCTCCTCCTCCTGCTCCGGATCCAACTCGTCCAACGCATCACGGGCCAGCTCATCGTCCACCCCACGCCGACGCAACTCCTGTGCCAGCGCTCGCTTCCCCAGCCCACGCCCGCGGTGCCGCGACTCGACCCATGCGTTGGCAAAGGCCGCGTCATCAATCAACCCGACCTCGGAAAACCGGTCCAGCACCTCTTCGGCGACCTCGTCCGGGATTTCCCGCTCAGCCAGCAAGTCCGCCAACTCAGCCCGCGTCCGCGGCTGCCCAGTCAGCTTGTCCAACAAAATCGTCCGAGCCACCGAAGCCGGATCAGCCTCCTGATCCACCCCCGCATCAAACGCCCCCTCGGGCCCCTCACCCCCACGCCGACTCCCCCGCCGCCCCCCAAACTGCCGCCGCGGAGCAGCCCGCCTCTCACCCTCAACCCCACCACCAACAGCCTGTCCACCCAACCCCCGGCTGTCGTTGCCATCCCGACCGGCATCCGCCCGACCGCCACTCGCACCCCGACGCTCGCTCACATCCGAGCCGTCGCCTGCACCCCGACCGTCGCCTGCACCCCGACCGCTGCGTGCACCCCGACCGTCGGTTGTACGTTGCCCGCGAACTGCGACCGGCTCTACCGGATCGGCTGCGGCAACCGCCGACTCACTTGGGTCGCCCGCAGCAACGTCCGTACCGCTCAAGTCCCCGGCGGAAACATCCGGCTCCCTGAGGCCGAGGGGCTCACGCGCGGAGGCACGACCCGCCCTGCGGTCCTCGGCCGCCCGAGCAGATCCTGACGTCCCATCGGCAGGCTCGCTAGCTGCCCCTGCCCGAGATTGACGCGGCACGACGTCTGCCGGCTTGGCATCTGCGGATTCCCCGGACTCGCCCCACGGATCGGCCGCGCTCGAAGTCCCGCCTGGCACAGGAGTCCTGCCGGGCTGTTGCTTGCCCGACCGTCCGCCCGCGTCCTCGGACTCCTCAGATTCACGAGTTCGCTCGTACGCGCCGCGGCTCAGGCTCGACCCCGGTCTCTCAGCGGCGAACGCTCGCGCCGCCGCCAGCCGCTCAGCAGTCCTCTCCTCGGAGGCTCGCGTGGAGTCATCGTCCTGTTCACCCCAGGGGATGTCAGACCGAACAGCTCGCTTGCTCCGGTCCACGCGAGCCCCAGACCGCGACCCGTCGGACAAACCGTCGTCTGCGGAGTGATCCGCCCATGGATCCTCGGTGCCGGCGGTTCGGCGGATCCTGCCCGCGCGGGGGCGGGACGGCGTCACGTCCGCCGAGTCATCGTCGGCGTCGTCCGGCCACGCGGCGCGCCGGTTGGAGTCGCGGTCGCCGGGTGACGGAGTGCGTGGGGTACGCCGGGCTGGGCGGCCGGTGGTTCTCCGAGAGGCCTGGGGGTCGGCGTCGTCCGGTGCTCCGCCTGCGCCGGATGAGGCCGGGTTGCGGCTGGATGTCGCCGCGCCGCCGCCGGCCGCGGGGCCGCGGGCCAGGAGCTCTCGGGCTAGGGCTAGGCGGTCGGCGTGGGGTAAGGACAGAGCCACGGCGGCAGCGTCGTCGGCTGGGGGCCGAGGGACGCTGCCGCCCGCGGGGGGTCGATCAGAAGTCGACATCAACCTCGGCCTTGGCGGCCGCGTCGGCCGGCTGGTCCAGGGTCGGGCCGATGCCCATCTTCTCCTTGATCTTCTTCTCCAGCTCGTTGGCCAGATCGGGGTTGTCGCGCAGGAAGTTCCGCGCGTTCTCCCGGCCCTGGCCGAGCTGGTCACTCTCATAGGTGAACCACGCGCCGGCCTTGCGGACGAACCCCTGGTCCACGCCGAGGTCGAGCAGGCTGCCCTCGCGGCTGATGCCCTGGCCGTAGATGATGTCGAACTCGGCCTGCTTGAACGGCGGGGCCACCTTGTTCTTCACGACCTTGACGCGGGTCCGGTTACCGACGACGTCGGTGCCGTCCTTCAGCGACTCGATCCGGCGCACGTCCAGCCGCACCGAGGCGTAGAACTTCAGCGCCTTACCACCGGTCGTCGTCTCCGGGGAGCCGAACATGACGCCGATCTTCTCGCGCAGCTGGTTGATGAAGATCGCGGTGGTGTTCGTCCCGCTGACCGCACCGGTCATCTTCCGCAGCGCCTGGCTCATCAGCCGGGCCTGCAGACCGACGTGGCTGTCACCCATCTCGCCCTCGATCTCGGCGCGCGGCACCAGCGCGGCCACCGAGTCGATCACGACGATGTCGATCGCGCCGGAGCGGACCAGCATGTCGGCGATCTCCAGCGCCTGCTCACCGGAGTCGGGCTGCGAGACCAGCAGCGCGTCGGTGTCGACGCCCAGCTTCCGCGCGTACTCCGGGTCGAGGGCGTGCTCGGCGTCGATGAACGCCGCGATCCCGCCGGCCCGCTGCGCGTTCGCGACCGCGTGCAGGGCGACCGTCGTCTTACCGGAGGATTCCGGACCGTAGATCTCCACCACGCGACCGCGCGGCAGACCGCCGATCCCGAGGGCGATGTCGAGCGCGATCGACCCGGTCGGGATGACCTCGATCGGCGGCCTGTTCTGCTCCCCCAGGCGCATCACCGAACCCTTGCCGCACTGCCGCTCGATCTGCGTCAGCGCGGTCGCAAGCGCCTTCTCGCGATCGGCCACCGCGCGCTCCGCACTCGCTGCACCCGCCATGTGATTGCCACCTGACCCATCTGATAATCGGGGCCGCTGTCCCAGCCGCCCGAAGAAACTTCGTGTCGCCAGAGAAGGTAAACGTCACCTCGGACAGTTTTCGCCGCCACTTCGAATCTGTGGACAACTCGGCCGTCCGGCGCACCTTCAGGAAACCAAACTATCCCGAACACGTGTTCGAATCGCAACTGACACGCCGAAGCTTGCCCCGGCAGCCGGCCTGGCCCGCCGGCTCCCTACCCTGGCGGGCGTGACAGACCGCCCCGACGTGCCCGATTCCGCTGTCGTCCTCGCGCTCAGCAAGGTCGAGTTCGGCATCGACGCCGTACTCGACTCGCTCCGCACCCAGGACCCGTTCGGCATCCGCGGCATCCTGTCCGGGTACTCCAACCAGGAACAACCCAACCTGGCCGAGAAGGGCTTGATCCTCGCGATCGACCGGCTGCTGAAGATGAAGGTGCCCGGACATACCGAGTGGCCGACGCTGCCGCTGGCCGAGCGCTGCGACTGGTGGGTCGAGCGCCTGGGTGGGTTCGCCGCCGTCGTCGCCGGTCTCCCCCGGATCAGCGGTGCGGTCGCCGACCGGCTGCCGGTCAAGGACACGCTCGGCGCGGCCGTCCAGGCAATGGTGATCGGTGCAGTGTGTCGTGAGTACGGCGTCGAGGCGCATGCCGACCGTACGGCGGTCATCGCACGGGTGCTGACCGACCGCCCGATCACTCCGGACGACGTGCTCAAGTACGACGACCCGACCGCGGCGGGCCAGGAGGTCGGGAGGCATCTGGGCCTCGGAGACGAGTCCGAACAGGCAGGACTGCGCAAAGGCATCCGGCTGGTGTGGCGGATCAGCAAGCTGTTCGGTGGGCTCGGTGACGTGTTCGAGGATCGCCCGCGCGGCAGTCTCGGTGCCCGGTTCATCGGCAAGCTCCCCGCGGTCGGTGTGGTCGGCGGGTTCTTCGACGAGCGCAAGGGCATCCGCAGGGCGGCGTACGAGGCCGCTGAGCTTCTCGTCAGCGGCGCCTTTCGAGTCAAGCCGGTCTGACCTGCCGGACCGAAAGGACTGGGTCCACGGGCGCGGTCCTGGGATGATCTCCGCATGACTGGGATCGTCATCGCGCGACCGGACGAGAGTTGGCCGACGCAGTACGAGAAGACCGCGCAGGCGGTCGGCCATCTGCTCGGCGACCTAGCACGGCGGATCGACCACATCGGATCGACCTCGGTACCTGGCCTGCCGGCCAAGGACATCCTCGACATGCAGGTGACGGTCGAGACAGAGCCTGAGCTGGATGATGCGGTCGAGCGGATGGTGGCGGCGGACTGGGAGCTCCGCCCGCCCAGACGGGACCATCCGGTGCCCGGTCTGCCCGCCGACGATCCGCAGTGGGTGAAGCGCATCGTTCGCGAGCCGATGTACCGGCGGCGGGTGAACCTGCACATCCGAGTAGCCGGTCGGGCGAACCAGCGGTACGCACTGCTCTTCCGCGACTATCTGCGCAGCCATCCGGAGACAGCGCAGGCGTACGGCGCTTTCAAGCGCCAAGCCGCTGCACTGCAGATCGCCGAAGGCGACTACACCGACCTGAAGGATCCGGTCTGCGACTTGATCTACCTGCCGGCCGAGGAGTGGGCGGCCCGCACTGGCTGGACCGTCTGACGGATCGGGCGGTACGACTCAGGGTGAGCGCAGTACTACTGCGCGGTCGTTGACCCGACCTGGCCAAGCCAGCAGGCTGGACCGAGGGACGTCGTGGCCGGCCCGACGTACGGGCGGATGTCCTTCCAGGGGGCGTGGTTCGGGTGGCGGGTGCGGGACGGCTGGCGGCGTTGCCGTGCGGCAAGGTGTCCAAGTGGATCGTGCTGGCGTTGTGGATCGTCGCGGTGGCGGTGTGCTTCAGTCCAGCGGGCAAACTGACCGGTGCGCAGGAGAACGACGCAGTCTCGTGGCTACCCGGTAAGGCCGAGTCCACCGAGGTCTTGAAGGCAACCGCGCAGTTCTCCTCCCCTGACGAGATTCCAGCCGTACTGGTGTACGAGCGCGCCTCCGGGATCACCCCGGCCGACATGCAAGCCGTCGCGGGCCACGTGCAGCAGTACGCCGAGCTGCAGGACGTCGACCGGGAAGTCATCGGCCCGATCCCCTCCGATGATCGCAAGGCACTTCAGGTCATCGTGCCGATCAACGCCGGGACCGGAGGCTGGGAGACGATCGGTGCGCGTGCCGACGACATCAGGCACGTTGCGGCGGACCGTCCGGACGGACTGTCGTTCCACGTCACCGGGCCGGGCGGGTTCGCGGCCGATTCGCAGGAGGCCTTCGCCGGGATCGACGGCAAGCTCCTCTACTCCGCTGCCGCAGTGGTGATCGTGATCCTGCTGCTCACCTACCGCAGCCCCGTGCTCTGGCTGCTGCCGCTGGTCTCCGCAGGTGTCGCGCTCTTCACGGCACAGGCGGTCATCTACTTCTTGGCGACCGAGGCCGACCTGACCGTCAACGCCCAGAGCGCAGGCATCCTCACAGTGCTGGTGTTCGGCGCTGGGACGGACTATGCCCTGCTGCTGGTGGCTCGTTACCGCGAGGAGCTCAGGAGGCATCAGGACAAGCACGAGGCGATGGCGTTCGCGCTGCACCGGGCCGGCCCGGCCATCATCGCCTCCGGGTCCACTGTGGTGGCAGGCATGCTGTGCCTGCTGTTCGCGTCGATGAACTCCACGCGCGGGCTCGGTCCGGTCGCCGCAGTCGGCATCGTGATCGCATTGATCGCCATGCTGACCCTGCTGCCGGCACTGCTCGTCATCTGTGGGCGTTGGGTGTTCTGGCCGCTGCGACCGACGTACGGATCGGATGACCACACCGAGACGAGTGTCTGGGGTCGCATCGGCCGACGGATCGCCGTACGCCCGCGGCTGACCTGGATCGTCACCTCTGTCATCTTGGGTATCGCCTCACTCGGCATCCTGACCCTCAACGCCGGCGGACTCACCAACGAGGAGTCCTTCGTCGGTACGCCGGACTCCGTGGTCGGCGAGAAGGTCGTGGCGGCCCACTTCCCGGCCGGCGCCGGCAACCCACTGGTCGTGGTCAGCAAGGCCGACAAAGCCGCAGAGGTCCGTACGGCGATGTCCTCGACGCAAGGTATCGCCGAAGTGGCCGAGCCGCGGATCGGCGGCGGATCGGCGTACATCGAGGCGACCATGACCGACGCGGTGGACACGCAAGCCGCGAAGGACACCGTCGATCGCGTGCGGGCTTCGGTGCATGCCGTACCGGATGCCGACGCACTGGCCGGTGGCGGCGCCGCGATCCTGCTGGACACCCAGCGGGCGTCCGATCACGACAACAAGGTGATCATCCCCGTGGTGCTTGCCGTCGTGCTGGCGATCCTCGCGCTGTTGCTGCGGGCGCTGGTCGCGCCGGTCATCCTGGTGGCGACTGTCGTGCTGTCGTTCGGCGCTGCGCTCGGGATCAGCTCGCTGGTGTTCAACGCGCTCGGGTTCGGGGGCGCGGACATTTCGCTGCCGCTGTTCGTCTTCGTCTTCTTGGTTGCCTTAGGCATCGACTACAACATCTTCCTGATGACGCGCGTGCACGAGGAGTCGAAGGCGCACGGGACCCGGCGCGGGGCGCTGATCGGCGTGGCCGCGACCGGCGGTGTGATCACGTCGGCGGGTCTGGTGCTGGCCGGGACGTTCGCGGTGCTGGCGACGCTGCCGGTGGTGGCGTTCGCGGAGATCGGGATCGCGGTCGCGCTCGGCGTACTGCTCGACACCATCGTGGTGCGGTCCGTGCTGGTCACGGCGCTGAACCTCGACATCGGCCGGCATCTGTGGTGGCCGAGCAAGTTGGCCCAGAAGCGTGATCCTGAGCCGGCTGACAACCTTCCCGAGGCCGAGGCAACCCTCACCAAGACCTGACCGCGGGACGGTTCAGCGTTCGCTGGGTGGCAGTTGGAGGTGTGCCCAGACGGCGCGCCAGACAGTCTTGGCGTGCTCGCCGTCGGCCAAAGCCTCGACGACCGTACGGCCGCCGAGCCCCTGGACGACCTGGGTCTCCGCCCAGGTCCGTGCGTAGGCCGGACCGAGATGCTGATCCATCCGTGCCCAGAATTCCGTCAGTCTCATGCCTACCCGTTGTCGTCCTTCGGTGGCTGTCCCCAGCCGCCCTGTTGCGGCGGCTGGCCGCCCTGCTGCGGAGGCTGCTGGCCGTACGGTGAGCCCTGCTGTGGCTGACCGGGCTGCCCCTGACCCGGCTGCTGTCCCCAGCCTCCCTGCCCCTGCTGCGGCGGTTGCCCCTCCTGCAGCGGCCGCTGCGGCGGTCCTTGCGGACCCCATTGCCCCTGCCCTGGCGGGCCTTGCTGCGGCTGAGGCTGCCCAGGGTACTGCGGCTGCCCAGACGGACCCGGGTAGGGCCCTTGACCTGGCTGACCGGGGTACTGCCCCGGCTGTCCGCCGTACTGGCCGGGCCGTCCGCCGTACTGACCAGGCTGCCCCTGGTACTGACCGGGCGGACCGTAGCCAGGCTGCTGCCCGTACCCCGGCTGACCCGGGTACTGCCCCGGCGGACCGCCGTACTGACCTGGCTGCCCTGGGTACGGACCGTATTGCCCGTAGGCCTGCTGGGCCTTGGCTTTGCGACCCCGCAGCACGAAGAACACGACCGCGGCGACGACCAGCAGCACCAGCACGATGATGAGAATGAGCAACCAGGTCGGGAAGCTGCTGCCCGCCTCGGACGTCAGCGAGACCTTTCCGAGCTTGTCGAGGCTGTCGTAGGTCGCCGTGCGGCCGTCGATCTTCGCACCGTCGTCGTGCTCCAGGATCTTGCCCGGCATGGTGATCTTGAAGTTGATCTCCGGCTGGCTGCCGGACGGGACCTGACCGAGGCTCGAGTTCACCGAGACGGTGATCTTGTCGCCGTCCTTGCGGAAGCTGACCCCGTCGCCGCTCGAGGTGCCCATCTTGTCGAACGGCACGCTCTCGAAGTCACAGGCCGAACCGACGTACTTGTCGTCGTCGAACGGCTTGCACGTGACGCCCTCGGTGGTGGTCTCCTTGATCGCGTCGTCGATGCGCTTGCGGATCGTGTCGAGCGACTGGCCGCTGGACTGCAGCAGCTGCTTGTCGACCCCGATCTGCATGTTGCCCGAGACGGTCTCGTTCGACCCGACCTTGAGATCTGCGTCGACCTTCACGCACCCGGTGAGCGCGACCAGGCACGCCCCGACGAGGAGCGCTGCACGTACGCGGTTGATCATGTCGCCGATCATTCCAGACGAAGGGGACAAGATCGGCACCGGACCGAGAGCGCCTGCTCACAGCGGGCGACGAACGGTGACGGGCGCGTGATGAAAACTGTCGGCGGGACCCGGCAAGATGGTCGGCGTGAAGAAAACCAGCGCGTTGAGCCGGTTCTCGCCCGCGACCCGGGCGTGGTTCGGCGACGTCTTCGAGGCGGCCACCCCGGCCCAGCTCGAAGCGTGGGACGCCATCACCGCGGGCCGGGATGCGCTGGTGGTCGCCCCGACCGGTTCGGGCAAGACGCTGGCTGCCTTCCTCTGGGCGCTGGACCGATTGGCAACAATTCCTCCAGCGGACGACCCGAAGCTGCGCTGCCGGGTGTTGTACGTGTCGCCGCTGAAGGCGCTCGCGGTCGACGTCGAGCGCAACCTCCGCGCGCCGCTGATCGGGATCCGGGAGACCGCGCGGCGGCTCGGCGAGGCGCCGATCGACGTCGAGGTCGCGGTGCGTTCCGGCGATACGCCGGCGAGCGAACGACGACGGTTCGCTTCGCGGCCTTCCGACGTACTCATCACGACCCCTGAGTCGCTGTTCCTGTTGCTGACATCGCAGGGCCGGGAGTCGCTGCGTGGCGTGGAGACCGTGATCGTCGACGAGGTGCACGCGGTCGCGGGGACGAAGCGCGGTGCACATCTGGCGCTCACGCTCGAGCGGCTCGATGGGTTGCTGCCGAAGCCGGCGCAGCGGATCGGCCTGTCGGCGACGGTGCGCCCGGTCGAGGAGGTGGCGCGCTTCCTCGGCGGCGAACGGCCCGTCACCGTTGTGCAGCCGAAGTTCACGAAGCAGTGGGATCTGAGTGTGGTCGTGCCGGTCGAGGACATGGCCGAGCTGGCGAGCACGGAGCTGGAGACCTCCGGTTCAGCCGCTGGACCGCCGCAGCATGCCTCCATCTGGCCGCATGTCGAGGAGCAGGTCTTCGACCTGATCTCGCAACACAACTCCACGATCGTTTTCGCGAACTCGCGCCGCCTGGCCGAGCGCCTCACTGCCCGGCTGAACGAGATCGCTGCCGAGCGGGCCGAGCTCGACCTGCCCGAGCAGGGTTCACCGGCTCAACTGATGGCGCAGTCGGGCGCGTCGCTCGCGGCACCACCGTTGATCGCGCGAGCGCACCACGGCTCGGTCAGCAAAGAGCAACGAGCGCTGATCGAGGCCGATCTGAAGTCCGGTCGACTGCCGTGTGTGGTGGCGACGAGCAGCCTCGAGCTCGGTATCGACATGGGTGCGGTCGATCTGGTCATCCAGGTCGAGGCGCCGCCATCGGTCGCCAGCGGGCTGCAGCGCGTCGGCCGCGCCGGCCACCAGGTGGGTGCGGTGTCGCGCGGCGTGCTGTTCCCCAAGTTCCGTGGCGACCTGATCGACACAGCCGTCGTCGTGCAGCGGATGCGCGATGGACTGATCGAGAGCCTGCACATCCCGGCCAATCCGCTCGATGTGCTGGCGCAGCAGATCGTGTCGATCGTCTCGCTGGACACGATCGACGTCGACGAACTGTTCGCGTTGGTACGACGGTGTGCGCCGTTCGCGACGTTGCCGCGATCGGCGTACGACGGGGTCCTGGACATGCTCTCGGGCCGCTACCCGTCGGACGAGTTCGCGGAGTTGCGGCCGCGGATCGTGTTCGACCGGGTCAGCGGAGAGATCTCCGGGCGGCCTGGAGCGCAGCGCCTCGCGGTGACGAGTGGCGGGACGATCCCGGATCGCGGGCTGTTCGGCGTCTTCCTGGTCGGCGAGTCGACCAACCACCGCGTCGGCGAGCTCGATGAAGAGATGGTGTATGAGTCGCGGGTGGGCGACGTGTTCACCCTTGGCGCGTCGAGCTGGCGGATCGAGGACATCACCCACGATCGGGTGCTGGTCTCCCCCGCGCCCGGTCAGCCGGGGCGATTGCCGTTCTGGAAGGGCGATGCGGTGGGACGACCGGCGGAGCTCGGCGCGGCGACCGGCGCCTTCGTCCGGAAGATGGCGTCGCTGCCGGCCACCAAGGCGGTCGAGCGGGCGCGGACAGCCGGCCTGGACGAGTACGCCGCGAACAACCTCGTCTCGTATCTCGCCGAGCAGCGCGACGCGACGAGCCGGGTGCCGGATGACGTGACCGTCGTGGTCGAGCGGTTCCGGGATGAGCTCGGCGACTGGCGGGTCTGCGTGCATTCGCCGTACGGCGGTCAGGTGCACGGACCGTGGGCACTGGCGATCGCAGCGCGGCTGCGCGAGCGGTACGGGATGGATGCGCAGTCTGTCTCGGGTGACGACGGGATCGTCCTGCGGCTGCCGGAGACGGACGAGCCGCCACCGGGTGCGGATCTGGTGCTGTTCGATCCGGCGGAGATCGAGGACTTGGTGACCGCCGAGGTCGGCGGATCGGCGTTGTTCGCCGCACGGTTCCGCGAGTGCGCGGCGCGGGCCTTGCTGTTGCCGCGACGAAATCCCGGACGGCGTTCGCCGCTGTGGCAGCAGCGTCAACGGTCGGCGCAGCTGTTGTCGGTGGCAAGCAAGTATGGTTCCTTCCCGATCGTGCTCGAGACGTTGCGCGAGGTGTTGCAGGACGTCTACGACCTGCCCGCGTTGAAGGATCTGCTCACCGGGATCAGCGAGCGGCGGATCTCGGTGGTCGAGGTGGAGACGCCGGAGGCTTCGCCGTTCGCGAAGTCGTTGCTGTTCGGGTACGTGGGCGCGTTCATGTACGAGGGCGACAGTCCTCTCGCGGAGAAGCGTGCGGCCGCCCTCGCGCTGGATCAGAGCCTGCTTGCCGAGCTCCTCGGGCGGACCGAGCTGCGGGAGTTGCTCGACGCCGAGGTCGTGCTGCGGACCGAGGCGGAGCTGCAACGGCTTGCCGAGGATCGCCGGGCTCGTGACGCTGAAGGGCTGTTCGACGTCCTGCGGATTGTCGGTCCGCAGTCGTTGTCCGAAGCCTCGCAGCGGTGTGTCGATGGTGCCGACGCCGAGTCGTGGTTGACGTCGCTGGCTTCCGCTCGCCGGGTGGTGCGGGTCCGGATCGCCGGTGAGCATCGGTGGGCCGTTGTCGAGGACGTGGCCCGATTGCGTGACGCCCTCGGCGTGCCGCTCCCGCCTGGGGTCGCGGAGGCGCATGCCGAGCCGGTTGCTGACCCCCTCGGGGACCTTGTCTCGCGGTACGCGCGTACGCACGGACCCTTCCGGGCTATCGATCTCGCGACCCATCTGGGTATCGGTGTTGCTGTCGTCACCGATGCGCTCCGGCGGCTTGGTGCGGCCGGGCGGGTTGTCGAGGGTGAGTTCCTGCCTGGTGGGATCGCTCTCGAGTGGTGCGACAGCGAGATCCTGCGGTTGCTTCGGCGGAGGTCATTGGCCGCGCTGCGCAAGGAGGTCGAGCCGGTCGATCCGTCCGCGCTCGCCCGGTTCCTGCCCGCGTGGCAAGGGATCACGAGCAGCCGAGGCCGTGGGTACGACGTACTCCTGGGCGCGGTCGAGCAGTTGGCCGGCTGCGCCGTACCGGCGTCGGCGCTGGAATCGATCGTGCTGCCCTCGCGGGTGCCGGGGTACCAGCCGTCGATGCTGGACGAGCTGACCGCGACCGGTGAGGTGGTGTGGGCCGGCTCGGGTTCGCTTCCCGGGACGGATGGGTGGGTGTCACTGCATCTCGCGGACAACTGCGACCTGACCCTGCCTGATCCGGATTCTGCCTTTGAGCTCGGGGACACCCATCAGGCAGTGCTCGACGCCTTGTCGGGTGGTGGCGCGTTCTTCTTCCGGCAGTTGAGTGATGTCGTCGGGGCGGCATCGGGTGTGGTGGACGACGAGACGCTGGTCGGCGTGCTGTGGGATCTCGTGTGGGCTGGTCATCTCACCAATGACACGCTCGCTCCGGTGCGTTCGCTCGTTGGCGGTGGGCGGGGTAGTCATCGAGTTCGGCGTACGACGCCTCGTGCGCGACCGGGACGTCCGACGCGGCCAGGGCGACCGGCGATGCCGTCGCGTAGTGGGCCGCCGACGGCCGGCGGCCGGTGGTCGTTGCTTCCGGCCCGTAGTGAGGACGCGACGCGGCGGGCGCATGCTGCGGCGGAGACGCTGCTGGATCGGTACGGGATCGTCACGCGCGGATCGGTGATCACGGAGCGGACTCCGGGTGGGTTCGCGGCCGTGTACAAGGTGCTGAGTGCCTTTGAGGAGTCGGGACGATGCCGACGCGGGTACTTCGTCGCTGGGCTTGGCGCTGCGCAGTTCGCGCTGCCTGGTGCGGTGGATCGACTACGGGCACTGGCCGAGCTGCCCACGTCTACTGGCGCTGGATCAGCTCGCGCCCCGGCCGGCGGCCGGCGTGACGCGGAGCTGACGGCGAGGGCCGTCGTACTCGCGGCTTCCGATCCCGCGAATCCGTACGGCGCCGCACTGCCGTGGCCCGAGCGGGAGAGCGCGGGCGGACACCGACCTGGGCGGAAGGCGGGTGCGTTGGTCGTGATGGTGGACGGGCAGTTGATCGTGTACGTCGAGCGTGGTGGGCGGACTGTGCTGAGTTTCACCGAGGACTCTGACCTGCTGCAGCCGGCGGTCGATGCGCTTGCCTTGTCGATCCGGGATGGTCAGCTCGGCAAGCTGAGTGTGGAGACGGCCGACGGTGAACAGGTCCGGCATACGGCCTTCGGTGACGCACTGGCGAAGGCGGGCTTCCATGCGACGCCGCGGGGCTTGCGGCTGCGGGCCTGACTCGGGACGGGCTTGAGCGATGCCTGAGGGAGATACCGTCTGGAGGGCCTGCAAGCGGCTGAACCAGGCCCTTGGCGGACAGGAGCTGCTCCGGACGGACTTCCGGGTGCCGTCGCTGGCGACGACCGACCTGAGCGGTCGCACAATGCTGGAGGTCGTTGCGCGCGGCAAGCATCTGCTGATGCGGGTGTCCGGCGGGGTGACGGTGCACAGCCATTTCCGGATGGACGGGAGCTGGCATCTGTACCGGCCCGGCGAGCGCTGGCATGGCGGACCCGATCACCAGATCCGCGCCGTACTCGAGACCGCGTCGTGGACGGCAGTCGGTTATCGGCTGCCGGTGCTCGAACTCGTTGCGACGGACGCCGAGGACACGGTGGTCGGCCACCTCGGTCCGGATCTGCTGTCGCCGTCGTTCGACCGTTCCGTGGCGATCGCGAACGTCGAGGCTGATCCGGAGCGAACCATCAGCGAGGCGTTGCTGGACCAGCGGAATCTTGCCGGGATCGGGAACTTCTATCGCAACGAGGTCTGCTTCCTGCTGGGCCTGCACCCGTGGCGACCGGTCTCCTCCGTCGATGTGCCCGCGGCGGTCGATCTCAGCCGGCGACTGATGAAAGCCAACCTACGCAACGGCACGCAGGTGAGCACCGGCGTCGACCGGCCCGGCCAGCGGTCCTGGGTGTTCGAACGCGCCGGCAAGGCCTGCCGCCGCTGCAAGACGACGATCCTGACCGCGTCAGTCGGCGAACCACCTCGCGACCGAGTCACCTACTGGTGCCCCGCCTGCCAGCCCGAGAACTGACCTGTGGATAACGCCGGCACCGGGACAGGACGCGGATATCTTCTCTGACGTATCGAACATTTGTTCGAGTGAGAGGAGAGGCTGATGTGCGACAAGTGCGGTGGTTTGACCAACGAGCAGTACGTGGAGCAAATCGAGCGGAACATCCAGACCTACGGGTGGACGATCCAGTACGTCGAGGGCGATGGGGCGCGCAATCCAGCGTTCGGGTACTCGCTCGGGCTCAGCCTGTACCGGCACCCGGAGATCATCGTCTTCGATCCCGACCCGGGTTGGACCTACCTGGGGATCAAACCGCTGGCGTGGGCGGTGATGGACGGCGCCGTCTTCGACGAGGGCGACGACCTGTCCGCGTACTTCCCACCACCAGAGACCGCCGAGCTCCTCCGCTTCCCCGATTCCGCAACCCACCTCTTCACCGCCAACCACATGTTCCGCCAACCCGACGACCCTCCCCTCCCCGCCCTCCAACTCCTCTGGCCAACCCGAGTCACCCTCATCCAACCCACCACCCCTCACCCCACGTCCGACGAACTCCCCACTGACCCGAGCTCGGCGAGCGGCACGAGCTAGCGGAACCCGCAGCGGACGGCCGATCTCGTGATTGGCGCTGTCAGCTCTTGCTCAGCGCGAAGCAGATAGTTGGCCTGGGCGTCCTGGTCCCAGGGTGAGGTCCTGCTGACCGGAATTGTGTCAGCGGAGGCGGCGGCCGTGTATGGCCACCGAAGTGGTCCTTCCCTACCTCCAGAACTCCATCCCCTCCTCGTCGCCGGCCGAGTCTGCTGACGGCCTTCCTGCCTTGTCGGTGCCCGGTGTTAGGCAGGCGGTAGATCGCAAGCGAAGGAGGAGCGATGCGTTGGGCGCAGTTGGAGGCGAGTCAGCCACGGCTGGCGGAGGTGGGCCGGAGGCGGTTGTTCGGGCCCGGCGTCGTACTCCCGGGCACCATTCGTCGTGACGGGACACCCCGCATCAGCCCGGTGGAGCCATGGGTGATGGCAGGTGAGCTCTGGCTGTCGATGTTGTGGCAGTCGGCCAAGGCGGCCGACCTCGAACGCGATCCACGAATCCTCGTGCACAGCGTCGTCACCGGTCGCGACGGTGCTGACGGCGAGTTCAAGATCCGAGGACGGGCAAGCGCCGAGCGCGATCCATCAGTGCAGCAGCAGTACGCCGATGAAGTCGCGGCCGCACTGGGGTGGCGACCGATGCTCGGACGATTTCACCTGTTCAGAGTGGATATTGCGGACGTCACCTACATCCGCTACGACGAGCCGACCGGCGACCAGTACGTGACCCGATGGCCGCAGAGCCGCGAGTACGTGCGCCGCGGGACATCGCGACGTCCGTCGGCAGGCCAGAACCTCACGAGAACCTCCTCGAACCCCGCTGAGGGCTTGGTCACGGGTAGCGACCGGCGCCGGGCGCCGCCAGGCTCACCGTTGGGGCGTGCGGGCTCGAGGGGTGACGGTGGTGGCTGTTTGTAGGGCGGTTCGGGCGGCTGTTATGGCGGGGTGGGTGGCGGTGCCTCGGCGGTAGGCGAGGTGGGTTTTGCGGTGGATCGGGAGGGGCGTGAGGACCACGGTGGTGGGTGGGGCGACGGCGGCCAGGTCGGGGATGAAGGCGACGCCTTGGCCGGCTGCCACTAGGGCGAGCACGGCGCCGAAGTCGTCGGCGTGGTGGCGGATGCGTGGGGTGAATCCGGCGGCTTCGCAGGCTCGGATGGTCAGGGCGTGGCAGAGGGTGCCTGGAGTGCCGGCGATCCAGGAGGAATCACGTCGGTCGGTCAAAGGGCCTGCAGTGAGGGCAGCTAGGTGGACGGTTTCTTGGAGGAGTGGTTCGGTTTCTAGTCCTGGATCGGAGGTGATGGGGACGTAGTCGTACTCCTGGAGCAGCGCGATGTCGAGGGTTTCGTCGCGGAGGGCGTCGGGCACTGACGCGGGATCCAGTTCGGTGACCATGAGGTCCAGGCCTGGATGCTCGGTGCTCAGGGCTACGACGGCGGGTGTGAGGATCGTCGGGACTGCTGTGGGAAAGACTCCGATGCGCAGGGTTCCGGTGAGGGCCGAGGCGGTCGAGGCCAGGTCGGCGGACGCCTCGTGGAGGATCGCGAGGATTGACTCAGTGTGCTCGACAAGCGAGAGGGCGGCTGGGGTCAGCGTCACGCGCCGGCCGGTGCGTTCGAGAAGTTGGACTCCGGCCTCGCGTTCGAGAGCGCTGAGTTGTTGCGAGACCGCTGACGGCGTGTAGGTGAGCGCCTCGGCGACGGCTGCGATCGTTCCCCGGTGGGCCAACTCACGGAGGAGCCGGAGTTTGCGCACGTCGAGCATAAGCACACCTTACGCTCGGCGATAGAAATGCGAACTGGACCTGCAGAGCGGAGGTGAGTGATCGTCGAGACATGTCGCTCACTGGTCTCTTCGTTCCGCTGATCACACCGTTCACCCGAGAGGGTGAACTCGCGTCCGATGCTCTGGAGTCGCTTGCCCAGACCGTGCTCGACGATGGAGCGGCCGGCATCGTCGCCTTGGGCACCACAGGCGAACCGGCGACGCTCACGGCGGCCGAACGCCGAAGGGTCGTCGACATCTGTGCCGGGGTGTGCGTGGAGCGAGGAGCGGACTTGATCGTCGGTGCCGGGTCGAACTCGACTGACGGCTCGATCGGCGTGCTCGCGGAAGTCGACCCTCGCGCCACCGCGGTTCTCAGCGTCGTTCCGTACTACACCCGACCATCTGAGGACGGTGTCGTTGAGCACTTCCGTCGGCTCGCGGCCGCCAGTCCGGTGCCGTTGATCATCTACAACGTCCCACACCGCACGGGCAGGCCGTTGGGGGCCGATACCCTTCGTCGGCTTGCGCTGCTGCCAAATGTCGCCGGGTTCAAGCACGCGGTGGGCGGTATCGACGATGCGACGGTCGAGTTCATGAGCGATCTGCCGGCGGATGTCGCGGTTCTTGCCGGTGATGATCTCCACGCTGGAACACTGCTGGCCCTCGGCGCGTCCGGGGCAATCCTGGCCTGTGCCAATGTGGCGACTCGTGCGTACGCCGATCTCGTCAACGCTTGGCGCGACGGGCCGCTCGATGTGGCGCGGCGCCTCAACAATCGGCTCGTTCCGCTGGCCCGAGCACTCTTCGCCGAACCCAACCCGGCGGTGATCAAGGCCGTACTGGCGGCTCAGCGCCGAATCCCCAGCCCGTACGTGCGCCTACCCCTGCTCGAAGCAACTCCAGCGGCCACCGCAGCCGCCCTCGACTGCTGCCAAATCTCACTGAGCCACACACGCTGAACCGCGGCTCGGCAGGCAACGCACGCCGGCTACCGACGAACAGCCGGCCGCCGGTCGTGACTAGGCGGCGGAGGCTACGACCTCGGTCTCGATGGTTGTCGGGTGGGCCAGGACGAGGGCCTCTTCGCGGGCCAGGTCCTCGCTCACTTCGGCGAAGACCGTCGAGAGCGGGACGTCGAGGGCCATGCAGATGGCGGCCAGCAGTTCGCTGGAAGCCTCCTTCTGGCCGCGCTCCACTTCGGACAGGTATCCGAGGCTGACCCGAGCGTCGGCGGATACCTCGCGGAGAGTGCGCCCTTGGCGCAGCCGCTTACGCCGCAGGACGTCGCCCAGCAGGCCACGAACCAGCACCATGAGGTTTCTCCCTTCCGCCTGTCCGGTCGTCTCTACTCGCACGGTAGCGCGACCGTAGGAACCAACGGTACCCGTTGCTGGGTCACCACTCCTCGCAATGTCCACCTTCGGTGCGCCGCGCCAGTCTGCCCTACCTGTCCCCATGCTGGTCTCAACACGCCGATCAGTCGAGTTCTTCCGCCACCAAAGCTGCTCCGAGTTCCAGAACGGCCCGTACGCTCGCCCGACGGATGGACGCGCGGTCACCGGTCAACTGCAACTTCCGCACCTGCGCAGACCCCGGTCCGGCCGCCGCGACGTACACCGTGCCGGCCGAGATCCCCGCCTGCGGGTCCGGACCGGCCACACCGGTCGTCGCCAGCCCGTAGGTGGCCCCCAGACGCTCTCGGACGCCTGTGGCGAGGGCAGCTGCCGTATCCGTGTGTACCGGACCCACAGCAGCCAGAAGATCCTCAGGTACGCCGGCAAGCTGTGCCTTCAAGTCAGTCGCGTACACAACCACGCCGCCGCGGTACACGGCCGACACGCCCGGCACATCGGTCAGCGCGGCCCCGACCATGCCACCGGTCAGCGACTCAGCCGTGGCAACCGTTTCTCCCCGCTCCTTCAGCAACCCCACCAAGCGCGCCAGCACCACCTCGAGCCCCGCGTCCCCATCAGCCACCCGTCACCTCCACCAGGTGAGCTTATGGGAGGGGGCGCTTGGCGGCGGCGCGGAGGCGGAGGGCTCGGCGTACGTAGTCGATGCCGGTGACGATGGTGACGATGACGGCGGCACCCATGAACGCTACGGCGGTCCAGTGCAGGGGTGCGAAGGATTGCCATGGCAGGAGGTACAGGCCGAGGGCGATCGCCTGGAGAACGGTCTTGAGCTTGCCGCCGCGGCTGGCCGGCATCACGCCGTGCCGGATCACCCAGAAGCGGAGTGCGGTGACGCCCCACTCGCGGACCAGCACCACCACGGTGACCCACCACGGGAGCTCGCCGAGGTAGGACAGCCCGATGAAGGCGGCGCCGGTGAGCGCCTTGTCGGCGATCGGGTCGGCGATCTTGCCGAAGTTCGTGACCAGGTTCCAGCGGCGGGCGATGTCGCCGTCGAAGCGGTCGGTGACGATCGCCACCACGAACGTGGCCGTCGCGAGCAGCCGGTTGCCGTCGGTGTCGCCGCCCTCGCGGAGCAGCAGCCAGACGAAGAGTGGGACCAGGACGAGCCGCAGGACGGTGAGCGCGTTCGGCACGTTCCAGGCGCTGGGCGCGTGGAGGTGGCCGGCGCGCGGCGCCGGGTTCGTCGGCGGGTTGGTCACGCGGTCAGGTTATCCGCCGGACGGCCGTCCTGGGGGCTCACGAGTGCCGCGAACTCGGCGATCAGGTCGACCCCGTCGCTCCCGACCACCTTCGCCGACACCAGATCGCCGACCCGGACCCACTCGGGAAGCCCGGTCAGCGTCGTCGACCCGTCCACCTCAGGCCCCTGATGAGCTGCCCGGCCCTCCCCCGTAGGCCCGTCGCCGATGGCGTGGATGTCGTCCGTACGGGCGTCGCCGACGGCGGGGATGTCGTCTGTACGCGCGTCGTCGCCGGCGGCGAGGGTGTCGCCTGTCAGGGCATCGGCGGAGGAGGGCGTCGTGTCCAGGGATTCGACGAGGACTTCGAGGAGTTCGCCGATGCGGGATTCGGCGCGGGCCGAGGTGAGGTCTTCGGCCAGGCGGGTGACGCGGTCGAGGCGGGCGGCGATGGTGTCCTCGTCGAGCTTGCCGTCGTACGTCTCGGCTTCGGTACCGTCTTCGTCGGAGTAGCCGAAGACGCCGATCGCGTCGAGGCCGGCGCGGGAGAGGAAGTCGCAGAGGATGTCGACGTCTTCCTCGGTCTCGCCGGGGAAGCCGACGATGACGTTGCTGCGGATACCCGCGGTGGGCGCGGTCGCGCGGACCTGAGCGATGAGCTCGAGGAAGCGCTCGGAGTCACCGAAGCGGCGCATGCGGCGCAGGAGTGGGCCGGAGGCGTGCTGGAAGGAGAGATCGAAGTACGGGACAACGCCGGGGGTCGAGGTCATCGCGGTGATGAGGGTCGGGCGCATCTCGGCCGGCTGGAGATACGAGACGCGCACGCGGGTGATGCCGGAGACTGCTGCGATCTCGCCGACGAGGGTCTCGAGCAGGCGCAGGTCGCCGAGGTCCTTGCCGTACGAGGTGGAGTTCTCGGAGACGAGGAACAGTTCGCGTACGCCGTTCTCCGCCAGCCACTCGGCTTCGCGGATCACCTCGGCCGGGCGGCGGGAGACGAACGCGCCACGGAACATCGGGATCGCGCAGAAGGCACAGCGGCGGTCGCAGCCGGACGCGAGCTTGAGCGGGGCCATCGGGCCGCCGTCGAGCCGGCGACGCATGACGCGCGGGCCGCTTGCCGGGGCGGAGGTGAGGTCGGGGGCGTCGATCGTCAGCTCTTCCGGCCGGCCCGTGGCGAAGCGTCCCTTGAGAGCTGGGGTGTCAGGCGAGGCGGCGCCGGCAGAGCCGTCGCCGACGGGCCTCAGCTGGTCGGGAATGTGGTCGCCGTGGCCGGGGATGGCTATGCCGGTGGTGGCGGCTCGGGCGGCGGGGGCCAGCGGGAGGAGTTTGCGGCGGTCGCGGGGCACGTGGGGCTGGTGCTTGGTGCCGGCGAGGATCGAGCGGAGGCGGTCGGAGATGTCGGCGTAGTCGTCGAAGCTGAGGACCGCGTCGGTCTCCGGGAGAGCCTCGGCGAGCTGTTCGCCGTACCGCTCGGCCAGGCAGCCGACCGCGACGACGGCCTGGGTTCGGCCGGATTCCTTGTAGTCGGAGGCGGCCAGCAGGGTGTCGACGGAGTCCTTCTTCGCGGCTTCGACGAAACCGCAGGTGTTCACCACCACGGTGTCCGCCTCGGCGGCGTCCTCGACCAGCCGGAATCCGCCGGCTTCGAGCCGGCCGGCCAGTTCCTCGGAGTCGACATCGTTACGGGCACAGCCCAGCGTGACCAGGGCGACGGTGGTGGGTGGCGTAGTCATCACGACGAGTATGACTTGCGGTGCAGCCCGCCACCTAACTCACCAACCCACGCCGCCCAACCCCCACGACGGGCCGTTAGGACGACGGGGATGTACTGAGGGTGCCGTTGGGGTGGGCGTAGAAGCGGTACAGCTTGGTGTTCATGCGCTTCCCGTTCAGGGTGACGATGAGGTTCGCCGGGTTGCCGACGGAGATGCGGATGTCGCCGGTGCTGGTGACGGACTGGGCGATGCCCGAGCCGAGGTGACCCTGGAAGAGCCGTTTGTTCTTCCTGTCGCGGACCGTCAGATAGGTGCCGTCACCTTTCGCCGTCAGGACCAGCTCGGTCTTCAGGACCGGCGGCTTCTTCGTCGCCGTGCGGGTAGGGCTCGCCGACGGCTTCGGGGTCGGCTGCGGCGTGGGAGTGGTGACGGTCGCGGTGGTGGTCGCGGTCTTCGAGGCGTTGGCCTCGATGTCGTTGGGCAGCGTGAACAGGCGGACCATCCCCCAGCCCATCAGGCTGACCAGGATCGCGCCGACCACGACGGCCCAGCGCGGGCGGGCCGGGTGCAGGGTCGGGCCCTTGACCGCGGCGCGTTCCTCGCGGCGGGACTTCTCCTCCTCGACGGCGTGCTCGGCGTCGAAGCTGGCGATCAGCGGTGCGGGATCGGCCTTGACCACCCGGGCGATCGAGCGGATATGGCCGCGGGCATAGAAGTTCCCGCCGCAGCGGGAGAAGTCGTCGGCCTCCATGGCCACGAGCAGCCCGGTTCTGATCCGGGTGGCGGCGCTCAGCTGCTCGATCGTCATGTCGGCCCGTTCGCGGGCCGCCGTGAGCTCGCTGCCGATGCTCACGTCCCCACCATCCTCTCCATCGCCCGGCCTAACTCCCGCGGACCGTCGGCATCGTCAAGCCGACAGCGGGACCGCCGACATCATGTCAACGGCCTTGATGCGACGGGGTCACGGCAAAGTCAGGCTTGTTCCCTGACCGGACACCTGGCATCCGCCAGCATGTGCAGCGCCTGTACCACTTCCCCGTTCGACGGTCGCGCCGTCAACCCGAACGGTACCGCGAGTGAGGAGCCCGTCAGACGACGGTTCGCATCGGTCGTCTTGAGCGTCGAGCTCGGCATCGCTCCCAGAACCGGTCCAGGATCCAGTAAATGAACGGCAATCCGGCCGTCGTCCAGCAGGTGGCGGCGCTGCAGCACCGTCACCTCGTCGATGTCCTCCCAGCGTGTTCCGATCCATTCGTGGCCGATTCGCAACCGGATACCGACCTCGTCGGCGACGAGCATGTCCCCGACCGTCAATGCTCGCGCGCAGATCACCGCCAGTACGGCGAACGCCGCCGCCGCGATCCAGCGCAGTACGCCGGTGGGACTGGTGGATGCGGACGCGGCAAAGCCGACGGCGACCAGCGCAGCTCCCAGCGCGAGCCCGCCGTGCACCCGCTGGGAGGCGCGGACGGTGAACGGCACGGGCTTGGGGTCGACGTCGAAACGGTCCTGCCTGGGCAGTGCGCTCGCGGCGGTCACGGGTCAGTCTCCTCGGAGGGTGGTGATGAAGTCCTCTAGATCATCCGGTTTCACCAGGACGTCGCGGGCCTTCGAACCTTCACTGGGTCCGACGACGCCGCGGCTCTCCAGGATGTCCATCAGCCGGCCGGCTTTCGCGAAGCCGACGCGGAGTTTGCGCTGCAGCATGGACGTCGAGCCGAACTGGGTGGACACGATCAGCTCGGCGGCCTGCACGACCAGGTCGAGGTCGTCGCCGATCTCGTCGTCGAGGTCCTTGCTCGGGCCGGCCACGGCGGTGACGTCCTCGCGGTACGTCGGCTGCAGCTGGGTCTTGCAGTGTTCGACGACGCCGCGGATCTCCGACTCGGTCACCCAGGCGCCCTGGATACGCATCGGCTTGCTCGCGCCCATCGGCAGGAACAGGCCGTCACCCTGGCCGACCAGTTTCTCCGCACCCGGCTGGTCCAGGATGACCCGGCTGTCGGCCAGCGACGAGGTCGCGAACGCCAGCCGCGACGGCACGTTCGCCTTGATCAGACCGGTGACGACGTCCACCGACGGCCGCTGGGTGGCGAGCACCAGGTGGATACCGGCCGCCCGGGCGAGCTGGGTGATCCGGACGATCGAGTCCTCGACGTCGCGCGGGGCGACCATCATCAGGTCGGCGAGCTCGTCCACGATCACCAGCAGGTACGGGTACGGCGTGAGCACGCGCTCGCTGCCCGGCGGTGGCTTCACCTTGCCCGACCGGACCGCCTTGTTGAAGTCGTCGACGTGCCGGAACCCGAACGCGGCCAGGTCGTCGTACCGCATGTCCATCTCGCGGACGACCCACTGCAGCGCCTCGGCCGCCTTCTTGGCGTTGGTGATGATCGGCGTGATCAGGTGCGGAATGCCCTCGTAGTTGTTCAGCTCGACCCGCTTGGGGTCGACCAGGATCATCCGCACCTCGTCCGGCGTGGCCCGCATCAGGATCGAGGTGATCAGCGAGTTGACGAACGACGACTTACCCGAACCGGTCGCACCCGCGACCAGCAGGTGCGGCATCTTCGCCATGTTCGCGACCACGAAGCCGCCCTCGACGTCCTTGCCCAGGCCGGCCACCATCGGGTGGTGATCGTTGCGCGCGGTCGCCGAGCGGATCACGTCGCCGAGGCTGACGATCTCCTTGTCGGTGTTCGGGATCTCGATACCGATCGCGGACTTGCCCGGGATCGGCGACAGGATCCGCACATCGGCCGACGCCACCGCGTAGGCGATGTTCTTCGACAGCGCGGTGACCTTCTCGACTTTGACCGCCGAGCCGAGCTCGACCTCGTACCGGGTGACGGTCGGGCCGCGCGTGTAGCCGGTGACCTGGGCGTCGATGCCGAACTGCTCGAACACCTCGGTCAGCCGGTCGACCACCTGGTCGGACGCCTTGGTCCTTGCCTTGTGCACCGAACCCGGCTTGAGCATCTGTCCGTCGGGCAGCGTGTAAGTGATGTCGCCGGACAGGCTGAGCTGCTCGACCCGCTGTGGGATCGGCGTGTGGGGAGGCGGCTCGGCTGGCGAGTCCGACTTCGAAGGACCACCACCGGCACCAGCCGGGGCGATGACAGCAGCCCCAGCGGCTTCGGAAGCGTCGACGTCGTACGCGTCCTCGTCCACGGCCGACGCGGCCTTGGCCTTGCGCCCGCGCTTGGAGATCTCACGTCCCTCGAGCACCGGCGAGTCGTACGGCTTGACCGTCGGATCGCCGTCGTCCTCCTCCACCGCGGCCTTGGCCCGGCGCTCCTTGCGGGTCAGCCGGACGGTGTCGTCGGTCGGCGCGGCCATGACGGACGGTGCGTCCTCGGGCAGCGCCGTTCGTCCCATCAGTACGTCGAACGCCGCGCGGAACCGCAGTGGGATCGCGTAGACCGGCGTACCGGTGATCACCAGCGCACCGAAGATCGAGAGCAGCACCAGCAGCGGGGCGGCGACGTACTCCGTGAGCAGGTCGGACAGCAGGGACGAGACGACGTACCCGATGGCGCCGCCGGCGTCCTGCAGCGGTCCGTCGGCCGGGTTGCTCGGACGGGGCAGACCGTTGGCGATGTGGACCAGGCCGAGTACGCCGAGGGCGACGGCGGTCCAGCCGATCACCTGACGTCCGGCCGGGCCGTTGCGGTCCGGGTGACGCAGCGTGCGCATTGCAATGAAGAGGAGCATCAGCGGGACAGCCCAGCCGAGCATGCCGACGCTGCCGCCGACGACGGTCCGGATGCCCTTGCCGACCGCGCCCGGGAGGTCCCACCAGATGGCGGCGGCCACGACAACCGCCAGGCCGATCAGGAACAGGCCGGCGCCGTCGCGGCGGTGCTCGGGGTCGAGGTCGCGGGCACCGTGGCCGATGCCGCGGACCATCCGTCCGAGCACGTGCGCGATGCCGATCCAGACCTTCACCACACCGCGACCGAGAGCGATCATGGCGGCCGCGAACGGGCCCGGTCCGCTGTTTTTGGGCGTGCTGGTCCGCGCGGCGGTCGAACCACCGCGTTTCGCGCTCTGCCCACGCTTCTGGGCGCCTGACGAACGGGAGCGTCCACCAGCAGCCGAACGAGCCGTACTCGGCCGTTTGGCTGCCGACTTCTGCGCCCGCGCCGGGGAAGACGTGCGGGTCGCCATATCTAGCAGGCTACCCCGATTACCTCTCGAGTCCCACGTGTCACACGCCGATCACGCTGCCCCATACATAACGTCACAGCGCCGAGCGCCGCCTCAGGCGCCAGTGGTGCCGTCGAGTTGTTCTCGCAAGAGGTCGGCGTGGCCGCAGTGGCGGCCGTACTCGCCGATCATATGAATGTAGATCGTCCGGAGCGTCGACTCGGTCCCGCTGAAGGTGAAGCGCTCGTCCAGCGACCGTCCGGCCGCAGCCTCGTCCGACAGCTTCCACTCGGCGATCAGTCCTTCGTACGCCGCCTGTGCCTCAGCCGGATCGATGAGCTCGAAATCGGCGTCCTTCCCCAACGCCGGCGCGTAGAGCGCCTCGGCCGGCTCCCCGGACGCGAAGTGGATCCGGAACCAGATCCGCTCGACCTTGGTCAGATGCCGGATCAGTCCGAGCAGGGACAGATTCGACGGCGGCGACGGCCGCTCGGCCAGCTGCTCGGCCGTCAGACCCGCGCACTTGTACAGCAGCGTGGTCCGATAGAAATCCAGATAGCCCTGCAGCAGCTCGGCCTCGGGCGCGGTCAGCGAGCCGTCCGGCCGCTCGACCGCCGGCGCCGTCCACGCCTTCTCCACCGTCATGCCGCCATCCAACACGCCCATGCCGTGCAGAGCGAATCGATCACGGATTGACCGGCGGCGCCCAGCCGGGTCGCGGGATCAGACAGAACGGATGACCGGCCGGATCCTCGTACACCGTGGCGGCGAGCTTGCGGGCCCCGAGGGCCAGCACCGCGGACCCGGCCGCGTCGAGGTCGTCGACCATGACGTCGAGGTGCATCTGCTGAGGACGCGTAGGGTCCGGCCATTGCGGGCGCTGATGGCCGAGGGCGCGCTGGAAGGCGAGACCTGACGTGTGGTCGTTGTCGGCGACCACGACCCAGTCGTCGCTCTGGTAGGTGATGGGCTTGCCGAGCAGGGCCGAGTAGAAGCGCGCCAGCTCCAGCGGTTCCGGGCAGTCGATCGCGAGGTGGTGCAGCCGTCCGATCATGGCAACAGTCTGCGCGTCTCAAGATGTGTTCGGCAATCCCGGAATATGAGATTGCCACTGGCGCCCGCTGTGGCCTGTTCGTTACCGTTCTCGGCAGGTCATGAGTGTCAGCGTGAAGCCCCGGCTTGCTGGCCGGCAACCCTCCTCCGCGGTGGGGTGCCCCGGGTGAAGACCAGGCCGTGCGGATACCCCGCTCGGCAAGCGCGGACTTCCCGGGAGCAGCACCATGTCGATCCTCTCCATCCTCGAGCCGGCCTCTACGACGACCACGCGGCCGACCGTCGCCCGGCTCGTCACCGGCAGCATCCCCGCCACGGTCGGTTCGGACCTGCTGGTCCCACTCGCCGACGGCCGGGTCACCGACTACGCGAACTTCGACCACGGAGCCAGTGCGCCGTGTCTGGAGTCGGTCCGGGCCAGCGTCGAGGCCGCACTGCCGTCGTACGCGTCCGTGCACCGCGGCAACGGGTACGCCTCCCGCATCACCACCCAGTGGTACGAGCGTGCTCGCGCCGAGGTGCAAGCGTTCGTCGGTGCCCGTGACGACGACCAGGTGATCTTCACCCGGCAGACCACCGACGCGCTCAACCTGCTCGCCCACGCTGTACCGGCGGACGCGACGGTGATCGTGTTCGAGTCCGAGCACCACGCCGCCCTGCTGCCGTGGCCGGCTGAGCGGACTGTCCGTCTCAACGCGCCCAGCTCGCCCAGCGAGGCCCTCACCAACGTGGCCGACGCACTGCGCAACGCTCCGGAGGGTCCGCGGCTGGTCGTCGTGACCGGCGCCTCCAACGTGACCGGTGAGATCTTCCCGATCGCGGAGATCGCCGCTGTCGCCAAGGCGCACGGTGCGCGGGTCTGCCTCGACGCCGCGCAGCTCGCGCCGCACCGACCGGTCGACATCGCCGCATTGGACGTCGACTGGGTCGCACTGTCCGGCCACAAGCTCTACGCGCCCTACGGCGCCGGTGCGCTGATCGGCCGCGCCGACTGGCTCGACGCCGCCGACCCGTACCTGTACGGCGGGGGCGCGACGACTGCGGTCACCAACGACACCGTGGTCTGGACGACCGGCCCGTCGCGCCACGAAGGCGGCTCCCCCAACGTCATCGGCGCGATCGCCCTCGCCTCGGCATGTGCCGCGATCAGCAAGCACCGCGACGCGATCGAGCAGCACGAGCGCAGCCTGCTCGCCCGACTCCGGACCGGACTCGCTCAGGTCCCGGGCGTCACGACGTACTCGATCTTCGGCGAGGACGCGGACCGGGTCGGCACCGTCTGTTTCACCGTTGCCGGTGTGAGCTCCACGCTCGTGTCCGCGGCGCTGAGCGCCGAGTACGGCATCGGTGTGCGCGACGGAAAGTTCTGCGCACACCCCCTCGTCGGTCACCTACTCGCCGACTCCCCCGAGCACGGTACGGCGGTCCGCGCGAGCCTCGGCCTCGGTACGACACGTGAGCACGTGGACCGCCTCGTCAACGCCGTACGAACGCTGGCCGCCGGTGGACCGCGGTCGGAGTACGAGGACACCGACAACGGCTGTCAGCCCACCGACGACCCGCGGGACCTGCACGCTCCCCGCATCTGGTAACGCCGGCCTCCTACTGCTCAGGAGGTACGAGGCCTACATGGTGAGCAGCGAACGCCAGTAGGTCGGCCCATTCCGACGCGACCATCGCGGCGGGTTTGCCGAAGCCGTGACCGGTGTTGACCTCTACTCGGGTCAAGACAGGTGCGGACGAGGATTGGGCATGTTGCAGCTCGGCGATGAACTTGTGACTGTGCAACGGCACGACCCGGTCATCGTGGTCACCGGTGACCACGAGGGTCGCCGGGTACGACGTGCCGTCGCGCAACCGATGCAGCGGTGAGTACGCCAGCAGGTCCTCGAACTGCTCCGAATCGTCCGGATGACCGAAGTCAGAGGCCCACGCGGCGCCCACGGTGAACAGGTGGAACCGCAACATGTCCATGACACCCACACCGGGCAGTGCGACTCCGAACAGGTCCGGACGCTGAGTCATGGCCGCACCGACGAGCAGACCGCCATTGCTGCGACCGTGAATGGCGAGCTGCGCGGACGTGGTGACGCCGGTGTCCCGCAGATGCTCGGCGACGGCGATGAAGTCGTCGAACACGTTCTGCTTGTTCTTGAGCCGGCCCGCGTCGTGCCAGGTGCTGCCGTACTCACCACCGCCGCGCAGGTTCGCGATCACCAGCACGCCACCGGCCTCGAGCCAGGCCGGCCAGCCGGGCTTGTAGTCGGCCAGGATCGGGATGCGGAAGCCGCCGTACCCGTAGAGCAGGGTCGGTCGTGGCTGCGAGAAGTCCAGGTCGGAGCGGGTGATCAGGAAGTACGGGACCTCGCGGCCGGGCTCGACGCGCCGGGTCACGGTGACCGATGGCGAGGTGAATCCACCTGAACCACGGACCAGCTCCGGCAGCGCACCGACCACGCCGGCATCGGTCGAGACGACGTACGACACCGTGGGGTCGGTCGTGGTCGACAACCCGACGAAGAGCTCGTCGTACTCGGGGCTGGCATGGAACTCCACCACTCCCCCGCCCGGTACGTCGATGACCCGTGCATCCGAGCCGTCGAGCGCGTACAGCGTCAGCACTGGCTGCGCGTCGACCAGCGTCAGCGTGGCCAGTCCGGCAGCCGTACCGCGGACGGCCTGGAGTGTCGCCTCACCCTCGGCGATCAGGTCGACGAACGAGCCATCCAACGACGCGAGCACCACGCGACCACGGGACGCATCGCGGTCGGTACGCAGTATCAGCTGGTCGCCGGACATCCGTACGAACGCGATCTCGTCCGCAAAGGTGTCCACCACCTTCACTGGCTCGCCGATTCCGTCGGAGGTGATCGGGAAGACCCAGAGCCGACTGCCAGGGTCAGTGCCCTCGTTGATGTGGACGATCAGGTAGCGATCGTCCTCCGAGACCTCCGGAGTGATGAAGTAGCGGTCCTGGTCCGGGAAGCTGAGCACGAGCGCGTCCTCGGACTGCGGTGTGCCGACCTTGTGCAGCATCAGCCGTCCACCGGTCAGCGTCTTCGTCTCGGTGCCCTCACTGCGACCACTGGCCGGGTAGTGCAGATAGAGGTACGCCGAACTGTCTGGGAGCCACGTGGCTTCGGAGAACTTCGCTTCCGTCACCACGTCGTCCACGGGCGTCCCGGTGGCGATGTCGAGCAGCCGGAACGTCGTCCAGTCGCTACCGCTCTCGTTGACGCCGTACGCGAAGTACTTGCCGTCTGGACTCACTGTGAACGAGCCCAACGAGTCAGTGCCGTCCGCGGACAGCGTGTTCGGGTCGATGAGCACTCGGCCGCCGGTCAGCAGTTCGTCGAGGGACTCCCCGACGTACACGACGTCCTGTGCCTGTGTGCCGTCGTTGCGGCCGACCAGGTACCACCCGGACTTCTTGGTCGGGACTCCGGCGCGTGGACGCGCGAGGATCGCGGACATGGTGGTCTGGAACCACTGCCGCTCCGGATAGCCCGAGAGCTCGGCCTGAGTGAACTCGTTCTGCCGCCGCACCCAGTCCTGGGTATCGGGCGCGTCAGGGTCTTCCAGCCAGCGGTACGGATCGGCGATCTGGTGCCCATGCAACGTCTCGACCACATCGTCGCGGCGGCTCTCCGGATAGGTCATGGGGCCTCCCGGTCTGGAATGAGGAGCGCAGGGAGCGAAGCGACTGGAGCGACGAGGGAAGGCCGGGAGCCAAGGCCCCATGACCCGCCGCGCCGGAGGCGTGGCATCGATACAGTCATGGGGCCTCCCGGCCTGGACTGAGGAGTGAAGGGAGCGAAGCGACTGGAGCGACGAGGGAAGGCCGGGAGCCAAAGCCCCATGAGCCGCCGCGCCGGAGGCGTGGCATCGATACAGTCATGCGGTCAAACCTAACCGGCGGACCTAGTCGGCCAGAGCGGTTTTCAGCAGAAGCTCGTACGTCGGACGCGGGTCGACGTCGTCGTGGCGGGCGATGCGATGCAGGATCAGCCCTTCGGACGCTGCCGCGATCGCGCGAGCGGCCTGGCGGGGATGTGGCGACCCGAGCTCGGCCAAGGCCGCGGTGGTCATGGTCTCCAGGACCTCGCGACCGCGGGACAGCGCCTCCCGCACGGCGGGATCGTGACTGCCCTCCAGGAACAGGATCAGCCGCGCGGTCGTCCGCACCCGATTGACCCGGGTGATGTAGTCGAACAGTCCGCACATCGCATCGACGAACTCGTCGGCCGTCGCCGGGGTGAAGGCGGAACCGACGACCTGCGCGTCCCCCTCGGCCAGCCAGTCGACGACGCCGGTCAGCAGCGCCCGCCGGGTGCGGAAGTGGTTGGAGGTCGAGCCCTTCGGCAGGCCGGCCCGCTCGTCGACACGGGCATGGGTGAGCGCCCGCAAGCCCTCGGTCCCCAGCAGTTCGATCGCGGCGTCCAGAGCTCGAACACGAGTCGACGTCATGCGGCTACTATAAACGTAGTGACACGGCACTACGTTCGTAGTACCGTCAAATACATGCTGCCAACGCTCGATGGGGTGACTCACCACTACGTCGATCTGCCGGGACTGCGGATGCACGTGACCGAGGCCGGCAGCGGCGACGCTGTCCTGATGCTCCACGGTTTTCCCCAGCACTGGTGGGAGTGGCGAGACGTCATCCCCGCGGTCGCCGAGCGCTACCGTGTGATCTGCCCGGATCTGCGCGGCGCCGGCTGGACCGACGCACCGCCCGACGGCTACACGAGCAGCCAGCTGCAGGCCGACGTACTCGCGCTGCTGGACCACCTCGAGGTCGATCAGGTGCATCTGATGACGCACGACTGGTCGTCGAGCCTCGGCTTCCTGCTGTGCCTGGAGCATCCGGACCGCATCCGCGATCACCTGGCCATGTCCGTTCCGTCGCTCGATGCCGAACTCGATCGTGGGTTCGCGCTGCGGGTGATGCGCTACGGATGGTTCAACCTGATCCTGCCCTGGCCTGGTCTAGGCCCGTGGGCGCTACGGAGCGGACGCCTGCCGCGGCACATGGTGCGGGCTAACTCGACGTCGATGCCGGAGGACGTGATCGAGCTCTTCGCCGGCCAGTTGCGTGATCCGGTGAGGGCGCGCGCCGGGTCGGCGTTGTACCGCAAGTTCATCCAGCCCGCGGGACTGCGCGCGATGCGCGGCAAGTACCGGGACCAGAAGCTGACCATGCCGACGCGGGTCCTGATCGGCGCGGACGACCACGTGGTGAAGGCTGACTTCGACAACGCCTTCGAGATCGCCGGCGCGTCACACTTCCTCGTCGACGACCGGCCGGACGCGGTCGTTCAGCACGCCCTCGAGTTCTTCCAGAGCTGAGCGTCGTACTCACCGGCTCCGGTGGGCGGCATCCCGCACAGGCGCCGGAGCCAGGTGAGTACGACGGGCCCTCAGTGGTGGGCCGGGTTGATGTCCTTCGTCCACAGGACCGTGCCGAACAGGTTGCGCAGCGAGACCGTGAACACACCGGTCCGCGGGTCGATGCTGGTGTGACCGAAGAACTGGTTGCCGCCCGCGGGCGACTGGCTCGGGAAGTCCGCCACCTTGGAGAACACGACCTCCGGCCCGAAGGTGCTGTCGAGCGCGTTCGGCCCGAACGTACCGGCGTTGATCGGGCCGGCCACGATCTCCCAGAACGGGTCGAAGTCGGTGAACGCCGCACGGGACGGGTCGTAGTGGTGCGCGGCGCAGTAGTGCACGTCGGCGGTCAGCCAGATCGCGTTGCGGACCTTGCGCTTCTTGAACTGGCTCAGCACCCAGGCGATCTCGTGCTCGCGACCGCCCGGCGCACCGGGGACTCCGTTGCCGACGGCCTCGATCAGCGAGCCGTCGGGCACCAGCAGGCCGAGCGGCATGTCGCTGGCGATCACCTTCCAGGTCGCCTTCGACGCGGCCACCTCACGCACTAGCCACTCGGCCTGCTCGGCGCCGAGCATCGCGACCGGGCCGACCGTGTCGGGCGTCGGGTTGGCGCCACGGTAGGTCCGCATGTCCAGGCAGAAGACGTCGAGCAGCGGACCGTAGCTCACCTTGCGATAGATCCGGTTGCGTCCGGCGATGTGCTCCATCGGGAGGTACTCGAGGAAGGCTTGCTTCGCCCGGCCGGCGAGGACGTCGACGCGCTTCTCGGTGTAGCGGTCGTCGGTGAGGATCTCGCCCGGGTACCAGTTGTTCAGCGTCTCGTGGTCGTCCCACTGCGCGACCAGCGGCACGTCGGCGTACAGGTCGCGCACGTTGTGGTCGAGCAGGTTGTACTTGTACCGGCCGCGGTACTCGGCCAGCGTCTCGGCGACCTTCGAGACCTCCTCGGTCACCACGTTCTTCCAGACGGTGCCGTCGGCAACCTTCAGCTCGGCCGCGATCGGGCCGTCGGCGTAGATGTTGTCGCCGGAGTGCAGGAAGAAGTCGGGCCGGGTGTCGTGCATCGCCTTGTACGCGATCATGCCGCCGAGGTCCGGGTTGATCCCGTAGCCCTGGCCGGCGGTGTCACCGGTGAAGACGAAGGACACCGGCCGGTTGCGTCCCGGCGTACTGAAGGAACCCTCGAGGGACTCGCCGCGGCGGCCGTGGGCGTCCTCGAAGGCGATCCGGTAGTCGTAGCGCTGCCCGGGGCGCAGACCCTTCAGCGGCAGCTGCGCGGTGAAGTCCTGGTCTGGTCCAGCGACCGGGCCATGCAGGCGGATCGCGCGGTCGAAGCGGCCGTTGCTGGTCAGGTCGACGACCAGCCGGGCCTGGCGGTCGGTACGGGACCAGACCACAGCGGAGTTCGTGGTGACGTCGGCCGACATGATGCCGGACGGCAGTGCGGGCCGGTCCCGGCGGACGACGGTGGGGGCCGCGGCGGCGACGCCTGGTACGGCGATCGTAGCGCCGGCGACGGTGGATGCGGCCAAGAGCTGGCGGCGGCTCAAGTTCATGAGCCGAAGGTGCGCTCCGCTGATGACAGTCAGGTGACGGGCGGGGGAACTGGGTGCCAAATCACCAGCGGACGGGACAATGGGAGGAGTCGCCGGGTCGAGAGGGAACGCTGGGAATGAGACGGGAACACCGCATCGCGCAGGTCTTCATCGAGCTGGCCGACACACTGGTGGCGGAGTTCGACCTGGTCGAATTCCTCCGCAGCCTGGCCGAGGTGACCGTCGAACTGCTGGATGTGGACGCGGCCGGCCTGATGCTGGCCGACGAGGACGGCGTCCTCCGCGTGATGGCGTCGTCGGACGACCAGGCCGAACTGCTCGAGCTCTTCGAGCTGCAGCAGGACGACGGTCCGTGCCCCGGGTGCTTCCGGACCGGCCAGCCGGTGGTCAACGTCGACATACGCCGCTGGCCCGAGTTCGCCGAAGCGGCGGCCGCCGGCGGCTATGCCTCCGCCCACGCCCTCCCGCTCCGGCTTCGCGGACACGTCATCGGTGCGCTCAACCTGTTCCGGTCCAGCACCGAGCCACTCGGCGAGGAGGACGTCAACCTGGGCCAGGCGCTGGCGGACATCGCCACGATCGGGCTCCTGCACGAGCGGGAGGTTCGCAGTCAGCAGGTGCTGACCGAGCAGCTCCAGCACGCCTTGGACAGCAGGGTGCTGATCGAGCAGGCGAAAGGGATGCTGGCCGAGCGCGCCGGTCTGACTCCGGCGCAGGCGTTCACCGCGATGCGCTCGTATGCGCGGGGCACGGGACAGCGGCTCGCCGTCGTCGCGGACGGCGTACTCGACGGTTCGCTCGACACGTCCGCACTGCTGACCCGCTAGCGACTTGCCTGCGGGGCGCCGGCATGGTTCCGTTGAGCGCACTAGCCACTCTGTTCGTGGCGCTGCCCCGGACCTGGTAGCGCATCGACCCGATGCACTCAGGAATGGGGCCTTGTCATGTCACAGCTGGTCGCGGACGACCACCATCCGCAGGGACCGCAACAGCGGTACGCGAATCTCTACACCGACCTCGCCCGGACCGTCCGCGAGCTCGGCCTGCTCCGGCGGCGGCGCGGCTACTACTGGACCCGCATCGGCCTGGTGGCGGCCGCCTTCGCCGGGGTCTGGGCCGGCGTCGCCCTGCTCGGCAACTCCTGGCTGCAGCTGCTGATGGCCGGGGCCCTGGCGCTGGTCCTGACCCAGGTCGCCTTTCTCAGCCACGACAGCGCCCACCGGCAGATCTTCCACTCCGCCGCCTGGAACGACTGGACCGCGCGGCTGCTGGCCAGTGGGCTGGTCGGCATGAGTGCGAGCTGGTGGCGGTCGAAACACAGCCGCCACCACCAGGCACCGAACCAACTCGACCACGACCCCGACATCGGCTCCGGCGTCGTGGCCTTCACGCCTGAGGAGTTCGCCGGACGCACGGGCCTGAGCGGCTGGCTCACCCGCCGGCAGGGCTGGCTGTTCTTCCCCCTGCTCACGCTCGAGGGCCTGAACCTGTACGTCGCCAGCCTGCGTCATCTGTTCCGCAAAGGAGCGAGCTCGGTCGAGCGCGTCGAGGCGGCGATCGTGCTGAGCCGGCTCGGCGGATATCTGGCCGTGCTGTTCATCCTGTTGCCGATCGGCAAGGCCGGCGCGTTCCTCGGGCTGCAGCTGGCCGTGTTCGGGATCTGCCTGGGCAGCTCGTTCGCGCCGAACCACAAGGGCATGCCGCTCGTGCCGGCCACGATGAAGCTGGACTTCCTGCGGCGCCAGGTCATGATGTCCCGCAACATCCGCGGCGGCGTGGTGGTGGACTTCGCGCTCGGTGGGCTCAACTACCAGATCGAGCACCACCTGTTCCCGAGCATGCCCCGGCCGACCCTCCGGCGCGTTCAGCCGATCGTCCGCGAGTACTGCGAGCTCCACGGGGTGGACTACACCGAGGTCGGCCTGTTCACGTCGTACCGGATCGTCATCGGCTACCTGAACAACGTCGGGCTCCGGGCCCGGGACCCGTTCCAGTGCCCACTCGCGGGGCAGTTGCGGGGCTAGCACTTTGCCAAGGCGACCTCACCGATCCATCTCACCGCACGCGGGGCGTCATGCCAGGTCTTGATGATGACCTGGTGAGCGCCCAGCAGCGGTACGTCAGCCTCTACACGGATCTCCTCCGGACGGTGCGCGAACTCGGCCTGATGCGGCGCCGCCAGGGCTACTACGTCACGCGGTTCAGCCTCGTCCTCACCGCTTTGCTCGCGGTCGCCGCGGGGATGATCCTCCTCGGCGACTCGTGGTACCAGCTGTTGCTGGCCGCCGCGCTGGCGCTGGTCCTCGTCCAGGTCGCCTTTCTCAGCCACGACAGCGCGCACCGGCAGGTCTTCGACTCGGCGGCCCGCAACGACTGGACGGCACGCATTCTGGCGGGCGCGATCGCCGGCATGAGCGTCAGCTGGTGGCGGAACAAGCATTCCCGGCACCACGCGGCACCGAATCAGGTGGACAAGGATCCCGACGTCCAGCTCGAGGCGATCGCGTTCACCCCGGGCGCGGTCGCGAAACGCGGGCGGCTGGGGCAGTGGATCGCGGCGCGGCAGGGCTGGCTCTTCTTCCCACTCCTCACGCTCGAAGGGATCGGCCTGCACGCGTCGAGCCTGCGACACCTGCTACGCCGCGACGCGAGCCGGCTGGAACGGGTCGAGGCGGCGATCGTGGTGTCGAGGATCAGCGGCTACGTCGCCGCGCTCTACCTGCTACTTCCGATCGGTAAGGCCAGCGCCTTCCTCGGCCTGCAACTCGCGGTGTTCGGCGTCTGCCTCGGCGCCGCGTTCGCGCCCAATCACAAGGGGATGCCGCTCGTCCCGGCCGGCATGAAACTCGACTTCCTGCGGCGCCAGGTCCTGATGTCGCGCAACATCCGCGGCGGTGTCCTGACCGATTTCGCCCTGGGCGGCCTGAACTACCAGATCGAGCACCATCTGTTCCCGAGCATGCCCAGGCCGACCCTCAAGGCGGTCCAGCCGATCGTGCGCGAGTACTGCGCCGTGCACGGCATCAAGTACACCGAGGTCGGCCTGTTCGCGTCGTACCGGATCGTCGTCGGCTACCTGAACAACGTCGGGTTGCAGGCGCGTGATCCGTTCGACTGCCCGCTGGCGGCGCAGCTGCGGAGCATCAGCCCGACGGTGGGATCTCGCCTGAGCCCCGAATCGTCAGTTTGACCGGCACGCGCACGGTCCGGCCCGGCCGGTGCGGCTCGGGGAGGCGCTCGGTCATCAGCTGGATCGCCGTACGGGCCATCACGTCGGCCGACTGCGCGACCGCGGTCAGGCCCGGGCTGAGCAGGTCGCCCAGGGCGAGGTCGTCGAAGGACACCAGCGCGACCCGGTCCCGCCGGCCCGCGAGCCCACGCAGCACCTCGGCGGTGGTCATGTTGTTGGCCGACAGCAACGCCGTGGCCGGCTCCGGCCGGTCCAGTACGGCGGACAGCGTGATGCCGATGCCCTCGGTCGTCGGCTCGGACAGGTGGACCAGGTCCTCGTCCACGTCGATGCGGTGCCGGGCCATCGCGGCCCGGTAGGCGACGACGCGTTCGCGGGCGGTGAAGATTCGCTCGTCGTCACCCAGGTAAGCGATCCGCCGGTGTCCCTGCCGGACCAGATGGTCGATCGCCTGATCGATGCCGCCGGCGTTGTCCGCGAGTACGGCGTCCGCCTCGATCCCGTGCGCCGGCCGGTCGATCGTGACCACGGCCATGCCCGCGTCGACGTGCGGCGCGAGGTATTCCTGGGTCTCTCCGATCGGCGCCATGATCAGCGCGTCCGGCCGGCGGGCGACGAACTCCAGGCAAACCTCCCGCTCCCGCTCCGGGTCCTCGTCGGTCAGGCCGATCATCACCACCGAGCCGGACGACCGGGCCCACAGCTCGACCGCCCTGCCGAGGGAGGCGAAGAACGGGTCGCCGATGTCGCGGATGACCACCGCGATCGTCCCCGTCTTGCCGCGCCGCAGCATCCGGGCGCTCTCGTTCGGGGTGTAGTTGAGCTCCTTGATCGCGGCCTGGACCTTCGCGGTCAGCTCCGGGCTGACGTTCGGCTCCTCGTTCACCACCCGGGAGACGGTCTTGAGCGCGACTCCGGCCCGGGCCGCGACCTCCTTCATCGTGGGCCGGCGCTGGCCCGCACCGTTCACGCCGCTGATCGTCATCGCCGGCCCCTCTCTCCCCTGTTGTCCCGCTCAGCTCTCGACGACGACCGGGATGATCATCGGGCGCCGGCGGTGGGTGTCGCTGACCCACTTGCCGACCACCCGGCGGATCACCTGCTGCAACTGGTACATGTCGTCCACCCCCGTGCCGATGGCCTTGGCGATCTCCGCCTCGATCTTCGGTTTCAGGTCGTCGAAGACAGTGTCGTCCTCGGCGAACCCGCGCGCGTGGATCTCCGGTCCTGCTGTCAGTTTGCCCGTCACAGAGTCCATCACGGCGATGACCGAGATGAAACCCTCGTCGCCGAGGATCCGGCGGTCCTTCAGCGAGGTCTCGGTGATGTCGCCGACGGTGGACCCGTCGACGAACACGTACCCGCAGTCCACCTTGCCGGCCACCACGGCCTTGCGGTCGATCAGGTCGACCACCACGCCGTCCTCGACGACGACCACGTTCTCGCGCGGTACGCCGGTCTGGATGGCCAGGTCCGCGTTCGCGTGCAGGTGCCGGATCTCGCCGTGCACCGGCATCACGTTGCGCGGCTTGACGATGTTGTAGCAGTACAGCAACTCACCGGCGCTCGCGTGACCGGAGACGTGGACGAGCGCGTTGCCCTTGTGGATCACGTTCGCGCCGTGCCGGGTCAGCCCGTTGATCACCCGGTAGACCGAGTTCTCGTTGCCCGGGATCAGGGACGACGCGAGTACGACGGTGTCGCCCGGCTGGATCTGGACGACGTGGTGGTCGTTGGCCGCGATCCGCGACAGCGCCGACATCGGCTCGCCCTGCGAACCGGTCGACACCAGCACGACCTGCTCCGGCGGGTAGTTGTCCAGCTCCCGCATGTCGATCAGCGTGTCACCGGGGACGGTCAGGAAGCCGAGATCACGAGCCACACCCATGTTGCGGACCATCGAGCGGCCGACGTACGCGACCTTGCGGCGGTGCTTCACGGCGGCGTCCATCACCTGCTGGACCCGGTGCACGTGGGAGGCGAAACAGGCGACGATGATGCGCTGGTTCTTCGCCTTGGTGAAGACCCCGTCCAGCACCGGCGCGATGTCGCGCTCGTGGGTGGTGAAGCCGGGCACCTCGGAGTTGGTGGAGTCGACGCAGAACAGGTCCACGCCCTCCTCGCCCAGCCGGGCGAACGCCCGCAGGTCGGTGATCCGGTTGTCCAGCGGCAACTGGTCCATCTTGAAGTCACCGGTGTGCAGCACCATGCCGGCCGGGGTCTTGATCGCCACCGCGAGCGCGTCCGGGATCGAGTGGTTCACCGCGACGAACTCGCAGACGAACGGCCCGATCTGCAGCTTCTCGCCCTCGACCACGGTCTGCTGCGGCACGTTGCGGTGCCGGTGCTCCTTCAGCTTGCCCTCGAGCAGCGCGAGCGTGAGCTGTGAACCGATGACCGGGATGTCACCCCGCTCGCGCAGCAGGTAGGGCAACCCGCCGATGTGGTCCTCGTGGCCGTGCGTCAGAACCACGGCCACGACATCGTCGAGGCGGTCCCGGATCGGCTGGAAGTCCGGCAGGATCAGGTCCACGCCGGGCTGGTTCTCGTCGGGGAACAGTACGCCGCAGTCCACGATCAGGAGCTTGCCGTCGTACTCGAACACCGTCATGTTGCGGCCGACCTCGCCGAGGCCGCCCAGCGGGATCACCCGCAAAGCGCCCGGAGCGAGTGGTCCGGGCGCGTCGAGATCTGGATGAGGATGGCTCATGCAATCAGTCCTGCCGTCTTGAGGTCGGTGGTGAGCCAGTCCACTTGCTCGGCGGTCGCCTCAACCAACGGCGACCGGAGTGTCGCGTGCTCGATGACGCCGGCCAGCTTGAGCGCGGCCTTCACCATGATGGCGCCCTGGGTCCTGGTCATGATCGCTTCGACGGCGGGCACCACTCGTCGATCGATCTCTTGTGCTCCTGCGAGGTCACCGGCCAGCACGGCGTCGATCAGCTGCCGGTACTCCGGACTCGCGACGTGCGCGACGACGCTCGCGATACCGACCGCGCCGATCGCCAGGGTGGCGAGGTTCAGCTCGTCGGCACCGCAGTAGTAGAACAGATCGGTGTTCGCCAGCACCTTGGTGGTCCCGGCGAGGTCGCCCTTGGCGTCCTTCACCGCGACGATCCGCGGGTGCGAGGCGAGCGCGATCAGGGTCTCGGTCTTGATCTCCACCCCGGCCCGGCCGGGGATGTCGTACAGGATATTCGGCAGGCCTGTGGCGTCGGCGACCGCGGTGAAGTGCGCGCGCAGCCCGTCCTGCGGAGGCTTGTTGTAGTACGGCGTGACGACCAGGAGGCCATCGGCTCCGGCGGCCTCGGCCTGCTTCGCGCATTCGATGGTGTGCGCGGTGTCGTTGGTGCCCACCCCGGCGATCACCTTGGCCCGGTCGCCGACCGCCTCCAGCACCGCCTTGACCAGCTGGACCTTCTCCTGGTCCGAGGTGGTCGGCGCCTCGCCGGTGGTCCCGTTGATGATGAGGGCATCGTTGCCGCGGTCCACCAGGTAGGTGGCGACCTTCTGCGCCGCGTCGAGATCGAGCGCGCCGTCAGGCCTGAAAGGAGTGATCATCGCCGTCGTCAGCCGGCCGAACGGCGGCTCTGACGAGACGGAAGAAGCTGGCGAGGACATGGGGGTCAGATTACCGCTCCGCAGCCCAGGAGAAATGAGTAGGCCTGGTGGCTGTCCGCTCGGGGGTCCGGGCAGCCACCAGGCTCACTCGTCCTATCGGGCCCGGCCCCGTAGTCGTTACAGCTTCCACGAAAAAAATCCGGAAAAACTTCTGCGAATACTCTGCGTCATCAGTCGATCGCCCATTGTCGAAGATTTGCATGGATTCACGGCCTTCCGGCAAGCCAGATGCTTGTGGTGTTGAAGAGGTGTTCGAGGGCTTGGAGTGCGCCAGGGAGGAGGAGTACGCCGGCCGCGAGGAGAAGCGGGGCGATGACGATGCGTTCGACCCAGCCGCCGGTGCGGAAACGCAGGAGGCGTGGGAGGCGGAGCTCGTACCAGGTCTCACCGCGGATCGGGAGCGGGAAGAGCCACGGGCACCCGGAGCGCGTGAGGCTGTCGCCGAGACAGTGGACGAACATGCCGAGGCCGACGGCCATTCCGATCCAGCCACCGATCTCGGTCAGACCGGCTTGTACGGCGTCGGCCGCCGTCGTTCCGGGGAGCGCCGTACCGGCGACCGACCAGCCCGCCGCACCGAGGACCGCGAGGACGATCCAGTCGCCGAGCGCGTCAGCAGCCAGCACCAGACCGGTGACGGCCACCGCGAGGACCGCCCACTTTCCACGGTCGCCGAGGCTGGCCGCGAGTACGCCGAGCAGGGCTGCCGCAGCCAGTGTGTGCGTGGCGTGCCGGTGTTTCCCGGTGCTGTCCTCATCCCGCGGACCCTTGGTCACGCTGTAGAGCACACCGGAGAACGCACGGACCACCGCCGAGACCGCCCGCGTCAGCGGTCCGAGCAACCGGGAGGCACTCGCGCCCGGGTGATCGAGATCCGGCACCAACGCATACCCGGCCGTGGCCGCCGCGAACGGAACCACCTCCGCCACCGAGGTCAGCCCGATCAGCGGAGCCACCGCCAATCCGGCACACCACCCTGACAACGCATGGGATCGACCCATCATCCGGCGCCTCACACCCCTCACTCGGGCTATATCCTCCCCCACCCACCCCACTCGCCACACCAGCCACGCTGACCCTCTCCCCCCGACTTTGAGCACCCATCAACCACACTTCGCGGCGCGTTGTGGTTGGTGGGTGCTCAAGGACGATGGGGCGGGGTGCGGTTTTGCATAATCATGCAGGGGGGTGCATACTTTTCCTATGTCCAAGGTGCTTACGTCGTTGCCCGTCGGTGAGCGGGTCGGGATCGCGTTCTCAGGTGGTCTCGACACGTCGGTCGCGGTCGCGTGGATGCGCGACAAGGGAGCGGTGCCCTGCACGTACACCGCTGATCTGGGTCAGGCCGACGAGCCCGACATCGTGTCGGTCCCAGGCCGGGCCGCGGCGTACGGCGCCGAGATCGCCCGCCTGGTCGACTGCCGGGCGGCGCTGGTCGAGGAAGGGCTGGCCGCGCTGGCGTGTGGCGCGTTCCACATCCGGTCGGGCGGCCGGACGTACTTCAACACCACCCCGATCGGGCGGGCCGTCACCGGCACGCTGCTGGTCCGGGCGATGCTCGACGACGACGTCCAGATCTGGGGCGACGGATCGACCTTCAAGGGCAACGACATCGAGCGGTTCTACCGGTACGGCCTGCTGGCCAACCCGCAGTTGCGGATCTACAAGCCGTGGCTGGACGCGCAGTTCGTGCACGAGCTCGGTGGCCGTAAGGAGATGTCCGAGTGGCTGGTCGCGCACGACCTGCCGTACCGGGACAGCACCGAGAAGGCCTACTCCACCGACGCCAACATCTGGGGCGCGACCCACGAGGCGAAGACGCTGGAGCACCTCGACACCGGGATCGAGACCGTCGACCCGATCATGGGTGTGAAGCACTGGGACCCGTCGGTCGTGATCGAGGCCGAGGACGTCACGATCGGGTTCGAGCAGGGCCGGCCGGTGACGATCAACGGCAAGGAGTTCGGCTCCGCGGTCGATCTCGTGCTGGAGGCCAACGCGATCGGCGGCCGGCACGGCATGGGAATGTCGGACCAGATCGAGAACCGGGTGATCGAGGCCAAGAGCCGGGGCATCTACGAGGCTCCGGGGATGGCGCTGCTGCACGCGGCGTACGAGCGGTTGGTCAACGCGATCCACAACGAGGACACGGTCACGAGCTACCACAACGACGGCCGGCGGCTCGGCCGGCTGATGTACGAAGGCCGCTGGCTGGACCCGCAGTCGCTGATGCTGCGGGAGTCCCTGCAGCGCTGGGTCGGTACGGCGGTGACCGGCGACGTCACGCTGCGGCTCCGGCGGGGTGAGGACTACTCGATCCTCGACACCACCGGTCCGGCACTCAGCTACCACCCGGACAAGCTGTCGATGGAGCGGGTCATGGACTCGGCGTTCGGCCCGGTCGACCGGATCGGTCAGCTGACCATGCGGAACCTGGACATCGCCGACTCCCGCTCCAAGCTCGAGCAGTACGCGGGCCTCGGCATGTTCGGTACGTCGAACCCGGCGCTGGCCTCGTCCACCGACCTGATCGGCGCGATGCCGACCGGTGGTGCCGACGCGATCGCGTCCCGCGGCGAGGCCACCGAAGAGGACGAACTCCTCGACCGCGCGGCCATGGAGTCCGGAACGGACTGATCACCTGAACTCAGCGACCGGCCTTCAGGGGAGGCCGGTCGCTGTCAGGCGTCGAAGTCGAGGGTGACTTCGGGAGTGGTCGGGTGGGACTGGCAGGTGAGGACGTAGCCGGCGCGGATCTCGTCCGGCTCGAGTGCCCAGTTGGTGTCCATCCGGACGGAGCCGTCGAGGACCTTGGCCCGGCAGGTGCCGCAAACGCCGCCCTTACAAGCGAAGGGCGCGTCGCTGCGGACGGCGAGGGTCGCGTCCAGGATCGCCTTCGAGTGCTCGGCCAAGGCGAACGTCGAACGACGGCCGTCCAGGATCACCGTGACCTGAGCCGCGTTCTCGTCGGCGGGAGCCTCCTCGACGCGAGCGGTCGGGGCCTCGTCGCCGACGTGGAAGAGCTCGGCGTGCACATGCTCACGCGCCACGCCCTCCCCCAGCAGCAACTCCTGCGCGCCGACGACCATCGCGTACGGACCACACAGGAACCACTCGTCGACGGTCTCGAGCGGCAAGATCGTCTCGAACATCCGGCGTAGCCGCTCCGCGTCGATCCGGCCGCTGAACAGTTCCACCTCGGTCGTCTCCCGCGACAGCACGTGCACCAGGTGAAAGCGCTCGGCGTACCGGTCCTTGAGGTCGGCCAAGTCGTCGGCGAACATCACCGATCCGGCGGTCCGGTTGCCGTAGAGGAGCGTCACCCGGCTCGACGGTTCGACCGCGAGGATCGTCGCGACGAGCGAGAGCACCGGCGTGATCCCACTGCCTGCAGCCACGAAGGCGTAGTGCTTCACGTTCGCCGGGTCGAGCGTCGTACCGAACCGACCGAGCGGAGTCATCACCTCGAGCTCGTCGCCGACCTTCAGCTCATGCGCGGCGTACGCCGAGAACTCGCCGCCCGGGATCCGCTTCACGCCGATCCGCAGCACGCCCGATCCGGCGGGCGAGCAGATCGAGTAGCTCCGGCGTACCTCCTCACCGGTACGGCGGATCGTCAGGTGCTGGCCCGCGGTGAACTCGTACTCCCCCGCCAGCTCCTGCGGTACGGCGAACGTGATCGCGACCGAGTCGTCGGTGATCGCCTCGATCGCGGCCACCTTCAACGGATGGAAGACGGCTCTCCGCCGAGGCGCCACAGTCGTCGTTGTCATCAGAGCGCCTTGAAATGGTCGAAAGGCTCACGGCAGCTGTTGCACCGCCAGAGCGACTTGCAGGAAGTGGAGCCGAAACGGCTGAGCTCAGTGGTGTCGGGCGAGCCGCACAACGGGCACCGGATCGTCAGCGACAGCGAGACAGGTCCACCGACAGCGCGACGACCAGTCGGTGGGGCGATGCCGTACTCGGTGAGCTTCGCCTTGCCCGCCTCACTCATCCACTCGGTCGTCCAGGCCGGTGACAGCACGGTCTCCACCCGCCCGTCCACGTGCAGAGCCTGAAGCGTCAGCTCGACCTCGTGCCGGATCACATCCATCGCCGGACAACCGGAGTACGTCGGGGTGATCGTCACGACCACCTCATCGCCGTCATGGCGGACGCCACGCAGCACTCCGAGGTCCGCGATCGTCAGCACCGGGACCTCCGGGTCCGCGACCTCGCCGACCGCTTCGAGGATCGCAGTGTCGGTCACCATGTCGCCCCCGGATGCGAGCGAGCCACATGCTGCAGTTCGGCGAGCAGATACCCGAGGTGCTCTGTGTGCCGGCCGGAACGACCGCCGGTGTGCTGGTACGACGCCTCTGGCCGGCTGCACGTGGATTCGTCGATGACTGCCATCACCCGACGCGTCCACTCGTCCTGCAACGTCGACGGGTCCACTGCGACCGACAGACGACGTACGAGCTCGTCGGACTCGAACAGCTCGGCGGTGTAAGGCCAGAGCGCTTCCAGACCGGCCTGCATGCGCCGATGGCTCTCCTCGGTGCCGTCGCCGAGTCGCAGCACCCACTGGGTCGCGTGGTCGACGTGGTACGTGACCTCCTTGACCGCCTTGCCCGCAACGCCGGACAGTGTCGCGTCAGCGGACCGGAGCAGCTCTTCGTACAGCAACTGCTGGTACGTCGCGAAGTACAGCAAGCGCGCCATCGCATGGGCGAAGTCGCCATTGGGCAGCTCGCACAGCTGGGCGTTGAGAAAGTCACGCTCGTCCCGGAAGTAGGCGAGATCATCCTCCGTGCGATCGGCGCCCTCGACCAGGCCGGCGTACTGCAGCAGCGACCGGGCCTGGCCCAGCTGGTCCAGCCCGATGTTGCCGAGGGCAACGTCCTCCTCGAGCTGCGGGGCCGCCGCGATCCACTCGGCGGTGCGCTGCGCGGAGATCAGCGCGTCGTCGCCGAGGCGGAGCGTGTAGACGAACAAATCGGACACAGGTGCGCTCATAGGTGTTGAACGCCTTCCGGGACCTGGTAGAAGGTCGGGTGCCGGTAGACCTTGTCGCCGGCCGGGTCGAAGAACTCGTCCTTCTCGTCCGGGCTGGACGCGGTGATGTCCGCGGCCCGCACCACCCAGATCGATACGCCTTCCTGGCGGCGGGTGTAGACGTCACGCGCGTTCCGCAGCGCCATGGTGGCGTCCGGTGCATGCAGACTGCCCACGTGCGTGTGCGACAGTCCCCGGCGCGAGCGGACGAACACCTCCCACAGTGGCTCGATCATGCAGCCCCTTCCTTAAAGGCTTTCTTGGACGCATACGCCGCTGCGGCCTCACGGACCCACGCGCCGTCCTCGTGCGCCTTCACCCGATGCGCGAGCCGCTGCTGGTTGCACGGGCCGTTGCCCTTCACCACGTCGTACAGCTCGGTGTAGTCCGGCTCGGTGAAGCGGTAGTGCCCGGACTCCTCGTCGTACGTCAGTCCGTCGTCCGGCACACGCAGCCCGAGTACGTCGGCCTGCGGGACGGTCATGTCGACGAAGCGCTGGCGTAGCTCGTCGTTGCTGTGGCGTTTGATCCCCCACGCCATCGACTGCTCCGAGTGGGTGGACGCCGAGTCCGGCGGCCCGAACATCATCAGCGAAGGCCACCACCAGCGGTCGAGCGCGTCCTGCGCCATCGCCTTCTGCCCCGGGGTGCCGTTGCAGAGCGTGTGCAGGATCTCGAATCCCTGCCGCTGGTGGAACGACTCTTCCTTGCAGACCCGAACCATGGCTCGCGCATACGGCCCGTAGGAGCAGCGGCAGAGCGGGACCTGGTTGACGATCGCGGCGCCGTCGACCAGCCAGCCGATCGCGCCGATGTCGGCCCAGGTCAGGGTCGGGTAGTTGAAGATGCTGGAGTACTTCTGCCGGCCGCTGTGCAGCAGGTCGAGCAGGTCGGCCCGATCCACGCCGAGGGTCTCGGCGGCGGCGTACAGGTAGAGCCCGTGGCCGGCCTCGTCCTGCACCTTGGCCATCAGGATCGCCTTGCGGCGCAGTGACGGCGCGCGACCGATCCAGTTGCCCTCGGGCTGCATGCCGATGATCTCGGAGTGCGCGTGCTGCGCGATCTGCCGGATCAGGGTCTTGCGGTACCCCTCCGGCATCGCGTCCCGCGGCTCGATCCGGCCGTCGGCGTCGATGGTCGCCTGGAAGCTGTCCATGCCGGCCAGCATAGCCGAGATGTGACACTTTCTGTCCAGATCGACGGGCAAGTGTCACAAAGTCGGACGGTGGTGCTAGCCCCACCCCGGGAGTGGTGGCAAGGCGCTGGGGCCGGGACGGACGCGCCGGGAGGATTCAGTTCAAGGCTTACACAGTTTTCCGAAGGGACTCCCCGTGACCACACACACTCTCCCGGCCGTCGATCACCGCGGACCGGTCACCGGTAAGGAACGCGCACTCGCGCCCGACCTGATCCGCGGCGCGATGCTGCTGCTGATCGGCCTGGCCAACAGCGCCAACTTCGCCTTCGCCGGCCAGCCCGGCGTCGAAAGCTCACCGCACGGCCTCGAGCGCGTGCTGAACTTCCTCAAGCTCACCTTCGTGGACGCCAGGGCCTACCCGGTGTTCGCAGTGATGTTCGGCTACAGCCTGGTCCAGCTGGCCCGGCGGCAGCGGTCATCCGGCGCGACGCCCGGTGCGGTCCGGCGGATCCTGCTCAAGCGCAACGCGTGGCTGATCGCCTTCGGCCTGGTCCACGCGACGCTGCTGTACTTCGGCGACTTCCTCGGCGCCTACGGCATCGTCGGCATCATCTGCACGCTGTTCCTGCTCAACCGCAGTGACAAGTTCCACCGCATCATCCTGGGGATCTGGGCGCTCGAGTTCATGTACGTGCTGGCCACCGCGGCCCAGTCCGTCATCGCCGTCCTGAACAGCTCCGGACCGGCGCACGCTCTCACCAACGAACCGAACCCGTCGCTCGCCGCCTCGTCGTACGGCGCAAGCGTGATCGACCGCCTGCACGAGTACCCGATGCACACGGCCAGCGTGGTCGGCTTCATCATGGTTGTCTGGCTGGGTATCTGGGCCGCCCGCAAGCAGATCCTCGAGAACCCGGGCGCCAACAGGACCCTGCTGACCCGCGTCGCGGTCGTCAGCCTGGGCATCACCGTTCTCGGCGGACTGCCGCTCGCGCTGGTCGGTGCCGGCTGGCTGCACGTGGATGAGGCGGCCGTCGACTCGTTGAGCTACCTCTCCCACCTGAGCGGGATGTTCGGCGGACCTGGGTACGTCGCTCTGCTCGGTCTGCTGGCCTCCTCCATCACCAAGCTCTCGCTGCCGATCAAGGCGATCTCCGCGCTGGGCCAGCGATCGCTGTCGGGCTACCTGTTCCAGTCCGTGTCATGGATGGTTCTGTTGGCGCCGTTCACGCTGGACCTGCGCTTCGGAAGTACGGCGTACACCGCCTTCTTCTGCGCGGTCGCGGTGTGGGTCGTCTCGGTGATCGGTGCGTACGCGATGAGCACGCGTTCCTACCGCGGTCCGGCTGAGACCCTGCTGCGGCGCCTCGTCTACTGACTCGACCTTGAGCACCCACCAACCACTTTCCGCGCCGGGATCTGGTTGGTGGGTGCTCAAGGTCGTTGCCCGGGGGTGGGAGGCGGCGATGGGTTTGGGAGGATGGCGGGTATGAGTGACTTCGGCGTGCCGGAACCCGCCAACCTCTCGGATCTCTCTGGCGACAGCCCGGTGGCCGAGACGAGCGTGCGGCTGGCGCTGCCTGCGGAGGCGAACGAGATCGGCGAGATCCAGGTCGCCGCGTGGCGGACGTCGTACGCCGGACTGCTGCCGGCCGATGTGCTTGCCGACCTCAACCCGGCGCAGTTCGCGGCGCAGTGGCGGGCCGCGCTGCTCGCCCCCGGCGAGGCCCGCAACCGGGTCCTGGTCGCGCTGGCCGGCCGGACGCCGGTCGGGTTCGCCGCGATCACGGCGTCCGACGACCCGGACGCGGACCCCCAGCGGGACGCGTTGGTCGCCGAGCTCGCCGTCCAGCCGGAGGCGACCCGCGCCGGTCATGGCTCGCGGCTGCTGAACGCGGTCGTCGACACCATCCGCGCCGACGGCTTCAGCCGGGTGACGGTGTGGGTCAACTCCACCGACGACGTTCTGCGCGCCTTCTACACCGAGGCCGGGTGGGCTCCCGACGGCGCCCACCGCGAGCTGGATCTGTACGGCGACGAGTCGGTCCGGATCAAGCAGATCCGCCTCCACACAGATCCCGGATCAACTGACTGATCGCAGCGCGAAACGGCGGCGGTAGTCGCTCGGTGTCAGGCCGGTCCCGCGCTTCAGCTGGATCCGCAGGTTGGCCGCCGTCCCCAGGCCGCAGGTCCGGGCGATCGTCTCCAGCCGCACCTCGCCACGTTCGAGCAGCCGGCAGGCGAGGGCCACCCGCTCGCCGGTCAGCCAGGCCAGTGGCGTCGTACCCAGCTCGGCCTGGAACCGGCGATGCAGCGTGGCCTGACTCACCGCCGCGTGCGCGGCGATGTCCGCGACCGTCAACGGACTTCCGAGCCGTGCCCGCGCCCACTCCAGCAACGGCGCCAGCGAGGTGTCCGCGACGACCGGCACCGGCTGGTCGATGAACTGCCGCTGCCCGCCGTCGCGATGAGCCGTGAACACCAGCCGCCGGCTGACCGCGTTCGCCACCTCGGCGCCGTGATCGCGCCGGATCAGATGCAGGCCCAGGTCGAGCGCCGCCGCGCTCCCGGCCGCCGTCAGAACGTTGCCGTCGTCAACGAACAGTACGTCCGGCTGCAACTCCACCTGTGGATACATCCGCCGGAACAGGTCAGCCCATCGCCAATGCGTCGTCGCCCGGCGTCCGTCCAGCACCCCGGCCGCCGCCAGCGTGAACGACCCGGTGCAGAAGCTCACCAAGCGCGCTCCCCGCTCCGCGGCACGCCGTACGACGTCCAGTACGGCGTCCGACGGCGGCACCTCGGGATCGGGACGGTTCGGCACGATCACCGTGTCCGCGCGATCCGCCTGGTCGAGACCGCACACGTCGGTCAGCGTGAAGAACCCGGAGCTCATACGGACCTCGGGCTCCGGCGTACAGAGGCTGAACTCGTACCAATCCCGGTCCAGCTCCGGCCGGCGCAGGCCGAACAACTCGGTCGCGACGCCGAGCTCGAACGGGTTGGAGCCGTGGTCGACGAGCACGGCGACGTGGTGCGAGGATTCTTTCGACATGTGCCATTTCTAGCACTCACTCCTTCCCGGTGCACGTGGCAAGACTGGTCGCATGAGCCTTGAACCGACCGACCTGCATGCCGTACTGAAGACCTTCGACGACCTCTGGAGCCCGCGGATCGCCGCGCGGATCAACGACTACGACGTCCGCGTCACCAAGGTGGCCGGCTCGTACATCTGGCACGTGCACGACACCACCGACGAGTTCTTCCTGGTCCTCGACGGCGAACTGAGCATCGCCATCCGCGACCCGGACGAGCGGGTCGTGTCGCTGGCCCCCGGTCAGGTCTTCGTCGTTCCGCGCGGCATCTACCACCGCCCGTTCTCCGACGCCGGCGCCTCGATCGTCGTCATCGAACCGGCCGGCATCCCCACCACCGGTGACCACCACGACCCGATCCCCGACCACATCACCACCCACACCGGCCTCGAGGTCTGACCGGACAACCCCCGCGGATGGCACCCTTGCCCGGCCTGACTCCATAGCATCCGGCGGATCAGCGACGGGCCGGGGGTGGTGCTCGACCGGCGCGAGCGGGCATGACAGATTGCGACGGTCCGATCACGCAAGGCCATCCGCTGGAGTCTGCATGAAGTACCTCACCCTGGCCGTCGGTCTAGGGCTTTCCGCTGTTGCTGTTCTGGTCGTACCGGGGTCTGGTGCGACCGCCTCGATGCAATCGGCGACGGTGGTCGACCGGGCGCATCCGGTGGCCAACAAGTACCTGAAGCAGAGACCGGTGTGGACGCAGTGCGGCGACAGGGAACTGCGGACGTACTGCGCCAAGATCACCGCACCACGCGACTGGGCCAACCAGTACTCCGGCAACGACATCCGGATCGCGGTCAGCAAGGTCGCGCCGGCCAAGGGCAAGCCGAGCCGGGTCGTGTTCGGCAACCCGGGCGGACCGGGCGGCGCCGGCCTCGGGATGGCGCCGTACCTGGCCAGTCAGGCCTCGCTGGCGAAGGACCATCTCGCCGTCGGGTTCGACCCGCGCGGTACCGGAGACAGCAGCAACGTGACCTGTGAGGGCTCCCCCGGCTACTCGATGGACGCGCGCGACCGGGACCCGTGGAACCTCGACCTGATCGCCCGGGCCTCAGAGCTGAGCCAGCCATACTGCGACCGGGTGTCGCGCGGCCTGCTCCCCTACGTCAACACCGCGCAGACCGTGCAGGACATGGACCTGATCCGGCAACTGCTCGGCTTCGACAAGATCGACTACGTCGGGTACTCCGGTGGCACCTGGCTCGGGGCGTACTACCAGACCTACTTCCCGCAGCATGTAGGACGCTTCGTGCTGGACTCGAACACCGACTTCACCCAGCCCTGGATCGACACCTTCGCCGCCCAGCCGCAGGCGTTCGAGCGCCGGTTCCGCGAGGACTTCGCGACCTGGGCGGCCAAGTACGACGACAAGCTGCACCTGGGCCGGTCACCCTCCGCAGTCATCCGCACCTACGAGCGGCTGCGGGCGGCGCTGAAAAAGCAGCCGGCGGTCGAGGAGTTCATGGACGGCTCGGTGAAGATCAGCTACGACCAGAACACCCTGGACAACACGGTCTCCGGGGATATGTATACAAAACTCGACTTCTATTCGCTGGCAATCGATCTGGCATTCCTCCGCGACCTTTCCGCGGCCCAGACAAAGGGCGGCCCGCAGGCCGCGCAACGGAAGGTGGACGCGCTGTCGCCCGCTCGCCAGCGCGACCTGGTCCAGCGCGCGAATCGCGGCACGGTCGGTCTGCGTCCGTTCGGCCACCTCGTCGGGGACGACGCCGAGTCGGCGACCTTCACAGCGGTCACCTGTAACGACACCCCCTGGCCGCAAGGGCGCGAGTACGGCGAGCAACTGGCCGGCCGGCTCGGTCCGCGCTACCCACTGCTCGGCTGGACGATGAGCGAGAACCCCTGCTTCTACTGGGACCGCCCCAACCTGACCATGCCGACCCCGACCGGTAAGGGATTGCCGACCACGTTGATGGTGCAGTCGGTGCATGACCCCGCGACCAACTACGGGCTCGCCGTCGCAGCCCACCACCGGTACGCCGGATCGCGCCTGCTCACCGTGACCCGCGAGGGCGACCACGGTGTCTACGGCGGGGTGAACAAGTGTGCGGACAAGATCATCAACACCTTCCTGACCACCGGGGCCGCACCGGCCAAGGACACCAGCTGCGTCGGCGAGGGCATCCCCGCTCCGAGCATGCCGGCCCCGGAGCTCGATGAGGGCGAGCACGGGTACGCCGAGGGTGCGCCGCTGCGCCGGATCGCGGGATTCACCAAGGCCGTCTCGGGATATCTGCACTGATCCGGATATGTCCACTGAGCCCGAACGAACGTTTGCATCGCCCGGAATCCGGCGAATTTCGGGCGATTTTCCCCTACACCCGGGCAGATCCCGATCACCGTCGGCGAAATTCCGGCCGGGCTTTCGTTGTCATGACAAATTTGTCAGGGGGATGTCAGGGTTCCGTCCCTGTGCGACAGAGCGTGATTTCGACAACCTTGAGTCAGCGCGGAGGAACCGGGCGTCGACCGGGAGGGCTCGACGGCCGTCGACCATCGCCGACGTGGCTTGGCCGGTTGTGAGGTGGGGGGACTGCCTGGGGGGTCAGACAGAGGCACAGCCGGCCGGGCCACGAAATCTTCGGGCTCGCGCTCTCAGATCCCTCGCGGGGTGCCGTCGATCCCCCAGGTCGTGGTGCTCCGCGAGGCCAAATCCGTTCAGCAGCCCTGGTGGACTGCTGAACGGTTTTTCGTGCGGTCAGAGCCGGCCGCCGGTACGGTTCGGGCTGTGGCTCGAGGCAGGTGGCGGATACCCGTCGGCGACTGCTGCCAGTGGGGCTGCTCGTCCGGCCGACCACGCAGTGCGGAAGGCTCGTCGCTCCAGCGACTGCTCGACCGCGGCCCGAGTGGCCTGGTAGTCGGCCTTCTCGATCTCCGGCACCGGTGCACGGATGACTTCCCGGACACCGTCCGCGGCACCCAGCAGGAACGCGGCGTACTCGGTCCGGCCGCGCTGCTGGGCGACAGCGGCCAGCTCCTCGAGCACACTGGCCGACCGCCACCGATCGCCCAGATCGCGATGCTCGGCCAGGCTCTCGTCCAGCAGATGTACGGCGCGCTCCGTCAAGCCGCGGCGGCGTTCCACGATGCCCAGCTGGTTCAGCGACCAGGCGACACCCTCGCGGTACCCGAGTCGTTGCGACAATGCCAGGCTCTCCTGCAGGAGGTCCTCGGCCTCGACCAGTTCGCCCTTGTACTGAGCGATCGTGCCGAGGCTGATCAATGACCAGGCAAGCCCCTCGCCGTCACCGATCACGCGGAAGCTGTCCCGCGCGCGTCCGCAACGCCGCGCACCGACGTCCAGATCGCCGCGCAGCCAAGCCACGAATCCCAGGTGGTTGTGCGCCCACGCCATACCGGACCGGTCGCCGAGGCTCTCGTACAGGTCGAAACTCTCGCAGTGCAAGTCTTCCGCGGCTGCATAGTCGCCACGCTCCCGCGCGACACCACCGAGCCGCTGCAGCACAAGCGCCGTACCGGCGACGTCCTCGAGCTCCTTGTACTGCGCCAGCGCGGTCTGCAGGCGCTCTGACGCCGCGTCGTACTCGCATTGCAGGAACGCGAGCATCCCGGCGCCCAGATTGGCCTTCGCGCACGCAGGGGCGAGCTCGGCCATCTCCTCCGCAGGCACCGAATCCCCAAGGGCCAGGGCGCGTTCCAGCCACTGACTGCCCTCGGCGTAGTGCCCGCGCAGATAGCAGAACAGCCACAGGCCACCGGACAACCTGAGCGCCTCGCTGACCGCCCTGGTCCGTAACGCCCACCCCATGGCGGCGCGCACGTTGTACAGCTCACCGTCCAGGCGTTCGAGCCACTCCTCCTGATTCGGACCGCGCAGTTCACCCTCGGCTTGTTCGGCCAGGCTGATGTAGTACTGCGCGTGCCGGTTGGCGGCCTCCTCCGACTTGCCGGCCGCCATCAGCTGATCGGCGGCGAACTCCCTGATCACGGCGAGCATGTAGTACCGCGCCACGCCGCGCCGCCGGATCACCCGGATCAGCGACTTGTCCACCAGCCGACCAGTCAAGTCGAGCGCTTCGGCCCGGTCCAGCGGACCTGGCGATGCGTTGCCCGACATGACCGTTGCGGCCGCGCTCAGCGTCCATCCACCGACGAACACCGACAGCTGCGCGAACACGTCCCGCTCGGCCCGCGTGAGCAGGTCATGGCTCCACTCGATCGCGCCGTACATGGACTGCTGCCGTGGCGACGCCGTCCGGGAGCCGCCGGCCAGAATGCCGAACGACGTCTCCAGCTCGGTCGCCAGTTCCTCGATCGTCATCACGTTCGTCCGGGCCGCGGCCAGCTCGATCGCGAGCGGCATGCCTTCCAGCCGCCGGACCACGCGGGCCACCTGGTCGATCTGTCCGGTCGGGTCGTAGCCGCGAGCGGTCGCCCGCTCGACGAACAACCGGATCGCGGCCGAGGACTCCAGTTGATCCTCGTCGTGCGGCAGCGCCAGCGCGGGCACGACGTACACACTCTCGCCCGGGACCCGCAGGAGCTCGCGGCTGGAGGCGAGGATCGAGAGGTTGGGGCAGTATTCCAGCAAGACGGCACAGATCTGGCCGACGGTCGCGACGACATGCGAACAGTTGTCGAAGACCAGCAGCATCTGACTGCGGCCGATCTGCTCGGCGATCTCCTCGACCAGCCGGGTGCTCTCCAGCAGGTGCAAACCGGCCGAAGCGGCGACCGCCGGAAGAACGGCAGCCGGGTCGTTCAACGAGGCCAACGGCACCCAGCAGACGCCGTCCTGGAAGCTGTCCGCGAGTTCGCTGCCGACTGCCATCGTCAGACGCGTCTTGCCCACACCGCCCGGCCCGGTGAGCGTCAGCAGGCGAGTGATCCGCTGCCCGATCAGACGTTTGGTGGCGGTGAGCTCGGTGGTGCGGCCGATGAGCTGGTTCGGCGGTGCGGGTGGCTGGCGCATCGGCGGCCGGGCGCTCTCGGACTCCCGGCGAGCGGCCGCGGTGAGCTGCGACCGGCCCGGATCGTCGAGGCGGAGGGCGTCCGCGAGCAGGCGCAACGTGTGCGCGCGCGGCGCGCGCCGACGTCCCCGCTCCAACGCCGCGATCGCGTCGACGCTCAGGCCGGCAAGTTCGGCCAAGCCCTCCTGCGACAGCCCGGCCTCACGCCGGTGTCGGCGCAGTAGTCCACCGAACCCTGCCCCCTGCACGTCGTCCGAGCCGCGGCGAGACCCGTCTGATGGCACAGGACGGCTCCACCCAGTCTCCGACCCCTACGTGGCGGCTGCCACGTAGCCTTGTCCTGAAACTATCCCGTTTCGCACTGTGTTGTCAGTTACCTCGGTGCGGTTCACAGCCAACTCCCAGGTAACTCGCAGGTGCTCAGCCCACTGTCTTGTCGTGGTGGGCGATTGCGGACCGCATCGTCGCGCGGGCCCGCTTCCGATCACCGGCCGCGTCGTAGGCGGTCGACAACCGGAACCACACCCGCCAATCGTCGGGCGCCGCTTCCGCTTCTTCCTTGTACTTCACGAAGGCGGCGTCCGCCGCGGCCCGATCGATTCGGCCGGACGGGCGGCGCGGGAGATCGTCCACCGGCAGCCCGCCGGCCGCATCCAGTTCGTGGGCCAGCGCCTCGACCCGGCGACCGAACTGCAGTTCGCGCCAGACCAGGTACGCCCCCACCACCGGGATCACCAGGACCGCGACCCCAAGACCGATCGCGACCGGATCGCCGGTCCCGATCAGCAACACCCCACGCCATCCAAGAAGTACGGCGTACGCGACGAACACGACCGCCAACACGATCGCCATCCGCTTCGCGGTCATGGGGCCTCCCCCCGCCGAGCCGGAGGCGAGGCCAGAAGCACTGTCATGTCAGGCGAGATCCAGGAAGTGCTCGAGGCCGACCGTCAGGCCGGGGGTGTCTACGATCCGCCGGACGCCGAGCAGGACGCCGGCCATGAACGAGACCCGCGCCATCGAGTCGTGCCGGATCGTCAGGGTCTCCCCCTCGTCACCGAACAGGACCTCCTGGTGCGCGATCAGACCGCGCAGCCGGACCCCGTGCACCCGGATCCCGTCCACCTCCGCACCCCGGGCGCCGTCGAGCGCCGTAGTGGTCGCGTCCGGGATCGGCCCGGACCCGGCCTCGCGACGGGCGGCCGCGACCAGTTCCGCCGTACGTCGAGCTGTCCCGGACGGAGCGTCCACCTTGTCCGGGTGGTGCAACTCGATGATCTCGACGGACTCGTAGTACCGCGCGGCCTTGGCGGCGAACTGCATCATCAGCACGGCGCCGATCGAGAAGTTCGGCGCGATCAGTACGCCGGCTCCCGGGCTGGCGTCCAGCTGCGAGCGCAACGTGGCGAGCCGCTCGTCGTCGAAGCCGGTGGTGCCGACGACGGCGTGGATGCCGTGCTCGATGCACCAGGCCAGGTTGTCCATCACCACCTCGGGGCGGGTGAAGTCGACCACCACCTGGGCGCCTGCGTCGGTCAGCTGCTCGAGCTTGTCGCCGAGGTCGAGCCGAGCGACGAGCTCACAGTCGTCGGACTCCTCCACGGCGAGGCACGTCTGAGCGCCCATCCTGCCCTTGGCCCCCAGCACACCGACCTTGATCATGCGCACCCTTCCATTGGAATACAGGGGTCCAGGATCTCATTCGGTCAGGGGGTCTTGGTCGCGGCCTCGCTCCGGGGGACCCAGACCTGGACGTCCATCGTCTGCTGTGTCGGCGCGAGCAGCCGGTAGTCGGCTCGGAAGTCCAGCCCACAGGCCCGCAGTGCGGTGATCTCGACGTTGGAGATCCGCCGGTTGAGGATGATGATCGGCGGACGGTCCGGGGCCCACGGGCGGCCTTGGCGGCAGGCCTCCTCGATCCCGGCCGCGGTCCGGACCCGCTCCTTCGGCGAGACCCACGCCTCGCCGACTGGCTTGCCCTGCAGCATCAGCACCAGTCCGGCCATCTGGTCGAAGGCCAGCATCGGCCGACCCGGCGATGCGTACGGGCTGAGCCGAGTCGCCAGCTCGGTGAAGTTGCGTTCGGCTGCGGGCGGCAGATAAAGACCCTTCAACGCCGGCTGCTTCGCGGCCGCGGTCAGGTCCGAATGCCCGGCCGACCGGTACGGATAGCGGAAGAGCCCGGTGTAGGCGATCGACGTCGCCGCGACCAGCGACGCCACCGTGACGATCCCCACCGTCATGCGGGCGACGACCGGCGTGGCCCCGATCCCGGTCACCACCGCGACCATCACCGCGGCCCAGGCGGCGAACCCGTTCAAGCCGATCGTGTAGAGCGGATTGTTCGTCCCGAACGCCTGGATCAGCGGCAACACCACCAGCAGTCCGAGGATCACCCAGCCGCGTGTGTTCTCACGGCTCAGCAGCGAGCGATCCGTCACTCCGACCCGTCCCGCGACCACGGCCGCGGCGGCCGCCACGACAGCGACCAGTACGGCGGCCAGCAAGGTGACCGCGTAGTCGGGGGTGTGCTGTGATCCACCCAGTGCGGCACCGTCGACGACCACCCGTCGTACGGACAGGACGAAGGCGACCAGCGCGAGCGCCGCGGCGGCGAAGCGCAGCCGTCGCCAGCGGCCGATCACCGCCACGGCGACCGCGACCAGCAGGATCCCGTGGTCGCGCAGCGTGCGGCCGAGCAGGTTCAGACCACTCGTCCAGTAGAAGTGCAGCAGCACCGTCGGCGTGTACGACGTACCCGCGATGAACCTGTTCACGGTGAGGATCCCCGGCACCGCGACGTTCAGCCGGACCACGAGCAACTGCACCACGAGCGCGGCCAGCGCCAGCCCGACCAGGGTCAGAAGGAAGCCTCGGGCAACGGCACGGACTCCCTGACCGGCCAGCACGACGACGGCGGCGACCACGATCAGTCCGATCACCACGACCGAGGTCCACTTCGCCAGCACCATCACACCGATGACGAGACCGGCCGAGACGAGCAGCCAGAACGGCACCGGGCGGCCACGATCGACCGCCCTCGCCATCCACAGCACGCACGACACCAGCGTCAGCGCACCGAGCAGGACGACATCGTTGTACCCGGGCGACAGCGGCAGCCAGCTGTAACACATCCCACCGGCGGCCAGGATCGCTGCCATCCCGGCCAGCTCCCACAGCTTCGTCGGCGCCGCGCCCGGCCGCCGGCCGCGCAGCCAGCGCATGAAGCTGTACCCGAAGAGCAGATGGACCAGGACCACCGTCAGCAGCCGGAACAACCGCAACCGCTCGATGTCGTACCCGAGCCACTCGAACACCGGGCCGTACACATACTGCACTCCGGTCAACGCCAACGGGTTGCTGTCCCACCACCGGTAGGACAGCAGGTAGTAGCCCTCGTCGGTGATGTCGAAGCCCTCGTTGGCGGCCCGTCCGGCGGTCAGGATCCACCAGGCGGCCAGCCCGCCCGCAACCACGATGACGCCGACGAGCATGACGAACTGCCTGCTCCTCGGGGTCATCGGCACTCCAGTCATGGCGGCAACCCTAGGCCATCACTCCACCGCCAAGGCTGGCGTGTAGGCGGTCTGGGCATCCTCCGCGAAGTGGCAGGAGACGGTCTGGCCGGACGGGATCTGGCGGAGCTGCGGTTCTTCGCTGCTGCACCGGGACTCCGCTCGTAGGCATCTGGTGTGGAACCGGCAGCCCGACGGTGGCATGACGGGCGACGGTGGATCACCGGCCAGCACGATCCGCTTGCGGCCTTGCCGGGCCAGGCCGGGCTCGGCGGACAGCAGTGCCTGCGTGTACGGGTGCGCGGGTACGTCGTACACGTGCTGGTGCTCGCCCAGCTCGGCGACCCGGCCCAGGTACATCACCGCGACCCGGTCCGAGACATGCCGGACCACGGACAGGTCGTGGGCGACGAAGATGATGCTGAGACCGAGCTCCCGCTGCAGACCCATCAGCAGGTTCACGACCTGGGCCTGGACGGACAGGTCCAGCGCCGACACCGGTTCGTCGCAGAGCAGTACGTCGGGGTTCAGCGCGATCGCCCGCGCGATGCCGATCCGCTGCCGCTGCCCGCCGGAGAACTGGTGCGGGAACTTCGTCTCGTCCTCGGCCCGCAGCCCGACCAGCTCGAGCAACTCGCGGACCCGGGACCGGATGTCCATACCCTTCGAGACATCCGGGTGGACCTCCAGCGGCTCGGCCACGATCTCGCCGACCCGCATCCGCGGGTTCAGACTCGAGTACGGATCCTGGAACACCACCTGCACGTTCCGACGCCACCGCCGCAGCTCACGGGACTTCAGCTTGCTGACGTCGACACCGTCGTACGACAACTGCCCCGAGGTCGGCTTCTCCAGGGCGGCGAGCAGCCGGACCAGCGTGGACTTCCCGCAGCCGGACTCGCCGACGATACCGAGCGACTCGCCCCTGCGCAGTGTCAGGTCGACGCCGTCGACCGCGCGGACCAGCGTCTTGGTGCCGAAGCTCAGCGCCGGGCTGATGTCGTAGTGCTTCACCAGATTCGTTGCCACCAGCAACTCGTCGGCCATCAGACCGCCTCTCGTTCCGCGATCGACGTACGCCGGATGCACGCGGCGTCCCGGCCTGGTGCGACGGTCAGCAACGGCGGGAGCTCGTGGGCGCACTCGTCGACCGCGATCGGGCACCGGGGCCGGAACGCGCAGCCGGACGGGATGGCCCGCAGCGACGGCGGCGTCCCGGGGATCGTCGGCAGCTCCTGTCCCTTCAGCTCCGCCGACGGCATCGACCCCAGAAGCCCTTCCGTATAAGGATGGACGGGATACTCCAGGGCCTCCGCGGTCGAGGCTCGCTCGACCACGTGGCCGGCGTACATCACCACCACGTTGTCCGCGACGTCCGACACCACGCCGAGGTCGTGGGTGATCAGGACGACCCCCATGTCCCGCTCGGCCTGCAGTTCGGCGATCAGCTCCAGGATCTGCGCCTGCACGGTGACGTCGAGGGCCGTGGTCGGCTCATCCGCGATCAGCACGTCGGGATCGAGGGCCAGCGCCATCGCCAGCATCACCCGCTGCCGCATCCCGCCGGAGAACTCGTGCGGGAAGTCGCGCACCCGCTTCGCCGCGGCCGGGATCCGGACCTGGTCGAGCATCTCCGCGGCGCGCTTGAACGCGTCCTTCTTGGACATCCCGCGATGCACCCGGTAGCACTCGGCGATCTGGGTGCCGACCGACTGGACCGGGTTCAGCGCGGACAGCGAGTCTTGGAACACCATGGTGATCCGGTCGCCGACGATCTTGCGCCGTTCCTTCGTCGTCATCGCGATCAGGTCCGCGCCCCGGTACTTCGCCGTACCCGAGACGATCCGGCCCGGCGGCATCTCCAGGATCCCGGTCAGCGCCTGGGTCGACACGCTCTTGCCCGACCCGGACTCCCCCAGGATCGCCAGCGTCTCCCCGGCCCGCACCTGCCACGACACCCCGTCGACGGCCCGCACCGGGCCTCGCGGCGTATCGAACTCGACGGTCAGGTCGTCGACCTTGAGCAGTACTTCTCCACTGTTTTTCATCATCGGAGCAACTTCGGGTCGAGGGCGTCTCGGATCGAGTCGCCGATGATCATGAACGAGATCGTCATCGTCGAGATGAACAACGCCGGCCAGATGAACAGGTGCGGGGTGTCGCGGTACGACGCCGCGACGCCGAACTGCGATCCCCAGGAGATGGACGGTGGTTGCAGCCCGACGCCGAGGAAGGTCAGCGCGGCCTCGAGGCCGACCATGCCGCCGATGCCCAGGGTGGTCATCGCCAGCAGCGGCGCCATCGCGTTCGGGAACACGTGCTTGCGCAGGATCCGCACCGGCGGTACGCCGATCGACCGGGCCGCCAGCACGTACTCGCGGTTGCGGACCGAGAACACCGTGGCGCGCATCAACCGCATCCCGCCCGGCCAGCCGATCAGCAGGATGACGCCGACGATGATCCAGATGCTGCGGTTCGGGACCGAATTCAGGATCACGATCAGCACCACGATGCCCGGAACCGCGAACAGCACGTCGGCGGTCCGCGAGATCAGGCCGTCGACGAAACCCGGGAAGTAGCCGGCCAGCAGTCCGAACGAGCCGGCCAGGATGAACACGCCGAAACTCGCGCAGATACTGACCAGCACCGACGGCCGGGCTCCGTAGATCACGTTCGCGAAATAGTCGCAGCCCTGGATGTCGAACCCGAACAGGTGGCCCGGGCTCCGGCTCTGCCGGCTCTTGGCCAGCTCGCAGAAGCGCGGATCCACGGAGGTGAAGAGCTTCGGCACCGCCGCCATCAGGAAGAACAGCAACAGCAACAGGCTGCAGACGACGAACTGCGGCTTGCGTAACAACGCCCGCAGCAGCTCCCGGTTCGACAGCGTGCGGCCGTCGCCGAGCTCCTGGGCCTCGGCACCGACAACAGCTTGGATCTCAGACATTGCGCACCCTCGGATCCAGGACGCCGTACAGGAGGTCGACCAGCAGGTTGATCACGATGAACGAGATGAACGCCAGTGTCGACAGCAGCACCACGACCCCACCCTCCTTCAGCTTGATCGCCTGGAACATGAACTGGCCGAGCCCGGGCAGGTTGAAGATGGATTCGGTGATGATCGCCCCGCCGAACATGCCGGCCAGGTCGATCCCGATGAAGGTCACGATCGGGAGCAGCGCGTTCGGCAGGATGTGCGCCCACAGCACCCGCTGCTCCCCCAGTCCCTTCGCCCGGGCGGTCTTCACGAAGTCGGCGTTCACCGTCTCCACGATCGACGTCCGCATCAGCCGGGCCAGGCCGGCGAACCCGAGGACGCCGATCACCAGCGCGGGCAGCAGGTACGAGCGCGGGAACCCTTCCAGCACGCCCGAGACCGGGAACCATTTCAGCTCGACGCCGAACAGGTACTGCGCGGCGAAGTACGCCACCAGCCCCGGCACTGCCAGCAGCACCAGCGTTGCCAGCAGCAACGACTTGTCGATCACGCCGTTGCGCTTGAAGCCGGCGTAGATCCCGAAGAACAGGCCCAGCGTCCACTGGAACGCGTTCGCCAGCAGGGTCAGCTTCAGCGTGACCGGGATCCGCAACCGGAGCTGGTCGGCGATGTCCGCGCCGGCGAACGTCGTACCGAAGTGCCCGGTGAGGATGTCCTTCATGCTCAGCAGGTACTGGATGATGAACGGATCGTCGAGATGGAACTGGGCCCGTTTGGCCGCCAGCACGGCGGCCGGGATCGGCTTGTCACCGGCCAGTTCCCGCAGGGGGTCTCCAGGCATCGCGAAGACGAGCGCGAAGACCCCCAGCGTGACGATCAGTCCGATCGGGACCGCCGCCAGGACACGGCGTGCGACGAACCGGATCACTTGAACGTCGCGTAGAGCGCCGACACCCCGACGTACTTCGATACCCGGGGCTCGATCTTGTCCGAGTGCAGGTAGGCGTTCGACTTGGTGTACAGCGGGATCAGCGGCAGGTCCTCGAGGGCGATGTCCTCGGCCTGCTGGTACAGCTTGATCGCCTTGTCCTGGTCCGGCTCGGCGTCGCCCTTGGCCAGCAGCGCGTCCAGCGCCGGGTTGCTGTAGCCGGCGAAGTTCGCATCACCGTTGGACTTGAACATCGGGGTCAGGTAGTCCTCGATCGACGGGTAGTCGTGACCCCAGCCGCCGAAGCGCAGCCCGTCCAGCTTGCGGCTGTCGGCCAGCTCGGTGATCTCCGAGCCCTGCTTGCCGGTGTACTTGACCTGCAGGCCGAGGTTCTGCCGGAGCATGTTGCCGATCGCCTCGGCGAAGATCTGACCGGTCGCCGACGTGGTGTTGTAGTTGATGTTCAGCACGCCGGAGAAGCCGCCGGCCTCCTGGAGCAGTTGCTTGGCCTTGGTCGCGTCGAAGTCGCAGTACTTGCAGGCGTTGTCGCGGTACCCGGCGATGTCCGGCGCGATCAGGCCCTTGGCCGGGTCGGACAGGCCGACCAGGTCGGCGAACGCCTTGCGGTCGATCGCCTCCGAGAACGCGTGCCGCAGCTTCGGGTTCTTGAACCGCGGGTCCCAGGCCGGGATGACCAGGTAGTTCGCGCCGGAGCTGACGCTGGTCACCCACTTGTCCGGCGCGTCGGTCTTGAAGCTCTGCACCTTGGTCGACGGCACGTCGGTGAAGTCGACGTTGCCGGCCAGGAACTCGTTGTACGCCGTGTCCGCGTTCGGGATGAACCGGTAGGTGATCGAGTCCGCCTCAGGCGCGTTCGGGCCCTTGTAGCCGTCCCACTTGGCCAGCTTGATGTCGTCACCGGCGTTCCAGTCGGCGGCCAGCTTGTACGGGCCGTTGCCGATCGGCTTGCGCTTGTAGGCGTCCGGGTTCTTCCGCACCTCCTCCGGCAGCGGGGCCAGGCCGAGGTACTGCAGGGTGAGGCCGAACTGCGAGAACGGCACCTTGAGCTTGACCGTGAAGGTCAGGTCGTCGACCTGCTTCAGGCCGCTCAGCGTCTTCACGGCGGTCGGCTTCGGGGTGGCGCCGTCCGCGGTGGGCGGGTTCAGCGCGTCGTACCCGTCGACCTTGGAGAAGAACCCGTTGTTCTTCCAGGCGTTCGAGCCCTGCGCGGTCATGTTCCAGCTGTCCACGTAGTCCTTCGCGGTCAGCGGCTGGCCGTTCTGGAACGTGTTGCCGGGCCGGAGCTTGATCGTCCAGGTCTGGCTGGTCTTGTCCGGTGTGACCGAGTCGGCCATCACGTTCTGCAGCTTGCCCGAGTTCGGGTCGGTGGTGACCAGCGGGGCGAACATCGCCATCGCGACCTGGATCCCCGGACTGCCGTTCTCGTTCAGCGGGTTGATGTACTCCAGCGGGTCGGCGGCGATCGCGATGACCTCACTCTTCGCGCCACTGCCGGAGCTACCTCCGGACTTCCCGTCACCACAGGAGGCGAGCACCAGCGTTAAGCCGAGCGCCACCCCCACAAACCCAGTCAGACGTCGCACGGTCGAACCAACTTCCTCGGCGGGAGGGCCGCTAGGTGGGCGGATCAAGCGTCATGGTGGCTGGTCGAAACTGCGCATGTCAACGTTGTCAGGCACAAAGCGGCGGCGCGTAACGTGAGCGTTACTTTCCCAAGACCTCAGACGACCACCGGACACCACGGCGCAACCGCCCGACCTTAATCCGATAAGTGCCACAAGTCATCAGACGTCAGCGCAAATCTTGGTCAGATTCGTTTGTGCGCACACATGCTCGATCGCCCGATCACAGTCCGTGCGATGGCGAGTGCGCTGGGTGCGCTGCCTGTCAGACGACCGATTCGGCGAACAGCCGGGCGAAGCGGCCGGCCGGCCGGGCGAAGCGGCCGGCCGGCCGGCCGAGACATCAGCCCGGGATACGTCCCCTGCTGCACCACCGAACCTCAGAGGGGCGGGATGTTCTGGTTCAGGTGGAACAGGTTGCCCGGGTCGTACTTCCGCTTCAAAGCGACCAGCCGGTCGTACGTCGCCGCGCCGTACGCGGACCGGATCCGATCGGTGCCCTCGTCGGTCAGGAAGTTCACGTACACGCCGGACTGGTGCGGTTCCATCGCCCGCCACGAGTCCCGGACCCATTCGCGCTGCTCCTCGAACCCCTCCGGTCCGAGCGTCACCCCGACGAAGTTGATCGTGTGCCCGCTCCCCCGCCCGCCGAACGCCGTACTGCCCGCGGGCACCTGGGAGATCGCGCCACCGAGATGGAAGATCGGGTACGCCGTGTACGGCGAATCGATCGCGAGACCGCGCGCGGCCGCGATGTCGATCACCTCGTCGGTCAGCTCGGCGACGTCACACGCCCGCATGTAGTACCACCGGCCGTGCGGGAAGCTCGGGTCGAGCATCGACTGCAGGTCCAGATACGGCTTCGGGATGATCGTGTCCAGGAGCGGCGGCGCGAAGGCCTTGAGCGGCGCGACCGCCTTCTCGCCGTCCTCGACCGGTCCGGCGTAGCAGGCGACGACCGCCACCACCGGCCGGCCGTGCAGCTCGGCCGGGATCGTCGGCGTGTCCGGCAGCCAGCGGTGGATCACCGCAGTGGTCAGCTCGTCGGGTACGCCGGTGATCCAGTCGCGGTAGAAGCGCATCAGGTCCGGCGACTGGTCCATCGGCCAGGCCACCAGGCCGGCGTACACGATCGGCCCGACCGGGTGCAGCCGGAACTCGAACTCGGTCACGACACCGAAGTTTCCGCCGCCACCACGGATGCCCCAGAACAGGTCCGCGTTGACGTCCTCGCTCGCGGTCACCAGCTCGCCGTCCGCGGTGACCACGTCGACCGAGATCAGGTTGTCGATGCTCAGCCCGTACTTGCGCATCAGCCAGCCGATCCCCCCGCCCAGCGTGAGACCGGACAGACCGGTATGCGTCACGATTCCGGACGGCGTGGCGAGACCGAACGCCTGGGTCTCACGGTCGAGCTCCCCCAACAGGACACCCGCTTGCGCCCGGGCGGTACGCCGTACCGGATCGACCCGGATGCCCTTCAGCAGCGAAAGATCCAGCACCACGCCGCCGTCGCAGGTCGAGTGACCGGGGAAGCTGTGCCCGCCACCCCGGACCGCAACCGGCCCGCCGGTACGCCGCGCGTACGCGAGCGCTGACCGGATATCGGCGACCCCCGTGCACCGGGCGACCACTCCCGGCCGGCGGTCGATCGACCCGTTCCACACTTTCCGGACGTCGTCGTACGACGGCTCGCCCGGATGGACCAGCTCCCCGCGGAAGTTCTCGCCGAGTGCCTGAATCTCCGGAGTAATCGTGCTCATGACCAGCTCCCGCCCCCAAGTCCCCCCAGGTCGCTGACCCCGCCAGTGTGCTCCTGCACCCTGGGGCTGTCGAGCCGCTCAGGACCTAGCGGCCGGGGAGCAACTGGGTGATCAGGGCGTCGGCCGTCCACTGCTCCCACCGGCTAGGGCTCCAGCCGCGGCGGCTGATGAGGAAGTGGTACATCTCAGGGCTCTGCAAGGCAAGGGCGATGTCGATCGCCGTGGCCGTATCGACGCCGTCGCGCAGCGGACTCCTGGACGCGAGAGCGGTGATGAGCTCTGTCATGACGATGGCGCGCTGGGTGTTGTTCGTCTCCCACAGTTCCGCGAGGTCGGAGTCGGCTGACGCGGCGCCGGCCACCACTTGGAGCACTGGTGCGACGCGTTCGTAGATCTCGCGCGACAATCGCGCCAGCTCACGGAGTTGGAGGACCGGATCGGGGTCGGCGATCGCGGCGCGCACCTTCGGCCGCTCCAGCGTCGGCACCGGCTCTTCGTCGCCGGCGACCGCGATGTCGAGGATCTCTTTGAGCAAGGCGCTCTTGCTGCCGAACGTGAAGTAGAGCGTCTGCACCGCCATGCCGGCCTCGTCGGCGATGGCCTGTATGGACGTCGAGGCATACCCGCGATCAGTGAACAGCGCCAGCGCCGCCGCGCGCATCCGGCGCCGGTTGGCCTGTGCTTTGTCCGCTCTGCTGGTGGCCGGGCCGGCTGACGCGTTCATGACCGCAGCCTATCAGTTGACTAGAGTGTTCCTCTAGTGATCCACTAGAGGAACACTCTAGTGATTTTCGACCGACTGGGAGCACGATCGATGAGCGAGACGCTCGCGCACTCCGGCAGCACACGCCGGCTACTCGGCACCACGGCTCGACTGACCGCGTTCGCCGGCGGCCCGGTGTTCTGGCTGGGAACGCTTCTGCATCCCGCCCGTGACGGTTGGAGCATCGCGGCCGTCGGCGAGCGCTACGGCCTCACGCACGACATCCAAGCGGCCGGCCTGCTGCTGCAGGTCATCTGCCTGGCGAGCATGATCGCGCTGGGCACTCAGATCACCCGGCGGCGAGATCTCAGGTCGTCGTACGCCGCGCTGATCGGCACCCTGCTGTGGTTCGCCCTGATCATCTTCGACGGGGCGCACAACCCGGTCCGCGCCGAGTACGCGCCGAGCCTCGTGCACGAGCCGGCCGACCTCGACACACCGGCAGCGCTCATCGTGTTCCCGGCGCTGCTCGTCTTCCCGTTCGGGTACCTCTGGCTCGCCCGGACACTCGACCGTCACGGCCTGCGCTGGGCCGGCGTGCTGCTCGGCGCCGGTGCCACCGTCTACACGATCGGCGGTCTGTTCATCTTCACATCCGGGCCGCGCTTCGGGCTCATCCAGCTCTTCGAAGTCGCCGGGGCGACGGCGTACGCCGTCGGCTTCATCCTCCTCGGCCGTGCAGCCGTCAACGATCTCCACCAGCCCCCGCTGACCTCTCGCCGCCACTCCTGAAGGACGCCATCATGCCTCCAGCCCGCCCCGAAGACGCCGCGGCGATCCTCCAGGCCCTGATCTCACCTGCAGGGCGGCCCGATCCCTTCCCGCTGTACGCCGCTGCCCACCGGATCGGCCCGGTCCTTACCGTCACCGACAGCGTCTTCCTGGTGGTCGGCTACGCGGCGGTCAACCAGGTGCTTCGGAACCCTGGCTTCGGCCTGCCGGACACGACACCAAGCCGGTCCGCACCGGCTGTCGACCGGACCGCCGGCGCCGCCTTGCGCATGATGGAACGGTCGATCCTGCGGGCCAACCCACCGAATCACGGTCGCATGCGCTCGTTGATCTCCCAGGTGTTCACGCCACGCCGCGTCGCCGCGCTCCAGCCGTCGGTCGAGGCCGCGGTGGACACTCTGCTCGATCGGCTCGCCGAGCCCGCAGCGGATGACGGCATGGTCGACTTCATGGACCAGTTCGCCTTCCAACTGCCGGTCACCGTCATCTGCGAACTGCTCGGGATCCCGGCCCGCGACCGCCACCAGTTCCGCCCGCTGGCATCCGCACTGACAGCGGCACTGGAACTTGCCGGCGACGCGGACGGTCCCGCCGACGCGGCGGCCCGCGACTTGGGGCGGTACTTCACTCCCCTGATCAGCGAACGGCGTACGGCGCCGGGCGACGACCTCGTCAGCGCCTTGGTGGCCGCACGCGACGCAGATGACGGCCGCCTGTCCGACGAGGAACTGCTCGCCAATCTGATCCTGCTGCTGGTCGCCGGCTTCGAGACCACCACCGACCTCCTCGGCAACGGGCTGGCGATCCTGCTGGACCGCCCGGATCTCGCCACAGCACTGCGTTCCGGCTCGGCCACGACAGCAGGCTTCATCGAGGAGGTTCTTCGGTACGAGTCTCCGGTGCAGGTCACGACCCGGGTAGCCCTCAGCGACGGCCTCACTGCCGGGGATGTCCCCGTGCCCGACGGCAGCGACGTGATCCTCTTGCTCGGAGCAGCCAACCGCGATCCGGGCCGGTATCACCGGCCCGACCGCTTCGATGCCGCCCGAAGCGACATCAAGCCCCTGAGCTTCGGCGCCGGCCCGCACATCTGCGTCGGCAACAACCTGGCCCGGCTCGAAGCCTCGGTGGCGTTCCCCCGCCTGCTCAGCCGGTTTCCCGATCTGTCGGCGGACCCCGGGCGGCAGCCCACGCGCCGCGACAGACTCGTTCTGCGTGGCTACCAGACTCTGCCGGTCCGGGTCAGACCGTGAAGGCGGTGCTGTCCTCGTCGAAGGGGCCCATCACGGTCAAGGCGGGGGCGCCGGCGTAGAGCTCGGCGGCGAGGTGGATGACGTCGTCGAGGGTGACGGAGTCGATCCGGTGCAGGATGTCGTCGACGGTCGGGAGCTCGCCGTAAACGAGCTCGGCCTTGGCGATCCGGGTCATCTTGGCGCCGGTGTCCTCCAGCCCCATCACGACCGAGCCACGCATCTGGCCCTTGCCCCGGAGCAGCTCGTCGGGGGTGATGTTGCCGCTGGCAATCGATTGGAGCTCGGCGCGGACCACATCGAGGACCTCGTTGGCCTTCTTCGGCAGGCACCCGGCGTACACACCGACCATGCCGGAGTCGGCGTACGCCGATCCGAAGGTGAAGACCGAGTACGCCAGACCGCGCTTCTCCCGGACCTCCTGGAACAGTCGCGACGACATGCCGCCGCCGACGATCCCGTGCAGGACACCGGCGGCGTAGCGCCGCTCGTCGTTGCGTACCAGGCCCGGCATCCCGAGCACCAGGTGCGCCTGCTCGGCCTCACGGTGGTGGACCTGCACCCCGCCGTACGTCGGAACCGGCGTGACGACACCGCCTCGCACCGGCGCGGGCTCGGCGTCGGTGGTCACCCAGTGCCGCTCGAACGCCTTGCGGACCAGGCGAACGACGTCGGTGTGGTCGACGTTCCCGGCGACCGAGACGACGATGTTGGACGGCTTGTAGCGACGGCGGTACCACCCGACGACCTGCTGGCGGGACAGGCCGGCGACGGACTGCGGCGTACCGGTGATGGAGCGGCCGAGTGGAGACGTGCCCCAGAGTTGCTCGGCGAACAGATCGTGGATGTGGTCCGACGTCTCATCGGCGTGCATCGCGATCTCTTCGTCGATGACGTCGCGTTCACTCTCCACGTCCGCACTGGTCAGCGTGGCGGAGGTGATCATGTCGCAGATGACGTCGACCGCGAGCGGGAGGTCGGAGTCCAGCACCCGGGCGTAGTAGCAGGTGTACTCCTTGCCCGTGAACGCGTTCATCTCACCGCCGACCGCGTCGATGGCGGAGGAGATCTCCAGCGCGTCGCGGCGCTCGGTGCCCTTGAACAGCAGGTGCTCGAGGAAATGCGTGGCGCCGGCCAGCTGCTCCGGTTCGTCCCGGGAGCCGACGCCGACCCACACGCCGAAGGTGACCGAGCGGAAGCCCGGCACGGACTGGGAGAGCACACGAAGCCCGGAGGGCAGGACGGTCCGTCTGACCGGACCGCCCGCCTCCGGGCTCAGCAGTGTGCTGGTGATCGCTCGGGTCACTCGGCGGACTCGGCCGCCTTGTCGACGTCCTTGTCAGCCTTCTTGTCGCCCTCACCCTCGATGACCGGGATCAGCGACAGCTTGCCGCGGTCGTCGATCTCGGCGATCTCGACCTGCAGCTTCTGGCCCACCGACAGCACGTCCTCGACGGCCTCGACGCGCTTGCCACCGGCCAGCGGACGCAGCTTGCTGATGTGCAGCAGGCCGTCCTTGCCCGGCAGCAGGCTGATGAACGCACCGAAGTTGGTCGTCTTCACGACCGTGCCCAGGTAGCGCTCGCCCTTCTCCGGCATGGTCGGGTTCGCGATCGCGTTGATCGCGGCCCGGGCCGCCTCGGCCGACGGACCGTCGGTCGCGCCGATGTAGACGGTGCCGTCGTCCTCGATCGAGATGTCGGCGCCGGTGTCCTCGGTGATCTGGTTGATCATCTTGCCCTTCGGGCCGATGACCTCGCCGATCTTGTCGACCGGGACCTTCACCGAGATGACCCGCGGCGCGAACTCGCTCATCTCACCCGGCGCGTCGATGGCCTTGGCCATCACGTCCAGGATCGTCAGGCGGGCGTCCTTGGCCTGGGTCAGCGCACCGGCCAGCACGCTGGCCGGGATGCCGTCCAGCTTGGTGTCCAGCTGCAGGGCGGTGACGAAGTCCTTCGTACCGGCGACCTTGAAGTCCATGTCGCCGAACGCGTCCTCCGCGCCCAGGATGTCGGTCAGCGCGACATACCTTGTCTCTGTCTCGCCGGCCTCGTTCTTGATTTCACCGGAGATCAGGCCCATCGCGATACCGGCGACCGGGGCCTTCAGCGGCACACCGGCCGACAGCAGCGACAGCGTCGAGGCGCAGACCGAACCCATCGAGGTGGAACCGTTCGAGCCGAGCGCCTCGGACACCTGACGCAGCGCGTACGGGAAGTCCTCGCGCGACGGCAGCACCGGCACCAGGGCCCGCTCGGCCAGCGCGCCGTGACCGATCTCGCGACGCTTCGGCGAACCCACCCGGCCGGTCTCACCGGTCGAGTACGGCGGGAAGTTGTAGTTGTGCATGTAGCGCTTGCGCGTCTCCGGGGAGAGCGTGTCCAGCTGCTGCTCCATCCGCAGCATGTTCAGCGTGGTGACACCCAGGATCTGGGTCTCGCCGCGCTCGAACAGCGCCGAACCGTGCACCCGCGGGAGCACCCGCACCTGCGCCTTGAGCGGCCGGATGTCGGCCAGCCCGCGGCCGTCGATGCGGACCTTCTCCTTGAGCACGCGCTGGCGGACCAGCTTCTTGGTCAGCGACCGGAACGCCGCGGACAGCTCCTTCTCGCGGCCCTCGAAGTCGGCGGCCAGCTTGTCCACCGTGGCGGCCTTGACCGCGTCGGTGGCGTCCTCGCGCTCGTGCTTGCCGGCGATGGTCAGCGCCTGCGCCAGCTCCTCGGATGCCGAGGCCTCGACCGCGGCGAAAGCGTCGTCCTGGTAGTCCGGGAAGACCGGGAACTCACCGGTCGGCTTCGCGGCCCGCGCGGCCAGATCGGCCTGCGCCTCGACCAGCGTCTTGATGAACGCCTTGGAGGCCTCGAGACCCTCGGCCACGATCTCCTCGGTCGGCGCCTGCGCGCCGCCGGCGACCTTGTCGAAGGTGGTCGGGGTCGACTCGGCCTCGACCATCATGATCGCGACGTCACCGGTGTCGGTCACCCGGCCGGCGACCACCATGTCGAAGACCGCGTCCTCGAGCTCGGTGTGGGTCGGGAACGCCACCCACTGGCCCTCGATCAGCGCGACGCGGACGCCGCCGATCGGGCCGGAGAACGGCAGGCCGGCCAGCTGGGTCGACATCGACGCGGCGTTGATCGCGAGGACGTCGTACAGCTTGTCCGGGTTCAGGGCCAGGACGGTGATGACGACCTGGATCTCGTTACGCAGGCCGGACACGAACGACGGCCGCAGCGGGCGGTCGATCAGCCGGCAGGTCAGGATGGCCTCCTCGGACGGACGGCCCTCCCGGCGGAAGAACGAGCCCGGGATGCGGCCGGCGGCGTACATCCGCTCCTCGACGTCCACCGTCAACGGGAAGAAGTCGAACTGGTCCTTGGGCTTCTTGCTGGCCGTGGTGGCCGACAGCACCATCGTGTCGCCATCGAGGTAGGCGGCGGCCGAACCGGCGGCCTGCTGGGCCAGTCGGCCCGTCTCGAAGCGGATGGTACGAGTGCCGAAGCTGCCGTTGTCGATGACGGCTTCAGCGAAATCTGCGCCCTCCATGGGCACACTTGTGGATCCCGACACGGGATACCCCTCTCTAGCAGTGTGACGACTGCGAGGCGCGAGCTTCCGGGGTGCCGGTCTTCGATCGAGGCCCGCGGGTATCCCAGTGCTACCTGTTACCCGAAAGCCACTACCGAGGACCGGTCGTCTCCCGCCACGCGCTTCGCGTCGCCTCGTTCGTCTTGCGTGCTTCTGTATTCAGTTAGAACCCGCGCGAGTGCGCGGATACGCCAGGAGCGGCCACCCGAACCGGGGGGCCGCTCCTCGCGACGTCATCGGCGAAGGCCGAGCCGCTCGATCAGGGACCGGTAGCGGTTGATGTCCTTCTTCGCCAGGTAGTTCAGCAGCCGGCGGCGCTGGCCGACCAGAAGCAGCAGGCCACGCCGGCTGTGGTGGTCGTGCTTGTGCTCCTTGAGGTGCTCGGTGAGGTGCGCGATGCGGTGCGTCAGCAGCGCGACCTGGACCTCGGGGGACCCGGTGTCACCCTCGGTCAGGGCGTACTCACCCATGATCTTCTTCTTCGTGGCGGCATCAACAGATGACACGGAGTTCCTCTCGATTTCCGTTGCGCGGCGCACCGGGGCATTCTTCACCCGAGCACTCTCGGTCCGCGGCCGTTCAGACGGCAGCGCCCAGAGTATCAGTCCGTGGACGCGTCACCCTAATTCCCGGTAAGGATCCGGCGCGCGCCGTCGACGTCGGCCTTCATCTGGACCAGCAGCTCGTCGATGGTGTCGAAGCGGATCTGGGTGCCGCGCAGCCGGGCGACGAAATCCACCGCGATCCGCGCGCCGTACAGCTCCAGGTCGTCGCGATCCAGCACGTACGACTCCACCCGCCGGTCCACGCCGTCGAAGGTGGGGTTGCTGCCGACGCTGATCGCGGCCGGCAGCGGTTCGCCGTACGCCGACTGGGGCGGTGGGGCGGGGTAGCAAGGACTCTGTCCGCCGGCAGCGGGCTCGAGCACGGTCAGCCAGCCCGCGTACACGCCGTCGAGCGGGACCGCGGCCGTCGGATCCGCGGGAATGTTCGCGGTCGGGTAGCCGAGCTCGCGGCCGCGCTTGTCCCCCTCCACGACCACTCCGGTGACCCGCAGCGGCCGCCCGAGCGCATCGGCGGCGGACTCGACGTCACCGTCGGCGATCCGCTCCCGGATGTACGTCGACGACCACGGCTGCGCGTCTCCGGCCAGGCCCAGGCCCTCGACCTGGAACCCGTCCTTGGCGCCGGCCGCGACCAGCGTGTCCACGTGCCCGGCGGCCTTGTGGCCGAACCGGAAGTTCTCGCCGACCACGATCGCCTTCGCGTGCAGCGCGCCGACCAGGACCCGCTCGATGAACTCCTCCGGCGACCAGCCCGACACCTCCTTGCTGAACGGGAGGATCAGGACGGCGTCGGCGCCGTACCGGATCAGCAGCTCGGCCCGCTCCTCGGCGCGGCTGACCATCGCCGGCGCCCGTTCCGGCCGCAGCACCGTCATCGGGTGCGGGTCGAAGGTCAGCGCGACGACCGGGAGGCCACCCAGCTCGGCCGCCCGCGCCTTGGCGTGCGCGAGCACCTCCTGGTGCCCTCGGTGTACGCCGTCGAAGTTGCCGATGGTGACGACCGCCGGCCCGAATTCCGGGCTCACCTGGTCCAAACCGTGCCAGACACGCATGACAGCAGGATTCCATGCCGTGATCGGATTCCGCGCAGCAGGTCCACGATCACCCCTTGTGATCGAGTGGTGACTCAACCTAGGGTGGGGCCCGCAACGCCCGAGCCTGGGGAGGGTCCCGTGAAGCTACGCCGTCTGGTCGCCGCCTGCGCGTCCTTGGTTCTGCTCGGCACGCTCCCGGTCGCGCAGGCCGACGCCACGCCCGCGTTCCGGAACTACGTGGCTCTCGGCGATTCGTACACCTCCGCGCCGCTCGTCCCCTTGCCGGACCTGCTGTCGCTCGGGTGCGTGCGCTCGTACAGCAACTATCCGAAGATGCTGGCGGCGGCGCTGAGGATTTACAGGTTCACCGACGTGAGTCGCGGTGGGGCCGACACCACGAACATGACGCAACCGCAGAGCACCCCGATCGGCACGGCCGCGCCGCAGTTCGACGCGCTGACGCCGGACACGGACCTCGTCACACTCGGGATCGGCGGCAACGACTTCGGGGTGTTCGGCGACATCGTCGGGACGTGTCCGGGGCTCCGGGCGCTGAACTACCACCCCAGCTACGAAGGCCAGGCCGGCGTCGCGTCTCTGACCTACAAGAAGCTCACCGGCGTCCCTGCCGTGGTGACCGCGGCCGAACAGTCCACCTGGGCTGCCCACGCTCGCACGTTGTCGCGGCAAGCCGCCGCCTCCCCCAAGGCCCTCGAGGCCTCCCTGAACCGCCTACGGACCAGCGCGCAACGCTGACCCTTTCCAATCCGTACGGCGGACCCCGGGCCGAGCCACCTCACGCGTGGCCCGGCCCGGTGGTGTTCACAGCCGTTCGCCGAGTTCGGTCAGCGCCTGACCGAGCGGGAGATTGATCCGGTGGGTGGCGTACGGGTCGCCGCGGGTCAGACCCTGGTTGATGATCAGGACGGGGGTGCCGGACTTGGCGGCGTGGCGGACGAAGCGGAAGCCGGACATCACGGTGAGGGACGAGCCCAGGACGAGGACGGCGTTCGCGTCGTCGATGAGCCGGTAGCAGCGCTCGACCCGGGACTTCGGGACGTTCTCGCCGAAGAAGACCACGTCGGGTTTGAGCACACCCCCGCAGTTCGTGCAGTCGACGAGCTCGAAGCTGCCGACCGCCTCCGTCGGGAGCTCCGCATCTCCGTCGGGGTTGATCCGCGTCACCTCGGCCTCGAACCCCGGATTCGCGTCTCGTAGCCGGCGGTCGAGCACCTCGCGGGCCGAGGTTGTCCGGCATTGCAGGCAGATCACCCGGTCGAGGTTGCCGTGCAACTCGATCACGTCGCGCGCGCCGGCAGCTTGGTGCAGGCCGTCGACGTTCTGGGTGATCACGCCGCTCAAGTAGCCCCGCGCCTGCAGCGCCGCGACCGCCCGGTGCCCGTCGTTCGGCTCCGCGCGGGCGATCGTGCGCCAGCCGAGGTGGCTGCGGGCCCAGTACCGCTGCCGACCAGACTCGCTGGCCGCGAAGTCGCCGTACGTCATCGGCGTGTGCGTCCGCAGGCTGCCTGTCTCACCCCGGTAGTCCGGGATCCCCGACTCGGTCGAGATCCCCGCCCCACTCAGTACGACGACCTGCCCGCCGGCCACGACGTCCGCCACCGGCCCGACATCCGCCGAACCAGGCTCCAACGCCAGCACCTCAGGCCCAGGAGCCCACCGCAAAGTCGGACGAGAACGCACCCCAACAGGGTAGCTAGGGCTGGAAGCGGTAGCCCATTCCCGGCTCGGTGATCAGGTGGATGGGGCGTGCGGGGTCGAGTTCGAGCTTCCGGCGGAGTTGGGCCATGTAGACGCGGAGGTAGTTGGTCGCGGACTCGTATCCGGGCCCCCAGACGTCCTGGAGCAGTTGCTTCTGGCTGACGAGCTTGCCGGGATTGCGGACCAGCATCTCCAGCAGGCTCCACTCGGTGGGAGTGAGTCGTACGTCGCCTTCGGAGGTCGTGACGCGTTTGGCCGCGAGGTCGATGGTGAACGCCTCGGTCCGGACGACCGCGGGTGCACCGGGGTCTGGCACCGCCGCCCGGCGGAGTGCCGCCCGGATCCGGGCCAGCAACTCGTCCATGCCGAACGGCTTGGTGACGTAGTCGTCGGCGCCGGCGTCGAGCGCCGCGACCTTGTCGGCCTGGGCGTCGCGAGCCGACAGCACGATGATCGGCGCCGAGCACCAGCCGCGCAGACCGGACACCACCTCGACGCCGTTCATGTCCGGCAGGCCCAGGTCGAGGATGACGAGGCCGGGCGGCCGCCGGCCCGCCGCCGCGAGCGCGGACGCGCCGTCGGCCGCGGTCTCGACGTCGTACCGGCGGGCGCGCAGGTTGATCGCCAGCGCCCGCAGCAGTTGCCGATCGTCGTCGACGATCAGGACGTTGATCACGGCACCACCGGCAGGGTCACTGTCATCGTCAAACCTCCGCCGGGTGTCGGTGCGGGTGCCACGCTCCCCGCCATCGCCTCGCTGAAACCGCGGGCGATCGCGAGTCCCAGGCCGGCGCCGCCGTCGGACCGGTTGTCGCCGAGCCGCTGGAACGGAGTGAAGATACGCTCCCGGTCCTCGGTCGGCACGCCGGGGCCGGTGTCGACCACGGCGACCTGTACGGCGCTCTCGTCGTACGACGCCTCGACCCGGACCGGGACGCCGGCCGGGGAGAACCGCCGCGCGTTGTCGACCAGGTTGGCGATCACCCGCTCGAGCAGTCCGGCGTCGGCCAGCACGAGCGGGAGGTGCACCGGGACGTCGACCGTGACGACGTCCGCCGGGATTCCGACCAGTGCCTTGGCGACGACCTCCTCCAGCACGACCGGCCGCACGTCGACGGACAGCGCCCCGGCCTGCAACCGGCTCATCGCCAGCAGGTTCGCGATCAGATCGTCGAGCCGGTCCGCCGATTCCTCGATCGTCTCCAGCAGCTCGCTCTGCTCGGCCGGGCTCCAGGTCACGTCGCGTTGCCGGAGGCTGGAGACAGCGGCCTTGATTCCTGCCAACGGCGTTCTCAGGTCATGTCCGACGGCGGCCAGCAAGGCCGACCGCAGCCGGTCGACCTCGGCGAGCTGCCGGGCCTGGGCCGCTTCACCGGCGAGTTGCTGGTCCTCCCAAGCTCGCCCGGCGGCGCCGGCCAGCCGGGTCAGCAGCTTCCGGTCCTCGGCGAAGAGTTCGGGGCCTTCGGCAACGAGCCGGAGCCCGTCCCGCGCCGGGACCGAGATGACCGGGCTGCCGCGCAGCGGCGGGCCGGCAACCGCGACGACATGGTCGAGCTCGCCGCGGCTCTCGAGCAGCGCGACCGACACCATGCCGAACGTCTCCCGCACCTCCTCCAGCACCGCGGTGAGCGAGTCGTCGGTGACCGGTTCCGCCGTGATCCGGGACAGGACCTCCGCCTCGCTGCGGCTGCGGACGGCGGCGACCCGGTGGCGAATGGCCACGTCGACGGTCACGCTGACCGTCACCGCGACCAGCACGAACACGAACAGCGCGATGATGCTGTCCCGCTGCTCGACGACGAGCGTGTGGTACGGCGTGGTGAAGAAGAAGTTGGCAAGCAGCACCGCGGCGAGGGCGGCGGCGACACCGGGAAGCAGACCGCCCGTCACCGCGATCAGGACCACGATCAGCAGGTACAGCAGCAGGATGCTCTCGAGCGCCAGGCTGTCCCGCACCGGGACCAGCGCGAGCGTCAGCGCCGGCAGGCCGGCCAGAACCAGCCCGAAACCGGTCCAGAGTCGCCTTCGCCGGCCGTGCCCGATCCTGCCGGGCAGTCGGGCGGCTGACTCCGCCGTCCTGTTCTGTACCACGGCACCACTGTCGCACGGCTGGCGCAGGTCAGACCGGCCCTGCGACCTTGTCGTGTGGCGGCTCCGCGGCCGCCGGCTCGACCCGCCGGGCCTCGAGAACCTCCGCGGACCCGAGCTTCCACGGCACGTTGATCACCATCACGCCAGGTTGGAACAGCAGCCGCGCCTTCAACCGCAGCGCACTCTGGTTGTGCAGGAGCGCCTCCCACCAGTGGCCGACGACGTACTCCGGGATGAACACCGCGACCAGGTCACGCGGACTGTTCCGCCGTACGTCCTTGACGTAGCTCAGCACCGGACCGGTCACATCGCGGTACGGCGAGTGCAGCACCTTCAACGGGACAGGAATGTCGCGCTCACTCCAGTCGCGAAGCAAGGCGTCGGACGCGTCTTCGTCGGTACTGACCGTCACCGCTGTCAGCGACGTCGGACGGGTCGCCCGGGCGTACGCGAGCGCCCGCAACGTCGGGGTGTGCAACCTGGACACCAGGACGATCGCGAACACCCGCGGGGGCAGGGTGACGCCACCCGGACGCGGCGTCAGCTCGGCGTCGACGCGGTCGTAGTGTCGCCGGATCCCCTTCATCAGCAAGAAGATCGCCGGCATCGCGATGACCACGATCCACGCGCCGTGGGTGAACTTGGTGATCAGTACGACGACCAGCACGACGGCGGTGAACACCGCACCGAGGGCGTTGATGCCGCGGGACCGGTGCATCGAGGCGGTTGCCCTTGCCAACGGATCGCGCAGCAGGCGGGTCCAGTGCACGACCATGCCGGCCTGGCTGAGCGTGAACGACACGAAGACGCCGATGATGTAGAGCTGGATCAGCCGCGTCGTACTGGCATCGAAGACCCAGATCAGCAGGCAGGCGAGCGCCGACAAGATCAGGATGCCGTTGCTGTAGACCAGCCGGTCGCCGCGCCGGGCGAACTGCCTGGGCAGGAACCCGTCGTGACCGAGCAGCGAGGCCAGGATCGGGAAGCCGTTGAACGCAGTGTTGGCGGCCAGCACCAGGATCGCCGCGGTGAACGCCTGCACGGCGAAGAATCCGATCGAGTGGTAGCCGCCGAACACGGCCCCGGCCACTTGGGCGATGACCGTGCGCTGCTCGTAGCCCGCCGGGGCACCGGTGATCCGGCCGCCGTCGGAGGCCACGTGGACATCCGTCACCAGCGCCAGGACGGTGATGCCGGCGAACATCGCGATCGTCACCGCGCCCATGATGGTCAGCGTCGACGCGGCGTTCCTGCTCTTCGGTGGCTTGAAATTCGGCACGCCGTTGCTGACCGCCTCGACGCCGGTCAGCGCCGTACATCCGGAAGCGAAAGCGCGCATCGCGAGCAGGACGACGACCAGGCCGCTGGCGTGGGTCGCGGCCTCGATCCCGTACGGCGCGGACTCGGCGCGCGGGGTGTCACCGGTGAGGATCCGGACGAAGCCGACCGCGATCATCGTGAGCACGACCGCGATGAACCCGTACGTCGGGACGGCGAACGCCGTACCGGACTCCTTGACGCCGCGCAGGTTCATCAGCGCCAGCACAGCGATCATGCCGACTGACACCAGCACCGCGTGCGGCCCGAGTTCAGGGATCGCCGACACGAGGTTCTGCACGCCGGCGGCCACCGAGACCGCGACGGTCAGCACGTAGTCGACGAGCAGGGCGCTGGCCGCGACCAGCGAGGCGTTCTGCCCGAGGTTCGCCCGGCTGACGGCGTACGCGCCACCACCGCTCGGGTACGCGTGACAGGTCTGCCGGTAGGACGCCACTACCACGACGAGCAGAGCGACGACGACGGCCGCGATCCAGGGCGTCAGGTGCAGCAGGGTCAGCCCGCCCAGGCTGAGCATCAGCAGGATCTCTTCGGTCGCGTAGGCGTTCGAGGAGAGCGGGTCGCTGCAGAACACCGGCAACGCGAGCTTCTTCGGCAGCAGGGTCTCGCCCAGCCGCTCGCTGCGCAGCGGGCGCCCGACCAAGAACCTCTTCGGCAGCTCCAACAACTTCACAACACCAGCGAACCGCCCCGCCGCGGTCCGGACCGCCGGTCTTGACGCCACCTTGACGCGGCCCCCGCCAATCTTGACGCCACCTTGACGCCTGGATGTGCGGTGGACCTTCGGCGGTGGGTCAGTCGACGCGCGGTGGGCCGGCCCTCAACCGGCGTTCAGCCGCGACTCGGGCTGCAGTGGGGTCCATCGAGGACCAGTCGGCGTCTATCCACCACGTGGCGCCGGCGTTGGCCCAGGGGCGGACGGTGTCGGCGGCGTCGGGGTCGTCGGCGGTGGTGGTGCCTTCGGCGACTACGTCGTACCTGTCCATGGTCAGGCCGTGGGCGGCGCGTTCCTGGCGGATCCAGGCGACTCCCTCGGCGAGGAGCTCCGGGGTCAGCTCCCCCGGCTGCCCACCGGGCGGAACGATGTAGTTCGGCAGCCAGCCGTCCTGCAGCGCGGCCCGGCGCATCGACTTCGGCCGCGGCCAGGCACCCACCACCCAGGTCGGGATCCGCGGCTGCTGCACCGGTGGCGGCGGCGCGGGCGGCATCAGCTCGGCCTCCAGCCATCGCGGGTCGTCCCCGAGCTCCCCCACAACCTCAGCCGTCCAGGTAGCAACCGTCCCGAACTCAGCCCGCTGTTCCTCCCCGCCGCTCATACCGTCACCAGTACCCCAGGCGTACGCCGATCAGCTGACGAAGACGGCCGTGGGTTTGGCTATCGGGCCGTGGGGTTCGTAGAGGGCCAGGAAGGTGCCGGTGGGGTCGAACATGGCGGTCTGGCCCGGCTGGAGTTTGAGGCCGGACAGCGGGCGGCCGGTGCGGATGGCGGCGGCCTGGTCGGCGTCGGCGTCGTACCGCGGGAAGGTGCCGGCGGCAACGTCCGCGATCGGCAGCCAGGCGAAGTCCTCGGCCAGCGACTCGAGCGTGTGCGCGGCCGCCAGGTCGAAGGAGCCCACGCGGGTACGGCGAAGTGCCGTGAGGTGACCGCCGACACCGAGCTCGGCGCCGAGGTCGCGGGCCAGCGCGCGGATGTACGTGCCGCTGGAGCAGTCCACAGAGACATCCACATCGATGCCGTCCGCCCCCAGGCGTACGTCGAGAATGTCGTACCGGGACACCGTCACCGCCCGAGCCTTCAGCGCGACCTCTTCACCCGCCCGGACCCGTTCGTACGCGCGCCGCCCGTCGACCTTGATCGCGGACACCTTCGACGGGACCTGCGAGATCTCGCCGCGGAAACCGACCACCGCGGCCGCGATCGCCTCCGCGGTCACGCCGTCGACCGCCGAAGTGGTGACGATCTCCCCTTCGGCGTCGTCGGTCGTCGTGGTCGCGCCGAGCCGGATCGTCGCGTCGTACGACTTGTCGGCCAGCTGGAGGTGACCCAGCAGCCGAGTGGCCCGGTTGATGCCGACGACCAGCACGCCGGTGGCCATCGGGTCGAGCGTGCCGGCGTGCCCGACCTTGCGGGTGCCGGCCAGCCGCCGGATCCGGGCGACGACGGTGTGCGACGTCATCCCGTCCGGCTTGTCGACGACGACGATCCCGTCGGCGGTCGCGCTGAACTCAGTGGACGTGGTGTTCAACGCAGCACTCAGTCCTGGTCGTCCTCGTCGTCGTCCTTGTGCTTGTACGGATCCGCGTCGCCGGCCGGCTTCGCGCCCGCGGCCGACTTGGCCACCTCGGCGTCGGCCGTCCGGGCCTTGGCCAGCAGCTCCTCGATGTGCCCGGCGGTCTCCGGCACGGCGTCCAGGAAGAACGCCACGCTCGGGCTGTGCCGCAGGCCGAGGGCCTTGCCGACCTCGCTTCGGATCAGGCCACGCGCCGACTCCAGCGCGGCCGCGGTCGACGCCCGGTCCTGCTCGTCGCCGTACACGGTGTAGAAGACGCTGGCCTCGCGCAGGTCGCCGGTCAGCCGGGCGTCCGTCACAGTGACGAAGCCCAGCCGGGGGTCCTTGACCCGGCGTTCGAGCAGCTCGGCGACGAGCACCTGGATCCGGTCGGCCAGCTGCTTCGCCCTTGCTTCACCCATCAGGGCTCACTCCCTTATTCACAAGTAACGTCCGGAGAGACAACCGCCTCTCCGGACGTTACTCCGGTGCCCGGAGGTCCCGGGCACCGACTGCTGTCAGTTACGCGGCTTCTCGCGGAGTTCGAAGGACTCCACGACGTCACCGATCTTGATGTCGTTGAAGTTGTTGATGGTCAGACCGCACTCGAAGCCCTCGCGGACCTCGGACGCGTCGTCCTTGAACCTCTTCAGCGACGACAGCTCGGTGTTGTCGACGATCACCGCACCGTCCCGGATCAACCGGACCTTGGCGTTGCGCTTGATCAGGCCGTTGGTCACCCAGCAACCGGCGATGTTGCCCACCTTCGAGGAGCGGAAGATCTCCCGGATCTCCGCCTGGCCGAGGACGGCCTCCTCGTAGATCGGCTTGAGCATGCCCTTCAGGGCGGCCTCGATGTCGTCGATCGCCGCGTAGATGACCGAGTAGTACCGGACATCCACGCCCTCGCGCTCGGCCACGTCGCCGGCCTTGCCCGCCGGCCGCACGTTGAAGCCGATGATGACGGCGTTCGACGCGATGGCCAGGTTGACGTCGTTCTCGTTGATCGCACCGACGCCGCGGTCGATGACGCGGAGGTTGACCTCGTCGCCGACCTCGATCCGGACCAGCGCGTCTTCCAGCGCCTCGACCGAACCGGACACGTCGCCCTTGAGGATGAGCAGCAGCTCCTGCGTCTCGCCCTTCTCCATCGAGGCCATGAAGTCCTCGAGGGTCCGGCGCGCACGACGCTTGGCGTTGGCGGCCGCCCGGGCGCGAGCTTCGCGCTTCTCGGCGATCTGCCGTGCCCTGCGGTCGTCGTCGACGACCAGGAACTTGTCACCCGCACCTGGTACGGCGGTCAGACCGAGCACCAGGACCGGACGCGACGGCGTCGCCTCCTCGACCGGGTCGCCGTGCTCGTCGAGCATGGCCCGGACCCGGCCGTACGCCGGTCCGGCCACCATCGAGTCGCCGACCCGCAGCGTGCCGCGCTGCACCAGCACGGTCGCCACCGGACCACGGCCCTTGTCCAGGTTGGCCTCGATCGCGATGCCCTCGGCGTGCATGTTCGGGTTGGCCCGCAGGTCCAGCGCCGCGTCCGCGGTCAGGACCACGGACTCGAGCAGCCCGTCGATGTTGATCCGGGACTTCGCCGAGACGTCGACGAACATCGTGTCGCCGCCGTACTCCTCGGGCACCAGGCCGTACTCGGTCAGCTGACCGCGCACCTTGGCCGGGTCCGCACTCGGGACGTCGATCTTGTTCACCGCGACCACGATCGGGACGTTCGCCGCCCGGGCGTGGTTCAGTGCCTCGATCGTCTGCGGCATCACGCCGTCGTCGGCCGCGACCACCAGGATGACGATGTCGGTGGCCTGCGCACCACGAGCACGCATGGCGGTGAACGCCTCGTGACCCGGGGTGTCGACGAAGGTGATGGCCCGCTGCTCGCCGTCGACCTCGGTGGTCACCTGGTACGCACCGATGTGCTGGGTGATGCCACCGGCCTCCTTGGCGACCACGTTCGCCTCGCGGACCGCGTCCAGCAGCTTGGTCTTACCGTGGTCGACGTGACCCATCACGGTCACGACCGGCGGCCGCTTGACCAGGTCGGTCTCGTCGCCCTCGTCGGTACCGAAGTCGATGTCGAACGACTGCAGCAGCTCGCGGTCCTCGTCCTCCGGGGACACGATCTGCACGTCGTAGTTCAGCTCGGTGGCGAGCAGTTGCAGCGTCTCCTCGTTGACCGACTGGGTCGCGGTCACCATCTCACCGAGGTGGAACAGCACCTGCACCAGCGACGCCGGGTCGACGCCGACCTTCTCGGCGAAGTCCGTCAGCGACGCACCACGGGCAAGGCGCACGACCTCGCCGTCACCGTGCTTGACGCGAACGCCGCCGACCGCCGGCGCCTGCATGTTGTCGAATTCCTGGCGCTTGGCCCGCTTCGACTTGCGACCACGACGGGCCGGACCACCCGGACGCCCGAAGGCACCCTGTGTCCCGCCACGACCGCGGTTGCCCGGACCCGGACGGCCACCGCCGCCACCGGGCGGGCCGCTGGGGCCGCCGCCACCGGGACGGAAACCGCCGCCACCGCCACCGCCGCCACCGCGCGGACCGGCACCCGGTCCACCCGGAGCGCCACCGGGACGGCCGCGGCCACCGCCGCCGCCACCGCCGCCCGCGCCCCCACCGGGACCGGACGGGCGGCCGGTGAACGTACCGGCCGAGGACTTCGGCATCATCGCGGGGTTGGGGCGCGGCGCACCGGGCACACCACTCGGGCGCGGCCGGTCGTTGCCGCGACCACGGTCGTCACCACGGGACTGCGGCGGACGCGGCGCCATGCCGGCCGGGCTCGCACCCTGACCGGAACGCTCGCCCTGCCCACCACCCGGGCCGGGGCGAGCGCCACCGCGCTGCATGCCCTGGGTCGAGCTGAACGGGTTGTTGCCCGGACGCGGCGCACCCGGACGCGGGCCACCACCGCCCTGACCACCCGGACGCGGCGCACCGGGGCGCGGGGCTCCCGGACGCGGAGCGCTGCCCTGGCCACCAGGCCTGGGCCCACCCGGACGCGGACCGGAGCCCGAGCCACCCGGACGCGGGCCGGGCCGGGCCGAAGTCTCGGCGGCCGGACGGTGCTGCGCAGCCGGAACCTCCGGCTGAGCGGGCGCCGGGGTCGGCGCCGGAGCGGCCGGCGTGGCCTTGGCGGCCGGTGCCTCGAACGACGGTGCGGCCGGGGTCTCGGCCTTGGCCGCCGGAGCGGTTTCGACCGGAGCGGTCTCCTGCCGCGGGGCCGGCTTCGGGCCCGGACGCGGCCCCGGCTTCACACCCGGGGTCGGAACCGACTTCACCGGTGCCGGAGCGGACTCGACCTTCTCGGCCACCGGGGCCTCCACCTTCGGGGCCTCCACTGTCGGGGATTGCGCGACCGGCGGCGGGGTCGGCTCAGCGGCCGGCGCGGGGCGCTCAGCCGGAGCAGGCTGTGCTTTTCTGGCCGGCTCGGCAGGTGCGACCGGTGCGGTCGCCTGCGGCGCGGCAGACGTACTCGCGGCGGCCTTCTTGGCCGCGCGCTTCTTCGGCGGGTTCTTCTCGAACTCTTCCGCCAACCGTCGTACGACGGGTGCCTCGATCGTCGAGGATGCCGATCGGACGAACTCTCCCATGTCGTTCAGCCTGGTCAGAACGACCTTGCTGGTAACTCCGAGCTCTTTCGCGAGCTCGTAGACCCGGACCTTTGCCACTACTCTCCCTCTGGTCCGAGCCTGGGCGCGGACCGTTAGTTGACGTACATGCTCATCGCATTGCACTCATCGTTCGACACTCATCGAGTGGTCATGAGTCGATGACCCGCCTTCATGTCGTCGCGACGGCCCGTTCTGGACCACTGCGGGCGGCCTGGTGGCCGCACTTGTTTCACTACCGCTTTCCGTACTGCGCTGCGCAACATGTTCCCGCACGAGCGCCAGCTCAAGCGGACCGGGGACCTTGAAGGCCCGCGGAAACGCTTTTCGCCGCTCAGCGAGGTCGAAGCACTCGGCCACCGGGTGCAGATGCGCCCCGCGGCCAGGTGCCCGACGATCGGGATCCGGGAGGACAAGTCCTCCGGAAACCGTCATCCGCAGCAAGTCAGCCGGACTGGACCGCTTCCGGCACCCGATACAGGTGCGCTCCCGGGCTTGGCCAGGGCGCGCGTCTGTAGTCACTGTCACGCGTTCCTCAGGGTGTGGTTGCGACTCAGTCGACCGACCGAGAGATCAGTCTACCTTCTCGTCCTCACGAGTCACATCGGTATCCGGCCGGATGTCGATCCGCCACCCGGTCAGCCGGGCGGCGAGGCGGGCGTTCTGCCCCTCCTTGCCGATCGCGAGCGAGAGCTGGTAGTCGGGGACGATGACCCGCGCGGCGCGCGCGGCAGCGTCCACTACCTCGACAGACGTAACCTGCGCCGGGGACAGCGCATTCCCGACGAAGGTGGCCGGATCGTCGCTGTGGTCGATGATGTCGATCTTCTCGCCGTGCAGCTCGTGCATGATGTTGCGCACCCGCTGGCCCATCGGGCCGATGCAGGCACCCTTCCCGTTCACCGACGGGTTCAGAGTCCGGACGGCGATCTTCGTCCGGTGACCGGCCTCCCGCGCGATCGCGGTGATCTCCACCGTGCCGTCGGCGATCTCGGGGACCTCGAGCGCGAACAGCTTCTTGACCAGGTTCGGGTGGGTTCGGCTGACCGTGATCTGCGGGCCCTTGAAGCCCTTCCGCACGCCGACCACGTACACCCGCAGCCGGGAGCCGTGCTCGTACTTCTCCCCCGGCACCTGCTCCGGCGCCGGCAGCACCGCCTCGATCTTGCCGAGGTCGACCATCACCGAGCGCGGGTCGCGGCCCTGCTGGACCACGCCGGAGACGATGTCGCCCTCCTTGCCGGAGAACTCGCCGTACCGGACCTCGTCCTCGGCGTCGCGCAGCCGCTGCAGGATGATCTGCTTGGCCGTGGTGGCCGCGATCCGGCCGAAGTCGGCCGGGGTGTCGTCGTACTCGCGGGCCAGCGTGCCGTCCTCGGCGAGCTCCCGCGCGTACACGGTCACGTGCCCGGTCTTGCGGTCCAGCTCGACGCGAGCGTGCTGCTGAGCCCCCTCGGTCCGGTGGTACGCGACCAGGAGGGCCGCCTCGATCGCCTCGACGACGACCTCGAGGGCGATGTCCTTCTCCCGCTCCAGTGACCGCAGTACGGCCATGTCGATGTCCATGTCAGTTCTCCTCCACCGTGCCGTCGGCAGGTGTTTCTGTTTCGTCGTTGCCGGCAGCCCGGTTGAATTCGATCTGGATCTTGGCCTTGGCCACGTCGGCGTACGCGACGGTCTGCCGCGTGCCGTCGACGTCCAGCTCGGCCGCCTCCTCGGAGGCGGACTTGATCCGGCCGGTCAGCTTGCCCCCGGCGGTCAGCGTGACAGCGACCAGCCGGCTGACATTGCGCCGCCAGTGCCGGGGCAGCGTGAGCGGCCGGTCCACACCGGGGCTGGAAACCTCCAGTGTGTAAGCGCCCTCGCCCATGATGTCGTCGGCGTCGAGTGCCTTGGAGATGGCCCGGGTGACGTCGGCGACGTCGTCCAGGCTGATGCCCCCGTCGCGATCGACGAGCACGCGCAGCAACCGGCGGCGGCCGGCCGGAGCGATGTCGGCGGCCTCCAGGTCGCAGCCGAACTGCCCGACGATCGGCCGCAGGAAGTTCTCGAGGCTCGTGGTGTCCGTGTGGTCAGTCTTTCGGCTCACAGGTTGACCTGCCTCTCTCCAGTTGTGCACCCGTCCCACCCTTGACAGTGCTGCCAAGGGCAGTAGCCCACCATATCCGGCTGGTCGCGGTGTCCGCGTCACCGGCTCGTCCCAGACCGGTCAACGGCGCGTCACCAGGTATCGTTCCGCCGTGCCGATCGAACCCCGCCTGCCCCGCCGCGTCTCCCGCCGCGCCGTCCTCGTGACCGCGGCCCTGGTGCCCGGTGCGACCGCGCTGGCCGGCTGCAAGGACGATCCGGCCGGTACGCCGGGCGCCGTCAACCCGGGGTCGTCGGACCGACCGGCCGAGGAGACACCGACCGTCGACCCGGCGGTCGTCGCCGCACTCAGTACGGCGGCCACCCAGGTGACTCAATTGTCCCTCGGTTTCGCCGCGCTGAGCCGGAGGTTCCCCGCGCTCCGCACCCAGCTCGCGGCCGGCGCGAAGTACCACGCGAGTCACCTGGCCAAGCTCAAGGAAACCGCCGGAGTCACGGCGACGGCCGGCAAGGCACCAACCGTCGCCAGTACGTCGTCGGCCGCGCTTCTCGCCCTGTCCAGGCAGGAGAAGGCCGCGGCGACCGCCCACGCGGCCGCGGCGGCCAAACTCTCCGGCGCCCCGGCCCGGCTGCTGGCGATGATCGCCGCCGCCGAGACCCAGCTGGCAACCACGCTGACCCCCAAGAAGAAGGACGCCTCGTGAACCAGCTGGAAGCCCTGCAGGCCGCGCTCGCCGGCGAACATGCCGCCCTGTACGGCGTGGGCGTGGCGGGCGGGAAGCTCAGTGGCGCCCGCTTCGGGGCCGCGACGGATTCCTACGAACGGCACCGCAGCAACCGCGACCACCTCAGCGCATTGGTCGTCGCCGCTGGTGAGACCCCGGTCGCCGCGGATCCGGCGTACGACCTGCCGCAGGCGGTCACGAACGCCGCCACCGCCGTCGCCCTTGTCTTGCTGATCGAGCGGCGAGTGGCAGCCGTGTACGGCGATCTGGTCGAAGCGGCCGAGCAGCCGGCCGTCCGCAGCTTCGCGATCGAGAGCCTGCTGTCGGCTGCCAGCGCCCAGATCGCCTGGGGCGGCGCGCCGGTCGCGTTCCCTGGCGCGGTGTGAGATGGCCAGATCCTGTCCGTGCGGGCTCGACGCCACCTATGACGACTGCTGTGGCAGCCTGCACCGCGGCCGTACGGCGGCGACCACCGCCGAGCAACTCATGCGCTCGCGGTACAGCGCCTTCGTCGTCGGCGACCTGCCGTATCTCCTCCGCACCTGGCACTCCACGACCCGTCCGTCGAAGCTCCAGCTGGACGACGACACCAAGTGGACCGGTCTCGAGATCCTCGGCAGCACCGGCGGCAGCGCCTTCCACTCCGAGGGCACCGTCGAGTTCCGCGCGAACTACGTGCTGGCCGGCCACCTGACCGGCCAGCACGAGAACAGCCGCTTCCTCCGCGAGGACGGCGCGTGGGTCTACGTCGAGGCGCTCACCGCCGGCGGCGCCACGGGCCGGTGACGGCGTACGTGACGCCGGGGTTGTAGACGTTGAAGAACATCGTCCGGCCGTCCGCGGAGAAGCCGACCCCGGACAGTTCGCCGTACTCCGGCTCCTCCGGGGTGCCGTTGTTGACCCGGTTGCGGGCGAACTTGAACACCTGACCGTCTTCGGTGGTGCCGAGGATGTGCTGCTCGCCGAGCCCGTCCTCGCACATCATCAGCCCGCCGTACGGCGACATCGTGATGTTGTCGGGGGCATCGAACTCGGGGTCGTCCGAACCGGGCTTCGGACGGGTGAAGATCACCTCGAGCCGCAGCGTCTGCATCCGCGGGTCGTACCGCCAGACCTGGCCGTCGTGATCCACCTTCGGGCCGAGCTCGGTCCGGGCGAACGAGGACACGAAGTACACGCAGCGGTCGCGGTCACCCCACCAGCAGCCCTCGAGCTTGTAGCCACCGGTGATCGGCTTGGCATAGTCCTGGGCCCGGACCGACTCGGTCGTGGCCAGCGGGTCGGGGACCTTGACCCACTGCACGCCGTGGAACAGCGCACCGGCTTCCTGGACGACGGACAGATCCGGCAGATCCGGGATGTGCATGGCCTGCAGCTCGCCACCCGCTCGCAGCGTCCCCCAGCCGCCGCGGGGGCGGTTCGGCAGGAACCGGTAGAAGCCGCCGAGCGGGGCGACGAAAGCGTCCTCGGTCTCGTACACGATGCCGGTCGATGGGTCGATGGCGACCGCCTCATGCTGGAACCGGCCCATAGCCGTCAGCGGGACCGGGTTGTTGTTGCGCCGGTCGTCGTACGGGTCGACCTCGAAGATGAAGCCGTGGTCCTTGGTGTAGCCGCTCTGACCGGCCTTGAGCTCGGTCTCCTCACACGTCAGCCAGGTCCGCCACGGCGTGGGGCCGCCGGAGCAGTTGATCGCGGTTCCGCCCAGGCTGACGAACTCCTTGGTAGCGGCGTTGTGGCGGTTCACCGCCAGTGTGCTCGTGCCGCCGGCGCCGGCCGGGTCATAGGTCCGCTCGGCCGGGGCGACCACCTTGATCGCCGACGTCGGGCTGCACTCGTGGTTGCGGACCAGCCGGGCCCCGCCGTCGCGATCCGGGAAGACGCCCATCCCGTCGAACCGGCTGGGGATCTTCAGCCCGTCGGGCCGGAGGGTGCCCTCGCGGGACAGGATCTCGTAGCCGAACCCGCGGGGCAGGTCGAGCATGCCGTCCGGGTCCTCGATCAGCGGCCCGTACCCGATCTTCGGGCCGGACGTCCCGAGTGCGGGCTGCGCGGTGTACAGCGCCTCGACCGAGCCGGCCAGGCTGACCGCAACACCCGCCGCGGCCGCACGGCCGACGAACTGACGCCTGGACAGGGAGTTGGACTGGAGTTCGGACACGGGCGGCCTCCTAGCTTCGGCACAAGCAGTGGTCGCCAGTGAACGTACGGTAAACAACTCACTAACGGCAAGAGAACGCGTGTCAGGAACCCACCGCTCGACCGGGTGCGGTCGTCCGGCCTGAGGGACGTCTGCGGCCCGCAAGCGCGGTCAGTCTGGTCAGATGAGCACTGATCTCGGTTCGGGACTGACCAGCCTGTTCGTGGTCGCGGTGGTGGCGGCTGTGGCTCCGGTGCTCGTCGGGTTGCTGGCCCGGCTGCGGGTTCCTCAGGTCGTGGTGCTCATTCTCGGCGGTGTGGTCGTCGGGCCGCATGTCCTCGACCTGGCCGACCCGAACAGCATCCAACTGCTCGCGAACGTCGGTCTGGGGTTCCTGTTCCTGCTGGCGGGCTACGAGCTGGACCTGACGGTCTTCCGGCAGTCGGCCGGCCGGCTCGCCGTGTCCGGGTGGCTGGTCACGATCACGCTGGCCTGTGCGATCGTCGGCGGGCTCGCGGCGCTCGGCGTCGTGAAGGCGTTCGTACCGGTCGCGCTCGGGCTGACCACGACGGCGCTCGGCACGCTGTTGCCGATCCTGCGGGACAACAACATGCTGCGCGGGTCGTTCGGCTCGTACATCCTCGCCGCGGGGGCGGTCGGGGAGTTCCTGCCGGTGGTGGCGATCGCGATCTTCCTCGGGTCGCACGGCCGGTTCGTCGGGCTCATCTCGATCGCCGCGATGGGCCTCCTCGCACTGCTGCTGAGTGTGCTGCCCAGGCTGGGCCGGGGTGGCCGGATCGCCCGGATCCTGGCGGAGGGAGAGCACGCGACGTCGCAGACCACACTGCGGTGGACCGTCGCGTTGCTGCTGCTCCTGCTGGTCGTCGCCGACGACTTCGGGCTCGACGTGGTCCTGGGCGCCTTCGTGGCCGGCCTCGTCCTGCGCAGGTGGGCGCCCGGAGACCTCGATCACAAGCTCGATGCCGTCGGCTACGGCTTCTTCATCCCGATCTTCTTCGTCTCGTCGGGAATGGGGCTCGACGTGGAGTCCATCGTCGACGCCCCGGGGCGGCTGTTCCTGTTCTTCCTTCTGCTGCTGGCCGTCCGCGGCCTCCCGACGCTGCTGGTGTACCGGACCGCACTCCCCCGGACGAGACGGTTCGAACTCGTCTTCATCGTGTCGACTGCGTTGCCGCTGCTCGTCGCCCTCAGCCAGATCGGACTCGCGACCGGCCACATGCGGCCCGAGAACGCCGCCGCGCTGGTGGGCGCGGGCGTCCTGTCGGTCCTGGTATTCCCCGCGATCGCCGTCGCTCTTCACCACAGGCTTGCCCGTCAGGGCGAGGAGGGTGACCGGTCAGGGTGAGGTCGGGCCGGACCTTGACCCGCCGATCATCCGGCCGGCTCGTGCCAGGTCGCGCCGGGTGGCAGCAGGGCGTCGGCCTCCTTCGGCCCCCAGCTGCCCCTGGCGTACGAGATGACGGGGACGACGTCATCGAGCACGGGCTCGACCACTCGCCACGCGGCCTCGACCGTCTCCTGCGCGGCGAAGAGCGCCTGCCGGCCCGCGAGCGCGGCCCCGATCAGCCGGTCGTACGGGCGCTGGTCGGATCCCGCCGCCTCCGCGAACGTGAGGTCCTCGGCCTGCGCGTTCCACCCGGCGCCGGGCTTCTTGCCGCACAGGGTCAGCCCGACCTCGCTCTCCGGCCAGATCCGGAACCGCAACTGGTTCGCGACGGAGGCACCGGCGAGCCCGAAGAAGTCCTGCGGCGGCCGGCGGAACCGGATCGCCACCTCGGTCGCGGTGACCGGCAGGCACTTCCCGGCCCGGATCACGATCGGAACGCCGGCCCAGCGCCACGTGTCGAGCGCCAGCCGGACCGCGACGTACGTCTCGGTCCGCGAGCCGGGATCGACGCCGGCGACGTCGAGGTAACCGTCGTACTGCCCGCATACCGTGCCGTCTGTGGTGAGCGGGCTGAGTGAGCTGATGACCGCGGCCTTCTGCGCCCGCCAGGCTGCGTCGTCGAGATGGCCCGGCGGATCGGCCATCACACTCGCGAGCACCTGCAGCATGTGGTTCTGAAGGACGTCACGAATCGCCCCGGTGCGGTCGTAGAAGCTCCCCCGGTCGGAGACGTCGAAGCTCTCCGCCATGGTGATCTGAATGCTCTCCACGTGGTCGCGGTTGAGCAGCGGTTCGATCACCGAGTTGGCGAACCGGGCGAACAGGACGTTCTCCAGCGGATCCAGGCCGAGCCAGTGATCCACCCGGTAGATGGCGTCCTCGGGGAAGACCTCGTTCAGGGTCGCGTTGAGCCGCTGAGCGCCGGCCAGGTCGGTGCCGAACGGCTTCTCGACCATCACCCGGGACCCGTCGGCCTTGCCTGCGGCCGCGATCCCCTCGGCGATCCGGCCGAACAGCGGCGGCGGCACCTCGAGGTAGAACAGCGCCCGTCCGCCGGCGCCGATCTCCTCGGCCATCGCGCCGTACGTCGTGTCGTCGTCGAGATCCCCGTCGATGTAGCGCAGCAGGCCCAGCATGCCGGCCGCCGCGGGACTGTCCGGGTCGATCCCGTTGGCCAGCAACGACGCCGTCGCGTACGCGCGGAACTGGTCGAGCCCCCAGCCGCTCTTGGCCACCCCCACGATCGGTACGTCGAGCACGCCCCGGTCGACCAGCCCGACCAGGGCGGGGAAGGTCTCCAGCTTCGCGAGATCACCGGTCGCACCGAAGATGACCAGTGCGTCCATGTCGGCGGTTGGCATAGCGGTTCTCCTCCTCGGTCAGGGCGCTGGGCCGATCAAACGGCGGGCCTCGGAGGTCTCGCCGGATCGGGCGGTACCGAGGCCCTGCCGGTCGCTCATCCGCGCCAGCCCACGCGCGAACGGGTCGGCGAACGCCGCGTCGGTGGCCCGGTCCAGGGCGTCGATCTGGTCTTGCACCGCGGCCCGGCGGGCGGGCAGCACCCCGGCCCGCAGATCCTCGAGCATGGCGCGCAACCGGCGGCAGACCGCCGGAGAGGCGGTGCCGAACTGGCGGATCTCGGTCACCCCGACATCGAGGTAGTCCGCCCAGCCGCGGGTCCGGACGACCAGGCGGACCCGACCGTCCGCGTCGAGCGCGGTCCCCCGGAAGGCACGATCGGAGGACCCGATCCCGAGCAGCAAAGCGCCGATGTAGTTGAGCACCTGGGTCGCTGTGGTGGGGTCGTTGACCGCCGGGGACAGCGCGCGGATGGCGATGTCGACCAGAATGCGCAGGGCGAAGGCGGGGTCCTGGTCGATCGTGCGCTCACTCCCCAGGGAGACCATCCCGCCCAGCCGGCGCAGGTCGGCCTCGCTCGCCGCCCCGTGAACCTCCATCAGCACGCTGCCCACGGTGACGAAGTCGCCGATCGTGTGCGGTACGACGCAGACCTGGCCGCGGGCCGCCGCGAACCGGACCAGGCCCGCGATGTCGATGTCCTGGATGGCGCCCGACCGGGACGCCGGCACCTGTGCGTCCGGCGCACCGCGCCGCCCGTCCCCGGGATCGGCAGCGATGGTGAGGCCGTCATCCGCGGCTTCGATCGCCAGACCGGCACGGGTCATCGCCGCCGCGACGGCGACCGGCCGGAGCGCGTGCACGAAGCGGTCGAAGTACAGCAGCAGGAGGATCAGATCGGCGGCGACGGCCAGCCCGACCAGGGTGATGCCCAGATCGGGTACGGACTCGGTCTCCACCTGGCGCAGCAGGGCGAAGGCGAAGGTGAAGGTGGCCGTGAACGCCGCGAGCACGAACTTCTGCAGCCGGTCCCGGTACCACAACCGCATGAAGCGGGGCGACAGTGTGCCGGTCGCCATCTGCACGACCAGGACGCCGATCGTGACCACGAAGCCGATCAGCCCGATCATCGCGGCCGAGGCGGCCGACAACACGCTGTTCGCGGTGCTCGCGGAGTACGACCACCTCGGTGGCACGGTGATCCGGTTCTCGACCCACAGGTCGATGTCGGACAGCAGCGCACCGATCACGCCACCGAGCAGCGGGACCACCCACAGGCTCTGCCGGACGTACTGGCGAGCCCGGAAGCCGGCGGCCCAGGACATCATCGGTCGCTGCCGCTCATTCGGTCAGTGATGGAAGCCGGCCGGCGTCGTCTCCTGCGGCATCGGAGCGGTCAGGCCGTCGAGCCATTCGACCGCCACCCGCAGATCGCGCAGGAACAACTCGGCCATGTCGTGACTGAACCCGTTGCGCACGACCACGCGCAGTACGGCCAGATCCTCCCGGTTCGGCGGCATCGTGTACGCCGGCACCAGCCAGCCCCGCTCGCGCAGCTTCCGGGATACGTCGTACACCGTGTACTTCGTGATGCCGTCGGCCATCCGGAACGCGAACACAGGCAGGTCCCGGCCGTCCGAGACCAGCTCGAACGCGGGCATCTTGTTGATCGCGTCGCTGAGGTGTACGGCGACGTCCTGGCAGGTCTGCTGGATGCGCCGGTAGCCGTCCCGGCCGAGCCGGAGGAACTGGAAGTACTGCAGCAGGACCTGGGCGCCGGGCCGGGAGAAGTTCAGCGCGAACGTCGGCATGTCCCCTCCCAGGTAGTTCACCTTGAAGACGAGTTCCTCGGGCAGGTTCTCGGTGTGCCGCCACAGCACCCAGCCGACGCCCGGATAGACGAGCCCGTACTTGTGGCCGGAAGCCTGGATCGACGCCACCCGCGGCAGCCGGAAGTCCCACACCAGGTCGGGCTGCAGGAAGGGCGCCACGAAGCCACCTGACGCGGCGTCGACGTGCACCGGCACGGACAGTCCGGTCCGCTCCTCCAGGTCGTCGAGCGCGGCGCAGATCTCGGCGACCGGTTCGTAACTGCCTTCCATCGTCGAGCCGAGGATCGCGACCACGCCGATGGTGTTCTCGTCGACGAACCGCAGGGCCCGGTCGGCCGTCAGGTAGAGGTCGTCGCCCTCGAGCGGCACGTACCGCGGCTCCACGTCCCAGTACTCGGCGAACTTCTCCCACACGACCTGCACGTTCTGGCCCATCACGAGGTTAGGCCGGTCGAAGGGCTTCCCCGCGGCGCGCCGGGCGTGCTGCCAGCGCCGTTTGAGCGCCAGGCCGCCCAGCATGCAGCCCTCGGAACTGCCCGTCGTCGACGTCCCGATCGCGTCGGCGGTGTCCGGCGCGTTCCACAGGTCGGCGAGCATCAGCACGCACCGGCTCTCGATCTCCGCCGTCTGCGGGTACTCGTCCTTGTCGACCATGTTCTTGTCGACCGTCTCCGCGTACAGCCGGTTCGCCTCGTCGTTCATCCACGTGGTCACGAACGTGGCCAGGTTGAACCGGGCATTGCCGTCCAGCATCATCTCGTCCCGGACGAGCTGGTACGCCGACTGCGGCAGCATCTCCTGATCCGGCATCCGGTCCTTCGGCACCGCCTGAACGGTGTCTCTGGTGAAGCGCGGAATGGCTTCCATCCCGATCGCCCGTTCCGTGGTGCTGCTGATCCCGCCCATCGCCGCCCCCTCGATCACGGCGACACGAGTTGCCGCCGCAACCCATCCCATACCCGCGCGCCGGGAGCCGTCCTCACCCGCTCCGCATGAGGCTGCCGCTCCAGCGTCAGAGTGAGCGGACCCAGTTGGCCAGCAGGCTCGCGCCCGCGTCGCCGGATTTCTCGGGGTGGAACTGGGTGGCGGTCAGCGGTCCGTTCTCGACCGCGGCGACGAAACGATCACCGCCGTACGTCGTCCAGGTGACGAGCGGGGTCACCGACTCGCGGGTGTCGGTCAGATGCCAGCTGCGGACGCCGTACGAGTGGACGAAGTAGAAGCGTTCCTTGTCGATGCCCTCGAAGAGGCCGGTGCCGGCCGGGACGTCGACGGTGTTCCAGCCCATGTGCGGGACCGGCTCGCCGGTCGCGGGCTGCAGGCGCTCGACCACGCCGGGCCACTGGTCGCAGCCCTCGGTCTCCACCCCGTGCTCGATACCGCGAGCGAACAGGATCTGCATGCCGACGCAGATGCCGAGGACCGGACGGCCGCCGCTCAGCCGCCGGTCGACGATCACGTCACCACGGACCGCCTTCAGGCCGGTCATGCACGCCTCGAAGGCGCCGACACCGGGGACCAGGAGGCCGTCGGCGTTCAGCGCCTCATCGAAGTCCGACGTGACCGTGACGTCCGCGCCGACGCGTTGCAAGGCCCGCTCCCCCGACCTGATGTTGCCGGAGCCGTAGTCGAAGAGGACGACCTTCTTCGTCACAGAGCGCCCTTGGTGGAGGGGATACCGGTCTGCCGCGGGTCGAGCTCGGCGGCTGCCCGCAGCGCCCGGGCGAACGCCTTGAACTGCGCCTCGACGATGTGGTGCGGGTCGCGACCGGACAGTACCCGGATGTGGACACAGATCGCGGCGTTGAACGCGAGCGTCTCGAACACGTGCTGGGTCAGCGACCCGGCGTAGTCGCCACCGATGATCGCGTACACCTGGCCGTCCGGCTCACCGGTGTGCACGCAGTACGGGCGTCCGGACAGGTCGACCGTGCAGTGCACGAGCGCCTCGTCCAGCGGAACCGTCGCATCGCCGAACCGCCGGATCCCCCGCTTGTCGCCGAGGGCCTCCTTCAGGGCCTGGCCGATGCCGATCGCGGTGTCCTCGACCGTGTGGTGCGCGTCGATCTCGAGATCGCCGACCGTGTTCACGTGCAGGTCGAGCAGCGCGTGCTTGGCCAGCGCGTTGAGCATGTGGTCGTAGAACCCGACGCCGGTGGAGATGTCGGCCCGGCCCTCGCCGTCGATGTTCAGCTCGACCAGGACCTTCGACTCGCTGGTCTCCCGATCGATCCGCGCTGTGCGGGTCATGCACGTCCTCGCTTCGCTCCGGGCGCACATGCCCCGCATTTGCGGCTGTGCTGTTTGATGAGCTCGCTCCGCTCACTCATGTGTCAGCCTTCCCGTGTCTGTCTTGAGGACGCGCTCCAGTGAAGCGCGGAATGCGGCCATCTCTTCGCTGGTGCCGATCGAGACCCGCAGCCAGCCGTCCGGCCCGGTCTCGCGGATCAGTACGCCGTCGTCCAGCAGCGACTGCCAGACCGCGTGCCGGTCGGCGAACGTACCGAACAGCACGAAGTTCGCGTCCGAGTCGACCGCGCGCAGGCCTAGCGACCGCAGCCAGTCGACGGTCTCGTCCCGCTCGACCCGCAACTGCTCGACCCGGCCGAGCAGCTCGTCGGAGTGCCGCAACGCCGCCCGCGCGACCGCCTGGGTCACCGCGGACAGGTGGTACGGCAGCCGGACGATCCGCAGCGCGTCCACCAATTGCTTGCTCGCGGCAAGGTATCCGACCCGGCCGCCGGCCATCGCGAACGCCTTCGACATCGTCCGCGCGACCGCGAGATTCGGGTACGACGGCAACAACGTGACCGCACTCGGAGTCCCGGCCCGGCGGAACTCGGCGTATGCCTCGTCGACGACCAGGACGGATCCCATCGCGGCGGTCCGGGCGGCGATCGCCTCGACCACCTCGATCGGCAGCGCCGTACCGGTCGGGTTGTTCGGCGAGGCGAGCAGCACGACCGACGGGTGGTGCCGGGAGATCGCGGCCAGTGCCTTGCTCTGGTCGAGGGTGAAGTCCTCGGCCCGGCGACCCGTGACCCAGCCCGTGTTCGTGTCCCGGGCGTACTCCGGATACATCGAGTACGTCGGCGCGAACGAGAGCGCCGTACGCCCGGGGCCGCCGAAGGCCTGCAGGATGTGCAGCATCACTTCGTTGGAACCGTTGGCCGCCCAGACCTGCTCGGCGGTCAGCTGCGCACCGGACTCCCGGCCCAGGTAGGCCGCGAGATCCGCGCGGAGGTCGAGGAACTCGCGGTCCGGGTAACGGTTCATCCCGCTCGCCGCGACGGAGACCGCGGCCGCGATGTCGGCGACCGTCTCCTCACTCGGCGGATACGGGTTCTCGTTGACGTTGAGCAGGATCGGGACGTCGAGCTGCGGGGCGCCGTACGGCTCGAAGCTCTTCAGCTCGTCGCGGAGCGGCAGCCCGTCGAACCGGCCCATCAGTTCTCCTCCGGGAATCGCACCGACACCGCGGCACCGTGAGCCGGCAGGTCCTCGGCGTGCGCGAGCGCGACCACGTGACCGGCGACGTCCTGCAACGCGTCGCGTGAGTAGTTGATGACGTGCACCGCCTTGAGGAAGCTCCGCACGGACAGTCCGGACGAGTGGCAGGCGCATCCCGCTGTCGGGAGCACGTGGTTGGAGCCTGCGCAGTAGTCGCCGAGGGAGACCGGCGACCAGCCGCCGACGAAGATCGCGCCGGCATTGGTGATCAGGCCGGCCCGTTCCTCCGCGTCCACGGTCTGGATCTCCAGGTGCTCAGCGGCGTACGCATCGACGACAGCGGTGCCCTGCTCGAGGTCGTCGACCAGCACGACGGCCGACTGCTGACCGCCGAGCGCTTCGATCACGCGGTCCTGGTGCTTGGTCTTCGCGACCTGCAACGGCAGTTCGGCCTCGACCTTCGCGGCCAGGCTTTCGGACGGTGTCACCAGCACGCTGGCGGCCATCGGGTCGTGCTCGGCCTGGCTGATCAGGTCGGCGGCGACGTGCTGCGGGTCCGCGGTGTCGTCGGCGAGGATCGCGATCTCGGTCGGGCCGGCCTCGGAGTCGATCCCCACCTCACCGAGCAGGAACCGCTTCGCGGCGACCACGTAGATGTTGCCGGGACCCGTGATCAGGTTGACCTTCTTGCAGCCGTCAAAGCCGTACGCGAAGCCGGCGATCGCCTGCGCGCCGCCCATCGCATAGACCTCTTCGATCCCCAGCAGCGCGCACACCGCCAGCACAGTCGGGTGCGGCAAGCCGCCGAACTCCCGCTGGGGTGGGGACGCGACAGCAAGGGACGGGACGCCGGCCACCTGCGCCGGTACGACGTTCATCACGACGCTGGAGGCCAGCGGCGCACGGCCACCGGGGACGTAGAGACCGACGCGCTGGACCGGGACGAACCGCTGCGTGACCCGGCCGCCGGGCGCGGGCTCGGAGACGATGTCGGCGCTGAGCTCGTCCTGGCTGACCTCACGGACCCGGCGGATCGACTCCTCGAACGCGGACCGCACCTCCGGGTCGAGCTCCTCCAGCGCGGTCTTCAAGGCGTCGGCCGGGACCCGGATGTCCTCGACGCGCACATGGTCGAACCTCTCGCCGTACTCCCTGATCGCCTCGAGTCCGCGATGGCGGACATCCAGGCAGATCGGTCGGACGACGTCGAGAGCCTTCTCGACGTCGAACACGGCTCGGGGGACGAGGGCGTTCACTTCGGCGGGGAGGTCAGGCACCTCTCCGGCCGCCACTCGGCCCCGCAGGTCGACGCGGCGAATCATGGCGTCAGTCTAGTGGTGACGGACTCCCGGCCGGACCGCATATCCACAGGACGGCCGGACCGGCGCTGTCACCAGGCGTGATCGGGGGCGAACATGCCCTAGGCTCGTCGATATGGACTCCCGCCTGCCGCTGCTCACTGTCGACACAGTGATCTTTCCCGGGCTGGTGCTCCCCGTTCCGGTGACCGATGTCCAGGGTCGCGCGGTGATCCGCGACCTGGTCGAGAACGGTGGCGAGCTGGTCTGCGGCGCGCTGGCCGTCCGGGACGGGTACGAGCTGGGTGAGCGGGTGTTCCGGTCGCTGTACGGGACCGGCTGCGCGGCGACGATCTCGGAGATCACGCTGGATCAGGACGACGACGGGCCGGTCGAGGTCACCCTGACCGGCAACCGCCGGTTCAAGGTCGCCGAGCTGGACGGCAGCGGCGACTACCTGGTCGGGGACGTCGAGTGGCTCGACGAGGAGCTCGGTGACGACCCGCTCGGTACGGCGACGATCGCGCTCGCCCGCTTCCGGAAGTACGCCGAGGCCGTCAGCGAGGTCAGCCGCCCCGGCCTGCACATCGGCGAGCTGCCCGACGACCCGAGCACACTCTCGTTCCTGATGTCGGCCGCGATGACCCTGCTCACCCCCGACCGCCAGAAACTCCTCGAGGCCACCGACACCACGTCCCGTCTGGTCCAGTTGGTCGGCCTCATCGACAGCGAACTCGCCGCTATCGCGGCCCTCCCCTCCCTCCCCGCCACCGACCTCATCAACTGGTCCACGATGTCCCCGAACTGAAGCTGCTACCGAAATGAATCCCACAGCGGTATGGTGTTGGTATGAGTAAGCAGATCACTGTGCGGTTGCCGGATGAGCTGGTCGAGTTCATGGACCAGTTGGTGGCGACCGACAAGGCGACGAGCCGGGCGTCCGTGGTCGCCCGGGCGATGGAGCGTGAGCGCCGCCGGGAGCTGGCCGCCCGCGACCTCGCCATCCTGACCGAGCACGGCGACTACCCGGACCTGGAGGGCCTGGCTCCGACCGCCGCCGGCACCGTGCTCACCGACCTCGACTGATGCGGCCGATCCACATCGCCCGGCTGGACAAGCCGCGGCCGGTCGTGGTCCTCACCCGTGAACTGATCAGGCCGCGCCTGACCAACGTCACCGTCGCCCCGATCACCAGCACCATCCGCGGCCTGTCCACCGAGGTCCTGGTCGGCCAGGACAACGGCCTCGACCATGCCAGCGCCATCTCCTGCGACAACATCCAGACCATCCCGAAGGTCCAGCTCGGCCGCCTGATCGGCTACCTCCACCCCGACCAGGAACCAGCCCTGGCCGAGGCCATCAGCCTCGCCTTCGACTTGGAGATCTAGCCCAGCTTGCTGACGTCGCGGACGGCGCCCTTGTCGGCGCTGGTCGCCATCGCGGCGTACGCGCGCAGTGCCTGAGAGACCTTGCGTTCGCGGGCACGCGGCGCGTAGACACCACCAAGTGCCTCGCGGCGAGCATCCAGCTCCCCCTCGGACACCAGCAGCTCGATCGAGCGGCCCGGGATGTCGATCCGGATCTGGTCGCCGTCCTGGACCAGCGCGATCGTCCCACCGGACGCGGCCTCAGGTGACGCGTGACCGATCGAGAGTCCCGACGTACCGCCGGAGAAGCGGCCGTCGGTGACCAGCGCGCACACCTTGCCCAGGCCACGGCCCTTGAGGAACGACGTCGGGTAGAGCATCTCCTGCATACCCGGCCCGCCCTTCGGACCCTCGTACCGGATCACCACCACGTCACCCGGCTGGACCTGCTTGGCCAGGATCTTCTCGACCGCTTCCTCCTGCGACTCGCACACCACCGCGGGACCCTGGAAGGTCCAGATCGACTCGTCCACGCCGGCCGTCTTCACGACGCAGCCGTCGACGGCCAGGTTGCCCTTCAGAACCGCGAGTCCGCCGTCCTTGGAGTACGCGTGCTCGCGGTCCCGGATGCAGCCGTTCGCCGCGTCGTCATCGAGGGTGTCCCACCGCTCCGACTGCGAGAACGCGGTCGCCGACCGCTTGCAGCCCGGCGCCGCGTGCCACAGTTCGATGGCCTCCGGCGACGGCGATCCGCCGCGCAGGTCCCACGTCTTCAGCCACTCGTCGATCGAGTCGCTGTGCACGGTGTGGATGTTCTCGTTCAGCAGTCCGGCCCGGTGCAGCTCACCGAGGATCGCCGGGATGCCGCCGGCCCGGTGCACGTCCTCCATGTAGTACGTGCCGCCCGGCGCGACGTTCGGCGCGACCTTGGCCAGGCACGGCACCCGGCGCGACACCGCGTTGATGTCGTCCAGGTCGAAGCCGACCTCGGCCTCCTGGGCCGCAGCCAGCAGGTGCAGGATCGTGTTGGTCGACCCGCCCATCGCGATGTCCAGCGCCATGGCGTTCCCGAACGCCTCGCGAGACGCGATGTTCCGCGGGAGCACGGTCGCGTCGTCGTTGTCGTAGTACCGCTTGGTGATCCGTACGACGGTTTCGCCGGCCTTCTCGTACAGCGCCTTGCGCGCGGTGTGGGTGGCCAGCACCGAGCCGTTGCCCGGCAGCGACAGGCCGATCGCCTCGGTCAGGCAGTTCATCGAGTTCGCGGTGAACATGCCCGAACACGATCCGCAGGTCGGGCAGGCGTTCTCCTCGATCCGCAGGATGTCGGCGTCGGAGACGTTCTCGTTCACGGCCTCGGACATCGCGTCGATCAGGTCGAGCTTGCGGACCGTGCCGTCGACCAGCGTGGCCCGGCCGGCCTCCATCGGGCCGCCGGAGACGAACACGGTCGGGATGTTCAGCCGGAGTGCGGCGTTCAGCATGCCCGGGGTGATCTTGTCACAGTTCGAGATGCACACCAGCGCGTCGGCGCAGTGCGCCTCGACCATGTACTCGACCGAGTCGGCGATCAGGTCCCGGGACGGCAGGCTGTAGAGCATGCCGCCGTGACCCATCGCGATCCCGTCGTCGACGGCGATCGTGTTGAACTCGCGCGCGATCCCGCCGGCCGCGTGGATGGCCTCGGACACGATCCGGCCGACCGGCGCGAGGTGGGTGTGGCCGGGGACGAACTCGGTGAAGCTGTTCGCCACCGCGATGATCGGCTTGCCGAAGTCCTCGCGGGCTACCCCGGAGGCCTGCATGAGCGCACGGGCGCCCGCCATGTTGCGGCCGTGGGTGACAGTACGGGACCTCAGAGCGGGCACGACATCTCCTTGCTACGTGGATGACTTCCCCGATGGTGCCACGGCCGTCCGGATGGCGGTACGCGGGTCCCGGATTCTGGAGGCGATGATTCTGTCCGAGGGTGGATCTAGCCTGAGGACATGGCGGGCTTCGAGCATCACACGCGAGCGGTGCACCCCGTCCTGCGCCCGTACGTCGGCGACCTCAGCGGCTACGCGTACGACGGTGATCCGCCGGCCCTCCATCGCGGACTCCCGTCGCGGCACCTGACGCTCGTGATCACCCTGGACGAGCCGCTCGGCGTCGCCTGGCCCGGCTCCCCCGTCGAGAAGTTCGATGCGCTCGTCGGGGGTCTGCACTCGACCGCTGTGCATGTCGGCGCGACGCCCAGCCGGGCCGGTGTGCAGCTGTCACTCACTCCGGCCGCCGCCCGTGTACTGCTTGGCCTGCCGCCGGTCGAGCTCGCGTCCACAGTGGTCGGGCTCGACGACGTACTCGGGCTACCGGCTCGCGTACTCATCGACCAACTGCGAGAGGCGCCGAGCTGGGATGCGCGCTTCGATCTGCTCGAGGGGTTGTTCCTCGAGCGCTGGTCCGGCGACGCCCCCGAGGTGCGCCCGGAGCTCGGCCGGGCCTGGCAGCGACTGTGCGAACGCGGCGGTCGGATCGGCGTCCAAGAGCTTGCGACGGAGGTTGGCTGGAGCCGGCGGCATCTGACGGATCGCTTCACCGCGGAGTTCGGGCTGGCGCCCAAGGTGGCCGCGCGCGTACTGCGGTTCGAGCGCACGGTCGGTCGGTTGCGAAGACGGCCCGACACCCGGCTCGCCGACTTGTCGGCCCACTTCGGGTACGCCGATCAAGCCCATCTGACCCGGGAGTTCCGGGCGATCGCCGGCTGCTCACCGCGGCAGTGGATGGCCGAGGAACTCCCAAACGTTCAAGACTTCGTCCCGGCCTGGGCCGCAGAGTCGGAGGCATGAACAGCATGACTGAGCAGAAAGCAGTGATCGGGGTCTGGCCTGGCCTCCACTACCGGGACGGACAGGCCGCGCTGAAGTTCCTCACCGAGGGTCTCGGCTTCACCTTGGTCGCGTCGTACCCCGGTGTGGCCGAGGGTTCGATCGCGCACTCCGAGCTGACGTGGCCGTTCGGCGGCGGCATCATGATGGGTTCGGCGGACGCCAAGTCCGAGCCGGACGAGTTCACCGCGCTGGCGGACCGGACGCAGTCGATCTACCTCGTCCACGACGACCCGGACAGCTTGATCGGCCGCGTGATCGGCGCCGGTGCGGTCGTCGTCCGCGGGCTCAAGGATGAGGACTACGGTTCGCGCGGCTTCACCGTCAAGGACCACGAGGGCAATCTGTGGAGCGTCGGGACCTATCGCGGCGAAGTCGCGCAGTAATCCACAGGTTTCGCTTCGGCGCCCAGCATCGCCGGGGCGATCTCACTAGACTCGCGGGGTGACCGAGACAACCGGGCTGCCCGTTTCAGAAGCTGTCGATGTGCTGCGCCGGGTCTTCGGGTACGACGCCTTCCGCGGCGAGCAGGCGGAGATCATCGACACGGTCGTGGCTGGTGGCGACGCGCTGGTGCTGATGCCGACCGGCGGCGGGAAGTCACTGTGCTACCAGATCCCGGCGCTGGTCCGATCCGGTGTGGGCGTGGTGATCTCGCCACTGATCGCGTTGATGCAGGACCAGGTCGACGCGCTGACGGCGCTCGGCGTCCGGGCCGGATTCCTGAACTCCACTCAGGACTTCGAGCAGCGGCGCGAGGTCGAGCAGGCGTTCCTGGCCGGCGAGCTGGATCTGCTCTACCTCGCGCCCGAGCGCCTCCGGGTCGAAGCGACGGTGCGGCTGCTCGACCAGGGCAAGATCGCCCTGTTCGCGATCGACGAGGCGCATTGTGTGTCGCAGTGGGGCCACGACTTCCGGCCCGACTACCTGATGCTGTCCGAGCTGCACGAGCGGTGGCCCGACGTACCGCGGATCGCGCTGACCGCGACGGCGACCGAGGCGACGCACCAGGAGATCGCGACCCGGCTGAAGCTGGGCGACGCGAAACACTTCGTCGCGAGCTTCGACCGGCCGAACATCCAGTACCGGATCGTCCCGAAGGACAACCCGCAGCGGCAGTTGCTCGACTTGCTGCGGACCGAGCATGCCGGGGACGCGGGCATCGTTTACCGCCTGTCCCGTAACAGCGTCGAGAAGACCGCGGCTTTCCTTACGCAGAACGGGATCGAGGCCCTGCCGTACCACGCCGGTCTGGACAGCCGGACGCGTGCGGCCAACCAGGCCAGGTTCCTGCGTGAGGACGGCCTGGTGGTGGTCGCGACGATCGCGTTCGGGATGGGGATCGACAAGCCCGACGTACGGTTCGTCGCGCATCTCGATCTGCCGAAGTCGGTCGAGGGCTACTACCAGGAGACCGGCCGTGCCGGGCGGGACGGGCTGCCGTCGACGGCGTGGCTCGCCTACGGACTGCAGGACGTCGTACAGCAACGGAAGATGATCGATACGTCCGAAGGTGATCTCGCGCATCGGCGCCGGCTTAGCGCGCACCTCGACGCGATGCTCGCGTTGTGCGAGACCGTGCAGTGCCGGCGATCCCAACTGCTCGCGTACTTCGGTCAGCACGGCGACACGTGTGGGAACTGCGACACCTGCCTGACGCCACCGGAGTCGTGGGACGGGACGATCGCGGCGCAGAAGCTGCTGTCCACGGTGTATCGGTTGCAGCACGAGCGCGGCCAGAAGTTCGGTGCCGGTCAGCTGATCGACATCCTGCTCGGCAAGGAGACCGAGAAGGTCAAGCAGTTCCGGCACGATCAGCTGTCCGTGTTCGGGATCGGGACCGAGCTCAAGGACACCGAGTGGCGCGGCGTGATCCGGCAGCTGCTGGCGCTGCGACTGCTCACGGTGGAGGGCGACTACGGCACGCTCGTGCTCACCGAGGAGAGCGGCGAGGTCCTCGGCCGGCGTCGCGAGGTGATGATGCGGCGCGAGCCCGAGCGGGTCCGGGTGAAATCCAGGTCCTCGTCGGGTAGCAAGAAGGCGGCTGCCGACCTGTCCCCCGAGGCTACGGAGGTGTTCGAACGGCTACGCACGTGGCGTGCGTCGGTGGCCAAGGAGCAGGGCGTCCCCGCCTACGTGATCTTCCACGACGCGACGCTACGCCAGATCGCCACCGACCTGCCCACCACCTTGGCCGAGCTCGGCCGCATCAGCGGCGTAGGCGAAAACAAACTCGCCAAGTACGGCGAAGGCGTCCTGGAAGCACTGGCCGACCCAGAGTGATGTCGAATCCGGGTCGGGGTCTTCGACGCGAAGGCAGAGGGTGCGGAACGACCGCACCGCCGAAGCCAAGGAGAAACGTTCATGTCCTCATCGGTGTTGTTGATGTCGATGTCTGCCGACGGTTACATCGCGGGGCCGGACGATCGGCCGGGGAAGCCGGGCGGCGACGACTTCATGCGGCTGCACGAGTGGTACCTGACTGACGACGAGGTCGGCCGGCCGGAGGGTGAGGCCGGCGTGATCTGGGACGAGCTCAACGCCACCGGTGCAGTGCTCGTCGGACGCCGGACGGCGGAACAGGTCGACTACTACGGTGGCGATCACCACGGCGTGCCGATCTTTGTGCTCAGTCACGACCCGGCGCCGCCCGCGGCCGCGCAGTACGAGACGGTGACCTTCGTCGACGACATCGTGACCGCGATGGCGCAGGCGAAGGCGGCGGCCGGGGACAAGGACGTACTGGTCCACGGCGCTGTCACGGCACGGGCTGCGCTCGAGGCCGGCGTACTGGACGAGCTGCAGATCGACCAGGTCCCCGTGCTGTTCGGGAGCGGGATGCGGTTGTTCGACCTACTCTCGCACCGGATCGAACTCGAGATCGCCCGCGTGATCGACACCCCCAAGGCCACCCACATCCGCTACCGCGTCCGCCGGTGACTCACCCGAGCAGAGGCTGAAGGGCTTGCATCAGGTCGGTCATCGCCTTGCCGACATTTCTGTCGCCGTCGGCGAAGAGCAGGGCGGCGGAGACCTTCTTCCCGGGGAGCACCATGAGCAGGCTGCTGTGGTCAGGGGTACCGCCGCCGTGGCCGTAGGTCCGGCCGATGCCGACGTCGTCCGGGAACAACGCCGTACCCAGCCCATACTCCCCGTCGCCTCTGGTCATCTCGCTGACCAACTCGGTCGGCAACACGCGAGCGCCGTAGAGCTGGTACCCCCAGCGCGCGAGGGTCGGCGCGTCGGCGGCAAGTCCGGCCACTGGCCCAGCCGCGCTCGCCCACCCGCGGCACGGAAGGTAGCCGTCGGGCGCACCACACGAGTAATTGTCGTCCACAGCCGCCGGAGGCCGCGGCTTCTCCCCGTCCTGGAAGGCGACGTGCTTCAGCCCGGCGGGCGTGGCGAGGTCGCTACGGAGCACGCCTGCGTACGGCTCACCGGTCACCTTCTCGATCAGCAGGCCCAGCAGCGCATAGCTGGTTGCGCTGTAAGCGAAGGGGCTACCTGGCGCTCCGATCTGTGCGCTGTTGTACGCGAGAGTCTCTTCGATGGTCCAATGCTTGCTCGGCGCCGCTGCGACTGCCCTGTCCAGCTTGAGGAAGTCGTCGCCGCCGAAGTCCGGAACACCGGAGGTCATCGACAGATGCTGCCGGACTGTCGCGTTGTTCGCGGTCAGCTTGTGCGGCACGTACGTCGAGATCGGCTTGTCCAGGTCGACCTTGCCCGCCTTGGCGAGCAGCATCACCTCGGCCGCGACGAACGTCATCGTGATGTCCCCGGCAGCCATGGCCGTCTCCGGACGCAACGGCGTGCCGCGGATGTCGGTCCCGGCCGCGCCCGCCCAGGTCCAGCGATCGGTAACGACCGCAGCGGTCGCACCTCGCGAGCCTGTTTGAGCGTCGGGGGATGCGATCACCATGTCGACCACGTTCTGTAAGGCCTTCGCCTTCGCCGGGTCGAGTGTCCCGGTCCCCGGCTCCGGGAAGGCCTGCGCCGACGCAGGCGTGGTCGGCGTTGGCGCCGGACTCTCTCCCCCACCAGAACATCCCACCACCAGCGCAAACACCAGGAGGGCGGTTGCGCTCCACCTCATTCTTCGATGATGCCACTGTTCGGGCCGGATGGCGCCCACTCGACCGCGGTCGCGACGTCGGCGAAGTCGTGGAGGAGGCGAGAGCGGCGGGTGGCTATCCAGGCCAGGGCGACCTTGTTGGTGGTGAGGTCGTTCACGGGTACGACGGAGACGTCGGAGCGCTGGTAGTAGGTCGCTACCGATAACGGGATGATCGAGACGCCCCGGCCGGCCGCGACATGCTCGAGTTTCTCTTCGACGCTGCGGTAGGTGGGGACCGGCTTCGGGTGGCCGAGGCGGAGTTCGACGGCGATGTCACGCCACTCGGGTACGGCCTCCGGGTCCTGAAGCAAATGTTCGTCCGCGAGATCGCTGATGTCGATCAGCGGCTTGCCGGCCAGCCGGTGATCGGCCGGGACCATCGCGACCCTGGGCTCCTCGAACAGCGGCCGGAGACTCAGCCCGGCCTGGTCGATCGGCAGGCGCACGATGCTGACGTCGACCCGGCCGTCGTGAAGTACGTCGACCTGGTCGTCCCACGTCGTGCGGATCAACTCGACCTCGACGTCCGGATGGGCCGCACCGAAGGCCCGGACCGCCTCGGTCACTGTGAGCCCGGGCATGAAACCGATCGTGAACGTCTTCGAACCACGTGCCGCCTGCGCCACCCGGCGTCGGGTTGCCTCCGCCGCGGCCAGCAGCGGCCGGGCATCGTCGAGCAACTGACGCCCGGCCGGCGTCAGCTCGGTCGCGCGCTTGGTCCGGACGAACAGCTGGGCACGAAGCTCGTCCTCCAGTGCACGGATCTGCCGGGACAGCACCGGCTGGGCGATGTGCAACCGCTCCGCCGCCCGGCCGAAGTGCAGTTCGTCTGCCACGGCGACGAAGTACCTGAGCTTGCGGAGATCAACGTCCATAATACCTTCAGGGTATTACAGCCGCCGGAACAGGTCTTGGACTGCGGCCGCTCACCGCCCGCATCGTGGAAGGGAATCCCCCAACCACGAAAGGCAGTTCCATGACTGTGCAGGACCAGCGCGTCGTCCTCCTCGGCGGTACGTCGGGGATCGGCCTCGCGACCGCCGGCCTCGCCGCCGCCCAGGGTGCGACCGTGATCGTTGCCTCCAGCAACCACGAGTCCGTGAAGCGCGCGCTGGACACCCTCCCCGCGACCGCAACCGGCCAGGCCGTCGACCTCACGGATCCCGTGGCGGTCAAGGCCTTCTTCGACGGCCTCGACGCGTTCGACCACCTCGTCTACACCGCGGGTGAGTCGCTCACTCTCCTCGACATCGCAGCGATGGACCTGGCCCAGGCCCGAAAGGCGTTCGAGCTCCGCTACTTCGGTGCGCTGGGTGCGGTCAGCGCCGCCGCGTCGAAGATCCGCCCGGGTGGTTCCGTCGTACTGACGACCGGTGCCGCAGGCGACCGTCCGAACCCGGGCTGGTCGGTGGCGGCCAGCATCTGTGGGGCGGTCGACTCCCTCGTCCGCGCGCTCGCCGTGGAGCTGGCACCACTGCGCGTCAACGCGGTCAAGCCCGGCGTGGTCCGCTCGCCACTGTGGTCGAACCTGTCCGTCGAGGACCAGCAGACGCTGTACGACGAGACGTCGCGGCTGCTGCCGGTCGGCCGGGTCGGCGAGGTCACGGACATCGCCGAGGCCTACGTCTACCTGATGAACCAGGGCTACGCGACGGGCACGATCCTCACGGTCGACGGCGGCCACGTCCTCGTCTGACACGGCAGACTGAAGACATGGCACGCATTCTCGTCACCGGATCCGCGACGGCCTGGGGCACCTGGCCGCCTCCGAGCTCATCGATCAAGGGCACGACGTCGTACTCCACGCCCGCAACCAGGCCCGCGCCGCCGACGCCACGGCCGCACTGCCCAAGGCCTCGGGCGTGCTGATCGGCGACCTCGCGAGTATCGCGGAGACGCGCGAACTGGCCCGGCAGGCGAACGAGTCGGGGCGGTTCGACGTGGTGATCCACAACGCGGCCGTCGGCTACCAGGAACCGCGGATCGAGACGGTCGACGGGCTCGAGCACGTGTTCGCGGTCAACGCCTTGGCGCCGTACCTGATGACCGCCCTGATCGATCGGCCGGACCGGCTGGTCTATCTGAGCTCCGGCATGCACGAGGGCGGCGACGTCGTCCTCGATGATCTGCAGTGGACCCGACGGCGATGGCGTGGAGCGCAGGCGTACTCGGACTCGAAGCTGTACGACGTGATCCTGGCCTTCGCGGTAGCCCGGCTGTGGCCCGATGTCCGATCGAATGCTGTGGATCCGGGCTGGGTCCCGACCAAGATGGGTGGCCGGGGTGCGCCCGGTGACCTGAGCCAAGGTCATCTGACGCAGGTCTGGCTGGCCACCGCGCCGAGTGCACCGAGCGGCGGGTACTACTACCACCTGCAGCCCCACCGGACGCACCCGGCCGCGTCTGATCCCGAGGTGCAGGCGGCCTTCCTGGACGCCTGCGCCTCGCTCACCGGGATCACGATGCCGGGTCATTCCTGAGACACGTACAGCCTGTTCCCGTCCTGGTCGCGGAGGCTGAACATCGGCGGAACACCCGGCCATTCGAGCAGTTCGCCGGTGTCGATCCCTTCGGCGAGGAAGTGCTTGTGCGCCGCCGGCGCGTCCGGGCTCGACAGCCGGATGCCGGTGTCGACGCCGGCCGGATTCTCCTCCGAGGCCGGCACCAGGGCGATGCTCGCAGCGGCACCGGCCGGCGCGACCACGATCCACCGGCCGCCGAACTGCGGCAGCGGTGCGTCCATCAACAGCTCGAAGCCCAGCGTCCCGGTGTAGAACGTGACCGCCCGATCCTGATCGGTGACCGGTACGCCGACGGTCCGAATGCCGGTGAAGTGGTTCATCTTGGTTCTCCTCCTGGGTGAAAGGTGCCTTCACCCAGGAGGTAGAAGCCGTCCGGCCGATTTCGACATCACCGGCCGGAGAAATTCCTACTTCGCGACGACCCGCAGAGTGAACTCCGCCTGGCCATCGCCGGTGGAGCGAGCCACGAACCCGCCGGAGCGGAGTGCGGCCAGATCCTTGTCCGAGCCGAACTTCGGGCTGAGCGAGCCCACCGACTCGAAGTCGACGTACCCGATCGTCACCGCACCCTTGGTGTCGGGCAGGGCCTGCTTGAAGTTCTCGGTCTGGCCGAGGTTGCCACCCTTCAGCACCTGCTCGGCGTAGTCCTTGTCGGTGGCGAGGACGAGGGTGTCGTTGTCCTTCGCGCTCTCGATCGGGATGTTGGCCGAGCTGCGCTCGTGCAGCAGCGTGGTCAGCTTCTCCACCACCGGCTCGGCCTTCGCCGGGTCGGTCTCCATCCGGGCCGCGATCTTCGGGCCGTTCGCCGCGTCCTTGTCGATCGCGACCGCAAGGTTCTTGCCCAGCAGGCTCTTCAGGTCGTCCGGCAGGTTCAGGCCGGTCTCCTTGGTGATCTGCTCGGTCAGCTCCTTGATGTTGCCGTTGGCAGCCTTGTCGATCTGCTTCCACATCGTGTCGACCAGGTTCTCGCCGCCCGACACCGCGATCGCCCCGGCCGTGGTGTCCGGCAGCTTGGTGACCACATCGGCAGCGTCGGCCGAGTTGACCTTGATGCTCTGGTCGCCCTGGGCGATGCCCTTCAGCTCGACGTACGACGAGTCGAACCGCAGCGAGGCGGCCATACTCGCGTCGCCGACGCCGGCCAGCGCCTCGGAGTCGACCTTGCCGGAGATCGAGGCGATCCCCTTCATGTCGGCCCAGACCGAGGCGAAGCCCTGCTCGCCGAGCTTGTCCATGTCCGCGCTGAACTTGGCGTTCTTGTCCAACGGGTTGTCCTTGGCGGTGGCGACGGCCGCGTCGACGGTGGCCTGGTCGTCAGCGAGCAGCACGTACCCGTTGCTGAACGCGCGGCCCGGCTTCTTGTCCTCGCCGGCCATCAGCTTGTCCAGGCCCTTGGTGGCCTCGCCCTCGTTCTTCACCTGCACCGCGACCACGACGACCGGGTCGTCCTTGCCGTCGGCGGGCGGCAGCGCGGCGATCCCGGCGCGCTCGCCGAGCCACGGCTTGACGTCCTTGTCGTAGTCGACGTCGGCCAGGTCGTCACCGGCGTACTTCTTGATCTGCTCGAACAGCTTCTGCCGCAGGTCGTCCTTCTCGCCGGTCAGGCCGAACTTGTCCTTGACCGACGGGAACTTCATCAGGAACCGGATCGCCGCGACCTTCTGGCCGGCCGACGGGTTCAGGTCGACCCGGGCGTAGGCGACGGCGGTGCCCGGCAGCACGGCGGCCGGCTGGTCGCCGCCCTTGAGCTTGCCGTAGGCAAAGATTCCGCCACCGGCGACGACGAGCACCATGGCCAGCGCCGCGATCAGCGGGATGACCTTGCCGCGCTTCTTCTTGGGCTCCGGCTGCCACTGCGGCTGCCCGTACCCGGGCGGCCCCTGCGGCGGCTGCCCACCGACATGCATCTGCTCGTACGACGCCTGCTCACCGGCCTGCCCGTACGGCGCCTGACCCGGCTGCCCGTACTGCGGACCGGGCTGACCGTAGTGCGGCCCACCGGCGTACTGCGGAGCGCCCTGCTGCGGAGCGCCCTGCTGCGGCGCGCCCTGCGGGTAACCAGGCTGCGGTGCACCCTGCTGCGGCTGGCCAGGCTGGTACTGCTGCTGTCCGGGCTGCGGCCACAGGTTCTGGCCTTGGCCCTGCTGCGGCGGTCCGGCCGGCGGGCGCTGGCCCTGCTGCGGTCCGCCGTACTGGCCTTGGCCGTAGGGGTTCTGGGGGTTCTGCTGGCCGCCGGCACCGGGGTACGGCGGGGTGTTCTGGTCGGACATATGCTCCCTCGCGTGTTCCAGTGGCCTCACCCACCGGACCCGCAAACGCTACTGCACCGGTGGTGCAGGGTCTGACGCGGCAGGTTGCGATGTGGTTGCAACCGGTTCGCTGCGCCAGGTGGTGGCGGCCAGGATGGCGCACGCGAGGGCGGCACCGATCAGCCAGGAGACCGCTGGGGTCCAGGTGTGCAGCTCGAGGGGCGCGGAGACCAGGTCACCGGGCTTGGCCGCCTGCAGGCGCGGCTGGATCGGGTCGTGGCCGAGCAGCATGCCCACTCCCCAGGCGATGCCGGAGCCGAGGCATGCGCCGAGCGTCACGATCGCGACCGACCACGGACCGTAGTTCCGCAGCCACCAGAACAGTGCACCACCGAGGACGAGCGCGGCCAAGAAGCCGATCGAGGTGAAGGTGCCGTCCGGACCGAAGATCCGGGTCATCTGCTCCTCCCCCAGCGCTCCACCGTTCTCGTCCACGGTGTACTGCGCCAGCGGCGAGAACTGCTGCCACGCCCACCCGGCCACCACACCGGCGACCAGGAACACGACCACGGTCACCACGATCGCCTTCGCCCACGGCATCCGCGGCTCCGGCTGGGTCGGCGTACCGAAGGGTGCACCGGCCGGGGGCGGAACGTAGGGAGACGGCTGCGTGGGCTGCGGTTGAGTCACGTCGACAGTGTGACGCATCGAATCCAGCCCCAATCAGCTGGCCAGGCAGGACGGACCGAGCAGTGCCTTGAGGTCCGCCATCAGCGACGACGTCGGAGTCACCCGGAACCGGTCGCCGATCCGCATCACCGTCGTCTTCTGCCGGGCCTGCAGCCGCAACTGCACCTCGGTCATCCCGGGATGCGACTGCAGCACGTCCCGCAGTTGCTCGACCAGCGGCGGCGTACAGCGGTTCACCGGCATCGTGATCACCACCGGCCCGCTGGGGCCTTCGGTCAGATCCGGCACGATCACTTCCGAGCCGCTCAGCTCGAGCCGGTCCTCGCGCCGGCGGACCCGGCCCTTCATCAGGATGATCGCGTCGTTGGTCAGCAGGTGCGCGTGCAGCTGGTACGCCGAGGAGAACATCATCACCTCGATCGAACCTTCGAGGTCCTCGATGGTGACGATCGCGTAGATGTCGCCGCGTTTGTTCACCTTCCGCTGGACCGCGGTGACCAGGCCGCCGATCGTCACCTGGGAGCCGTCCGGCCGGTCCTCGTCGGCGAGCAGCTGACCGATGGTGCAGTCACTGCCGTTGGTGAGCACGTGCTCGACGCCGAACAGCGGGTGGTCGGACACGTAAAGCCCCAGCATGTCGCGCTCGTGCGCGAGCTTGGTCGCCTTGTCCCACTCCTCGATCTCGGGAACGGTGACGGTCAGCCGGCTGTTGCCCTCGCCCTCGTCGGCGTCGTCGTCGCCCATCGAGAACAGGTCGAACTGGCCGTGCGCCTCGTTCCGCTTCAGGTCGATGGCTTCGTCGACGGCCTGCTCGTGCACCGCGACGACCGCACGCCGGGCGTGGTTCATCGAGTCGAACGAGCCGGCCTTGGCCAGCGACTCGATGACGCGCTTGTTGCAGACCGGCAGCGACACCTTGTCGATGAAGTCGACGAAGTCGGTGAACCGGCCCTTCTCCTCGCGGGCCACGACGATCTCGGCGACCACGTTCACGCCGACGTTGCGGATCGCGGACAGGCCGAAGCGGATGTCGGTGCCGACCGGGGTGAAGTTCGAGTCCGACTCGTTCACGTCCGGCGGGAGCACCTTGATGCCCATCCGGCGGCACTCGTTCAGGTAGATCGCCATCTTGTCCTTGTCGTCCTTGACGGACGTGAGGACGGCGGCCATGTACTCCGCCGGGAAGTTGGCCTTCAGGTACGCCGTCCAGTACGAGACCAGCCCGTACGCCGCGGAGTGTGCCTTGTTGAACGCGTAGTCGGAGAACGGGACCAGGACGTCCCAGAGCGCCTTGATCGACTGGGCGGAGAAGCCGTTCTCCTTCATCCCCTCGGAGAAGCCGACATACTCCGCGTCGAGCACCTCGCGCTTCTTCTTGCCCATCGCCCGGCGGAGCAGATCCGCTTTGCCGAGCGTGTAGCCGCCCAGCTGCTGGGCGATCGCCATCACCTGCTCCTGGTAGACGATCAGACCGTAGGTCGTCCCCAGGATCGGCTCGAGCGCGACGGCGAGCTCGTCGTGCGGGTAGCTGATCTCCTGCTGCTTGTTCTTGCGCAGGGCGTAGTTGGTGTGGCTGTTCGCACCCATCGGACCGGGCCGGTACAGCGCGCCGACCGCGGAGATGTCCTCGAAGTTGTCCGGCTTCATCAGCCGCAGCAGCGCCCGCATCGGGCCGCCGTCGAACTGGAACACGCCGAGCGTGTCGCCTCGCCCGAGCAGCTCGAAGGTCGGGCCGTCGTCCAGGCTCTTGGCCAGCTCGTCCAGGTCCAGCGAGATGCCGCGGCTGGCCTCGACGTTCTTGACCGCGTCGTCCATGATCGTCAGGTTGCGCAGGCCCAGGAAGTCCATCTTGACCAGGCCGAGCGTCTCGCAGCTCGGGTAGTCGAACTGGGTGATGACCTGGCCGTCCTGCTCGCGGCGCATGATCGGGATCAGCTCGATCAGCGGCTCCGAGGACATGATCACGCCGGCCGCGTGCACACCCCACTGGCGCTTCAGGTTCTCCAGGCCGCGGGCGGTGTCGACGATCTTGCGCACGTCCTGGTCCGACTCGTACAGCTGGCGGAACTCGCCGGCCTCGGAGTACCGCTTGTGCTGCGGGTCGAAGATCCCGGACAGCGGCACGTCCTTGCCCATCACCGCGGGCGGCATCGCCTTGGTGATCCGGTCCCCCATCGCGAACGGGTAGTCCAGCACCCGGCCGGCGTCCTTGATCGCCTGCTTGGCCTTGATGGTGCCGTAGGTGACGATCATCGCGACCCGGTCGTCGCCGTACTTCTCGGTGACGTACCGGATCACCTCGGGGCGGCGGCGGTCGTCGAAGTCGATGTCGAAGTCGGGCATCGACATCCGCTCCGGGTTCAGGAAGCGCTCGAAGATCAGGCCGTGCTGGAGCGGGTCCAGGTCGGTGATCCGCATCGCGTACGCACACATCGAACCGGCACCGGAACCACGGCCCGGACCGACCCGGATGCCGTGCTCCTTGGCCCAGTTGATGAAGTCCGCGACGACCAGGAAGTAGCCGGCGTACCCCTTCGAGGTGATGACCTCGATCTCGTACTCCGCCTGCTTGCGGACCTGGTCCGGGACGCCGTCGGGATACCGCTTGTGCAGACCGGTCTCGACCTCGGCGACGAACCAGGATTCCTCGTTGTGACCGTCGGGGCAGGGGAAGCGCGGCATGAACCGGCCCTCGCCCTCGGTGAAGCTGACGTCGCACTGCTCGGCGATCAGCAGCGTGTTGTCACACGCCTCCGGCAGTTCCTTCCACACCTCGCGCATCTCGGCCGCGGTCTTGACGTAGAACTCGTTCGCGTCGAACTTGAACCGGTTCGGGTCGGACAGGGTCGAGCCGGACTGGACGCACAGCAGCGCGGCGTGCGCGGTCGAGTCCTCGGGCCTGGTGTAGTGCAGGTCGTTGGTCGCGACCAGCGGGAGGTCGAGCTCACGCGCCAGCTTCAGCAGGTCCTTCTGGATGTCCCGCTCGATGCCGAGGCCGTGGTCCATCAGCTCGCAGTAGAAGTTCTCCTTGCCGAAGATGTCGCGGAACTCCGCGGCGGCCTCGACGGCCTCCTTGTACTGCCCGAGGCGGAGCCGGGTCTGCACCTCGCCGGACGGGCAGCCGGTGGTCGCGATCAGGCCCTGGCCGTAGGTGTTCAGCAGGTCGCGGTCCATCCGGGGCTTGAAGTAGTAGCCCTCGAGGCTGGCCAGCGAGCTCATCTTGAACAGGTTGTGCATGCCGGAGGTGTTCTTCGCCAGCAGCGTCATGTGGGTGTAGGCACCCGAGCCGGAGACGTCGTCGCGGCCCGAGTTCGCGTCGCCCCACTTGACCCGCTTCCGCTCGCTGCGGTGGGTGTGCGGGGTGAGGTACGCCTCCACGCCGATGATCGGCTTGACGTCGTACTTCTTCGCGGTCTTCCAGAACTCGTACGCCCCGAACACGTAGCCGTGGTCGGTGGTGGCGATGGCCGGCATGCCCATCTCCTGGGCGGTTTTGAACAACTCGTCGATCCGCGCGGCGCCGTCCAGCATGGAGTACTCGGTGTGCACGTGCAGGTGCACGAAACTGTCGCTGGACGCCATGTCTGCGCAGACCTCCCGGGGCGTGAGTGAGGTGGACTGCAGCAGCTTAATCGGGCCCGCCGACAGTTCTTCACCGGCTCACCGGGTACGCCGTCGGCTGCCCGATATGCGGGCGTGGACCACACCAGATCCACACCAGTTGGCACTGCCCCGCCGACCGCGGCAGTTGGCCGGCGGGGCAGGCGCTCCATCCTTCCCAGCCGGAGGAATTCGGGAGGATGGAGCGGCCGGCCTGGCGCCGAGCAGGGGTCTCAGAGACGCCAGGCCAGCCGGCTTACGTACCGTCTGGCGGGAGGATCCAGACGGCACTGTTCGGGGGTAGTTTGTCGCCGGCTTCCGGGTCGCTGGCGATCAGCAGGGCGCCATCGACCGGATTGCACACCGGTCGCGGCAAGCAGTTGACGACGCAGACGAATCCGTCGCCTCGCGTGAACGCGAGTACGCCGGGCTCTGTCGGCAGCCATCGGAGGTCGCCGGAGGTGAGCGCCGGTATCCGGTGCCGCAGTGCCAGCGCCTCGCGATAGAGATGCAGCATCGAGTCTCCACTGACCAGCAACTGGTCCGCCGCGTGCTCCGCGAACCAGTCCGGTTGCGGTAGCCACGTCGTACCCGGTGTGCCGCTCGGTGAGAACCCGAAGGTGTCGTGTGCTGCTCTCCAAGGTAGCGGTACCCGACAACCGTCCCGCCCGCGTCGGACGCCGCCACTGCGGTGGAACATCGGATCGGTCAGCAGATGCTCGGGCAGATCGGTCACCTCCGGAAGCCCCAGCTCCTCACCTTGATAGAGGTACGACGATCCCGGCAGCGCGAGCATCAGCAGCGCCGCGGCACGTGCCCGGGCGAGGCCGAGGTCGAGATCGCCGGGTCCGGCGCCCGGTGCTCCGCCGGCATACCGGGTGACGGACCTCGGCATGTCGTGGTTGTTCAGCACCCAGGCGACCGATGATCCGGACCCGGCGATCGTCCCGAGCCCCCGGTCGATCACGTCGTACAGCGCCTCGTCGTCCCACTCGGCGCGGAGGAACTCGAAGTAGAAGGTCTGGTGCAGTTCGTCCGGACGCTGATACTGCGCGAGCTGCTCGGTGTCCAGCAGGCCGACCTCGCCGACCAGGACCCGCTCGCGGCCGGTCCGCCGCGTGTACTCCTCCGCGATCGCTCGCCAACTGCGCCACACCTCGTGCACCTCGGGCTGGTTCCACGCGTGCGGGTTGACCGGGTCGCCGGTGAGCTCGTCGTGGTCGGCGTGCTCGTGATCCGGCAGGCCGTCGGCCTTGTGCAGCCCGTGCGCGACGTCGATCCGCAGCCCGTCCACGCCGCGGTCGAGCCAGAAGCGCAGGACGTCCTCGAAGTACGACGAGACGTCCGGGTGCCGCCAGTTGAAGTCCGGCTGCTCGGCGGCGAACGTGTGCAGGTACCACTGGCTGCGCTCGGTCCCTTCCCCACCACCCGGTCGGGCCGGGACCCGCTGCCAGGCGGACCCACCGAAGATCGACCGCCAGTTGTTCGGCGGCAACTCGCCGTACTCGCCCTGCCCGTCGGCGAAGTGGAAGCGGGCCCGCTCCGGACTGCCCGGGCCGGCCGCGAGCGCCTCGACGAACCAGGGGTGCTCGATCGAGCAGTGGTTCGGTACGACGTCGATGATCACCTTGAGGTCGAGCCAGTGGGCGTCCCGGATCAGCCGGTCGAAGGACTCGAGCGTCCCGTACTCCGGATGGACACCGCGGTAGTCGGACACGTCGTACCCGTGATCGTGCTGCGGTGACGGGTAGAACGGGTTCAGCCACAGGCCGTCGACGCCGAGGCTGCGCAGGTAGGGCAACCGGGCCCGGACGCCGTCGAGGTCGCCGATGCCGTCACCGTCGGAGTCGGCGAAGCTGCGGACATAGACCTGGTAGATGACTGCGTTCCGCCACCAGTCGCTGGTGCTGCCGGGCAGGGGAGGGCAGCTCGGTTCGGCGGGCATGAGGGGTACCTCGGCAACGTAGGAGGGGGACAACGTTGTCAGCAACGATCCCGCTCCGGCGGCCCGCAGACATCGGGACACTTACGGATTTGGCTACCTAGGTACCTGGCGATCGGGGTGCTCGGCGACCCAGCGGGCCACCTGAGCGCGAGAACTGAAGCCGAGTTTGCTGAGGATGTGCTCGACGTGGGTCTCGGCGGTGCGCTGCGAAATGACCAGGCGGGCGGCGATCTCCCGGTTGCTCAGGCCCTCGCCGATCAGCCCCGCGATCTCGTGCTCACGCCGCGTCAGCCGCCCGGCCATTCCCGGCTTCGGAGCCCCGTCACGTTCGGTCTCCTCCCCCAGAGCGAGCGAGACCGCCTGCTCGAACGAGTACGCCGCTCCCTGCGCGAACGCCTGGTCGAACGTCGCGTCGCCGATCACAGCCCGGATGCGCTGCTCGGCCTGGTCGTCGAACTGGCTGTACGGCGTCGTCTCGTCGACATGTGCACCGCTTGACCGCCACACCGCCCGCGACGCACCCATCAGCCGGGCCGCACCCTCGTCGGGCGTCGCCGAGCCGGCACACCAGGACAGGCCCTGGACGCAGAACCCGATGCCGGTTCGGTCGTTCAGCGGTTGCCACAGCCGGATCGCCGTACGGAACGAGCGGGTCGCGTCCTCGAACTGGTCGTGATCGCGCCACAGCACGAGGGCGCGCCCCCACAGCGCATACGCCTTGGACGACGCCGCACCCTGACCGTCGGCCAGTTCGTACGCCGCCCGGCTGAAGTCGTCCACCCGCGGATCGCCGAGGAAGAAGGTTGCCGCGGACAACAAGATCAGCATGTCGAACTCGCCCAACCGGTCCTGGACCGCGCGGTAGCCGGCCAGGCCACTCTCCAGCCGGGCGACGGCACTGGCGAGCTCACCTTGATAGATCAGCGCCTGCCCCTGAACCTCGGCGATCCGGGACCGCAGCCGCTCGTCGTCGTACCGCTCGGCGAGTTCCGCGCACTCGGCCAGCAGCCGGGTCGACTGCTCGGCCTCCCCCAGGAACATGGCGAGATAGGCACCGGCCCAGATTCCCTTCGCCCTGGTCGGGGTCTGCTCCGGCGCGGCGTCGATCGCCCGGCTGAGGTAGCGAAGCCCCTCGCGGAGGAATCCGGCGAACCAGAAGTTCCAGATCGGCGCCGCGATCTCCAGCGCGGCGGCGCCTTCGCCCGGCTCGGCCAGACAGAAGTCGAGGGCGACCCGGAGGTTCTCGTGCTCGCGCCGCAGCCGGATGTACCAGTCGGCCTGCCGCGGGCTGAAGGAGTCCGCCTCCCAGCGGGCCACGAGCGTCCGGTAATAGTCGCGGTGCCGGAGGCGGAACTCACGGGTCCGGCCGTCCTCGGCGAGCTGCCGGCCGCCGTAGTGACAGATGGTCCCAAGCATGTCGTACCAGGCGACCGTGTGGGTGGTGGCCATCGTGCGGCTGATGATCGACTTGTTCACCAAGCCGGCGACGAGGCCGAGCACATCCTCCCGCTCGACACCGTCGCCCGAGCAGACCTCCTCCACTCCCTCCAGGTCGAACCCGCCGGCGAAGACCGACAACCGCTCCCACAGCAACCGCTCGGCCGGCGAGCACAGGTCGTAGCTCCAGCCGATCGCGGTATCCAGCGCCTGCTGCCTGGCCGGACGCGCCGGCCTTCCGCCGGTCAGCAACTTGAAGCGATCCTCAAGCCGGTCGATGATCTGCGCCAACGACAACGTCCGCATCCAGACCGCCGCCAACTCGAGGGCCAGCGGTATGCCGTCCAGCCGCCGGCACACCTCGATCACCTGGGCCCGGTTGGTCTCGTCGATCACGAACTCCGGCACCACCGCACGGACCCGGTCCGCGAAGAGAACCAACGACTCGTACTGATCGGCATCGGCGGCCAGCACCTCCACCGGCGGCGTTGACAACGGTGGAACCGACAGGACCTGCTCGCCCTCGACGCCGAGCACATGCCGGCTCGTGACCAGGATCCGGAGCTGGGGTGCCGCCGCCAGCAGCTTGCTCACCAGTACGGCGCACGCCTCTGCCAGCTGCTCACAGTTGTCGAGCACCAGGAGCAGGTGCTTGTCCTCCAGGTACTCGGCGAGGTCGGCCGTCGGGTTGGCCGACACCTGGCTCAGCTCGAGCGCTCCGGCCAGCGTGTGCCCGAGCAAAGCGGGTTCCTGCAAGGCGCCGAGTTCTACGAACCAGACTCCGTCGGGGAACGTCCGGCGTACCTCTGTCGCCATCCGCAGCACCAGCCGGGTCTTGCCGACTCCCCCGACGCCGGTCAGCGTCAGCAGACGGCTGCTCGACAGCAACCGCCTCGTGTCCGCCAGCGCACGACGCCGCCCCACGAAACTCGTCAGCTCAGCTGGAAGCCGCCCACGAGTCGTCGCCGCAGGCTTCGACTCAGCCATGCCTCAGCCTAGGCCCGATCCGCCTGCTTGAGACCGGCTCGAGGCGCCACACTGATGGAGTGGTGCGCATCGCGATGATCGTGGCAGCCGTGGCTCTGCTGTTGCTGACGGCCCTTTGGGGTTTCCAGCGGCAGCTGATTTACCTGCCCGAGACAGCAGCTGTGGCGTCTGCTGCCACGGTCGGCGGCAAGGACGTGGTGCTGCAGACGAGTGACAGCCTTCAGCTGGGCGGATGGCTGGTGCCGGCTCGGGGTTCCGATCGCGGCATCGCCGTACTGGTCGCCAATGGCAACGGAGGCAACCGCGAGGGACGGGCACCTCTCGCGCACGCGCTGGCTGCTGAGGGGCTGATGGTGTTGCTGTTCGACTACCGCGGCTACGGCGGCAACGAGGGCAGTCCTAGCGAGGAAGGGCTGGCTCGGGACGTGCGCGCGGCACAGCGCTATCTGGTCGAGGAGGTCGGTGTACCGGCGGAGCGCATCGTGTACTTCGGCGAGAGCCTCGGCGCGGCGGTCGTCACCAAACTGGCGACCGAGATCGCACCGGGTGGGCTGGTACTGCGGTCACCGTTCGTCGACCTGGCGTCAGTGGGACAAGCCCACTACCCGTTCCTCCCGGTCCGGCTGCTCCTTCGCGACGAGTTCCCACTCACCAAGCAGCTGGCCAACGTGAAGGCGCCAGTCACCGTGATCTACGGCAGCGCCGACTCCGTCGTACCACCCGACCAGAGTCGCGACGTCGCCCAGTCAGCCACCACGCTGAAGGACCTTGTCGAGATCCCAGGAGCCGACCACAACGATCCGGTGCTGGTAGACGGCGCGCAGGTGGTTGCGGCTGTCGTCAGGCTTGCCGATCAGCTCTGACCCAATTCGCGTTCATTGGGCGTCGACGAGGAGGTCCAATGCGTGGTCGAGGTCGTCGGGGTACTCCGAGGTGAACTCGACGTACTCGCCCGTGCCGGGGTGGGTGAAGCCCAGACGCATGGCGTGGAGCCACTGGCGGGTGAGCTGGAGCCGCTCGGCGAGGACCGGGTCGGCGCCGTACGTGAGGTCGCCGCAGCACGGGTGCCCGATCGCGGACATGTGGACGCGGATCTGGTGCGTCCTTCCGGTCTCGAGGGTGATCTCGAGCAGGGTGGCGTACCTGAACGCCTCGAGCGTCTCGTAGTGCGTCACGCTCGGCTTGCCGCCCGCGACGACGCCGAACTTGTAGTCGTGATGCGGGTGCCGGTCGATCGGGGCGTCCACGGTGCCGGTGAACGGGTCGGGGTGACCCTGCACCAGCGCGTGGTAGATCTTCTTGACCGTGCGCTCCTTGAAGGCGCGCTTGAGCACCGTGTACGCGTACTCCGTCTTCGCGACCACCATCAGCCCGGAGGTGCCGACGTCGAGCCGGTGCACGATGCCCTTGCGCTCGGCGGCGCCACTGGTGGAGATGGTGAAGCCCGCGCCGGCCAGGTGGCCGATCACGGTCGGGCCGGTCCACCCGGGAGACGGGTGCGCGGCCACGCCGACCGGTTTGTCGACCACGATGATCTCGTCGTCGTCGTACACGATCCGCAGGTTGTCCACCGTCTCCGGTACGACGGTCACTTCGCCTGGCGGAGGTGGTAGCTCGACGTCGAGCAGGACGCCGGCCGCGACCCGGGACGACTTGGGTGCCGGGGCACCGTCGACCTGGACCAGGCCGGACTCGATCAGCTCGGCGGCCTTGGTCCGGGACACGCCGAACAGGCGGGACAGCGCCGCGTCCAGCCGCTCGCCGGCCAGCCCGTCCGGCACCATCACGGTCCGCGAGCTCACTTGCGCTGCTCCCGGGTCCCGTCGAGCTTGATTCCGCGCAGCGTCTGGATCACCAGCAGGATCGCGGCCGACGTGACCGCCATGTCCGCGATGTTGAAGATCGCCCAGTGCGGGGTCTGCAGGAAGTCGACCACGTGCCCGTGGAACGGCGACGGCTCGCGGAAGACCCGGTCGATGATGTTGCCGACCGCGCCGCCGAACAGGAGCCCGAACGCGACCGCCCACCCGGCCGACCCGAGCTTGCGAGACAGGTAGATGACGCCGATCGCGACGGTGATCTGCACCGCGCTGATGTAGGGCGTGTACCCACTCCCCAGGCTGAACGCGGCGCCCGAGTTCCGGATCAGGTTGAACTTCAGCAGGCTCCCGATCACGTTCACCGGCTCACCCGGCGTCAGATGCTGCAGCGCCAGCGCCTTGGTCAGCTGATCGAGGAACAGGATCAGCAACCCGACGCCGCCGAACAGCAGCATCCACTTCCAGGACCTCGTCGTCGGCGCACCGCCGCCGGGGTCCGGAGACGACGGAGAACCGGCCGACTCGAGGTCGGCCGGTTCCGGTGACTCCGCGTCCCCCACCTGACGGGACGAAGCTGGACCGTTCAGCGGCGTTCTTCGCGTTCTTTGCATGACACGCACAGTGTCGCACGCGGGAACGCCTGCAACCGACCCTTGCCGATCGCGTTGCCGCAGCTCTCGCAGACGCCGTAGGTACCGTCCTCGATCTTGGCCAGCGCGCGCTCGATCTGTTCGAGCATGTCCCGGGCGTTGTTCGCCAGCGACATCTCGTGGTCGCGCTCGAGCGTGGTGGAGCCGACGTCGGCCTGGTCGTTCCCCGCGCCGTCACCGCCGTCGCGGAGCAGGCCGACGATCTCCTGCTCGGCGTCGTGGATCTCCTTCTTCAGGTGCACCACGTCGGCTTCGAGCTCGCCGCGGAGCTCGGCCAGCTCGGCCGCCGTCCACGGGGTCTCGCCGGACTTCACCGTGAGGGTCTCTGCCTTGTGTGCTGCGGACTTGGCCGGCGCCGTTGCCGAGGTCCTGTTCTCGTTCGTCTTCATGGCCACCCTCTTCGTTGTCGCTTGCTTGGCAGGGGTCTTCTTGGCCGGAGCCTTCGCCGCGGTGGTCTTCGAAGTCTTCTTCGCCGCGGGAGTCTTGGTGGCCGGCGAGGTCTTCGCCGGAGCCTTCTTGCGGGCCGTGGTCGCGGCCGGCTCGGTCGTCTTCTTCGCGGCACTCTTCTTGGCCGCGGTGGTGCGTTGGGGGGCGGTCTTCTTGGGAGCCGATGAAGCCATGGTCAGCTACCCCCTGCCTTAGTCGGAGACTGAAGCGGACTGGTCGCAAGACAGTAGGCCACGTGGTTCCCACGTGCCAGTCCGACGCGCAGACCGTGGACATACGGTAGTCGGTTCTTCAAGGCCACTCGATGTTCCGCGCGTCACAGCCACGTCTCAGTGGCTACGTTGAGTCACCCCAACGTTTCAGTCGACCAGCCATCTTTCCTCCCCCTTCGCCGGCAACCGCGTGTTCCGGCAGATTCTCGTCCCTGGCTGTCCCGGCTGACCAGCGATTAACGATTCGTAGTTGCCTGGTACGACGCCGTACACTGACAACCGCGATCCGCAAGGCTTTGATGGGGCCATCACCCCGGAGCCGCCGGAAGAACAGTCCGCAAGGACCTATTAGAACCGGCAGCGACGCGAGAAGGAAGTGGGTGACCGTACTCAGGGTCACCAAGGAGGGTGGTACCGCGCGGTAACGGGCAAATGTGTCCGGTGCTTCGTCCCTCGTCAGCAGGTCACTGGCGACGAAGGACGACGGAAGATGGCGGCACAGAGCCCGAACACTCCCTGGCGGCAGGTTCCTGCCCAGGTCGACTTCCCTGCGCTCGAGCGGGAGGTGCTCACCCTCTGGGACGAGCACGACACGTTCACCAAGAGCCTCGAGCAGTCCGCCGGCGGGCAGCCGTGGACGTTCTTCGAGGGCCCGCCGACCGCGAACGGCATGCCCGGCACCCACCACATCGAGGCGCGCGTCTTCAAGGACGTCTTCCCGCGCTACCGGACCATGAAGGGCTTCTGGGTCGAGCGCAAGGCCGGCTGGGACTGCCATGGCCTGCCCGTCGAGGTCGCGGTGGAGAAGGAGCTCGGCTTCAACGGCAAGAACGACATCGAGGCGTACGGCATCGCCGAGTTCAACGCCAAGTGCCGTGCGTCGGTGCTGCGGCACGTGGACGCGTTCAACGAGCTCACGGTCCGGATGGGCTACTGGGTGGACCTCGAGCGCCCGTACCGGACCATGGACCCGGAGTACGTCCAGTCCGTCTGGTGGTCGCTCAAGCAGGTCCACGACAAGGGACTGCTGGTCGAGGACTACCGCATCACGCCGTACTGCCCGCGCTGTGGCACCGGACTGTCCGACCACGAGCTCGCCCAGGGCTACGAGACGGTCGTCGACCCCTCGGTGTACGTGCGCTTCCCGCTGACGTCAGGCCCGTTGGCCGGTCAGGCGTCGCTCCTGGTCTGGACCACGACTCCTTGGACACTCGTTTCAAACACCGCGGTCGCAGTGCACCCGGATGTCCAGTACGTCGTCGCCACCGACGGCAACGAGTCCCTGGTGGTGGCGGAGCCGCTACTGGACAGGCTCGGCGAGGGCTGGACGGTGACCGGTCAGTACGGCGGTCGCGAGATGGAGCGGTGGACCTACCAGCGGCCGTTCGAGCTGGTGGAGTTCACCGAGCCGGCGCACTACGTCGTACTCGCGGACTACGTCACCACCGAGGACGGCACCGGTCTGGTGCACCAGTCCCCCGCGTTCGGTGCGGACGACCTCGCGGTGGGCCGCGCGTACAACCTGCCGGTGGTGAACCCGGTGGACTCAGACGGTCACTTCGCCGCCGACGTGCCGCTGGTCGGCGGGCAGTTCTTCAAGAAGGCCGACGAGGACCTGGTCAAGGACCTCCAGGCCCGCGGCGTCCTGTTCCGGCACGTGCCGTACGAGCACCCGTACCCGCACTGCTGGCGCTGCCACACCCCGGTCATGTACTACGCCCTCCCGTCCTGGTACATCCGCACCACGCAGGTGAAGGACGCCCTGCTCCGGGAGAACGAGAAGACCAACTGGTATCCGGACTCGGTCAAGTGGGGCCGGTACGGCGACTGGCTGCGCAACAACATCGACTGGGCCGTCTCGCGCTCGCGCTACTGGGGTACGCCGCTGCCGATCTGGCGATGCGAGGACGACCACCAGGTCTGCGTGGGTTCGCTGGCCGAGCTCGGTGACCTGGCCGGACGGGACCTGAGCGAGACCGACCCGCACCGGCCGTACGTCGACGACATCACCTTCGCCTGCCCGACCTGTGGTGGCGAGGCTCGCCGCGTGCCCGAGGTCATCGACGCCTGGTACGACTCGGGCGCGATGCCGTTCGCGCAGTGGGGCTACCCGTGGGCGGAGGGGTCGAAGGAGAAGTTCGAGCAGACGTACCCGGCCGACTTCATCTCCGAGGCGATCGACCAGACCCGTGGCTGGTTCTACACGCTGATGGCGATCGGCACGCTGGTCTTCGACGAGTCGTCGTACCGCAACGTCGTCTGCCTCGGGCACATCCTGGCCGAGGACGGCCGGAAGATGTCCAAGCACCTGGGCAACATCCTCGAGCCGATCCCGCTGATGGACGACCACAGCGCGGACGCGGTGCGCTGGTTCATGGCCGCGTCGGGCTCACCGTGGAAGGCGCGTGGCATCGGCCCGAACGTGCTGAACGAGATCGTCCGGAAGGTGCTGCTCACCTACTGGAACACGGTCGCGTTCCACGTCCTGTACGCACGGCTGGCCGACTGGTCACCCACCGACGCCCCCGCGGTCGCGGATCGCTCGGTGCTGGACCGCTGGCTGGTCAGCGAGACGCACCGGCTGGTCCGGGACACCGACGAGGCGTACGCCGCCTACGACACGCAGCGGCTCGGCCTGCTGGTCAACTCGTTCGTCGACGTGCTCTCGAACTGGTACGTACGGCGGTCCCGCCGCCGGTTCTGGTCCGGTGACGCCGGCGCGCTGGCGACGCTGCACGAGACGCTCGACGTGCTGACCCGGGTGATGGCGCCGCTGATGCCGTTCGTCACCGAGCGCGTCTGGCAGGACGTGTTCCGCCCGGTCACGCCCGGCCTGCCGGAGTCGGTTCACCTCAGCGCGTTCCCGACGTACGACGAGACGCTGATCGACGACGTACTCGCGCAGCACGTGTCGATGGCCCGGCGTGTCGTCGAGCTCGGCCGGTCGGCGCGCGCGGAGGCGAAGGTGCGCACCCGCCAGCCGCTGTCCCGGGCACTCGTCGGGTCGGCCGCGATCGCGGACCTGTCGCCGGAACTGCTGCGGGAGATCGCCGACGAACTCAACGTGGGCTCGGTGGAACCGCTGTCCTCGGCAGGTGCGGATCTGGTCGAGTTCTCTGCGAAGGGCAACTTCCGCGAGCTCGGCAAGCGGTTCGCCAAGCAGACCCCGGTGGTTGCCGCCGCCATCGCCGCGGCCGACGCCGGAGCCCTGGCCGCCTCGCTGAAGGCGTCGGGGACGGCTACGGTCGTCGTCGACGGTTCGGAGGTCGAGGTCGGTGAGGCGGAGGTCCTGCTGTCCGAGCGGCCGAAGGAAGGCTGGTCGGTGGTGAACGAGCAGGGCGAGACCGTTGCTCTCGACCTCGAGGTCACGCCGGAGCTCAAGCAGGCCGGCCTGGCCCGCGAGGTGGTCCGGACGCTGCAGGAGGTCCGGAAGAATGCCGGCCTCGAGGTGTCGGACCGGATCAAGGTCTGGCTCACCTCGACCGATACCGAACTGACCGATGCCCTGGGCAAGCACGCCGACGAGATCGCCCGCGAGGTCCTGGCCGTCGAGCTGACCCAGTCGGCGCCGTCGGAGTCCGCCGACGTTGCCACCGGCACCGAAGAGGACCTGCAGCTGACCTACTGGCTGACTCGAGTCTGAGTCAGCGCGGCGGTCGTACGGCGCGAGCCCGCAATGCCGGGCTCGCGCCGAGCGGGCGGTCAGCGCCACCTGCCGGGCGCGTGCATCGGCGGGATCCGGCCGGCGGCTGAGATAGCCGCGCTTCTCCAGATCGACAACCGACTTCGAGGCCGGTCACGAGGTCGCTGTCGCGGACTGGCACGCGGAGTGGGTCGGCGATGCGGCGACCCGGCAACGAGTGTGGGAGCCGTACCGGGACGCTCCCCCCTGTCTTTGACACCGTGTCACCACATCCGGACGGTGTGTCAAAAGGGTCCGGACATGACGAAGAGGCGGTGCCGCCGGAAAGCACCGCCTCTTGTCAGAGGTTTAGACGCCGTGACCGTGCGCCTGCGCGCGGGCCTCGGGACGGAACCCGTTCCGCGGGCTGAGCGTGTCGTCGCCGTTGCCCAGCGCCTTGAGCTGCTCGGTGAAGTACGTCTTCAGCCGGCTGCGGTACTCGCGCTCGTAGGCGTGCAGGTCGTCGATCGTGCGCTCCAGCTGGCCCTTCTGCTTCTCCAGCGTGCCCAGCATCTGAGCGCGGCGCTCGGCGATCTCGCCGTCCAGCTTCTCGGCGCGGGCACGGGCCTCGCCGGTCATCCGGTCGGCCTTGCCGCGAGCCTCGTTCTCCAGCCGCTCGGCCTTGGCGCGGGCCTCGCCGATGATCTTGTCGGCGGTGTCCTTCGCCTCCTGGACCAGGTCGTCGGAGTGCTTGGTGGCCATCTCCAGCAGCCGCACGGCGGAGCTGGAAGCGTCCCCGACGGTACCTGCTGCCGCAGCAGCCCCCGCGGCCGCTACAGCGGGCACCACGGGCGGCTTCTCTTCCGGCTTCTCGACCACGACCGGGGGCTTCGGCTGCTGCACGACGGGCGGCAGCGCGGCGGTCTGGTCGACCGGCCGTTCCTGACCGGCACCCGCGCGCTGAGCCGCCGCGAGCTTGGCCCGCAGCTCCTCGTTCTCGGCGAGAAGTCGCTCGAGCTCGGCTTCGACCTCGTCGAGGAAGGAGTCGACCTCAGTGACGTCGTAGCCCTCCCGTAGTCGGACGGGCGTGAATTGCTTCGAGCGGACGTCATCCGGCGTCAGCGGCATCTTTCACCTCGTTTGTCTGTGTCTTGGCGGAGTCCCCGTGGCCTTCACCTCGGCGACTCAGTAGATCACGTTATCGCTTCGTTGTCTTAGAACGGAATCCGGGCGGGCGACAACGCCCGGAGTTCCCCATTTCGAGACTGACTCTACCTACCCGGTTCGTGACGTCCTCACCCTCACAGTGAGCGCAAAGCGGTCGAGTTGATGGACATCGCCACCGACACGATCACGAAGAGCATCAGCATGGACAGGTCGATCCGCACCCCGCCGGCCCCGATCGGGGGCAGGATGCGGCGCAGCGGCCGCAGGAACGGATCGGTGATCGAGTAGATCATCTCGAAGAAGAGCAGCAACGGCCCCTTCGGGTGCCACTGCGGCGCGAACATGACGATCAGACTGAGCACGAACCGCGCCACCAGCACGAGGAAGAAGGCGAGCAGCACCCAGCTGAGAACACTGAGGACGAGCGCTAGAGCAACCATGTCGTCAAAGAGTGTAGAAGACAGCGGAAGGCAGAGCGATCAGCTCTGGTTGTAGAACCCGTCCGCGGCGATCTTCTCCTTCTCCTCGGCGGCGACAGTCACGTTCGGCGGGCAGACCAGGAAGACCTTGGTGGTGATCCGTTCGATCGATCCACGGCAGCAGAAGATCAGCCCGGCGGCGAAGTCGACCAGCCGCTTGGCGTCGGCGTGGTCCATCTCGGTCAGGTTCATGATGACGGGCGTCCCGTCGCGGAAGTGCTCACCGATGACTCGCGCCTCGTTGTAGCTGCGCGGGTGCACGGTGGTGATGCGGGCCAACTCGGTAACCTCCGGTGACGGTGCGACACCACGTCGATCTGGAAACTTGCTGACCGTCGCGCCCTGCTCCTCGCGACCTGAGTTCGTCGACGACTCGGTGCGCGATTCACGGGTCTCGCGACTCTCCCGGCCGGCGGGCACCGGCTCGGGCTCGTGGGACTCCCCGTCGACGGCTTCGTCGTCGAACTCTTCGTAGTCGTCGTACTCGTCGTCGTACCGCGCGTTGTAGCGCTCCCCGTCCTCGACCAAGCCGAGGTAGACACCCATCTTGCGCAGCGCGCCGCTCATGGCCCTCCGACCCCTCGATCCGGTTTCGACGACAACGGTGAGCAGGAAGCAAAACCCGCTCGATGTCGACACTAACCGAGTGGAGGACGCGTACCGAGTAAGGCGCGCCCGAGCCGCACGTGTGTCGCCCCGTGCCTGATCGCCGCCTCCAGATCACCGGTCATTCCGGCCGAGATCCAGTCGGCGCCGGGGTGTTCGGAGCGTAGTCGGGAGGCTACGTCGTGCAGGCCGGCGAAGGCTTCGCCGGGGTCCGATCCGAGCGGTGCCACCGCCATCACCCCGCCGAGCTCGAGCCCGTCCGCCGCGGCAACGTCTGCGGCCAGCTCCAGTACGGCGTCCGGCTCGACACCACCGCGTGCGGCGCCGGTCGCGGCATCCGTGGATCCATACGACGCGAGGCTCACCTGGAGAAGGCAGCGAAGCGTCTTCTCCTCCGCGACCGCGGCCTTGGACAGCGCGGCGACCAGTGACGACCGGTCGACCGAATGCACGACCGCCGCGGAGCGGACCACCGAGCGAGCCTTCTTCGACTGCAGCTGACCGACGAAGTGCCAGGTGAGCTCCGGGCAGTCCGGCGCCTTCGCCTTGAGTTCCTGCTCACGGTTCTCGCCGACGTCGTGAACCCCGAGGGCCGCCAGTGCCCGTACGTCGCTGACTGGGAAGGTTTTGGTGATCGCGACAAGGGTGACCTCGTCCGGAGCCCTCCCGGCCGCCTGACAGGCCTTCTCGATCCGCTCCCGGACCAGCCGCAGATTCGCCCGCAGCTCCTCCTCGCGTGCGCTCATCCCGCGGCCAGCTTGATCAGCCCGGCCTGCCGGCCACTGACCTTGCCTTCGCGCCGATAGGAGTAGAGGCTGTCCGACTCGATCGTGCAGGCGGTCCGATCGATCACCTCGACCCCCAGCTCGGCGAGTTGTGCCGTCACCCCGGCGGCCACGTCCAGCGCCGGCGTCCCCCAACTCGTCTCGGAGTACGACGCGGGCACGCGCTCGACGATCTCGGCCCGCATCTGCTCCGGCACCTCGTAGCACTTGCCGCAGGCGTACGGCCCGAGGACAGCGGTGATCCGGGTGGCGCCGAGGTCACGCATCGCTTCGACGGTTGCCGGCACGACACCGAGGTACATCCCCGGCCGTCCGGAGTGTGCGGCACCGATGACGCCGTTCACCGGGTCGGCCAGCAGGACGGGCAGGCAGTCGGCGGCCCGAACCGCCAGCACGATGTCGGACCGGGTGGTGACGATCGCGTCCGCGGTCGGTGTCGGAGCGAGCGGCAGCTCGTCGCCGGGGGCGACCACATGAACGTCGCGGCCATGGACCTGGCTGACCCGGACGACGGCCTCGGGCGGGACTCCGAAGGCGGCGCCGATGCGGCGGAAGTTCTCGCCGATCAACGCGGGATCCTCACCGGCTCCGCCGAGGTTCAGTTCGCCGTACGGCGCCTTGCTCGTCCCCCCGAAGCGATCGGTGAAGGCGAAGCGGACATCCTCGAGAACCTCGTCGTAGCCGAACACACCTGAAGGCTATCCAGCCGGGTCAGCTCAGGCCGGACCGGCTCAGCTGGTGGGAGTCGCGCGCAGCCCGGCGAGCGCCGTCTGCGCCTCCTCGGCGACTTCGCGGCGCCCGTCGCCGTCCCCCAGGCCGACGACGTGATCCAGCGCGTGACCGTAGGCCACCGCGAACGCGGCCTCGGCCGCCACCTCCAGATCAGGCGTGATCCCGGTGCCCTCCCAGTTCGTCCCGGACACCGGATTGACCGCCCGTTGGATCGGAACGGTGGCTTCGAGGTGCGGGTGGACTGTGAATCCTTCGCGCGGATGGGCACCACCCCGCGTGCGTTCACCGACCACGACAGCGCGCTTGAGCTGCTGCAGGTTGTAGGTCAGCTCCTCCGCCGCCGAGAAGGTGGTCGCCGACGTCAGCACCCAGATCGGTTTGCTGCCGCCGAACCGGGGGCCGACCAGCTGCGGCACAGTCCAGTACTGGCGGACTGTCCCGGCGGACGGCGTGACAAGGTCGTTCAGGTGGACCGGCTCGTCCTCGAACAGGTAGCTGCACAGCAGCGCGACCATGTCCGGCGAACCACCTCGGCAACCGCGCAGATCCAGCAGCAACGCGTCGGTCGCCCACAGCATCGCCATCGCCCCGGCCGCCGCGGCTCCCGCGTGCTTCGGCTCGAAGAGCGTCGGCCGGATCTCGAGTACGCCGACATTGCCGGCCAGCCGCTCCGCTCGCGCCATCCCGGCCGCGTTCAGCTCGACCCGCCGGACCCAGGCCGCCTCCTCGGCGACCGGGTCGGCGCCCTCGTCGAACAGTTCGTCAATGTGGTACAGCAGCCGCAGGTGCTTGTCCTCGTTGCCGACCTGGAGATCGGCGGTGATGCGTTCGGCCAGCTCCACCGGCTCGGTCACGTCGTCGTACCGGCCGTCCGACCCGGCCGCGGTCAGCCGGTCGGCGACCGACGCACCGACCTCGGGGAACACATAGTGGGTCCGGACCAGCGAGGCGACCTGGTCGATGACTGCAGCGATCTCGTCTTTACGCATGGCGGTCAGTGAAGCACCGCCATGGCCCGTCGTGCCCGAATTAGCTACTTGAGGAAGTCGGGGATGTCGAGGTCTTCTTCGGGCTCGGGCTTGCGGGGCGGGCGGGTCGGGGTGGAGCCGGTCGACGGGTTGGACCCGGAGGCCGAGCCGCCGTTCGAACCCGCGCTGCTCGGGCCGTTCGTGGGCCAGGAGTGCTGGGTGGCCGGCGCGGTCGGTGAGGCCGGCGTGTGCGGTGCCGGCTGCGTCGACTGCTGGCCCGACTGGACCGTGCGGACCGGGTCGCCGGGCTGCGGCCGGGCCGAGTTGGTCGTCCCCGCACCCGGACGGCCCTCCGTCGACGCCGGCACCGGAACGGTGTCGTCGGTCGGCGTCGGCGGGTTCGTGAACTGTCCGGGCCCTGCCTGCCCGTTCGAGGACTGACCGGCCGCGGCACCCGGCTGACTACCGATGGCCTGGCCGGCGCCGGGCTGACCACTCGCGGACTGGGTTGCGCCGGCAGCGAACTGGCCGTCGGCAGGCTGACCCACGGGCGGCTGACCGGTCGCGGGCTGGCCGGCCTGCTGGCCGTTCTGGGTTCCCGCCGGGGCGGTCGACGCCGGCGCCGAGTACGACTGCTGGGCCGGCCGGGACGTCTGCGGGCGGGCCTGGTTCATCGCCTGCTCGCGCCGCTTCGGCATCCCGCCGTCGAAGCCGGCCGCGATCACGGTGACCCGCACCTCGTCGCCGAGGGCGTCGTCGATGACCGCGCCGAAGATGATGTTCGCGTCGGTGTGCGCGGACTCCGAGACCAGCTGGGCCGCCTCGTTGATCTCGAACAGGCCCAGGTCGGAACCGCCCGCGATCGACAGCAGCACGCCGTGCGCACCCTCGATACTTGCCTCAAGCAACGGAGACGAGATGGCCGCCTCGGCCGCCGCCACGGCGCGGTCCTCGCCGCGGGACGAGCCGATGCCCATCAGCGCCGAGCCGGCGTTCGACATGACCGCCTTGACGTCGGCGAAGTCCACGTTGATCAGACCCGGCGTGGTGATCAGGTCGGTGATACCGGACACACCTTGCAGCAGCACCTGGTCGGCCTGCTTGAACGCGTCCAGCACGGACACCGCGCGGTCGGAGATGGTCAGCAGGCGGTCATTCGGGATGACGATCAGGGTGTCGACTTCCTCACGGAGGGCGGCGATACCGTCCTCCGCCTGGGTCGCACGGCGCTTGCCCTCGAACGAGAACGGCCGGGTCACCACACCGATGGTCAGCGCACCGAGCGAGCGCGCGATCCGCGACACCACCGGCGCGCCACCGGTGCCGGTGCCGCCACCCTCGCCCGCGGTGACGAAGACCATGTCGGCGCCCTTGAGCGCCTCCTCGATCTCCTCCGCGTGGTCCTCGGCGGCCTTCTGCCCGATCGCCGGGTTCGCGCCGGCGCCGAGGCCGCGGGTCTCCTCCCGGCCGATGTCGAGCTTGACGTCCGCGTCGCTCATCAGCAGCGCCTGCGCGTCGGTGTTGATGGCGATGAACTCAACGCCCTTCAGACCGTGCTCGATCATCCGGTTGACGGCGTTCACGCCGCCTCCGCCGATGCCGACGACCTTGATGAGTGCCAGGTAGTTCTGCGGTGCCGCCACGTCCGCGCCTCTCGCCTCGTTCTGTTCCCGTTGTGGCCGGTTGGCCCCTGTTCCAGCGAAAAGTTCCAGCGAAAAGACTGAACCTCAAGTGGATGCTTAGAGTTATGTCAACTTTAGATTACGCCGCACGCTACGGGACCGGTTCGGGCGATGTCCACGCGCCTCGCCGCACACTCCCGTGATGTGATCCGTCATCGCTTTTCCCCTTTGGTGACAGGGAGATCGGGCGCCGAGACGTCGTACACCTTCGCCTGGCGCTTCATCAGCACGCTGAGTACCTCCGCCTTGCGCTCGCTGTCATCGGAACTGCCCCAAACGACCTTCACCCCGGACGACAGGTTGAGGGTGATCGAGTCCGGCGACAGTGCCGAGATCGAGCTCACCTGCGCCCGCAACGTGTCCGGCAGCGCCGCCGAAACCGTCACCAGCGACCGGACCGTGACGTCGCGCCGGGTGCCGGACACCTTGGCCTCCGGTAGCCCGGCCGGCCGGTCGGGCACCGTCTTGAACGTCGTACCGGTCGCGTCCACCAGCTCGAACCGCGAGCCGTCGGTGACCACGACCACCGGTACCCGCTCGGTAACCACGATCACGATCTTGTTCGGCCAGGCGCGGGTCACCTGCGCGTCCGCGACCGCCGGAATGGTCCGGACCCGGTCCGCGATCGAACGCAGGTCGACCTTCGCCAGCGGAGTACCCACCGGCGCCGCCGCCTCCTGCTCGATCGTTGCCACCGGCACCGTATCCGCACCGCTCACCCGGACCCCGGCCACCGCGAACGCGGACGAGTAGTAGAACAGCCAGACGATCAGCCCGGCCAGCACGGCCAGCGCGCCGCCGATCGCCCACGGAAGCCAACTCCGCCAGCGCACCAGCCGTTGCCGGCGCGCGAACCGCTGCTGTGCCCGAGCCAGATCAGCGCTCTGGCTCATTCAGTCAACCCCACCCTTTTACTCCACCACAGGAGCGAGGGCCTCTTGCGCAGACTCGCGGGCGGCGGCGCGTTCGGCCAGCAAACCAACGACTTCCGGGCCGATCAGGGTCACGTCACCGGCGCCCAGCGTCACCACCAGGTCGCCCGACTCGGCCAGGTCCGCGACCAGTTGCGGTACGGCGGACCACGACGGCTCGAACCGCACCTGCTCAGGCTTCAGCGGCACGTGGTTGGCGATCAGGGCACCGGTCACACCCGGCTCGGGGTCCTCCCGGGCGGCGAACACGTCCATCACGACGACCTCGTCGGCCAGCGCGAGCGCATCGGAGAACTGGGTGGCGAAGATCCTGGTCCGGCTGAACAGGTGCGGCTGGAAGCACGCGATCACGCGCCCCTCCCCCGCGACCTGCCGCGCCGCCGTCAGGTCCACGGCCAGCTCGGTCGGGTGGTGGGCGTACGAGTCGAACACCCGCACGCCGTCCTCGAGCCCCTTGAACTCGAACCGCCGCCCGGTGCCGGTGAACGACGCCAGCCCCTCGGCCAGATCGGCCGCCGAGAACCCGAGCCCGAGCCCGACGGTCAACGCCGCCGACGCGTTCAGCGCGTTGTGCTTACCCGCCTGCTGCAGCTGCACCATCGGCAGCTTGCGCCCGCGGTACACCGGTACGAACGACTGCGTCGCCCCGGTCGCGGTGATCTCGGTGACCCGCAGGTCCGCGTCCTCCGACTCGCCGTACGTCCGTACGTCGATACCGCGCGCGCGAGCGAACTCGGCCAGCTTCCGCGCCCCGGCATCGTCGAAGCACATCACCATGAAGCCGTTCGGGATCACCCGGTCGCAGAACTGCTCGAAGGCGAGCCGGTAGCTGGCCTCGTCGCCGTAGTTGTCCAGGTGATCCGGCTCGACCGATGTGACGATCGACACCTCGGGCGTGTAGGTCAGGAACGACTTGTCCGACTCGTCCGCCTCGGCGACGAACAGGTCACCGGTGCCGTCGTGGGCGTTCGAGCCCGACTCGTTCAGGTTGCCGCCGATCGCGTACGACGGATCGACCGCACAGTGCTGCAGTGCCACGGTCAGCATCGAGGTCGTGGTGGTCTTGCCGTGGGTACCGGCTACCGCGAGCGTGCGGCGGCCGACCATCACCGAGGCGAGCGCGGCGGCCCGCGGCAGGATCGGGATCCCGGCGGCCCGGGCAGCGACCACCTCGGGGTTCGTCTCGCGGATCGCGGTCGACACCACCACGGTGTCGACATCGGCGACATGCTCTGCGGCGTGACCGACCCAGCAAGTGGCACCGAGCGCGCGCAGCGCGGCCAGCACCTTGCCGTCCTTGGCGTCGGAACCGGACACCTCGATGCCACGGGACGCCATGATCCTGGCGATGCCGGACATGCCGGCGCCGCCGATACCGACGAAGTGGACCTTGCCCAGCTTCTCCGCGGGCAGCGTCGTGTCAGGAGCGGTGACGATCACGAAGCAGACCTCACCACATCCAGGATGATCCGCGCCAATCGCTCGTCGGCGTCGGTCCGGATCAAGCCCTTCGCTGCTGTGGACATGGCTGTCAGACGCGCGGAGTCGAGCAGAAGTTGCGGAACATTCGCCCGAACCCAGTCAGCGGTCACCGTCGCGTTGTCCACCAGCAGGCCGCCGCCCGCATCCACCACCGGCTTGGCGTTCAGGGCTTGCTCACCGTTACCGTGTGGCAGCGGAACGTAGATCGCCGGCAGGCCGACGCCCGACACCTCGGTCACGGTGTTCGCACCCGACCGGCACACGACGAGGTCGGCGGCGGCGTACGCGAGGTCCATCCGGTCCACGTAGTTCAGCACCACGTACGGCAGCGGGCCGGTCGACGGGACCTCGAGGGTGTTCTTCGGCCCGATCACGTGCAGCACCTGGATCCCGGCCGCCTGCAGGTCGGCGGCCGAGCCCGCGATCGCCTCGTTCAGTCGCTGCGCACCCTGCGAACCGCCGGTCACCATCAGCGTCGGCGCGTTCGGGTCCAGCCCGAAGAACTGCCGCGCCTCGGCCCGCAGCGCGGCCCGGTCCAGCTGGGAGATGGCGCGCCGGATCGGCAGGCCGACGTACTCGGCGTGCGGCAGTTCCGTGCCGGGGAACGACGTCTTGACGTGCTGCGTGCAGTAGCGGGCGGCGAACTTGTTCGCGATCCCCGGCACGGCGTTGCCCTCGTGCACGACGATCGGGGTCTTCTTGCGCCAGGCGGCGACGTACGCGGGGGTCGAGACGTAGCCCCCGAAGCCGACCAGGACATCGGCCTTGGCCTCGTCCAGGACCCGGCGGGCCGCGCTCACCGAGGCGAGCATCTTGCCCGGTACGGCGAACAGCGCCGGCGTGGGCTTGCGCGGCAGCGGCACCGGCGGGATCAGTTCGAGGCGGTAACCGGCCTCCGGGACGACCCGGGTCTCGAGGCCGCGCTCGGTGCCGAGCGCGAGGATCTCGACGGTCGGGTCGAGCCGGCGCAAGGCGTCGGCGGTTGCGATCAGGGGTGAGGTGTGGCCGGCGCTACCGCCACCGGCCAGGACGATGCTGGGCACAGCTTTCAACGCTCCCGCGGGTTGTCTCAGTCGTTCGTTCGCCGCGACGGCAACCACCCGAAACGTGGCCGCCTGGTCTCCTTCAAGGCGGCCCGCGCGCCGGGTTCGGCCTTCGCGAAGGACAGCAGCATGCCGATCGCGATCAGCGTCGGCAGCAATGCGGAACCACCGTACGACAAAAGCGGGAGCGGGATACCCACGATGGGTAGCAGTCCGATCACGGCACCCAGGTTGACCAGGGTCTGCGCCATGATCCAGATCGTGATCCCGGCCGCCGCGTAGCGGACGAACGGCTCGGTGTTCCGCGTCGCGATCCGCACCCCGGCGTAGGCCAGCGTGAGGAACAGGGCGAGCACGGTGAGCGAGCCGACCAGGCCGAGCTCCTCACCGATCACGGAGAAGATGAAGTCGGTGTGCGCCTCCGGCAGGTTGCCCCACTTCTGCCGGCTGTTGCCGATCCCGACGCCCCACCAGCCGCCGGTCGACAGTGCGTAGAACGAGTGATACGCCTGCCAGCCGACCGCGGTCGGGTCCTGGAACGGGTCCAGGAACGACGTCACCCGCTCCATCCGGTACTTCTCCGCGTTGACGAAGTACGACGCGATCGCACCGACCACACCGATGGTCGCGATGAACAGCCGCGTCGGTGCGCCGACGATCCAGATCATGCCGATCATGACGGCCATCAGGACGAGCGCCGTACCGAGGTCGTGCTGGCCGACCACCAGGGCGATCACCAGACCGCACACCGGCACCATCGGGACCAGCAGGTGCTTCCACTGGGTGAGCAGCTTCTCCTTGCGCGCGTACAGATCCGCGCACCACATCACCAGCGCCAGCTTGGCGAACTCACTCGGCTGGATCTGCAGCGGTCCACCGAGGTTCAGCCAGTTGGTGTTGCCGTTCACGCCGACGCCGAGTCCCGGGACGTACGTCATCACGAGCAGGAACACCGAGCCGAGCAGAGCGACGTACGACAGCATGCGGAAGTGCCGCGGTGTCATCCGGGACGCGACGTAGGCCATCGGCAGCCCGACGCCGACCCAGATCAGCTGGCGGATGAAGATCGTGTAGCTGTTCCCGTTCGCGCGCAGCGACAGCACGCTGGACGCCGACAGCACCATCAGCAGCCCGAGCACCAGCAGCAGACCGGTTGCCCCGAGCAAGATGTGGTACGACGTCAACGGCCGGTCGAGGATCTCCCGGATGGCCACGAGCCAGGCCCGGTCATCGGCCTTCTTCTGGTCCGGCTGGTCAGCGATCGACGTCACGCGATCACCCCGGATCAGTTCGCGAGCCGCTGCACGGCTTCGGCGAAGGCGTCCCCGCGGGCTCCGTAGTTGGCGAACATGTCCCAGGATGCGCAGCCGGGCGCGAGCAGCACGGTGTCACCTGCCTGTGCCAACTTCGCCGCCTCCCCCACCACGATCTCCATGGCTCCAGTGTCCGTTGACTCGATCACGATCCTCGGGACATCCGGTGCGTGTCGCTCGAGTGCTTCGGCGATGACAGCCTTGTCCTGACCGAGCAGGACGACGGCCCGCAACCGTTCGCGCGCCGCGATCACCAGCTCGTCGAACGTCGCACCCTTGGCCTGGCCGCCGGCGATCCACACCACGTGCTCGTACGCGAGCAGCGAAGCCTGCGCCGCATGCGGGTTGGTCGCCTTCGAGTCGTCGACATAGTTGACCCCGGCAACCTCCGCGACCTGCGCGATCCGGTGCTTGTCCGGCCGGAACCCGCGCAGCCCGTCCCGGACCGCCGTCGCCGGTACGCCGAACGCCCGGGCCAGCGCGGCCGCGGCCAACGCGTTCGCCACGTTGTGCGGCGCCGGCGGCGTGACATCGTCGATCGTCGCGAGCTCCAGCGCGGAGGTCGCGCGCTGCTCGACGAACGCCCGGTCGACCAGCAACTCGTCCACCAGGCCGACCATCGACGGACCCGGCGTACCGAGGGTGAAGCCGATCGCGCGGCAGCCCTCGATCACGTCCGCGTCCAGCACCAGTTGCTCGGTCGCCGGGTCGGCCACGTTGTAGACGCAGGCGACCTGGCAGTTCTCGTAGATACGGCCCTTGTCCTTGGCGTACGCCTCCATCGAGCCGTGCCAGTCGACATGGTCCGGTGCGAGGTTCAGTACGGCGGCCGCGTGCGCGGACATCGAGTGCGTGAAGTGCAGCTGGTAGCTGGACAGCTCGACCGCGATCACGTCGTACGGCTCGGGGTCCATCACCACTTCGAGCAACGGCAACCCGACGTTGCCTGCGGCAACGGCCCGGTGACCGGCCGCGGTCAGGATCGCGGTCAGCATCTGCACGGTCGTGGTCTTGCCGTTGGTGCCGGTGATGCACAGCCACGGCGCGGCGTTGGCCGGGTCGCGCAGCCGCCAGGCCAGCTCGATCTCACTCCAGATCGGCACGTCCCGCTCGGCCGCCTGGGCCAGCAGCGGCGCATGCGGCGGTACGCCGGGCGACGTCACGACGACATCGACTTCCTTGGGGAGTTCCGCCGTGCTGCCCGGACCAAGGGTGACGGTGGCGCCGAGGACCTCCAGGATCTGCGCCTTCTCGCGGAGCGCCTCGTTGTCCCGGTCGTCCAGGACGATCAGGTGCTCGGCACCGGCCTGCAGCAGCGAGTCGGCGCACGCGTAACCCGCCGTACCGAAGCCCAGAACGACGAACCGCGTCGTCGCCCAGCCGTCCGAGGTGCGTGTGTCTAGACTCATCCGGCCACCCACTCTGCATAGAAGATCCCGAGACCGATCACCACGCACAGGCCCTGGATGATCCAGAAGCGGATCACCACGTTCACCTGTTCCCAGCCGAGCATCTCGAAGTGGTGCTGCAACGGCGCCATCCGGAAGATCCGTTTACCGATCCCGGTGGTGCGCTTGGTGAGCTTGAAGTAGCTGACCTGCAGGATGACCGAGGCGGTGATGATGACGAACAGGCCGCCCAGCAGCAGCACCAGCAACTCGGTCCGGGTCATCACGGCCATGCCGGACAGCGCGCCGCCCAGCGACAGCGAACCGGTGTCACCCATGAAGATCTTGGCCGGCGACGCGTTCCACCACAGGAAGCCGAACAACGCACCGGTCAATGCGGCCGCCACCACGGCCAGATCGTGCGGGTCGCGGACCTCGTAACACTTGGCGGTCGGAACGGTCGCGCAGCTCTGGTTGAACTGCCAGATGCAGATCAGGGTGTAGGCGCCGAACACCATCATCGACGCGCCGGTGGCCAGACCGTCCAGGCCGTCGGCGAGGTTGACGCCGTTCGACATGCCGGCGATCAGCAGCAGGATCCAGATCACCACGAGGATCGTCGGCAGTTCCAGCCAGCCGATGTCGCGGATGAACGAGATGAACGGCGAGGCCGGCCGCTGCCCACGTTCGTCGGGGAACTGCAGCGCCAGTACGGCGAACACCACCGCGACCATGGTCTGCCCGGCCAGCTTCGCCTTGCTGCGCAGACCGAGGCTGCGCTGCCGGAAGATCTTGATGAAGTCGTCCAGGAAGCCGACCGCGCCCATCCCGGCGAACAGGAACAGCACCAGCAGCGCCGAGGCGGTCGGCGCGCTCGTCGTGTACAGCTTCGCCGCGAAGTAGCCGACGATGGTCGCGATGATGAACACGGTGCCGCCCATGGTCGGCGTACCGCGTTTGGTGTGGTGCGAGGTCGGGCCGTCGTCGCGGATCTCCTGGCCGTAGCCACGCTTGGCGAGCAGGGTGATCGCCCAGCGGGTGCCGATCAGGGTCAGCACCATCGAGACGGCGCCGGCGAACAGGATCGAGATCACTGCACGCCCTCCTCGATCAGCGCGTCCGCAAGGCTACGGAGCTTCGACCCCTTCGACGACTTCACCAGTACGACGTCACCCGCGCGCAGCTCGGAGCGCAGCAGCTCGAGCGCTTCCGGGATGCTGCCGACATAGGCCGACTCGTTGCCCCAGGAGCCCTCCAGCGAGGCACCGAGATGAATGGGTTTCGCTCCCGGTCCGACCACGAGCAGCCGGTTGACGTCGAGTCGCACCACGAGCCGCCCGATCGCGTCGTGCTCGTCGGCCGACGCATCGCCCAGCTCGAGCATCTCGCCCAGCACAGCCCAGGTCCGCGCCCCGCGCGACCGGCCGATCGCGACCAGTGCCTTCAGCGCGGCGCGCGTCGAGTCCGGGTTGGCGTTGAAGGCGTCGTTGATGATCGTCACGCCGTCCGCGCGCTCGGTCAGCTCCATCCGCGCCGCGGACACTCGCGTGGCGGCGTTGAGGCCTTCCGCGAGCTGCTCGGGAGTCATACCGATCGCCGCCCCGACAGCAGCGGCGGCCAGCGCGTTCGACACGTAGTGCTCGCCGATGAACTGCAGCTGGATGTCGCCGCTGAAGTCACCGATGCGCAGGGTGAAGGCGGGCTGCCCTTCGGCGTCGAGCTTCACGCCCTCGGCCCGGATGTCGGCCTCAGGAGCCTCGCCGAAGGTCAGCACCCGTTCCTTCGTCCGGCTCCGCATCGCGGCAACGCGATGGTCGTCGGCGTTGAGCAATGCGGTGCCGCCGGCGGTCACAGCCTCGATCATCTCGCCCTTGGCGACCGCGATGTTGTCCTGGGACCCGAACTCGCCGATGTGTGACGTACCGATATTCAGCACCAGCCCGATCTTCGGCGGCGTGATCCCGGCCAGGTAGGTGATGTCACCCTGGTGCCGCGCGCCCATCTCGGCGACGAGGTACTTCGTGCGCTCCGTCGCCTGCAGCGCGGTGAGGGGGTGCCCGATCTCGTTGTTGAACGAGCCCTCCGGCACCACGGTCTCGCCGTAAGAGCGGATCAGCTGCCCGATCAGGTCCTTGGTACTGGTCTTGCCGGACGATCCGGTCAGGGCGATCACGGTCAGGTCGGGAAGGCGACCGACCACCAACCGGGCCAGCGCTCCGAGCGCGGCCTGTGGGTCCGCGACGACGATGCACGGGCTGCCCTCGACCGGCCGGGCCGTCAGTGACACCGTGACCCCCGCGGCGGTCGCCGTACCGACGTAGTCGTGCCCGTCGACGTTCTCGCCCGGCAGGGCGACGAACAGCCCACCGGGGCCGGCGGCTCGCGAGTCGATCACCACCGCGCCGTCCACGACGGCCGACGGGGCGACCCCCGTGAGCTCGCCGTTCACAGCGTCGGCGATCTCGCCGCAACTGACAGGGATCACCGGTCTGCCTCCAACAGCTCACGCACGGTTTGGCGATCGTCGAACGGGTGGATCACACCGCCGACGTCCTGGCCTGTCTCATGTCCCTTGCCGAGTACGACGACGGTGTCGCCCGGACCGGCCAGCTCGATCGCGGTCGCGATGGCCTGCCGGCGGTCGCCGATCTCGTGCAGGTCGACACCGGGCAACGCCTGCCGCGCGCCTTCGAGGGCGGCCGCGCGGATGGTGGCCGGGTCCTCGCTGCGCGGGTTGTCGTCGGTGACGATCACGACGTCCGCCGTCCGGGCCGCCGCGGCACCCATCGCCGGCCGCTTGCCGGGATCGCGGTCACCACCGCACCCGACGATAGCGAACAGCCTGCCCTTGGTCGCACCCCGAGCGGCCCGCAGCGCCAGCTCGACCGCGTCCGGGGTGTGCGCGTAGTCGACGATCACCGCCAGACCGTCCTGACGGGTGAACGTCTCCATCCGGCCCGGTACGGTCGCGGTCCGCAGCCCGGTCGCGATCGCCTCGGCGGGTACGTCGAGCTGCCGCAGCATCACAGTCGCGAGCAGCGCGTTCGCCACGTTGAAGTCACCGGGCAACGCGATCTCCACGGTCAGCCATTCGTTCGGCCCCTGGATGTCCAGCACGGTCGTACCGTGCTCGGACTCATGCCGGTTCGCGACCGTCCAGTCGGCGTCACCCTTGGTGGAGGCGGTGACGAGCGGTACGACGGTCTGCGCGGCGAGGCGGCGTCCGTACTCGTCATCGATCATCACCACCGCGACATCACACCGCTCCGGGGTGAACAGTGAGGCCTTCGCCGCGAAGTACTCCTCGAACGTGTGGTGGAAGTCCAGGTGGTCCTGCGTCAGGTTGGTGAACCCGGCCACCGCGAACCGGGCCCCGTCGACCCGGCCCATCGCCAGCGCGTGACTGGACACCTCCATCGCGCACCACGCGACCGACTGCTCGCGCATCACCGCGAACAGCGCCTGCAGGTCGGTGGCCTCCGGAGTGGTCCGGACGCTCTTCACGACCTCGTCGCCGATCCGGGTCTCGATCGTCCCGATCAACGCCGTCCGACCGACCTCCCGCAACACCGAGTCCAGCAGGAAGCAGGTCGTGGTCTTGCCGTTGGTGCCGGTGATCCCGAGCAGCCGCAGCTCACTGGTCGGCTCGCCGTAGATCCGGGCCGCGACCGCACCGAGCACGTCGCGCGGCTTGTCGACCACGAGCACCGGGAGACCGGTTGCCGCAGCCCGCTCCTGGCCGGTCGGGTCGGTCAGTACGGCGACCGCGCCGGACTGGTGTGCAGTCGCGGCGTACTCAGCGCCATGCGTGACGGCACCGGGGAGAGCGGCGTACAGGTCGCCAGGGAGGACAGAGCGGGAGTCGAGTGAGACGCCGGTGACGTCGACACGCGGACCCGCTGGGACCGCTGCTGCGGCCATCCGGGCGACGTCGGAGAGGCTCACCGGCACGACGTGCCGTGGCCTGATCGCTGCGACGGCGCCGCCTGCGGCAGTAGGGGTGGACACGGGCCCTGAGGCTACCGCTCCGGACACCGTGACTCCTACCTGACCCTGCGTCACCAGGTGACGGGTACGTCGGGCTGCTTGGCTCCCGTCGGCGGTACGACGTACTTCTGCAGCGCGTAGCTCATCACGTCCCGGAACACCGGTCCTCCCTGGAAACCACCACCCCGAGCACCTGTCGGGTCGTGCAGTACGACGTACGTAACGAACCGTGGGTTGTCGGCCGGCGCAAATCCGGCGAAAGAAGTCGCCCACTTGCCGTACTTGCCGGTCTTCGGGTCGACCTGCTGCGCGGTCCCGGTCTTGCCGGCCACCAGGTAGCCCTCGATCGCGGCCTGCGGCGCGGTGCCCTTCTTCGCGGTCACCGCCTCCATCATCGTGGCGACCTCCTTGGCGGCCTTCTCGCTGACCACCCGGTGCGGCGCCGCGGTCTGGTTCGGGATGACCGTCCCGTTCGCGTCGATGTAGTTGCGGACCAGCTTCGGCGGGACGTAGATGCCGCCGTTGGCGACCGCGTTCACCGCGGCGGTCATCTGGACGGCGTTCACCGACAGGCCCTGACCGAACGCGACGTTCGACCGGGTCAGCTCGGGCCACTCGTCACCCGGCTGCATCAAGCCCTTGCTCTCACCCGGGAAGCCCAGCCCGGTCGGCTCGCCGAAGCCGAAGTCGTGCAGGTACTTCACGAACTGCGGGATCCGCATCTGCTGCGCGGCCATGATCGTGCCGACGTTGGACGACTTCGCGACCACGCCGGCGATGGTCAGGTTCAGCGGGCCGTGGTCCCAGTGGTCCTTGATCGTCCGCCGCTGCACCTCGATGCTGCCCGGCACCCGGAGCTTGGTGTTCAGGTCGATCAGGCCGGCGTCGGCGAGGGCGGCCATCGTGACCACCTTCTGCACACTGCCCGGCTCGTAGGTACGCTCCAGCGCCGGGTTGTTCAGGTCGGCCGACGTGTACTTCTTGTTCGGGTCGAAGGTCGGGTAGTTGGCCATCGCCAGGATCTCGCCGGACTTCACGTCCTGCACGACCACCGTGCCGCCGCTGGCCTTGTACTGCTTGACCGCCTCCTCGATCCGCTTCTCCGCGCAGAACTGCAGGTCGGTGTCCAGGGTCAGCTGCACGCTGACGCCGGGCTTCGGCTCCTCGACCGTGTGGTTCGCGTTCGGGATCTTGTTGCCCTTGGCGTCGACCTCGTACATCGCCTTGCCGTCCTGGCCGGACAGCTTGTCGTTCAGGCCGTACTCGAGCCCGGACAGGCCCTTGCCATCGGCACCGACCACGCCGACGACGGTCGAGGCGACACTGCCGTTGGGGTGGCTGCGGATCGGGTCGTCCTCGGTGTAGAGACCGGCCAGCAGCGGGGCGTCCTGCTCCTCCGGCTTGCTCTTGTTCTCCTCGATGATCGCGGCGTTGCGGGTCTTGATCTCGGCCTCGATCTCGTTCCAGGCCTGCGGGCTCACCTGGTGCGCGAGGACGGCGAAGCGGCCGGTTCCGCTCATCGCGGCGAGCAGTCTGCTGTACGTCGTACTCGTCACCTTCGGCGCGAGGATCGACGCCAACTGCTCGGCCACCGGCTTGGTCTGGGTCGGGTCGGCGGTGATCGCCACAGCGTCCTCGGACACGGCCAGCTGGACGCCGTTCCGATCCTCGATCGTGCCTCGGGACGCGTGCAGGATGAACGGCTTGGTGTTCTCCTTGGTCGCGGCCTGCGCGTAGCTGTCCGGGTCCACGCCCTGCAGCAGCACCAGCCGCCCGGCGAACAGCGACAGCACGAACGCCATCACCCCGAACGTCATCCGCAACCGCAACGCCGGCCGCCCCAACCGCAACATCCGCGGAGGCTTCCGCACCTTCCGCTTCTTCGGCCGTGGCTGCGGCCTGTTCTGCGGGGGGCGCTTCCGCGGCGGCGCACCCTTCTTGACCGGCCGCTTGGCAGTCTTCTTGGCAGGCGCTTGCTTGCGCGGTGCCGCCGTACCAGTAGCAGGTCGCTTCCTGGGCTGGCTGGGTGCAGCCTTCTTCACGGGGCGACGCGGGGCCGCGTTCTGCTCAGCCTCGCGGGCCTGGCGGAGGAGTCTCTCGCGGGTGGTCTCGGGACGCTGCGGGGTGTTCCGGGTGCTGTCGGTAGTGGCGGACGGACGGGGCGGAGCCTTGCGGGGCGGGGTGCCCCGGCGTGGTGCACTGCCACGCTTGCGTGGCGGCTCGTCTCCCCGTCGGTCCGTCATTCGATCATCCCCCAGTGGTCGTGGTGCCCTGCGCCCCCGTCGTACCGGCGCGCGGCTTGTTCGTCGTCACGGGCGGCTTGGTGCCCGTCGTCCCTGTGCGTGCTGTCGCCGTCCCCGGCTTCACCGTGCCCGCGGGCGGCTTCACCACCGGCGGCTTCACCACCGGCGGCTTCACGACCGGCGGCTTCACGACCGGCGGCTTGACCAACGGCGGCTTGGTCGCGGTGCCGGTCGGCGTACCGGGACCGAACATCGCCGTACCCGTGCCGGCCTTGCCTTCGGCCGGTACGCCGAGCACGCGCCCGTCGGACAGCCGCAGGAACACCGGGTTCGGGTTCGGCACCATGCCCATCCGCAACGCCCGGTCCGCCAGGTTCTGCGGCGACTCGAGCGTGCGGACCTGCTTCTCCAGACCTTCCTGCTGATCGCGTAGCTGGTCGGCCTGGTTGCTCAGGTTGGTGACCTCGAACGTCCCGCGCTGCAGCTCCGTGTTGAGCAGCAGCAGGCCGACCAGGCCGGCCGCCAGCAGCGACACCACGAAGATGACGAACGGCATCCGCGGCGGCCGGAACGGCGCACCGTAGACCACCCTGAGCTTCGGTTCCGACTTCTTGGCCGGAGCGGCCGGCGTGACCCGCGCCTTCTGCGGGCTGAAGACAGTACTCATCAGGCCACCAGCCCTTTCTCCCGGATCCGTTCCGCTGCCCGCACGCGTGCGGAGGCTGCGCGCGGGTTCGCCGCGGTCTCCTCCTCGGTCGGCCGCTCGGCACCCCGGGTCAGCAACTTCAGGTACGGCTCGTGCCCGGCCGGAATCACCGGCAGGTCGTCCGGTACGTCGGTCTTGGTGCCGGTCGCCAGCGTCTGCTTGGTGATCCGGTCCTCGAGCGAGTGGTAGCTCATCACCACGATCCGGCCGTGCAGGGCCAGCGCCTCGATCGCGGCCGGCAGCGCACGACGCAGTACGTCGAGCTCTCCGTTCACCTCGATCCGCAGCGCCTGGAAGGTCCGCTTCGCCGGGTGTCCGCCGGTCCGGCGGGCCGCCTGCGGGATCGCGTTGCGGACCAGCTCGGACAGTCGCGCGCTGTTCGTGAACGGCTCGATCTCACGCTCGCGCACGATCCGGTCCGCGATCCGCCGGGCGAACTTCTCCTCGCCGTACTGGAACAGGATCCGGGCCAGGTCGGCCGCGCTGTAGGTATTGACGATGTCGGCCGCGGTGGTCGGGCCGGTGCTGTCCATCCGCATGTCCAGCGGCGCGTCCTGCGCGTAGGCGAAACCACGCTCGGCCTCGTCCAGCTGCATCGAGGAGACACCCAGGTCGAACAGGATCCCGTCGATCGCGGGGACGTCGAGCTCGTCCAGCACGCGCGGGAGTTCGTCGTACACCGCGTGCACGAGCGTGATCCGCTGCTCGTACGGCGCCAGCCGCTCACCGGCCAGCCGCAGGGCGGCCGGGTCACGGTCGAGCCCGATCAGGCGAGCCTGCGGGAACTGGCGCAGGAAGGCCTCGGAGTGACCACCCAGACCGAGGGTCGCGTCGACGAGGACCGCACCGGGATGCGCGAGCGCCGGCGCCAGCAGCGCGACCACGCGCTCCAGCATCACCGGCACATGCCGCTCCGCAGCGTCCATCCTCGACCCTTTCCCGTCGCCACGGGAGCGACCCTGCCCCCGCAGGTTCTTCGGTGTTGCGGTGCTGCCTGTCAGTGCCGCGGCCGGAGACGACTCCGTCCGGTCAGATCGCGGGTACGCCTTCCGGGGAAGTACCTCGGTGTCTTGGCGCCGGGGAAGTGGCGCCAAGCCGTGAGGTCGGAAGTCGGACCCGTGATCTCACCGGACGGCCGGTGTGCTCGCGAAGCCGCTTGCTCACTGTTCAGGTTCAGAAGATGCCGGGCAGTACCTCCTCGGAGAGGTCGGCGAACGCCTGCTCCTGCTCCTGGGAGTACCTGTTCCAGTTCTCCGTGTTCCAGATCTCCACCCTGTTCATCGCCCCGATGACGACACAGTCGCGATCAAGTCCCGCGTAATCGCGCAGCATCGGTGGGATGGTGACCCGGCCCTGCTTGTCCGGCACCTCGTTCGAGGCTCCGGCGAACAGCATCCGCAGGTAGTCCCGCGCACCCTTGTTGGTGATCGGCGCCTGCTTCAACTGCTCGGTCAGCTGGACGAACTCGCGCTCGGGCCACACGGACAGCGACCGCTCCTGTCCACGCGTGATCACCAGGCCGTCAGCCAGTTCGTCCCGGAACTTCGCCGGCAGGAACAGCCGTCCTTTGTCGTCGAGCTTGGGGAAGTGAGTTCCGAGGAACACGCTCCACCTCCCCGTTGCGGACTCTCCGTCTCAGGCGAGCTGTTTCCACCACTTCCGTTCCACTGCGCTCCACCTTACTCCACTTTCCACCACCGTCAACCAACTTCCGCCCCATCCATTACCCGCGCCGCCTGATTCCGGCGCGGCTCCCCCGCGTGTCGCTGCCGGGTCAACCGCTTGAATCTCCTCCACTTCGCTCCACCGGGTCTCCTCCACTTCCCTCCACCCGGATTCCTCCACTGCGCTCCACGCGGTATGCCGGTGAACCTTCCGGGCAGACTGTCCGTGAACCTTCTGGGCGGCAGGTACGTCGTATGCCCCGCGCACTGCTTTTTCCGCCCGTACGCTTGGAGGGACGCCAGATCTCGACCACAGAGACCGACCCCCGCCGTGAGGGCGTGTGCCGATGAACACCGAAACACCAGGTAACGAAACCCCCGCTGGTCTAGGCCCGACCCCTACAGCGGGTGACAATGTGTCGGCCGTCAATGAATGGGGAGGACTCAGGGTGAGCAGCACCGCGACCAGCTCGGCGCTGGCAGGAGCCGGGGACTTCGACGAGCTGTCCGAGGTGGCGGGCCGGGTCCGCCGGGCGATGGAGCAGGTGATCGAGGGCAAATCCGACGTAGTCGAGGTCGCCATCACCGTGCTGCTGGCCGAGGGGCACTTGCTGATCGAGGACGTGCCCGGCGTCGGCAAGACGATGCTGGCCAAGGCGCTCGCGAAGTCGATCGACTGCACAGTGCGACGGATCCAGTTCACGCCCGACCTGCTGCCGTCGGACATCACCGGCGTCTCGGTCTTCAACCAGGAGATCCGCGACTTCGAGTTCAAGCCCGGCGCGGTGTTCGCGAACATCGTCGTCGGTGACGAGATCAACCGCGCCTCGCCGAAGACCCAGGCCGCGCTGCTGGAGTCGATGGAAGAACGCCAGGTCACCGTCGACACCACGACGTACCAGCTCGAGACGCCGTTCATGGTCATCGCGACCCAGAACCCGATCGAGATGGAAGGCACCTACCCGCTGCCCGAGGCGCAGCGCGACCGCTTCATGGCCCGCGTCTCGATGGGCTACCCGGAGCCGGCCGCCGAGCTGCGGATGCTCGACGGGCACGCCGCCGACGATCCGCTGCTCACGTTGCAGCCCGTCACCGACGGTCAGCAGATCCTGCGTCTGGTGAAGACAGTGCAGTCGGTGCACGTGTCGGAGTCGGTCAAGGAGTACGCCGTCGCACTGGTCGGCGCGACCCGCCGGTCGCAGGAGCTCCGGCTCGGAGCCAGCCCGCGATCGACACTGCACCTGGTCCGGGCGGCCCGCGCGGCCGCGGCGCTCGACTCCCGGGAGTTCGTCCTGCCGGACGACATCCAGGAGCTCGCGGTGCCGGTGCTGGCACACCGGGTGCTCCCGGCGGCTGAGGCGCATCTCGGTGGGCGCGGGTCAGCCGACATCGTCTCCGGGCTGGTGGCCAGCGTGCCGCTGCCCCGCTCGCGTCGGGACTGAGACATGCGGCAGGCACTGCGCGGGCTGACCACCAGGGGGCGGGCGTTCGTCGCGGCCGGCATCACTGCCTCGCTGTGCGCGCTTCTGCTCGGTCAGAAGGATCTGTTGCGGGTCGGCATTCTCCTGGTGGCGTTGCCGGTCGTCGCAGCACTCGTCGTCGGCCGGACCCGGCTGCGCCTGCAGGTACGCCGTAGCCTCGCGCCGGACCAGGTCCCGGTCGGGACGCAGGCGACCGTAGAGCTTGCCCTGAGCAACCAGGGCCGGATGCCGGCCGGGCTGCTGCTGCTCGAGGACCGGATTCCTTATGTCCTGGGACACCGGCCGCGGTTCGTGGTGGATCGGGTCAGCCCGAACTGGCGTCGTACCGTCACCTACCCGGTCAAGTCCGATGTTCGCGGACTCTTCCAGGTCGGGCCGCTGATGCTGACCGTGGCCGATCCGTTCGGCCTGGTGGAGACCAGCCGGACGTTCACCCGCAGCCAGCACCTGCTGGTCACGCCGCGGGTCTACCGGCTGCCCGAGATCCGGCTGGGTGCGGACCGGGCCGGCTCGGGCGAGAACCGGCCACGGGCGATCGCGTCCGCCGGTGAAGAGGACGCGACAGTCCGCGAGTACCGCGATGGCGACGACCTGCGCCGGGTGCACTGGCGTTCGACGGCCCGCCGCGGCGAGCTGATGGTCCGGCGCGAGGAGCAGCCCTGGCAGAGCCGGTGCGCGATGTTCCTGGACGCACGGACGATCTCGCACCACGGGCACGGACCGTCGTCCAGCCTGGAATGGGCGGTCAGCGCGGCCGCCTCGATCGGCATCGACCGGATCCGCCGCGGCTACGTCACCACCTTGCTCGGCGGGCCGACGACCCTGTCGGCGATCGCGCATCGCACGTCGGCCGCCGTACACCAGCCGTTGAATCCGCAGGAGTTGCTGACCGAGTGCGCGACCGTCGAGGAACACCGGTACGCCGAGGTCGGTCCGCTGCTGACGGTCGACCGGCACGCGCAGGAGCCGAGCCTGGTCGTCGCGATCGTCGGCGCCTGCAGCAGCGATGACGTCGTCGCACTGAACCGGTGGCGGACCAGCCAGGCGACGGGTGTCGCGCTGCTGCTGGACGCGGCCAGCTGGGCGGTCGGCGCCGAAGCGACCGAGAAGGCCGCCCGCCTGAGCGCCGCCACGGCCGCCACCGAGAACGAATTGCGCATCAACGGCTGGCGAGTCGCCAGGGTCCAGCGCGGTGACCACCTACCCACCGTCTGGTCCACCCTCGGCCTAAGGAGCGGAAGGATCGCATGACTGTGCTTTTGGCCGGGCCTTCGGCGGCGGCAAGGTCATCGGGCTTCACCTGCCGGCCTTCCCCCGTCGCTCCAGTCGCTTCGCTCCCTGCACTCCTCAGTCCAGGCCGGGAGGCCCGATGACCGGTCACGCCAGAATCTCGATAGCTGCTTGGGGAGCGACTGTTCTCGGGGCGCTCGTGCTCACGCCGGTGTTCTCCGGGCCGTTCCTGTTCGTCAGCGCTCTGCTGTGCGCCGCGATCACCGGCATCGGGGTCCTGCTGCAGAACCTGCGCACCCCGCGCGTCGTCGTACCGCTGGTTCAGCTGGTCGTGCTGGTGGAACTGCTCTCGCTGTTCTTCCTGCAGGACACGCTGAAGTTCGGGCTGATCCCGGTGAAGGCGACCGCGCTCGAGTTCAACCAGCAGATGGTCAACGCGATGGACTCGATCAATCGGTTCAGCGCACCGCTGCCCCCGGACTCACACCTCACCCTGTTCGCGGTCTCGGTGATCTCGGCGACCGGGTTGCTCATCCACGTCATCGCCGTTCAGCTCCGGCAGGCCGCGTGGGCCGGGTTGCTGCTGCTGATCATGTACACGGTGCCGGCCGCGACCGTGCACGGCGGACTGCCGGCGCTGCTGTTCATCCCGCCCGCGCTCGGGTACATCCTGCTGCTGTCGGCGGAGGGCCGGAGCCGGCTGAGCCGTTGGGGCCGCCGCATCTCCGGCGTCTCGCACCTGGACGCGGCCGAGCCGGTCGAGGCGTCCGCGCTCGGCCAGGCAGGTCGACGGATCGGTCTGTCGGTGGTCGCCCTGGCCGCGCTGCTTCCCGCGCTGCTGCCGGCCCTGCCGGAAGGTGTCATCGGCAACGGTCTGGCCGGCGGTGGTAGTGGGAGCGGGATCGGCGCGTCGATCTCGTCGACCGACCCGATGCTCGACATGGGCAAGAACCTGACCCGCGGCGACAACGTGGTCGCGCTCACCTACAAGGGCGGCCCGAAAGACGGAACCTATCTGCGGCTGACCGCGCTCGACCTCTTCGACGGCAACACCTGGCGGATCGCGCCCCGGCCGGAGGGCAGCAAGATCGACGGCGACCTGACCCCGCCGCCGGGCTTCATCGGCGACCTGAACAAGGTCCCGCAGTCCAAGATGGAGATCGACGTCAGCCGGAGCTTCCGGTCGCAGTTCGCGCCGGTCCCCTACCCGCTGCACTCGATCTCCCTCAAGCGGGACTGGCGGTACGACGGCTCCACGCTCGACGTGGTGTCCTCGGGCGGACAGGTGGTCGGCGGCAAGAAGTACAACGTGACGTCGTACGACCTGCAGCCGACACCGGAGCAGTTGGCCAGCTCGGTCAACGGCCGTCCGGACCAGTACACCAGCAGCGTTCCGACGCGCACCCCGACCGAGATCAAGACCCTCACCGACCAGATCACGGCCAGTGCCAAGGGCAACCAGTTCGAGGCGGCCGTGCTGCTCCAGCAGTGGTTCCGCAGTGGCGGCGGTTTCACCTACAGCACCGAGAACGCGCGCGGCAGCGGGATGCGCGCGATCAGCGACTTCCTGCTGCGGAACAAGACCGGGTACTGCGAGCAGTTCGCCACCGGGATGGCGCTGATGGCGCGCATCGTCGGCATCCCCTCCCGGGTCGGTATCGGGTTCCTGCCCGGGACAGCCGGCAAGGACGGTCAGTACACGGTGCGGATGCACGACATGCACGCCTGGCCCGAGCTGTACTTCCAGGGCACCGGCTGGGTCCGGTTCGAGCCGACCCCGTCCGCGCGCGTGGCGACCACGCCGAACTGGACGGTCCCCGCGAGCCCCGACCCGACCAACCCGAGCACGGCACCGAGCACCGCGCCGATCACGCCGGGCGCGACCGACGACCCGGAGCTCAACCGGCCGAACGGCGACCGCAACCTGCCGACCGACACCGGAGTCGCCGTCACCGGCGGCGGCAACTGGTTCACCAACGGCGGCGGGAAACTGATCGGGATCGGCGGTGGTGTTCTCCTGCTGCTCTGCATCCCGTGGCTGATCCGCAGCCTGACCCGGCGCCGGCGGTTCACCCGAGAGCCGGGACGCGCTTCGGCCGAGGGCCTGTGGGCCGAGATCCGGGACACCTCCCGGGACCTCGGACTGGACTGGTCCGACATCTCCACGCCGCGGCAGACCGGCGAGTGGCTCGTCTCGAAGCTGCCCGCTGACACGCAGCCCCAGGCGATCCGCCTGGCCCGCGGCATCGAGGCCCTCCGGTACGCCGGTGACGCGAATCCGACCGTGGACCTCCGGACCGAGGCGTTCGCCGTACGCAAGGCCCTCTGGACCCAGGCACCACGACTCCGCCGCTGGCGGGCGCGACTCCTGCCGCCGTCCTGGCGCTGGTACCTCAACCGGGGCAGCACCGAGGCCTCCGACCTCCTGGACGAGTTCGACCTCCTCCTGGCCCGCCTCCGCTCCCTAGCCCTAAGACGCCGCCACGCCGGCTAGTCCACCGCCTGGGCTAGCCCGCCTGCTAGCCCAACGCCTGAAGTGCCACCTGTACCCAACCGCTCCCGCTCGGCGCTGTGCCCAGCCACCGACGGTCACCCGACCGCCAACCCGCACAGCGCCGAACGGGAGCTACCCGCACAAAAAACAACCACACCCGCCCCACCAGGGCACGGGTGTGGTTGAAGGACTGGTCGCGCGCTCAGGCGCCAGGCCCCACCGTCGTCAGAGGTCTTCGTCGCGCCGGCGCCGCCAGCGGTCCTCCATGCGCTCCATGAAGCTGCCGGACGAGTCGTGCTTGGTCCGGTGCCGCTTGGTCGGCGGGGGCGGCGGGATGTCGTCGGCGTCCCCGGCGTTGCTGATCCGCTTCATGCTCAGCGCCGCGATGTACAAACAGGCGACCATCATCACGAAGCCGATGACTCCGATGATGGTGTTGGGGATGATCGCACCGGCCATCAGCACCACGATGCCCAGCACGAATCCGACGCCGGCAAGCACTGCCCGGCGCTTGTAATACAAGCGCACATTGGTCCCACGCATGGCGGAAACGAACTTCGGGTCTTCCGCAGCAAGGGCACGTTCGAGCTGCTCGAACTGGCGCTGCTCTTCTTCTGAGAGGGGCACCGTCGATCCCTCCATGATGAGCGCGATCTCGATAGGCCGCCTTCAGTCTAGGCCGAGCATGCCCCGCACGAAACCCTGACCGCCTGTCCAGCGCGTCACGGTCCGGCAACTGCCCTACAACACCGGGTTCAAACCTGCCCATTCAGGCGCGTCGCACACAGCTCGCTCACAGCTTCACCGGCATCCACGGTCGCTGACGCCGCAGGTTACGCCGTGATCACCCTCCGTCGCCGCCGTTCCAGTTGTGATCGGGGGCACACGCCGTCCGCGATCAGCGGGTGGCGAGGATGTGGAGCTGGGTGGCGAGGGCGCGGAAGGCGGGGTGCTGGCTGGCGGCGCGCTCGAGTTCGGCGAGCGAGTCGGCGGCGCCCGGCTCGGAGTCGACGAACGCGGACGGGACGAGGTCGGCGAACGTCCGTACGCCGTGCACCGTGTGCACCATGAACCCGGCGTCGGCCAGCTGCGCGATGATCCCGGCCTCGTCGAACCGGCGCGGCGTCGGGTCGGTAGGCCCCCACCGCCCGTCCGGATCCTGCAGCGCGACCCGCGCCTCGGCCAGGTGCCCGGCCAGCGCGCGAGCCAGGACGACAGCGTTGCGCTGGGCAACAAGCAGACTCAGTACGCCGCCCTCCCGCAGCACCGAGGCCATCGCCTGCAACGCCTGCACCGGGTCGTCGACGACCTCGAGCACGCCATGGCACAGGACGGCGTCCGCGCTCGACTCACCGGCCAGTCCCGGGAGCTCGGCAGCGTCACCCAGGACACCGCGGACCAGGTCGCTCACGCCTTCATCGCTGGCCCGCCGTTCCAGTGACGCGAGCGCGTCCGGACTCGGGTCGACAACCGTCACCCGGTGGCCCTCGACAGCCAGCGGCACCGCGAAACCACCGGTCCCACCTCCGAGGTCGACGATGTCCAGCCCGGCACCCGGATCGGTTCGCGCCCGCCCGGCCAACGCGACCCGCAGCGCCTCACCCACCAGCGCCGTCCGCACGCCCCGCCGCCGCCGATCCGCCATCCTGAACCCTCCAAGCCAGTCCCCCGACACCCACCCGCCGCGCCACACCCTACTTCCACCCCACCCCCTCCCCCGTCAGCCACCCGGTTCCACAGATCCGCGCTACGAGCTCGCGCTCGCGTACGAACGCAGCCCGCGGCGCCACAGCATCCGGACGAGCGTCATCGCGACCACCGCCAGCGCGATCCCGCCGGCGACCGGCGTCCAGCCGAGATCGCCGGCCAGCGCCTGAACCGGGAACGTGGTCGCGAACGCCACCGGGAACGCGAAGGTCAGGAACGTCCGCACCGCCACCGGGAAGAACACCAGCGGATACCGGCCGGCTTCGACCAGGTTGAGGTAGATGGCCCCGATCGGATTCACCGACTGCAGCCAGAACGCGAGGAACGACATCGCGCTCCACACGGTCGCGAGCAGCACCAATCCGCAGGCCGCGAGCACCAGCGCCTGCAGGACGTCCAACGGGTTCGGGCTGACACCCGACTGCACGAGGCCGATCACCAGCACGACGATGCCGCTCGCAACGTTGCTGAGCTCCGCGATGTCGATCCACCGCAGGGTCAGGTAGAACTGGCTCGACACCGGCCGCAGCAGCACACTGTCGAGTTCGCCTTCGGTGATGTACGCCGTCATCCGTTGCAGGTTGGGCGCGACGAACGCCGCCATCAGCCCGGTGATGATCTGGTAGGCCCCGACGAGCGTGATCACCTCGGCCCGCGACCAGCCGTGCACCTCCTGGGTGAAACCGAACAACAGCAGGATCGGCACGATCCCGAGCCCGAGCTGGACCAGGCCGACGAGCAACGTGGTGAAGAAGTGCGCGCGGTAGTGCGTCTCGCGGACCACCGCCTGTGCGAGGAACCGCCGCCACAGCCGGAGGTGACGCCGCTGCTTGGCCAGCCAGTGCCGGTCGAGCGGTTGCCGGTGGTCGGCGTACGTACGCAGGTCGGTCATGCGCCCACCGCCGAGTACGCGCGGATGCCGGATGCCCAGACCACCCGGGCGATGGTTCCGAACACGACCACGTACGCCGCCTGGAGACCCAAGCCCACCAGGAGATCCTGACCGGAGAGGTTGCCGGCGACGACCTCGACCGGGAACGACACCGTGAACCTGAACGGCTGGTTGTCGATGAACCCGCGCGACCAGTCCGGCATCAGCGCGAGCGGTACGACGGCGCCGGACAGCACACTCGCGATGATCAGCCGGGCCTGCGCCAGCGCGGACACGTCGTCCATCCAGAACGCGAGCGACGCGATCAGGATGTCGATCGTGAACACCAGGATCGCCCCGAGCACGAGGCTGACCGCGAACACCGCCCAGCGACCCGGACCGGCCGGGATGTCCATCGAGTCGCGGAAGATCCACCACAGCACACCGATCATCGGCACCAGTGCGAACAGCTTCAGGAACTTCTCCGACAGGTTGTTGGCCACGAAGCCCAGCAGCAGCGACGCCGGGCGCACCATCCAGCTGGACAGCTTGCCGAGCCTGATGTCGTTCGCCAGGAAGCCGGTCAGCCACGACGACGTGGCCATCGTGACGAAGCTGAGCAGCACGAAGTAGGTGGTGACGAACCGCTCGTCGATCGGGAGTTGTGCCCCGTTCGCGATCGCGGTGCGCCAGATCAGCAGCGAGATGATCGGCACGCAGACGTTGGCCGCCATGAAGATGATCCACGAACCGCGGTAGATGGACTGCTGGACGACCTGCGCCACCGTCATCCGGCGCAGCACCCGGAGGTTGCGCACGAGGGTGTTCACGAGCCGTCCCCCAACGTGCTGCGGCGCAGGAACAGGTCGCGCATGATCTCCTCGATGTCCGCGTCCGCGACGTCCAGGTCGACCAGCGGACCGATCTGGGTCAGCTGTCCGAGGACGTCGCCGGCCCGCTCGCGGTCCACCTCGAGCTTGACCGTCTGGCCGGAACCGTCGACCGCGGTCACGCCCTCGAGGGCAGCGAGGCGGCTCCCGTCGACGGTCGTCGCGTAGGTCGCCTGCACGAGTTTGCGCGGGCGAGCCGTGTGCACGAGCTCGCCGAGGCCCCCGTCGTACTGCAGGCGCCCGTGGTCGATGATCATCACCCGCGAGCAGAGCGCCTCGATGTCGTCCATGTCGTGGCTGGTCACGAGAATCGTGGTGCCGCGGACCTTGTTGACGTCGGCGAGGAACGTTCGTACGCGCGCCTTCGCGACGACGTCGAGGCCGATCGTCGGCTCGTCGAGGAACAGGATCTCCGGTCCGTGCACGAGCGCCGCCATCAGCTCGAGCTTCATCCGCTCGCCGAGGGACACCTTGCGGACCTGGACGTTCAGCAGGTCCTGGACGTCGAGCAACTCGGCCAGCTCGGCGACGTTGCTGTCGAACTCCTGCTTCGTGAGGCCGTACATGTCCTTGTGCAGCAGGAGACTTTCCATCGCCGGGACGTCCCACCAGAGCATGGTCTTCTGGCCCATGACGAGCGCGATCCGCCGCAGGTAGTCGTGCTTGCGGTCCGATGGGGTGAAGCCGAGGACCTCCAGGTCGCCGGCCGTGGTGTACAGCAGGCCGGAGAGCATCTTGAGCGTGGTGGTCTTGCCGGCGCCATTCGGGCCGAGCAGGCCGACGACCTCGCCGCGGTTGATGCTGAAGGTGATCTTGTCGACGGCGAGCCTGGTCTCGTACGTACGCCGGACGAGGCTCTTGACTGCGCCTTTGAGGCCGGCCTGCTGCTTGTGGAACGTGTAGGTCTTGGTGAGATCGGTCGCCGCGATCACCGGCGGCCGGGTCGAGGGGTCGTCAAAGGATGCGTTCGTCACGGTGAAGCACCGCTTTCGAGAGTCGGGAGAGATCGGACCGGGCAACGTCAGCGCAGAGCACAGGAGTCTCTGGTCCATCCGACATACGGCTGCCGCGACAAGCTAAGCGGGGCAGGAAAGCGATGTCCAACCTATTTTGCGATCAGGGCGCGGTGCGGGCGACGACGTACAGGCGTTGGGTCGTTTCTTGCCTGGTGGCGATGGGGCCGCGGAGATACCACTCGACGTCGACGAGACCCGCGGCTTCGACGGCTCCGACCACGGAGGCGGCGTCGTACAGAACGAAGTCGAGGTCGACCTCTTGGCCGAAGAACGAATCGACGTGGCGAATCTCTGCCCCAGCGTGCAGACCGAGGACGAGCCACCCGCCTGGATCGAGCGGGCGAACCAGGGCCGCGACGGCGTCTGCGAGCTCGGACGCGGCCAGGTGGATCAGGGAGTACCACGCCAGGACGGCTGACCAGCCAGAGCTCGTCGGCGGACGACCGAGCCGCCGCAGGTCTCCAACTTCGAAGGTCCGATCGGGAAAGCGCCGGCGAGCCTCGGCCACCATCTCGGGCGAGAAGTCGATCCCGGTGGCATCGGCGCCGTGATCGGCCAGGTACGCGGTGACGTGCCCCGGCCCCGAGCCGACCTCCACCACCGGACGTCCGGCGGCGTGCGCAACCACCCGGTCCAGCAGCCACGTCTCGAACGGCAGCCCGTCGAGCTCATCCACCAACTGATCGGCGTACGTCGTGGCGACGGCGTCGTACGACGACCGCACCCGAGCATCACGCGAATCCGTCCCGTCGGCGATCACCGCGTCCCTGTCGACCGTCTCGGCGGCAACCTGCGCGGCTACCTCCGGCACCGGCCCGAGGAGGTGCACCCAACGCCGGTCATGCTGCCCAACCCGCCGTTCGAGCTCACGCACCAGTGGCTCGGGTCGCGCCGCCATCCGACGCAGACAAGCCTCGACATCAGACCGGTCGGCGAACGTGTGCAGCCGCTCGGTCCGCGTACGCAATTCCCCCGGCGCCTGCTCACCCCGCAGCAGCAACACCGTCAGCAACGCCCGCTCGTCGGCCTCGAGCCCGAGCCGCTCGTCGAGGATCTGGTGGTACTTCAGGGTTCGCCGACCCGTGTCCACCCACACAATCCGGACCAGCTCCCGATCCCGGAGCGACCGCGCCGTCTGCTCGACCGTCGCTTGGTCGTACTCGACGACGGGGTCCCGGTTGCTCGCCTGATTACACGCCGTCCGCAACGCGTTGGCGGTGAGGGGGTACGACGCCGGCACCGTCGCCTGCTTCTCCATCAAGCTGCCCAGCACCCGCTGATCCTCAGCCCCAAGCACAGGAAGTTCACTCACCCTCCAGACCCTAAAGCCCCCCAGGCCCACCCAGCCAAGAAGAAACCAGCCACCGAACACCCGGTTGGATGCCGCAGCACGCGGCTGGCTCGCGTACGCACAGCTCACCCGCCGACGGAGCCGAGGCCGCGCGAGGAGCAAGAACCTGGGCGGGGCAGCCGGGTGCCCGCGCAGGTGGACAGGCCGGGGAGCCGGGTGGGCTAGCCGGGGTGGGGGGTGGTTGGGTCTGTGGGGGTGAGGGGTTCGAAGGCGGTGCCGTTGCAGCTCGGGCAAGGGGTGTCGGCTTGGGTGCCGGAGCCGGCGCAGGTGGTGCAGAGTCCGTCGTGCCAGGACTCTTCGGTCAGGGAGTGGTGGGGGCGTGGGTAGTGGGTGTCGGGGAGGTAGCACTCGGCGCCGGTGATGGCGTGGACCCGACCACACAGGTCTTTGCCGATGCCTCTGGGGAGTTCTGTCACGGGGTGGGTCTCCTGCTCGCCGACTGGGTCAGCTGACTTGCGTCCGGGGGTTGGTGTCCTACGTGCCGCTGGGATCGGCTGGCATGCGGGGTGGGTGTCCGCCGGCTGGGTTAGCTGGCTTGCATCCAGGGTTGGGTGAGGACGGACTGGGGGTCGGTGGTGGCGGTGAGGGCGGGGGTGGTGGAGAGGCGAAGGCTGGCTTCTACCTGGGTGTAGAAGGTGTCGACGGCTCGGACCAGGTCGTCGGCCTCGCGGGTCGTGACGGCACGCTCCAGACCCGCCTCGGCCGCTGCGCGCTGGGAGGCGCCGGCGGCGAAGAACGTGGCCCACTCGCCGAACTCCGGCGCGACCTCGGCCAGCAGCACCCACGCGTTGCGCTGGACCCGCCGGCGGCTGCCTGAGCGGACCGGGCGGGCGCGGACGGCGAGGACCGCGGCCGCGACCCGGAGCCCCGCGACGTGGGCGCTCGAGTAGCGGATCAGGTGGTCGCTCGTCTCCATCGCCTCGGCCAGCGCGGCCCGCGCCCGGGACAGCTCCCGGCTCGCCGCGCCCGCAGCCGCCGGGGAAACCGGTGAAACTGTCATCGGTCCGTCACCCTTTCCAGTTGCCAGCGGCCGGAGTCCGGGTCATGCGCGAGATCGAACAGCTCTTGCCGACCGTGCCGGCCACACCCCGCCTCCACCCGGTACACCGAGCGCCGCGGTCCCCAGTCCGCATCCAGTACGCCGACTGCCGCCGGACTCCCCGACAGCCCACGAGCCGGCTCCCCGCCTGCCGTGTCCGCGCACAACTCCGCGGTGGCGCTCCCGGCGGGCGCGAGCGCCGCACTCCCGCCGGGAGCGAGCGCGGCGACACAGTCGGCGAGGGAACGGGGGCTCGCCGACGCAGCCGCGAGCGGGCGACCGGAGTGGGCGGCGCCGCGAGCCGGAGCGGTGATGTGGGCTCGCTCGGCGTGGGTCCAGTGGTCGGCGTGGCCGTCGTACGTCAGGCCGGCGCCGATGATGCCGCGTTCCCACCAGGCGGCGGTTTCGGTCCAGTGGGACTGGACGGAGCAGACGCGCCACAGGCGGCCGCGCCAGAGGAACTGGTCCGGGGTCTCGGTGCCGTCCACAACCACCGAGTGCACTTCGACGGCCTCGTCGAACTCCCACATGCTCCATCGCCTCCTGTGTACGAACGACCGCACTTGATCGAGCGCTAGTCCCTGATTGACGGCTGGGTCGGAGGCCCGGCGGGTCGGCACGAGGTGGGGGTCGAGGTCCACCCCGGTGCGCGGCCCGCCGGGACCACCGGTTTCCGATGCGGCCGCAACTCCGCACCGGAGCCGTCCAGCTGTCCGCCGCACCTCAGCCCGGCCTCCCGACGAAACCGGATCTGAGGTAATCGAACATCTGTTCGAACACTGGAAGCGTATCGTCGCCCGCCGACAATCGTCAACGGCCCGTAAGCCCGGCGCGCCGTCCCGCGACCGCGAGAGCCCGCAGACTGGTGACACGCGAGCAATGGAGGGAACGATGGCGAAGCGATGGCGGGCAGCGGTGATCGCCGCGGCGGCGGTGGCCGTCGTGGTCACCGCGGTCGCGTTGCCGCTCTTCCAGCCGTGGCGGCTCGTCACCGACAAAGTCGTCGACGAGGCACTCCCCGGCGCTGCTCCGATCTCCACGCACTCATCGTCGACGACGCCACCGACAGTTTCCGTACGGCGATCAGCAGCTCCGCAGATCCTCCTGACCGGGAAGCTGATCACGCACGAACACGAGACCTCCGGCACAGTCGCAGTACTGGAACTGCCGGACGGCACCCGCGTGCTCCGCCTGGAAAACCTGGACACCTCCGATGGCCCCGACCTCAAGGTGTGGCTGAGTGACGCCAGGACGGTCGCCGGCAGGGCGGGATGGCATGTGTTCGACGACGGGCAGTACCGCAGTCTCGGCAGCCTGAAGGGCAACCACGGCAACCAGAACTACCCGATCCCCACCGACGTGAAGCTCGAGGACTTCCGCAGTGTAGTGATCTGGTGCGATCGATTTGACGTGTCGTTCGGTGCCGCTCGGCTCGCATAAGGTGCCAAGGGTGAGCAGTCATCCCAACGTGCAGAAGGTGGCCGACGCACTCCGCGCGGCCGGCGCCACCGGTGAGATCGTCATCCTCGACGAGGCGGTCCCGACGGCCGCGGCCGCGGCGGCCGAGCTCGGGTGCGAGGTCGGCGCGATCGCGAACAGCCTGATCTTCGACGGCGACGGCACCCCGGTGCTGATCCTGACGTCAGGTGCGCACCGCGTCGACACCGCGAAGGTCGCCGCCGAGCTCGGAATCGGCAAGCTCCGCCGCGCCACCCCGGAGTTCGTCAAGGACCACACCGGTCAGTCGATCGGCGGCGTCGCCCCGGTCGGTCACCCCGGCCAGGTCCCGACGTACGCCGACACCACCCTCGAGCAGTACGCCGTCGTCTGGGCAGCCGCCGGTATCCCGCACTCGGTCTTCCCCACCACGTACGCCGAACTGCTCAGCCTCACCAACGGCACCCCGATCACCGTCAACTGAGCACCGACGGGATCGCCGTCCGGAGGAACCGCCGCGTCAGGACACCACGGCGGTGGCGCCACCATGGCCACGTGCGGCGTGGGGCGCCGTAGCGGCGCTGGGTGATGTCCGCGATCACCGCGGGCGGGGCGCCAAGAGATGCGAGGACATCAAGTGCGGCTCGTTTGGTGATGAGGACGCCGGTTGTGAGGGCGACATGGGCGCGAGCCAAGGTGAGCAGGCTCAGATCGACCCAGATGTCGGCGTACCAGGGAGTCCGCTTGCGGGTCACCGGCAGCCAGAAGTCGCGTAAGTCGCGCCGGATGAAGGCGAAGAGCTCGTCATCGCTGGTTGCCGGTAGCAATGACAACGGCGGCGGGCCGTAGAGCGCAACGTTGCTCAAGGCGAGCTCTCGACGGGTCACCGGCGTCACCGGACGGTCGAAGTACCGCTCCTGGGCGAAGGTCACATGCCTGATCGACGGGTCGGCGAGCTGGCCGGCCACCATGTAGGAGCAGTGCAGTTTGGCGGCCAGCGGCGAGGCTGCGATCAACTGCCGATGCACCTCCGCAACAGCAGGCGATGGAGGCGACGAGACCACCGCGACGACATCCAGGTCACTTCGCCCCAACTGGTAGTCCCCCAGCGCCAGTGATCCGTGCAGCCAGACCGCCTCGACCGCAGCGACCTGGCGTACAGATGTGACGAAGCCGTCCAGCAGTTGCTGGACGGCTTCGTTGATCACAACGGCCAATCTAGATGGCGGGGCGGACGTCCACGTCGGCGGCGCGTACGTACGCCATGCGGTGTCCGAACCAGATCTGGTAGTACCGGTCCTTGCCGATCACCTGGACATGGTCGGCCGGCGGCTGCTCCGCGAACGTCACGGCGCGGTAGTAGTCCGTCTCGATGTCCAGGTCGCTGACCGGGTACGCCTGGCCCGCGCCGATCGAGTACTGCAGGGGCGTGACCGTCTGGTACGGGATGTTCGCCGGGTACGCCGCCTGCTCGGGGTAGGCACGCCCGTACACCGGCACCGAGGCCTTGCCCGCCTTCGGCTTCACCACGAGACCCGGCTTGGCGAACGCATCCGGAGTGCTGGCCGGGCTCTTGAACCAGCCCATCGCGCCCAGGTACCAGACCGCAACCCAGTCCCCTTGACGCTGCGCTACGACGTACTGCGAGCCCGCAGCGGCCCGTGAACCCATGTCGGAGACGTCAGTGGTGCCATCGCTCCCGTCCGGGTGCAGTCCGATGTCCTTGACCAGCGGAGCGTTGTCGTCCGGCGCCTGGCGCAGGTAGACGAAGTTGGTGCCCTGCGGCGTGCACGGAGTGCCCGGAGCGTCGCAGTTGTTGACTACCTGCACGTTGCCCTGGAAGCCGGGCTTGATGGTCACGATCGAGCCGGCCTTCACCGGGAAGACGTTGTGCCCGTAGATCGGCGCGCCCAGCAGGTCGAAGTAGTGCTCCCAGTCCCAGTACGGTCCCGGGTCCCAGTGCATGCCGCGCACCGTCGACGGGACCGTGCCCGGCACCTGGTCGTGGCCGATGATGTGCGCCCGGTCGAGCGGGATGTTGTTCTTGGCGGCCAGGTACTTCACCAGCTTGGCCGAGTTGCGGTACAGCGACTCGGTGAACCAGGTCGCACCCTGAGGCGCGAAGCCCTCGTGCTCGATGCCGATGCTGTGCATGTTCACGTACCAGTTGCCGGCGTGCCAGGCGACGTCGTTCGCCTTCACGTGCTGCCACGTGTGGCCGTCGGACGACCGCATCGTGTACTGCCAGCTCACGTACGTCGGGTCCTGCACCAGGTTCAGCACACCCTGCCAGGTGCCCTCGGTGTCGTGGATGACGATGTAGTCGATCTTCCCGGTCTTCGGCCGGTTCGCGAGGTCATGGTTGCCGTAGTCACCGGCCGTACCGAACTCCGAGTACGGCGCCGGCAGCCACTCGCAACCCAGCGACGGCGGGCACTCCACATTGGAGGTGGACGGCTGCACGCCCGCGGGCAGCGACAGCTTGCTGACCTGGGCCTTGTCCGGCGTGACCGCGACGGCAGGCATCACGACCTGCTGGCCGGTGTTCGTCGTACGGGCCGCACCGCGGGCCATGATCGAGTAGACGTCGTCGGCGAAGCCGGCCGCGGCCACCTTGTCCCCGGCCTCGGCGTACGACGCCACTGCGCCGTACCACTCGGCCGGAGAGGTCTCGGCGCCGACCGGCAGGCCGAGGGACTTCTGGTACGACGCCAGCACCGCGGCACCACCGTTGATGTTGGCGGTCGTGTCGGTGCGCAGCGCGGACGCGTCGAGGCCGGTCAACTTGGCGGCCTTGTCCAGCGTCTGCAGTGAGTCGGCGGTGGCGACCTTCTGCTTGCCGGACAGGTCCGCGACCTCCGACGCGCCGAGCGCGGTGAGGTGCATCGGGCCGTAGCCGCCTGACGTACTCGGCGCGCCACCGTGGTCGTCCCAGCGGGACTCCGCGTACGACACTGCCAGCAGGACGGACTCCGGTACGCCGTACTTCGCAGCGGCCGCGCTGTACGCCGTAGCCGCGACGGCGGCCGGTGCCGGCGGAGGTGCCGCGGCGGCGGGCGGACCTCCCGACGACACGCCGGTCATGGTGATGGGCAGCGCTACCGCAGCCAGTGCGGCGAGAATCTTCGGACGACGCAGCATGTTGTTCTCCTGAACCCAAGGGCGGGTGCCGGTCACAAAGACTGGCAGCCTAGTCACTGTGAGTCGAGGCGAGCCGGATGTCAACGGTTAACCAAAACTCACCACGAAGGGTTCGATACTGACGAAACCATGCCGCGCACGCGACGGCGACTGAGGGTTACGGAGCACGACGATGGAAGCGTTGCCGTTGGCGTTCACGACGGGCTGGGCCAGTGGCATCAATGCCTATGCCTGCGTGCTGATTCTCGGTCTGCTCGGCCGCTTCGCCGGGGCCGACGACGTACCGGCCGCACTGACCACGACACCCGTACTGATCGCAGCGGGTGTTCTCTTCGCGTTCGAGTTCGTCGCGGACAAGATTCCGTATGTCGACTCCGCGTGGGACGCGATCTCGACGGTGATCCGCCCGACCATCGGCGCGATCCTGGCCGCGATGCTGGCCGGTGAGGCGACCACGCTGCACCAGGCCGTCATCGCGACCACCGGCGGACTGGTCGCCCTGCTCCCGCACTCGGTGAAATCGAGCCTGCGACTGGCGATCAATACCTCCCCCGAGCCGGCCACCAACATCGCCGCGTCGTCCGCCGAGGACATCGCCGTCGTCGGCGTGGTGTCGCTGGCCGCGTTCCATCCGGAGGCCGCGCTGATCATCGCCGGCATCCTGCTGTTCCTCGGCCTGATCGGGGTGTACTTCGCGTTCCGCTTCATCCGGCGTGGCTACCTCCGGTTCAAGGCGTGGCGGGAGAAACGGCGCGACCCGGCGACGGGGATCAGTGCAGTCTGATGGCCACCGTGATCGTCATCGGGTCCGGCCTGGCCGGTCTCGCCAGTGCAGTCCGCCTGGCCAAGCTCGGCCACCAGGTCACCATCTGCGAGCGAGACGAGCACCTTGGCGGTGTGCTTGGCCGGGTCGAGGCGGACGGGTTCACCTGGGACGCCGGAGCAGCCAGTACGACGCTTCCGGCCGCACTGCGGGACCTGTTCCGCAAGAGCGGTCGCCCGATCGAGAGTCTGGTCCTGCTGGAGCCAGTGACCGAGCCACGACGGCACATGTTCGGTGACGGCTCGGTGCTCGACCTGCCGATCAGTGATCGCGGTGCACAGCAGGAGGCCTGGACCGATCTGATCGGCGAGACCGCTGCGGAGCGGTGGACTGCCCTGGTCGACGGGTACAGCGAGACCTGGCAGATCCTGCGGAAGACGTCGCTCGAACCACCGCTGCAGGACAAGCTGCCGCTCAAGACCATCCGGTCGCTCAAGCCCTGGCAGTCGCTCGAGAAGGTCGCGCAGCGCGAGCTGACCGACGACAGAGCTCGCGCCGTACTGCGGCATTTCGCCGCTCAAAGTGGATCCGACGCGAAGCTCACCCCCGGGTACGTCGGTGTCTGGTCGTACCTGGAGCGCACGTTCGGCCGCTGGACGATTGAAGGCGGTTTCGGCGCCTTGGCGGACGCTCTGGTGCAGCGGGCGAGCGAGCGGAAGGTCACCGTCCACACCGGCGCCGAGGTGGTCGCAGTCACCACAGCCGATGGCAGTGTGACCGGCATACGGCTGGCCGACGGGACAGAGTTGCCCGCGGACATCGTCGTGAGTGACATCGACCCGCGTGAGCTCTATGAGCACCTCGTGGATGACCCCGCGGCCAAGAAGGTGCGTAAGCGGATCCAGGCGACACACCAGGCGCAGGCGGCGTACGTCGTACACCTGGGACTCCAGGAGCCGGTGCCGAGCCTGCCGTTCGAGACAGTGCTGCACGGTACGCCGACAGTCGTCGTCAGGACCGGTGGACTGGCACCGGCCGGGCACCAGGCGTGGTCCGTACTGGTCCACGGCTACCCGACAAACGACGTACTGGACCTGCTGGTCGCGCGTGGACTGCCTGTCCGGGACAAGGTGGTGTCGCGGCAGACGTCGCCGTCCTGGTGGGCCGGTGTGGCCTGGGAGGGCTACCGGACCGCGCGCCGCCGCGCGTCCAACGTGTCCCCGATCAAGGGCCTGTACTGCGTCGGCGCGGGGGCTCACCCCGGTTCCGGCGTCCCCGCGACGACGCTCGGCGCCGCGATCGTGGCCGACGCCATCGGGAAGGCCTGAGACCGGTCTGGGGTTGAGTTACCAGGCGCACTAAGATTGATCGTTCCTGTGTTCCGTGTCGGGAAGGTGCCCGGCAGTAGAGAGGACCTCGGTGGATCAAACCCCCACGCCGGCCGATCATGAGAACGTCGAGCGGGCTGAGCTGGCGGCTGAGCAACAACATGTCGACCGGGTGTACGACCGGGTCGCGGAGGCCGCCCGATCGGCGTCACGTATCGCCGTCGAAGGGCACCAGCGCGCACAGGCGCAGAACGTCGGCCGGGTCCGCGAGGAAGAGCAGACCGGCCTGTACGAGCGCGACGTGCTGGTGTTCGCCGCGGCCCGCCGGATCGCTGAGCTGGACGCCGAGCACGAAGGCCTGGTCTTCGGCCGGCTCGACTCCGACCATGGTGACGACGAGCCGGCCGCCGAGGCCGCAGCGGACCTCGAGAGGTTGTACGTCGGCCGCATCGGTGTCCGGGACGCGGAGTACGAACCGCTGGTGATCGACTGGCGCGCACCGGCGGCCGAGCCGTTCTACCGCGCCACCTCGACGGACCGGCTGAAGGTCGTCCGGCGTCGGGTGTTGCGCAACAAGGGCCCGCGGATCGTCGGGCTCGAGGACGACCTGCTGGCGCCGGAGCGTGCGCCCGAGGACCTGCCCGTGATGGGCGAAGGCGCGCTGATGGCGTCCCTGTCACGGGCTCGCGGTCACACGATGCGCGACATCGTGGCCACGATCCAGGCCGAGCAGGACGAGGCGATCCGGGCGCCGGCCCGTGGTGTCACCGTCATCGGCGGCGGACCGGGTACTGGCAAGACGGTGGTCGCTCTGCACCGGGCGGCGTACCTGCTCTATAGCGATCGCAGGCGGTTCGAGCGTGGCGGCGTCCTGGTCGTCGGGCCGTCCGCCGCGTTCATGGCCTACATCGAGCGCGTACTGCCGAGCCTCGGCGAGAACACCGTGTCCCTGCGGGCAGTGGGCGAGCTGGTGGACGGCATCAAGGCCACTGCGGTCGACGAGGCCGACGTAGCCGCGGTCAAGGGCTCGCTGCGGATGCGCGGCGTACTGTTGCGGGCCGCGCGCGACCGCGTGCCGACCGCTCCGACCACCCTGCGGGTGTTCATCGGCGGCGCCACGATCGAGGTGGATGCCAACCAGCTCGACAACGTACGCCGGAACGCTCTGCGCCGGACGCCTCGCAACAAGGCCGCTGCCGAGGCTCGCAAGGGTCTGGTTGCCGCACTGTGGCAGCGGTTCCCGGAAGACCTGCGGACCGGGGTCTACGGCGACCGTGAGGCGTTTGGCGACCGGGTGACCGACACGCCGGCGTTCAGGACGTTCTTCAGCCAGTGGTGGCCGGTGCTGACGCCAGAGGCCGTGCTGCGCTGGCTCGGTGACCCACGTCGGTTGCAGCGCTGGGCACGGAACGAGCTGACCCCCAGAGAGGTCGATGCACTCGCCAGGGCGATCCGCAGCACGGACGAGTTCACCATTGCCGACGTGGCGTTGCTGGACGAGCTGAGTGCGTTCCTGGGGCGTGCACCGATCACGGAGGCCAAGGACGACGAGTTCGACTGGCTGGAGGGCCTGTCCGACGGCGTCAACGAGGTGCTCACCACCTCTGAGCGCCGAGCGAGGGCCGCAGCGGCCCGTGAGGCCGAGGAGCCGGAGGAGTACGCGCACGTGCTGGTGGACGAGGCACAGGACCTCTCCCCCATGCAGTGGCGGATGGTGACTCGGCGCGGCCCGCAGGCAAGCTGGACTGTCGTCGGCGACCCCGCCCAGAGCTCGTGGCCCGATCCGGACGAGGCCCGCGCGGCGATGGACTCGATGCTGTCGCACCTCCAGCGGCACTCGTTCCGGCTGTCCACCAACTACCGGAACTCGGCCGAGATCTACGCGTTCGCCGGCGAGGTGATCCGCCGGACCCTCCCGGACGCGGATCTGCCCAACGCGGTCCGAAGTACGGGCGTCGAACCCGAGCACCGGATCGTCGACGACGGCAAGGTCGCCGAGGCCGCGGGCGACGCGGCGGTCGAGCTGCTCCAGCTGGTCGAGGGCACCGTCGGCGTGATCGTGCCGCCGAAGCTGCGCCCGATCGTCGACCCGGTCCTGGCCGAGCTCGGCGACCCCCGCGTCGTCGCGGTCAGCCCACTGGACTCCAAGGGCCTCGAGTACGACGCCGTCGTAGTGGTCGAACCCGACCGCATCGTCACCGACACCCTGGGCGGCGTCCGAGCGTTGTACGTCGTCCTGACCCGCGCGACCCAGCGCCTGATCACGGTCAACAGCACCACCAACTGGTTGCCTTAGGTCGTGTCTGATGGTCCCGCGCAGTAGGCGGGGGACCGTCAGACACGACCTTAACCGCGGGGTACGACGTACGAGACGAGGTCGGCGTCGTTGGGGCCGAGGTCTGCCCAGCGGCAGGTGAGGTGGAGGACGGCGAGGCCCGAGGTCGGGTACTTCCGGGTGAGCTCGGTGCGCTCGGGGCTGGTGCCGTCCAGGGCGAGCTCGTCGGCGAGCCACGGGATGCCCGGTCCGTGGCCGATCATGATCACCGTGCGGACCTCGGCCGGGGCCTCGTGGATGACGTCCAAGAGCTCGTCGGTGTCGGCGTTGTAGATGCGCCGGTCGTACCAGACGTCGGTCGCCGTCGCCCCGCCCTGAGTGGCGCACTTCCAGGTCTCCCGGGTGCGCTTCGACGGCGAGCACAGGACCAGGTCAGCTTCGATGCCCTGGGCAACGAGATAGCGACCGGCCGCCTGGGCGTCGGCGCGGCCGCGGTCGGCCAGCGGGCGTTCGAAGTCCTCCATCGTCTCGGGCGGCACCGACTTGGCGTGCCGAAGCAGGACGAGCGTACGGTCGATGAGCAGATCCGACGGGTCAGCCATCAGGTCAGGATACGACCGACGACCTCAGGTTCAGGAAGACCTGACGGGTCGCCGTGGACCTGTTCAGAGTGATGAAGTGGATGCCGGGGGCTCCTCCGGCCAGCAACGCTTCGGACAGCTCGGTGGCGATCTCGATGCCGACCTCGCGGACCGCGGCCGGCTCGTCCTCGACCGCGAGCAGCCGGTCGGTGACCGCGGTCGGCAGCGCCATCCCGGTCAGCTCGGCCATCCGCTGGATCTGCTTGATGTTGGTGACCGGCATGATGCCGGGCAGCACCGGGATGTCGCAGCCCAGCGCGGCAGCCCGCTCGACCAGCCGGAAGTAGTCGTCGGCACCGAAGAACATCTGCGTGATCGCGTAGTCGGCGCCGGCCGCGGCCTTCGCCGCGAGCACCTGCGCGTCCTCCTCCAGCGACGTCGCCTCCGGGTGCTTGTCCGGGAACGCCGCCACACCGACGCAGAAGTCGCCGAGCGACCGGATCAGCTCGACCAGCTCGATCGCGTGGTTCAGTCCCTCGGGGTGCGCGACCCACGGCTGGTTCGGACCGCCCGGCGGGTCACCGCGCAGCGCCAGCATGTTGCGTACGCCGGACCCCGCGTAAGCACCGATCACCGACCGCAGCTCGTCTCGCGAGTGCGCGACACAGGTCAGGTGGCCGAGCGGCGTGAGCGACGTGTCCTGCGCGACCCGCTCGGTGACCCGGATCGTCCCGTCCCGGGTCGTCCCGCCGGCGCCGTACGTGATCGAGACGAAGGTCGGGTGCAGCTGCTCGATCTCCCGGATCGAACGCCACAGCACCTCCTCGGCCTCGGGCGTCTTCGGTGGGAAGAACTCGAACGAGAACGACCGACTCCCGGAGGCCAGGAGCTCGCGGATCATCGGCGTGTTGCCGGGAAGCGTCGAGGGAAGTCCGTTCGCCATGGCGACAGGTTACCCGCGGTGTCCACCGCTGCGCTCGTACCGACTACGCTCCGAGACGTGTATGCCGATGTGGACATCCCGGCCGAGGTTCAGCGCGCACTGACCGGTTTCCTCGACCTGCAGGAGCAGCGACTCGCGGCGATCGGGCCGGAGCTGACCGAGCAGGTGCAGGCCGCGCGAGACGCGACCAGCGGCGGCAAGCGACTGCGGCCGTCCTTCTGCTACTGGGGTTTCCGGGCCGCCGGCGGTGATCCGGTACAGCCGATCCTCAAGGCCGCGGCCAGCCTGGAGATGCTGCACGTCAGCGCGCTGGTGCACGACGACGTGATGGACTCCTCCGACGTACGCCGGGGCGCACCGGCTGCCCATCGCCGGTTCGAGGCCCTGCAGCGGGCGCGCTCGGAGGCGTCCGGCCGCGGTGGCGATCCGGTCAGCTTCGGGATCGGTGCGGCCATCCTGCTCGGCGATCTCTGCCTGATCTGGGCGGACGAGCTACTGCACACCTCCGGCTTCGACGCGGCCGCACTGGCTCGGGCATCGCGGTTCTTCGACGCGGTCCGGGTCGAGGTGACGGCCGGGCAGTACCTCGATCTGGTCGCGCAGGCGAGTGGTGAGTCCGAGATGGACCTGGCCCTGCGCGTCCTGCGGTACAAGTCGGCGACGTACACGGTCGAGCGGCCGCTGCACGTCGGCGCGGCGTTGGCCGGGGCGGATCAACGGTTGGTCGAGTCGTTGTCGGCGTACGGACTGCCGGTCGGTGAGGCGTTCCAGCTGCGCGACGATCTGCTCGGGGTGTTCGGCGATCCCGCGCTGACCGGGAAGCCGGCCGGTGACGATCTTCGTGAGGGCAAGCGGACGGTGCTCGTCGCGTACGCGGTCGATCACGCGTCGGAGGTCCAGCTGGCCGAATTCGATCGGTTGTTCGGGCGGCCGGATCTGGATGACGACGAGATCCAATTGCTCCGCGAGATCCTGCAGGACTCCCGCGCGGTCCAGGCCTGCGAGGACCTGATCACCGAACGCACCGAAGACGCCCTCGACGCCCTCGACCGCGCCCCCCTCGCCGACGACACCGCCCGAAAAGCCCTGGCCGACCTAGCGATTGCAGCTACCTCCAGGCAGCTCTAGGGCGCCGTCATCATGTCGATGAGGCGGAGGAGTTCGGCGGTGGGGGCCAGGTCGCCGAGGATGATGACCTTGAGTACGGCGCGGTCCTCGTCGTAGACGGTTTCGACGCGGAGGCGGCCGATGCCGCTCTGGTTGAGTGAGCCGATCACGTGCGTGCTGATCCGGTCGGCGCCGGCCCGGTCGATCGCGTCGATGTGCACGATGCTCGACGCCTCCACGTGCCGTGCGGTCTCGTCCACCTCGAGCGCGGCCACGGTGGTGCCGGTGAACTCCTCCAGGTCCTCGCGAGCGATCCGGTACTGCTTCCCGATCCGGACGGCCTTGAGTCGGCCGTCACGCACGTAGTTCCGGATCGTCCGGACGTGCAGACCGAGCCGGTTCGCCACCTGCTCGACCGAGTACAGCTCCTGGGGCATGCCGATCAGACTACGGCAGCTTCCTTAGAATTCCCTATAAATCGCCAGATAGGGTACTTTGGGGTACTTTATGGGCATGGTTGAGGAGCTGAGTGGGGTGCGCGTGTTCGTGAGTGAAGCGCCGGTGGGCGACGATCGCGACGCCGTGCAGCTCATGGCGACGGCGCACTACGAGCACCAGGCGGAGTGGGTCGCCCTGCGCACCGAGCACCTCGGAGACGACTTCTTCGAGCTGCGGACCGGGCGGGCCGGGGCGATCGCGCAGAAGTTCGTGGACTACCGGATGGGGCTGGCTGTGGTCGGGGACATCGCGGACAGGGTCGCGACGAGCACGTCCCTGGCGGACTGGGTCCGGGAGACCAACCGCGGTCGGAACCTGTGGTTCGTGCCCGACCTGGACACGCTGGCTGGTCGGCTACAGAACGGGCAGTGAGCTGAGCAAGCCCGGCGTCTCGGCGTCCGTGGGTTCGTGGACGAGGACGCGGAGCTGGCCGGAGTTCGTGATGTCTTCGGTGAAGATCTGCAGGGCCACGTCAACCGTGTCGTGGTCGTGCTCGAGCAGATGCTGCAGACCGGCCCAGAGGACGATCTCCGGCTCGCCGGTGGAGCGGTCACTGAGTGAGTCAGCCAGTGCGTCCCAGTTCCGGCCGAACCACCGCGGCAGGTCGAAGGCGGTCGCACAGAGATCGAGGAACCCGGTCTTGTCGTGGATCGCGGTGGTGTCGAGCAGTACGAAGTCCCAGCCCGCACTGACGACATCACGGCGCGCTTGCTCCGTCGTACTGTCGGACTGCCACCGATAGACGCCCGGACGCAGCCCTTTGGTCAGCAGCGTGCGCAGGTCGGTCACGGGGCCTCCCGGCCTGGACTGAGGAGCGGAGGGAGCGAAGCGACCGGAGCGACGAGGGAAGGCCGGGAGTTCCAGCCCCATGACCCTGCCGGCGCCGAAGGCCCGGCCAAAAACACGGTCACGGGGCCTCCCCCGCTACTCGGCGGAAGGACTTGTAGTGGTCGTCCGTGTAGTAACGCTCGCCGGCGTTGCCGGTCACGAGCCGGCGGGCACCACGGTCGTTCTCGCCCGGCGTCTTCACCGTGTACTCGTGGTAGTACCCGCGGTCGTGCTTCGGCAGGAGCTTCTCGAGGTTGCCGAACACCACTCCGTCGCGGCTGTACGGATACGGTCCGCGCTGGTCGATCAGCTTCAGCGTGTTCTGTGCCTCCTTCGGCAGGTCCGCGACGGCGACGACCTTCAGACCGCTCTCCGGATCGGCGCCGGCGGTTGTTGTCGCCGCCGGCTTGGCAGCGGCACAGCCGAACAACGACGCCGCCAGCGTGATCACCAGCATGGCGATCACCACGATCGCGACGATCCGCGCGGTCTTCGGGTTGTTGATCACCCGGCCTCCCGCAACCGCCGGCTGAACTCCGCGGCCGCCGCGGCCGGGTCGTCCGCGTCCGTGATCGCGCGAACGACGACCACCCGGGTGGCACCCGCCTCGAGCACCTGGTCCAGCCGGCCGAGATCGATACCGCCGATCGCGAACCATGGCTTCGATTGCTGGCGACTCGCGGCGTACGAGACCAGCTCCAGGCCGGCCGCCTGGCGGCCGGGCTTCGTCGGCGTCTCCCAGGTCGGGCCGACGCAGAAGTAGTCCGATCCCTGCTCGGCCACCGCGGCGTTCACCTGGCTGAACGTGTGCGTCGAACGACCGATGATGGGCGCCGGACCGGTGATGGCCCGAGCAGCGTGCACGGGCAGGTCCCGCTGGCCCAGATGCAGTACGTCGGCACCCGCGGCGAAGGCGATGTCCGCCCGGTCGTTGACCGCGAGCAGCTTGCCGTGCCGCTTGCAGGCGTCCGCGAAGACCTCCAACGCGGCCAGCTCGTCCGCAGCCTCCAGCTCCTTCTGGCGAAGCTGCACGATGTCCACGCCACCGGCCAGTGCGGCGTCCAGGAACTGTTCGAGGTCACCCTGCTTCTCGCGCGCATCCGTGCACAGGTAGAGGCGGGCGTCGGCCAGCTGGTCGGTGTAGTCAGTCACACCCAAAGCCTCCCATGTCCCGCCAGAAGTAGGCTTACGGCATGGCTCTGTTGATGGCCGGGCCTCCGGCGCCGGCGCGGTCATGGGGCTTTGACTCCCGGTCTCCCCTCGTCACTCCGGTCGCTGCGCTCCCTCCGCTCCTCAGTCCAGACCGGGTGGCCCCATGACCGAGCACACGTCCGATGTGGTGGTGGTGGGCGCCGGGCTGATTGGTCTGGCGACCGCCTGGCGGTTGGCTGCAGACGGTATCCAGGTGACGGTATGTGACCCGACGCCGGGCGCGCAGACCTCCCGGGTCGCCGCCGGCATGCTCGCCCCGGTGACCGAGGTGGAGTACGGCGAGGACGACCTGCTGGCCCTCAACCTGGCCGGCGTCAACGCCTGGCCGGCCTTCGCCGCAGAGCTGGAGGAGCTGACCGGACTGTCGGCGGGTCTGCACCAGACCGGCACTCTGTCGGTCGCGTACGACGTCGACGACGCGGCAGCCCTCCGTCGACTTGCTGACTACCAGCGCCGGCTCGGACTCGAGGTCGAGGAGCTGTCCGGTCGCGACGCCCGCCGACGCGAGCCTTTGCTCGCCACAGGGGTCTCCGGTGGCGTCTGGGTCCCGAATGACCACTCCGTCGATAACCGGCAAGCAGTCGCGGCGCTCCTCCGGGCTATCGACCTATCCGGTGTCCAGCTCATCCGCCAGCACGTGGGGCGCGTGATCACCTCCGGTACGACGGCTGTCGGCGTACTGCTGGACAACGGAGACACGGTGCATGCCGGACACGTGATCGGTGCCGCTGGGCCGTGGTCATCGCAGTTGGAAGGCGTTCCCGACGAGCTGCGGCCACCAGTGCGACCCGTCAAGGGTGAGGTGCTGCGACTGCGAGTGCCTGAGGCGTACCGGCCCGCGCTGCGGCACACCGTACGAGCGACCGCGCGAGGCTTCTCGGTGTACCTGGTCCCGCGGCCGGGTGGCGAACTGGTCGTCGGCGCCACCACCAGTGAGCTCGGCTACGACACTCGAGTGCTCGCAGGCGGGGTGTTCTCGTTGCTGCGAGATGCCCGGACCGTACTGCCGGTGATGGACGAGCTCGAACTGGTGGAGACGATCGCCGGACTCCGGCCCGCCACTCCCGACAACGCGCCGATCCTCGGGCCGTCCGGCCTGGATCGGTTGCTGTGGGCAACAGGGCACTACCGCAACGGCGTACTGCTGACGCCGATCACCGCACAGATCCTGGCCGACACCGTGCGTACCGGCGACCTGCCCGACCTGGGGAAGCCCTTCCTGGGCAGCCGGTTCGGCCAGTCCGCTCACTGAGGCCTGCCGGTTGCCGTGAGCAACGGCAGCTTGTGAACCACATCCGTGTAGTTCAGCCTTGAATTGTAAACATTGAGTTACAGGCGTAACAAGCACCCCATCAACCCCTGTTGTCACATCCGTAGCAACACTTACGGTCAAGTGACGTTCACACGGGGAGATGGATGCGATGCGTAACGTCGTACGAATAGTGACCGGAGTCGCCGTACCGGTGCTGACCGCGGCGGTGATCACCGCCGGCTCGCCCGGCTTCGGCGCATACACGGTGAAGAGCGGCGACACCCTCAGCCACATCGCCAGCCGCTACGGCACCAGCGTCAAGACACTGGTTGCCCTGAACAACCTGCCCGGCAACGGCAACGCGATCTACGCCGGCGAGGTGCTCAAGCTCCCCGGCATGAAGACCACCAGCGCGGCCAAGCGCCCCCAGCTGGGCCGGGTCACGTACGTCGTGAAGCCCGGCGACACCATCACCAAGATCGCCAAGCGCTTCAAGTGCTCCCAGGCGAACCTGCTCGCCGCCAACGGCTTGCGCGCGAGCTCACGCATCTACGCCGGCAAGCCCTTGCAAGTGCCGGTCAAGATCAAGCCCAAGCCCAAGCCGGCCAAGAAGAACAACACCTTCGCCGGTCGTACGTACGCCGACCACATCGTCGCGCAGGCCGACCGCAACCGCGCCGCGCTGAAGAAGCGCAAGCTGCCGACCCGGGCCCAGATGCGCAGCCTGATCGCCAGCACCTCGAAGCGGTACGGCGTCGACCCGGAGCTAGCGCTCGCGGTGAGCTGGCAGGAGTCCGGCTGGAAGCAGCGAGTGGTCTCCCCCGCCAACGCGGTCGGCGCGATGCAGGTGATCCCGTCGACCGGCAAGTTCACCTCGAGCATCGTCGGCCGGAATCTGGACCTGCTCAAGCCGCAGGACAACGTCACCGCCGGCGTGGTGCTGCTGAGCCGCCTGACTGGCGCCGCGCGGCTGGATATCGCGGTGGCGGGCTACTACCAGGGCCTCGGCGGGGTGAAGAAGAACGGGATGTACCCGGACACGAAGCTCTATGTGAAGAACGTGCTCCGGATCAAGGCTCAGCTGGAACGCGGCTGGGACCCACTCCGGTAACCGGCCGGTGAGCCCCGTTGCGGTGCGCCTGGCACGGTCACGCTGAGGCGTTATCTACACTCTCAGAGCAGAACGGCTTGGAGAGGCGGCTCACCGCAGGTGACGGACGACGTGGACACGGAGGTCAGCGACCGCCTTGTCGGGCGAGTGCTCGACGGACGGTACCGCGTCGGCGCGCGCGTCGCCAGGGGTGGCATGGCCACCGTCTACCAGGCCCTCGACATGCGGTTGGACCGGACCGTCGCGCTCAAGGTGATGCACGACGGGCTCGGTGACGACGCCCAGTTCGCCCGCCGGTTCGTGGCCGAGGCCCGGGCCGCCGCCCGCCTCTCGCACCCGAACGTGGTGGCCGTTTTCGACCAGGGTGACGACGACGGAACCTTGTTCCTGGCGATGGAGTACATCCCGGGCCGCACGCTGCGTGACGTGATTCGCGAGCAGGCCCCGCTGTCCCCCGCGCGGGCACTCGACCTGCTCGCGCCGATCCTGTCCGCGCTCTCGGCCGCCCACGACGCGGGCATCGTCCACCGCGACATCAAGCCTGAGAATGTGCTGATCTCCGACAAGAACGTGGTGAAGGTCGCCGACTTCGGTCTGGCCCGGGCGGTCAGCGCGACCGGAAATACCGCCACCCAGGGCCTCCTGATGGGCACAGTGTCGTATCTGGCACCCGAGCTCGTCATCGACGGCAGTGCCGACGCCCGCTCGGACGTGTACTCGGCCGGCATCCTGCTCTACGAGATGCTCACCGGCAACAAACCGCACTCCGGTGACACCCCGATCCAGGTCGCGTACGCACATGTCCACGCCGACGTGCCTCCCCCGTCGTCGGAGCAGCAGGGCATCCCGCCGTACGTCGATGCGCTCGTGCAGCGCGCGACCGCGCGGGACCGGGACCTGCGGCCGGCCGATGCGCGGGTGTTCAGCCGTCAAGTCCACCGGGTGCGCAGTGCGCTCGATGAGGGGCTGCCGGACGACCCGGAGCTCACTGGCGACCTGACCGTGCCGATCCAGCAGATCCGGCAGGACAGCGGGTACGACGACGGCTATACGCGCGGAGTCCCTCAGTTGGCCGAACAACCCGCCCTGCGCCACGACACGATCGTCGTACCGGTGGAGAAGGGCCGACCGACCGGAACACCGGCGAAAGCACCTCCGCAACAGCGGCGTGGGCGTGGGCCGATCGCGTTGATCGTCATCCTCGCTGCTGCCATCGGGATTGGCACCGCGGCCTGGTACTACGGCATCCACCGCTACACGACCACGCCGGACCTGGTGAACATGGCTCCCGCCGTTGCGGCCGCAAAAGCCGAGGAGTCGGGTCTGCGGACCACGCTGGACAATCAGAACTTCTCCGAGGACGTCCCCAAGGGTGAAGTGATGGGGACCGATCCCGCACCGGGTGATCGGATCCGGAAGAAGGGTGAGATCGGTCTCACCGTCTCCAAGGGCCCGGAGCGCTACCGGGTGCCGCAGCTGGTCGGGCTGGACCTGGATGCCGCGCAGCAGGCGCTCGCACCGATCAAGCTGAACACCGGGCAGATCAACGAGCAGTACAGCGAGACCGTGCCACAGGGCAAGGTGCTCGCGATCAGCCCGAGGTTCAACACGGTCGTGAAGCCGGGCAGCGCGGTCAACTTCGCGGTCAGCAAGGGCAAGCGGCCGATCAACGTCCCGGATATGACCGGCAAGAGCTACAAGGACGCCAACAAGGCCCTGCGCAAACTCGGTTTCGTCGTCGACCGCTCCGAGCAGTACGACGAGAAGGTGCCCGAAGGCAATGTGATCAGCCAGACACCCAACAGCGGCACGCTGTTCGCCAAGGACAAGGTCCAGCTGGTGCTGTCGAAGGGTCCGCCGCTGGTCGACGTACCGAACGTGAAGAAGAAGAGCACCGCGGACGCGCAGAAGATCCTCACCGACGCGGGTTTCATCGTGAAGGTCGAGAAAGCACCGTTCAACCTCGGGCTGAACATCGTCGCGGCGCAGAACCCGGGGGCCGGCAAGAAGGCCCAACCGGGCAGCACTGTCACGATCACAGTCCTGTAGCTCGTTTTGGTGCTTACGCCGGACGTCTGATGAGATGTCCGGCGTGAACCGCCCGCGCATCGCCGTACTCGCTCTGCTCGCGGTGGCGGCGGCGTGGGGATCGACGTTCTTCCTGACCAAGGACCTGCTCACCAGGATGGACGTCGCCGACTACCTGGCGTTGCGGTTCCTGATCGCCTCGATCGCGCTCATCCTGGTCCACCCGCCGGCGATCTCCCGGCTGAGCCGCCTGGACCGCGGCCGGGCCGCTGCCCTGGGCATCACCTACGGCGTCGCCCAGCTGGTCCAGACCGAGGGCCTGCGGCACACATCGGCCAGCGTGTCGGGCTTCGTCACCGGCATGTACGTCGTCTTCACCCCGCTGCTGGCCGCCGTGATCCTGCGCCACAAGATCGGCCGCTGGGCCTGGGTCGCCGTGATTCTCGCCACGGTCGGCCTCGGCGTACTGTCCCTGCAGGGCCTCAGCATGGGCACCGGCGAGCTGCTCACACTCGCGTCGGCCGGCCTGTACGCGCTGCACATCATCGGTCTGGGCGCCTGGTCCACCCCGCAGAACGCCTTCGGTCTCTCGTCCCTGCAGATGCTCGTCATCACCGTGGTCTGCGCGATCGGCGCGCTGCCCGGCGGGTTCACAGTCCCGGGCTCCGGTGCAGACTGGGCCAGCGTCATCTACATGGCCCTGATCGCCGGTGCGCTCGCGCTGATCGTGCAGACCTGGGCGCAGGCGCACCTCAACCCGACGCGGGCGGCGATCGCGATGACAATGGAACCGGTGTTCGCGTCGGCCTTCGCGGTGCTGTTCGGGTCCGAGAGCGTGACGTGGAGGATGCTGGTCGGTGGCGCACTGGTGCTGTCGGCGATGTACCTGGTGGAGCTCGCACCGCGGCGCAAGTTCGAGGCCGAGGTGCAACACCTCGCACAATAGGCGGGACAGGGAGGGACGATGCGGGAAAGCGCTGGGGGGCGCGGCCGGTGGTATCCGGCCGTCGTCATCGTCGTGCTGCTCGCGTTCCTGGCCGCCGGTGCGGCGAACAACCTGGTCCGCAACCCCCAGCCCCGACTGGTCGCGGACGGTGTCCCCGGCCACTCTGCGCAGCACACCGCCTCGTCACTGAGTGGCGGTGGCGAACAGTACGACGACCTGATCGGCCACGCCCTCGCCGACCTCGACGCCCTCACCCTGCCGAGCGGCGCGACGCTGGCGGGCTGGGACGGCCCGTGGCGGTACGTGTGGCCGCGAGACGCGTCGTTCGTCGCCGCGGCCCGCTGTTCGATCGGTCAGTACGACGAAGCCCTCAAGGTGCTGTCCTTCCTCGACCGCGTGCGACCGGCGACGGGGCGGTGGGAAGCCCGGTACAGCGAGACCGGCGCGCTCGTCGACGACGGCCGGCAGCCTCAGCTCGACGGCTCCGGATGGGTGCTCTGGGCAACCTGGTTCTGCCGGGCGGGCAGCAGGTACTGGGAGCTGGTCCGCGAGTCGGCCGACCAGATCGTCGCCGAGCTCGGCCCGGACGGCCTGCCCGGGCCGTCGTCCGACTACTGGGAGCGGCCGGAGACGCAGGTGACGCTCGGGACCGTCGCCCCACTGTTGACCGGCCTCCGCTGCGCGGTCCTGATGGCCACCGAACAGAACCGGCAGGCCGAGGCCGCGCGCTGGCGGTCCGCCCTCGACAAGTTGACCCAGGCAACTGATCGCGTGTTCGGGCCGGACTATCCCCGCACTCCGGGCCGAGCGACGAGCTTCGTGGAGCCCGGCGTCGACCCGATCCAGCTCGGCGCCGGCGCCGACGCGATCGTCACGATCCTGGGCCCGCCGTTCGCTCCGGCCCGGGCGGTCGTGTCCACGGCGATCGACCGGGCGCTCGCCGTACTCACCCAGCCGAACGGTGGCGTGACGCCTGGTGAGGATTGGCGTGCGGACGGCGTTTCCTGGACACCGCAGACCGCATTGTTCGCACTGAGTGCGGCGGCCCGAGGCGATCACGCGACCGCCGACAACTTGCTGACCTGGCTCGACCGCCATCGCACCAGCACCGGAGCCTTGCCCGAGAAGGTCAATCGGGACCTGGAGCCGGCCGGCGAGGCGCCGCTGAGCTGGACCGCAGCCCTGGTCGTCCTCGCCGGCACGGCTCTGCAGAACGCGCTACCGACTCCCGGCTAGCAGATCTCCATCACGTCGTGCGTCGGCGCGTCCGGTCGCCTCGTACTGGTCCTGGACGAGTAGAAGAAGGCGGTCGACGCGATGTCGTCCTGCAGCGGCAGGTAGCGGCCGCCCGAGCGCCAGCCCAGGGCCTGGATGTCGACGCGGAGCTTCTCCTTGAAGCGGACCGGGTCTGGGAGGTGGAACCGGTACATCCCGAATCGCTGCTGGCTCGCATACTGCCCGTCCGGCCGGATCACCTGCGGCATGCCGAGGTACGGCGTACTGAACTCGGTGTAGCCGCCCAGGTGGGCTACGTCGAAGTTCCACGCGCCACCGAAGTAGTCCTCGGTCCCGGTGCCGCAGATGGTCGGGAACTCGTCGTCGCCGTCGAGGTAGAACTTGATCTCGCCCTCACCCCACCAGCCGGTGCTGTTGACGCCCCACGCGATGTAGGTGCCGACATAGTGGCCCGGGCCTTCGACACCGTCCAGCAGCGTGTGCACGGTCTTGGCCGGCAGCGGATTGCTCCGCCGCCACTGCGTGTGCAGGTACGCCGAGTTGTCCGGTACGGCGCCCAGCCAGTAGTCCACCTGGAAGTAGACGATCACGGGCTCGTCGCGGGTGTTCTCCAGCGTCACCGTGGCCTGGGTCTGGAACGGCATCTCCCAGTAGCTGTTGAAGCCGCCGTTCGGGTTGACCGCGACCGGGAGCGAGTTCACCTGGGCGAACTTGCCCCAGCCGGAGCAGAAGAAGTCACCGACCGGCGCCTCGATCGCCGGAGCCTCGTCGCCGTCCCAGAACGTCCGCAGCACGAGCCGCCGCCAGTTGTCGACGTGCGTGGTGAGCCAGATGTGCGTGATGCAGCCGGAGCCGGCGATGTCGGCGAGCGTGGCGGTCTCCCCCGGGCCGATCTCGATCGACGGCGACACCTTCCAGCCCTGACCGAGATCCCGGGCCGCTTTCGCACCGGTCCCCTCGGTCCGCCGCCCGCCCTGACCAGGCTCGCCGGCCGGATTCTCCGGACTGATGGACCGCGACTCGACGTCGGCGAGCGCGCTGATGCCGGACAGATTCCCAAGAGTCATACCCGCGACCTTAAGCCGGGGGCGTGTCCATGAGAAATCGATTGCCCACCAGCTGGGACTCAGCAGGTGCGGACCCTGGCGTCCAGGCCGTGGGGGAAGGAGAGGCAGGCTCGGGGCCGGCCTTGAGTGGGGTCGGCGCGGAGGATGAGCGGGAAGGCGTCGGCGCCACGGACTTGCGGGCTTCTTTCCGTTTTGAGTGAGCCGACCGCACCACCGCGGGCCGCGACGGCTGCCTTCACGTCGTTGACCGTGACGGCGCTACGCGCGTCCTTGGTGGCCGCGTTCTTCGCGTCGGTGGCGACGGCGAGGGCGAAGTCGATCTCCGGCGGGGTCGCCCACGTGGTCGTCGTGACCGGGAAGACCACACCGAACATCAGCAGGCCGATCCCGGTGATGATCAGCCGGAACTGCCGGCTCTGATCGGTGAGCAGCAACGCGGCGCAGCACAGCGCGAGGAACAAGGTGAGCCCACGCAGGATCCAGTGCCGGTCGAGCCGGGAGTCCACCGCCAGCGCCGCACCGAGGGCGATCACGACGCAGAGTCCGGCGGCGAGCAGGGCACGGGCGCGCGGCGACACGGATTGCATGGCGCAGACGATAACGCCCGCACCCCTGCCACCGCCGGTACGCCGTTCGTCGCACTGGAGCGCCCGTTGAGCGATCGGCGCGCCGGTCAGGATCGTGTAGCGCGGACGCTCCTGGCAGATTCGACCCCACGTCCCACCGCCCCCGAGGGATTGGATCCCACCGTGGACCACACCGAATCCGAAGCGCCCGGTTCGTGGAGCATCTCGCGGCGCCGCGCACTCCAACTCAGCGGCGGTGTCGCCGCAGCCGGCGCCGTCCAGACCACCGCACCTCACGCCTCCGCCGGCACGGCAGCACAGACCGGCACCGTCAACCAAGCTGTTCTCTCCGAGGGCACGAACCTGATGGTGTCGGTCTCGCCGGACGGGAAGTGGCTGGCGTTCGACCTGGTCACGGCGATCTGGGTGACACCGGCCGCGGGTGGAACCTCACGCCGGCTGACCGACGACCTGCAGGACGCGACCCGGCCACGCTGGTCCCCGGACGGCCGCCGGATCGTGTTCCAGTCGTACCGCGACGGCAACTTCCACCTGTGGTCGATCAATCCTGACGGCAGCGACCTCCGTCAGTTGACCACCGGCCGCTACGACCATCGCGAGCCGCACTTCACCCCGGACGGCGGGTCGGTCGTCTTCTCCTCGGACCGCGGTCGGAACGGCAGCTACGGCATCCACCGGCTCAGCCTCGCCGACGGCACGATCATCGCCCTCACCGACGACACCACCGAGGAGGCCGAGCCCGCGGTCTCGCCGGACGGCACCAAACTCGCCTGCACCGTCGACACCACGTCGATCGTCGAACTCGACCTCACCACCGGCGTACGCACGACGCTCGTCGCCGCCCAGACCGGCATCAGCCTCTTCGGCCCCGCCTACTCCCCCGCCGGCCGGCTGGCCTATGTCCGGCTCACCGGCCCGACCTGCGATCTGATTGTCGACAATCAGAAAGTCACCGAAGGGAAGGACATCTTCGCCGTCCCGCCGTCGTGGGCGTCGGCAACCGACGTCTTCTACACCGCCGACGGGCAGGTTATGCGTCACCGGGTCGGTGGCGCGCACACCGTCGTACCGTTCGCGGCGACCGTTCCGGTCACGGCGAAGCGGCCGCGGCCGAAGGTGCCGGACCTCGAGTCGACCGCCCGGAGGCCAGTCCTCGGGATCGCGAGTCCGACGGTGTCACCGGACGGTCGATGGATCGCGTTCCGGGCCCTGAACGCCTTGTGGCTGGCGGCAACGAGTGGCCGAGGGCAACCACGTGAACTGGTCGCCGACGGCTACTTCAACTCCGATCCCGACTTCTCCCCCGATGGCAAGAAGTTGCTCTACGCAAGCGATCGCGACGGCACCGCGGATCTCTGGCTGCGTGATCTCGCCACCGGCGCCGACAGCAAGCTCTCGTCGCTGCCCGGAGCACAGACCGCACCAAGGTTCTCACCCGACGGGAAGCAGGTCGCGTACCAGGACCAGGACGGCATCGCCTCGGTACTCGACCTCGCTTCCGGTCAGGTCCGTCGGCTGACCCCGACGCTCTTCCAGCCCGGTCGGGTCAGCTGGTCCCGGGACGGGAAGACGCTCGTCCTCGCCGCGGTCAAGCCGTTCTCCAAGCGGTTCCGCGAAGGCACCAGCCAACTCCTGTACGTCGACGTCGCGACCACCGCGCTCGAGTATGTCGAACCCATGCCGTTCCGCTCACTCGCCACCCGCGGCGACGACGGCCCGGTCTTCTCCCCCGACGGCAAGTGGCTCGCCTTCGTCGTCGAGAGCCTCCTGTACGTCGTACCCGTCGACGAACGCGGTCGCTTCACCGCCGAGCCGAGAGCGGTCACCGACGAGGTCACGGACTCACCGGTCTGGCAGGACGCCGGGACGCTGCTCTACCTCAACAACGGACGGTTGCGCCGGACAACGATCAGTGGCTCCCGTCCGCAGACGATCAAGCTCGACCTGCAGTGGCGCAGGGCAACGATCAACCAGCACGTGACGATCCACGCCGGCGCGCTGTGGGACGGCCGCGCGACCACGCTGCGCCGCGACGTCGACGTCGTACTCGACGGGTCGCGGATCGCCGCCGTACGGCCGCATCAGGGGCGAGCGGATATCGACGCATCCCGGCTCACGGTGATGCCGGGATTGATCGACGCGCACAATCACTGGCACCTGCGCGGGCGGGCGTGGGGCGCGCGGCAGGGCAACCTCTGGTTGTCGTACGGGATCACGACCACGCGATCACCGGGCGATCCCGTCTACCAGATGCAGGAAACCCGGGAAGCGCTCTCGCACGGTTCTCTGACTGGTCCGCGGTACTTCGCGACCGGTGAGGCGATCGACGGGTCGCGGGTCTATTACAACTTCATGCGGCCGACGCTCTCGGTGCGGCAGCTCGGCCTCGAGCTCGACCGGGTCGAAGGGCTCGCGTACGACCTGGTGAAGACGTACGTACGGTTGCCGATCGAGTTCCAGCGCCGCGCGATCGCCGCCGTTCACCGGCTCGGGCTGCAGCTGTCGTCGCACTACCTCTACCCGGCCGAGCACCTCGGCATGGACGGGATGGAGCACACCGGCGCGACGAACCGGCTGGGATACTCACACACGGTCAGCCGGCTCGGCCGCGCGTACGCAGATGTCGTCGCGCTGTTCACGAAGGCGGGATTGTCGGTGACGCCGACGCTGTTCAACTCGACGATGGCGCATGTCGACGATCCGTCGCTGCTCACCGACCGGCGTACGACGACGCTCTACCCGTCCTGGGAGTACGCCGCTCTGCAGGCCGAGGTGAACACCGCGAAGGGCCCGGCGGGTGTGACGACCCGGGAGTTGCTGCGCGGGAACGTCGACATGGTGCTGCGGATCCATCGCGGTGGCGGACTGGTCATCTCCGGCACGGACAGTCCACTGGACAACATCGCGGTCTCACTGCACGCCAATCTGCGATCGATGGTGGCCGGCGGGTTCACGCCGTACGAGGCACTCACCACGGCAACCCACAACCCGGCGCGCTGGCTCAACCTCGAGGACAAGATCGGCGTCGTCGAACCGGGCGCGCAAGCCGATCTGTCGTTCGTCGACGGCGACCCGCTCGCGGATATCCGGGTCGCGGCGGCGGTCGACCGCGTCATGGTCGCGGGTCGGCTGCACACCGTCGACAACCTCCTCGCCCCGTACGCCACCGGCACCCAAGCCCAACCCGCGGTCCACTCCTCCAGTGCCCCGCAACCACTTACCCGAGAACAAGCCCACGCCCACGACGACAAGTTCTGGTGGCACGAGCCCGAGTGGCTCCACAGAGCGTGCTGCGAGGGGTGATGATCCCTTGAGGTCTGTCAGAAGGTGGTCGTGAGGTCCTGGGTCTGGCCGGTTGCGGAGGCTCGGTAGGCGGACTCGATGATGTCGATCACGTGGCGCGCGTGTTCGGCGGTGACGATCGAGGGCTTGCCTTCGCGAACCCAGTCGACCAGCTGCATGACGTCCTCGTACACATGCTGCTCTTCGATGTCGCGATGCACACCCGTGACGTGCGGAAGGAGGGCCTGGTTGCCCGGACCGCGAGGCGAGAGTTCGGCCGGGTTGCGGTTCGGGAAGTCGAACGGCTCGTCGTTGACCAGCAGGCCGTCGATCGTGCCCTTCGTTCCGTAGTAGGTCCCGCTGAAGCCGCCCCGCATCCCGCCGGCGGCGGTACCGGTCGCGACGCAGAACAGGTTGTCGCCGAAGTCGATCAGCACGATGGTGTTGTCGTCGGCGTCCGTACGGACGTCCACGCCTCCGCTCGTGCGCACGGGAACCCGGACGCCGGACATCGCCGTCACTCGCTTGGCCGGACCGAGGATCCCGGTCACCGAGTGCAGCGCGTACACCGTCATGTCGTACATCGGTCCGCCACCGGGCTTGCGGAAGTACCACGACGGATCGATGTTCGTCAGTACGTCGCTGCCGCCGCGCACGGACTCGTCCTCGTGGTACGTGCCGAACGCCGCGCCACAACTCACCCAGGACAGCGTGCCGACGGCGCCCTCGGCAATCAGCTCGCGCGTCCGCACGTGATGCGGCCGCAGCATCTCCCCGGGCGAGGCAACGATCCGCAGATCGTTGGCCGCGGCAAGCTCAATGAGCTCGGTCGCCTCCGCAACGGTGACCGTCATCGTCTTGTTGAAGTGCACATGCTTGCCGGCCTGCAAAGCCAGCTTGCCCTGCTCGTAGTGCAATCCGATCGGCGAAGCGATCGTGACAGCGTCGACATCCCCACGCGCCAACAGGTCCTCGTACTCCGTGAACCCCTGCTCCACCCCGAACTTCGCAGCCGCCGCCTCCGCCCGCCCCGGCACCGGATCACACACCGCGGCCAACTTCACCCGGCCCGCCAGATCCCCTTGCCCCAAATGCGGAAGAATCCCCCGAACCGAGATACTCCCCGCCCCAACAACACCCATCCGCACCGTATCCGCCATACTCCTGATCCTTCCACGCGGGATGAACACCTTCGGCGGCCGTCGGCATGCCGACGGCTCAACGTGCTGCTGAGGCGCAGCTGATGCAGGTGCGTGCTGCCGGTCTTGCCTCCAGCCGGGCAGGGGCGATCGGTTGTCCGCACTGCTCACAGACCCCGTAGGTGCCGGCCGCCAACCGCTCGATGGCCGCCTCGACCTCTGCCAACTGATGCTGGACCTGCAAGACCAGTGCGGCGACCTGCGACCTCTCGAACGCGATCGTCGCACCCTCAGGATCGTGCTCGTCGTCGGCGTTCGCATCGCGTGAGGCCGCCACCACCTCATCGAATTCACCGGTCAGATCCGCAAGCCGCCGGAGCGCCTGCTGACGTTCCACCTCGAGCAGTTCGCGAGCCTCATCCATCCGTCAATCCTGACACCGCTTGCCGCCCAGGAAGGCAACTAGTGTCCTGAGTCCGAAGGCGCCGTCGAACTTCCGACTCAGGACACTAGATCATTGGGCCGCCCCGCGGACAGTTGCCCGCTGCTGGGCAGTCAACGCCAGGCGCATGGTTTCGAAGGTGTGCTCCTGCGGCACGGCCGAGGTGGTCCGTTCCCGCACGTCGCGGACCAGGTCGGGGTAGTAGGTGGTCTCGACCTGCGAGCAGTCGACGTACTGCGTACCCTCCTGGTTGACCAGGAAAAGGTGGTCGCCACCATCCCGGCCCGCGATGTCGACGTACTTGCGCAACTCGATGTAGCCGTCCGTGCCGAGGATCATCAGGCGGCCGTCGCCCCAGGTCGGCAGACCGGCCGGCGTGTACCAGTCGACCCGGATGTACCCCTGGGCGTGGTCACTGCGCAGCAGGATCTCACCGAAGTCCTGCAGGCCAGGCTTATCGGGGTTGGCGAAGTTCCCCACCGTGCTGGCCACGACCTCGGCGGTCCGCGCGCCGGTGAACCAAAGGAACTGGTCGATCTGGTGGGAGGCGATATCGGTGAGGATTCCGCCGTACCGGTTCTTGTCGTAGAACCAATCCGGGCGGCCTGCCCCGCCGCCCAGGTGACCCCTGTCCCCGATCCGGTGCGGCCCGATCCCGAGAGTCTGCACCACGGTCCCGATCCGGCCCGCGCGAACCAGTTCACCGGCCTTGATGACGCTGGGCACCTCCAACCGCTCGGAGAACGTCACCGACCAGAACCGCCCGCTCTGACCGACCGCCTTCTCGATCTCCTCCAGCTGCTCGAAACTGACACAGCCGGGCTTGTCCGTCACGACGTCCTTGCCGGCCCGCAATGCCGCGACGGCGATCGGCCCCCGTCGATCCGGTACGGCGGCGGTCACGATCAAGTCGATCCCGTCCCGTCCGATCAGGTCGTCCGGACTCTCAGCCACCGGAACCTCCGGATACCGCTCCCGGACCGTGGTCGCGATCGCGGCCGACGGATCGTCGGTCGCCATCCCGACGAGTTCCGCACCGGCCCCGACGAGGCCCGCGATCTGACCGAAGATGTGCGCGTGATCAAGCCCGACGGCGGCGAACCTGACCGGTTGAGTGGAACTCACCCGTATCCTCCCGACTCGGAAAACGTCTCGACCAACTCACCCTATGCCAGAGTGGCAAGCGCTTGCCAACCTCTCGCGAGTCGCCTCCGGCCAGCCTCCGTGGCGGAGCGGACGGTCAGAGGAGCGGGAACCCGCTGCTAGAAGGGGAGTTTGGGTTGGGGTGGGGCGTGGGTCGGGTCTACGCCGTCGAAGAGGCTGCTGACGGATTCGCCCTCGTGGATGCGCTTGATGGCTTCGGCGAACAGGCCGGCGACCGAGCTGACCTGGAGTTCGGGGAAGCCGGCCGCGCGCGGGACCGTGTCGGTGCTGATGACCTCGGTGATGGACGGGTGGGAGCGGAGGCGCTCGACTGCGGAGCCCGCGAAGAGGCCGTGGGTGCAGGCGACCGCGGCCTGCGTGCAGCCGCGGTCCTTCAGGCGGTCGAGCAGTTCGATGATCGAGCCGCCGGTCGCGATCTCGTCGTCGAGGATGATCGCCCGCTTGCCGGCGACGTCGCCGACGATCGCGTCGATCACGACGCGGTCGTCCGCCATCCGCTGCTTGCTGCCCGCCGCGACCGGCAGGCCGAGCAGCCGGGCGAACTGGGTCGCCGTCTTCGCGTTGCCCAGGTCCGGGCTGACCACGACCGTGTCGCTGAGATCACGGCTGCGGAAGTGATCCGCGAGTACGCCGATCGCGGTCAGGTGGTCGACCGGGACCGAGAAGAAGCCGTGCACCTGGGGTGCGTGCAAGGCCATGGTCAGGACGCGGTCGACGCCGGCGGTGGCCAGGAGGTCGGCGACCAGGCGACCGCCGATCGAGATCCGGGAGGCGTCCTTCTTGTCCGATCGCGCGTACGCGTAGTGCGGCATCACCGCGGTGATCTGCTGCGCGGAGGCACCCCGCGCGGCGTCGATCATCAGCAGCAGCTCCATCAGGTGCTCCTGCGTCGGCGGCACCAGCGGTTGCACGATGTACACGTCGCGTTGCCGGCAGTTCTCCTGCAATTGCACCTGCAGGCAGTCGTTGCTGAAACGATGGACTTCGACCGGTGAGAGCGGTACGCCGAGATCGGCGCAGATCCGCTCCGCCAAACCAATGTGGGCACTTCCGCTGAACACGACGATCTCTCGCACGGCTCTCCCCGAACGCTGCGACCCCGACACCTGCACCCTATCTCGGTGCTCAGCTGATCAAGCGGGCGAGGGCTTCGGCGGCTTTGCGGCAATCTGATGTCGACGCGTCGAGATGTGTCACAACGCGGAGCTGGGTCGCGCCGACGCCTCCGACCAGGACACCCTGGTCCTTCGCGGCTGCCACGATCTCCGCTACGGACTTTCCGGTGGCGGCCAGGTCCGCGACCACGATGTTGGTCTCGACCTGGTCGGGCTTGACCGAGCCGGGCGCGGCGTCGGCCAGCGTCTCCGCGATCAGGCGCGCGTTCGCGTGGTCTTCGGCCAGACGGTCGATGTTGTGGTCCAAGGCGTAGAGACCGGCTGCGGCCAAGACGCCGGCCTGACGCCAACCCGCACCGAGACGCTTGCGCCAGACCCTGGCCTCACGGATCAGCTCGACAGAACCCACGAGCACCGAGCCGACCGGGGCACCAAGGCCCTTGGACAGGCAGACGCTGGCAGCCGCCGCCCGGGAGGCGTACGACGCGACCGGCACACCGGACGCCACGGACGCGTTCCACAGCCGAGCGCCGTCGAGGTGAAGCGGCAGGCCACGGGCGTCCAGCTCGTCGGCGAGAGCGTCGTACTGGTGCTGGATCGCGCCGCCGCCGAAGTTGTGCGTGTTCTCGACCGAAACGGCGGCCGTCTGCACGAAGTACGGCCCGAGGTCCGCAGCGATCAACGCGCGGATCTGCTCCAGGTCGATCTGACCGGCCGGTGCGGACCAGGTCCGGGTCGTGACCCCGCTGACGGCGGCGTGTGCGCCGAGCTCGGCCCGGGCGATGTGGGCGCTGGCCTCGCACAGCACCTCGCTGCCTGGCGGCACAAGCGCCCGTACGCCGAGGATGTTCGCGAGCGAACCGGTCACGGTGAACAGCCCGGCCTCGTGACCGAGCAGCCCGGCGACCGTCTCCTCGAGCCGGTTGACCGTCGGGTCCTCGCCGTACACGTCGTCGCCGAGCGGCGCCGAGGTCATCGCCGCCAGCATCCCCGCCGACGGGCGGGTCACCGTGTCCGAGCGCAGGTCGATCATGCTTGCGCCGCGCGCAGCCGCTCGGCGACCAGGAACGCCAGCTCGAGCGACTGGTGCCGGTTCAGCCGTGGGTCGCAGGCGGTCTCGTACCGGTTCACGAGGTCCTCCGCGACCAGCTCCTCACCGCCGCCGAGGCACTCGGTCACGTCGTCGCCGGTGAGCTCCATGTGCACACCACCCGGCCACGTCCCGACCTGCTCGTGCGCGTCGAAGAAGCCCTGCACCTCGTCCATCACGTCGTCGAAGTTGCGGGTCTTGTACCCGTTCGGGGTCTCGTAGGTGTTCCCGTGCATCGGGTCGCACACCCACGCGATCGGCGAACCGTGATCCCGGACCGCCTCCAGCAGCGGCGGCAGCGCCGCGCGGATCTTGCCCGCGCCCATCCGGGTGATGAACGTGAGCCGGCCCTCGATCCCCTTCGGGTTCAGCTTGTCGATCAGGGTCCGGATGTACTCCGGAGTCGTCGTCGGCCCGATCTTCACACCGAGCGGGTTGGACAGCGAGGCCAGGAACTCCACGTGCGCGCCGTCCAGCTGCCGGGTCCGCTCGCCCACCCAGAGCAGGTGGCCGGAGACGTCGTACGGCTGCTCGGTCCGCGAGTCGATCCGGGTCATGGCGTGCTCGTACTCGAGGATGAGCGCCTCGTGCGACGCGTAGAAGTCGACCGTCCGGAACTCGTCCGAGGTCGCACCACAGGCCCGCATGAAGGCGAGTGCCCGCTCGATCTCGGAGGCCAGCTGCTCATAGCGCCGGCCGACCGGTGACGACTTCACGAAGTCCGTGTTCCACGCGTGCACCTGGTGCAGGTCGGCGTACCCACCGGTGGTGAACGCGCGGGTCAGGTTCAGCGTCGCGGCGGCCGCGTTGTAGACGCCGCGCAGCCGCTGCGGGTCCGGGATCCGCGCCTCGGGGGTGAACTCCAGTCCGTTGACAGCGTCCCCGCGGTACGTCGGCAGCGTCACACCGTCCCGCGTTTCCTCACCGGAGCTCCGCGGCTTGGCGTACTGACCGGCGATCCGGCCGACCTTCACGACGGGCACGCTGGCGGCGTACTGGAGGACGACGGCCATCTGCAGCAGCACCCGGAGCTTGGCCCGGATGTTCTCCGCGGTCACGCCGTCGAAGGTCTCCGCGCAGTCCCCGCCCTGGAGGATGAACGCCTCGCCGCGGGTCACCGCGCCGATCTTGGTGGTCAGGTCGTCGCACTCACCGGCGAACACCAGTGGCGGCAGCTTCCGCAGCTCACGGATCACCTCGTCCAGCACCACCGAATCCGGCCACTCCGGCTGCTGCAGCGGCTTCAAAGCCCGCAACTCGTCCAGACTCGGAACCCCAGGCACTTCCCCCGCAGTCAACGTCGCAAATTGCATGCGCTCAGCCTAAGCCAGCCCCACCACCCCCTCAGTAACCCGTCTCACCCTCGATGTAGGAGGGAAATACCCCCTGAGCGCCGCAGAATCCACCAAGGTCCGGCGAGGCTGTCCACAGGGTGCAAGTCATCGTCCAACGGGTGGGGTGCCGTGGGCATGTTGTCGGTGTGGAGGGATTACAGCAGGCTGACGACGACCTGGTGCGGCGGTTCGTCGAGCTGCGCGGTCGGCAGCAGGGTGCTTTCAGCCGCGCCCAGGCGGTAGCGAACGGGATCGACGACAGCACGCTGGCGCGGCGATGCCGGAATCGGCAGATCCGGCGGATCCACCAGGGTGTCTACGTAGACTTCACCGGCCCCTTGCCGTGGGCGACCAAGGCATGGGCCGCTTGGCTGGCGTGCGGCCCGGAAGCCGCCTTGACCGGTGAGACCGCGTTGCGCTGGCACGGGCTCAGCGGCGACTGGGACGACCGGACGATCCAGCTCGCGGTTCCGCAGAGCCGCAAGCTGGAGCGTCGGTCCGGCATCCGGATCACTCGTCACCAAGACTTCCCCGCGTGGCTCCAGGAGGGGCGCGAGCCGTGCGTGGTGCGGCTCGAGGTCGCGGTGCTGACCGCGGCTGCCGGTCGCGCTGCCCCGGATCGACGGGCCTCGCTTGTGCTCGACGTCTGCCGGCAACGACGTACGACACCGGACCGCTTGCTCGCCGAGTTGGCCCGCCTTCCGCGGCTCCGTGGGCGGGCAATGCTGCTGCAGGTTCTTTCGGATGCCGCGTCCGGTGTGCAGTCGTTCCTCGAGCAGACCTACCTGATCCGGGTCGAGCGTGCCCACAGTCTGCCTGCTGCCACCCGGCAAGTCCGCGCGACGTACGGCAAGCAGGTCAACTATCGCGACGTCGAGTACGTTCCGTACGACGTGATCGCCGAGCTCGACGGTCGTACCGGTCATGCTGACGCCACGTCGACCTGGCGGGACATGCACCGGGACAACGCTGCGACGCTCCAAGGCAAAATCACGCTCCGCTTCGGGTACCAACTGGTTTCCGACCCCTGCGCCGCGGCCGTCCAGATCGGCGCGGCGCTCACCCTCCGTGGCTGGCCCGGCATCCTCACGCCGTGCTCGCCGACCTGCTCAGTGAAAGGAGGCTTTTGAGCGCCTCCGTGGTGGGTTTCTGGCGCTATTCGGTGATAACCCCCCTAGAACCGGAAAGCCGAAGCGTCAGGTGAGGGCGCTGAGGTCGGGTGGTACGTCGACGGCGTGTTCGCGCAGCACCGTGAGGGGGATGGTGTCCAGGGAGCGGGCGTGGGTTGACGCGAGTACTACGGGAGCTGCGGCGCCGGCGTGGTAGGCCTGGAGCCAGCGGACGGCGACTACGCACCAGCGGTCGCCTGGCTTCAAGCCGGGGAAGCTGAGTTCGGGGCGTGGGGTGGTGAGGTCGTTGCCGACGGAGACCTGGTGGGCGAGGAACTCCGCGGTCATCACGGCGCAGACGGTGTGACTACCGACGTCCTCGGGGCCGCTCGTGCAGCAGCCGTCGCGGTAGAAGCCGGTGACCGGGTCGGTCCCGCATTCCTCCAGCGGTTCGCCGAGGACGTTCAGGTCGCTGTCCATGGCGACAATCCTGACCCGGCCGGCCCGGAAAGACCGTCAGCTCGCCTTGGTGTCGCCGAGGCGGAGGTGCTCGTCGACCGACTCGCCGGCCTTGATCAGCTCCTTGGCCTTCTCGGCGTACATGTCGACGTACTCCTGGCCGGACAGCTCCATCATCGCGTACATGATCTCGTCGGTGACCGAGCGCAGCACGAACCGGTCGCGCTCCATCCCCTCGTAGCGGGAGAAGTCCAGCGGCTTGCCGATCGCGACGCCCGGGCGGACCAGGCGCGGCAGCCGGCGACCCTGCTCCCGGATCAGCCACTGCGGCCAGAGCGTGCCGGGCGGCTGCAGCTTCTCGGTGTCGATCATCGCGACCGGGATCACCGGCACGCCGGCCACGATCGCCATCCGGGCGACGCCGGTCTTGCCCTTGTACAGCCGCCCGTCGGGCGACCGGGTGCCTTCGGGGTAGATCCCGAACAGCTCACCCTTCTTCAGGATGTCCAGCCCGGTGTTCAGCGCGGCCAGCGAGGCCCGCCCGCCGGAGCGGTCGATCGGGATCTGGCCGACCGACCGGAAGAAGGTGGCGACCAGCTTCCCCTTCAGCCCCGGCGCGGTGAAGTACTCCGACTTCGCCGGGAAGACGATCTGCCGCGGGACGGCGACCGGGAGGAAGATCGAGTCGCAGAAGGCCAGGTGGTTGCTGACCAGGAGCGCCGGGCCGTCGGCCGGGATGTTCTCCAGTCCGGTGACTTTAGGGCGGAAGAGCAGCTTCACCAATGGTGCGACGAGGAACCGCCTGAGGAACAGGTACAGCATCGCCTTACCTCCGTCACTCGTCCGCGCACTCGCCGGCACTTTCCGGCATGCTTCTCACCCGGGCACCAGTGTCCGCCGGTAGCGACGGTTGCGACAGTTCTCGCGCGTCCCGTCGGCAGGACCCTACGTTCCAGCTTCCTCCTCAGGCAATGTCACCGCCAGGAATGCGGGTGTTGCTCACCGTGTTGTCACCTGAATGCAGACTGGACGAAGCCCAGATGCGACCATGGGGACCTGCGGCGGTCCGGCTGTGAACGGGGGCCGCCGGTGAGGACCGTGACCGGCGAGGAGTCGACGTGCCAGTGCAAGGCCACGCGGAGGAGTTCCGCAGTCCCGGGACCGGCGAGAACGCCGCGGTAGGAGTCCTGCTCAGCCACGGATTCACCGGTTCGCCGAAGTCGATGCGTCCGTTCGGCGAACACCTGGCCGCCGAGGGGTACGGCGTCGCCGTGCCCCGCCTGCCTGGTCACGGCACCACCTGGCAGGAGATGAACAAGACCGGCTGGCCGGACTGGTACGCCGTCCTGGACAACGAGCTGGAGCGGTTGCGCAAGGAGCACGACCAGGTCTTCGTGGCCGGACTGTCGATGGGCGGCTGCCTGGTGCTGCGGCTGGCCGAGCAGCACGGCGGGGATATTTCCGGTCTGGTCCTGATCAACCCGTCGGTGCGGACCGACGACAAGCGGCTGCTACTGCTGCCGGTGCTGTCCCGGCTGGTGCCGTCGTTCCCGGGCATCTCGAACGACATCAAGAAGCCGGGTGCCGACGAGGGCGCGTACGACCGGATGCCGCTGCGCGCGCTGCACTCGTTGTCGCAGCTGTGGCAGGTCACCCGGGACGATCTTGCGAAGGTCACACAGCCGGTGCTGATGTTCCGCAGTACTGTCGATCATGTGGTGGAACCGAGCTCTGGCCGGACCGTACTGGCCTCGATCTCGTCCCGCGACGTGACCGAGACCCTGCTCGAGGACAGCTATCACGTGGCAACTCTGGACAATGACGCACCGCGCATCTTCGCGGACTCGACAGCATTCATCCGCCGGGTCGCGGCCGATGCGTGACAACGGCCTGACCGCCGCGGATTACACGTCGCTCGGTGCTATCGACCCGCTGATCGCCGAGCCGGTGCTGACCGCGCTCGCCGAGGCGGGCATAGCGGCGTACTGCCAGAGCCAGAGCGAGGCCCGCACACCGGAAGAGGCCGAGGAGCCGATCCACCTACCGGTCGGGTACGACGAGATCTTCGTGGATGCGGAGGCGGCGGAACGGGCCCGGCCGATCGTCGAGCGGAGCACGGAGGACGCCGAGTGGGCGTCGCTGGTGGAGCAGTTCAACGCCCCGTCCGCACCCGGCCACGACGGCGGCGAGCCGTCGGTGCCGCGGTGGCCGGTGAGTGAGGACGTCGACGAGAAGTACGAACCGCTGATCGACGTACCCGCCGGGCTGGCCATCGAGGACAAGTCGGACGACGAGGACGAGGACGACAAGCCGGCGAAGAAGACCGACGACCCGCACGACCACTACGTCCCGCCGGAGCCGCCGCGCGGCCCGCGGCTGGACTGGATCAGCCGGATCGCCTGGCTCGGCCTGATCGGCGGCCCGCTGCTGCTGATCGCGGCCGCCGTACTCGACTTCGGCACCGGCCGGATCACCACGCTCGCGGTGGTCGGTTTCATCGGCGGCTTCCTCACCCTGGTGATCCGGATGAAGGATCGGTTGCCACCAGATGACACGCCCGATGACGGGGCCGTGGTGTGAGTTAGAGTGCGGATCGTCGGACAATCCGACGACTTCCGAGGGAGGTACCCGTGCAGGTCACCGAGACCGTCGAGATCACCGGCCACCTGATGGACACCGGGCTGCTGTCCCGGGTCCTCGACGACATCCGCGGGTACGGCGGTGAGTACACGCTGGACAAGTTCGACCTCGGCTACGACAAGGACGACCCGTCCACGGTCCGGATGACGGTCGGCGCCGAGGACGAGGAGTCCCTGCAGCGGCTGCTGATGCGGATCCAGACCAAGGGCGCGAACCTGGTCAACCCCGGGACTCCGGACATCACTGAGGTGACCCAGGACGGCGTCTTCCCGGACGGCTTCTACTCCACCACCAACCTGCCGACCAGCGTCCGGCTCGGCGGTCACTGGATTCCGGTTCGCAACCCCGAGATGGACTGCGGCCTCCTGGTCGAGGGTGAGACTGTGCGGACCATCCCGATGTCCGAGGTGAAGGTGGGGATGCGGATCATCACGAGCGCCCAGGGCGTCAAGGTCACGCCTCCACTGATCGAGGACGTCGAGGACGCGTTCGGCTTCATGGACTCGGAGGTATCCAGCGAGAAGCCGCAGCGGGTGCTGGTGAAGCAGGTCGCGGACGGCATGCGCGAGGCGAAGGCGAACGGCCAGAAGGTGCTGTGGGTCGGCGGCCCGGGCATCGTGCACACGGGCGCCGCGCCGGCGATGGTCGCGCTGGTCGAGGCCGGTTTCGTCGACGTCCTGTTCGCCGGGAACGCGCTGGCCACCCACGACATCGAGTCGTCGCTCTACGGTACGTCGCTGGGCGTCGACCTGGCCCGGGGACGCGGGGTGGAGCACGGGCACGAACACCACATCCGCGCCATCAACACGATCCGCAAGGCCGGCTCGATCAAGGCCGCGGTGGACCAGGGCGTACTCACCTCCGGTGTGATGCACGCGCTGGTGAAGGGGAACAAGACCTTCGTCCTGGTCGGGTCGGTCCGCGACGACGGGCCGCTGCCCGACGTCTACACCGACGTACTCGAGGGCCAGCGGGCGATGCGGGCCGAGCTGCCCGGGGTCGGCTACTGCCTGATGGCCGCGACCATGCTGCACTCGGTTGCCACTGGCAACATCCTGCCCGCGTCGATCCCGCTCACCTGCGTGGACATCAACCCGGCGACGGTGACCAAGCTGGCCGATCGCGGCTCGTCCCACGCCCGCGGCATCGTCACCGATGTCGGCCTGTTCATCGAACACCTGGCCCGCGAGCTCTCCCCGGCGTACGCCGAGAGCAAGTAGGTTGCGCGTGACCCGGTCCGCGGGTGAGGCTGGTTGCCTCGCCTGACGGACAGGAGTTCACCGCGGATGACCGACGACTTCGCATCGTTCCTGCGCCGGTTCGAGGAGGCCAATACCGCGTTCATGAACGGCGATCCGTCGTTGTGGCTGCCGTTGGTGTCGCGGAGCGAGCAGACGTCGATCTTCGGCGGCTTCGGCGGGCATGAGGTCGGATGGTCGCAGATCGGGCCGCGGTATCGGTGGGCGTCGGGGCAGTTTCGGCCGAGCGGCGCGGAGGTCGAGTTCGAGTACTTGGACAAGCATGTGGGCGCGGACACGGCGTACTCGGTGGCCTTCGAGCGCTGCACGGTCCAGTACGTCGACCGCCCTGGCACCCACCCACACGCGCTTCGGGCAACCATGGTCTTCCGCCGGGAAACCACCGACTGGAAAATCGTCCACCGCCACGCAGATCCGCTGAGCCCGCCACCCACCCCCTGACGTCCTCGCTGTCACAAATCGGAGGGCTGCCGAATCTCTAGTGGTAAAGAGAGGACGCCAGCATGAACTCCATCCTTGTCACCGGCGGGACCGGCCACCTCGGTCGCCCCACTGTCAGCCAACTGCGCGCGGCCGGGCACCAGGTCCGCGTGCTGAGCCGGAAGCACGGTCCGGACCGTGTCGTCGCGGACCTCACCACCGGCACCGGTCTGGAGGCCGCGGTCGAAGGCGCCGCCGTGATCGTGCACCTGGCCACCAGCCTCGGCCGCCAGGACGCGCAGCAGACCCGCCGCCTGGTCGAGGCCGCCGCGGGCGTCCAGCACCTCGTGGTGATGTCGATCGCCGGCATCGACCGCATCCCGCTCTCGTACTACAAGACCAAGCTCGAGGTCGAGCAGGTCATCGAGCAGTCGGGTGTGCCGTACACGATCCAGCGGGCGACCCAGTTCCACGACCTGATCGACCGCGTCTTCAGCGCCCAGCGCTACCTCCCGGTCGTCGTCGCGCCGACGATCTCGCTGCAGCCGATCGCGGTCGAGGACGTGGCCGCCCGGCTGACCGAGCTGGTCGGGCAGCCGCCGGTGAAAGGTCGCGCGCCGGACATCGGCGGGCCCGAACGCCGGACGGTGCGCGACCTGGCCCGGATCTGGAAGCAGGCGAAGGGCTCGCACCGGCCCATCGTGCCCTTGCGGCTGGGCGGCAAGGTCTTCCGCGCCTTCGCGAACGGTGACGCGATGGTCGACGGACCGGCGTACGGCCGGATCACCTTCGCGGAGCACCTCGGATAAGGACGTACGTCGGGACGGTGCTCGTGATCTCCGCCGCGTTCCAGTTGACGTTCGGCGTCTGGCTGACGTTCGCCCCGCGGAACCGGCTCGGTGCCACGGATCGAACCTACTGCACTCCCCACGCCGCGTACGCGGTCCGCACCGGGTACACCAGGTGGCGTGACATGGGTGTTGGATGGGCCTCATGACCGAACTCGTGCACCTCGCGACCGCTGATGGCGTGGCTACCGTCACGCTCGACTCGCCGCATAACAAGAATGCGCTCTCGCAGCAGCTCACCGGTGAACTGCTGGAGCAGCTCGAGGCGGCGGGTACGGACGACGCCGTCCGGGTGATCGTGATCCGGTCGGCGCTCGAGGTGTTCTGCTCGGGTGCCGACCTGTCCGAGGCGACCACGGTCGGCATGGGGGTCGGGGCGCAGCGGATGGTCGATGTCCAGCGGGCGATCGTCGCGAACCCGAAGCCGGTGGTCGCACGGGTGGCCGGTCCGGTCCGCGCCGGCGGAATCGGGATCGTGGCGGCGGCCGACATCAGTGTCGCCGGTGCGGCGTCGACGTTCGCGCTCACCGAGGTCCGGCTGGGCCTGGCCGCGGCGACCATCTCGCTGACCGTGCTCCCCCGGCTCACCGACCGCGGGGCGGCGTACACCTTCCTGACCGGCAACGGGTTCGACGGGCTGGAGGCCGCGCGGCTCGGGCTGGTCACTCTCACCGTCCCCGACGACGACCTGGACGCCGCGGTCGAGACCGTGCTGGCGTCGTTGCTGAAGGGTGCTCCGCAGGGTCTGCGCGAGACGAAGAAGCTGCTCAACCGCGAACTGCTCGCCGACATCGACGACCGGGGCAAGGACCTGGCCGAGCTGTCGGCGAGCCTGTTCGGCTCCCCCGCGGCTCAGGAAGCGATGCTCGCCTTCCTGAACCGCAAGAAGAGGTAACGGCTACTTCGGGACCTTGTCGCACGCCCTCTGCTGGATCCTGGCCTGCAGGTCGACCGCTTCCTCAGGTGAACGCTCGCGAGCGCTGACCGAGCGTCAGGCCGTGAGCTCGATCAGCATCGGGAGGTGGTCGGAGGCGGCGGCCAGGTCTTCGCGGGATGCGGGGGTCTTCAGGATGCGGCCGGTCAGCTGAGGTGAGAGGTGCGCGCCGTCGATACGTTTGTGGGGGTTGGTGGAGCTGAAGGTGGGCCCGGCGTCGGCGCCCAGGTCGGTGAGGCCCTCCTCGGCCAGGCGTTTCCAGACGGGGCCGTCGGGCTCCTCGTTGAGGTCGCCGGTGAGGAGGTACGGGAGGTTGAAGGAGCGGCAGCCTTTCAGGACCTGTTCGAGTTCGTGCCGGCGGCCACGGATGTGCAGGCCGAGGTGGCAGACGACGAGGGCGAGCCGCGCGGTCCCTAGGGTGACGTGGCCGCCGACGGCACCGCCGGGGAGTTGGGTGGCGATGAACTTCAGTCGCCGGCGGACGAACGGACGCCAGATCCGCCAGTGCAGCGGCTCGGTCAGGTCGGTGCCGTCGGCAACCAGGATCGCGTTGCGGGCCGAGCCGACGACGTACCGCATCCCGAAGCTCGCCGCCATCGCGCGCCGCTTCCGCCGGGTCCCCCACCAGGTCGGCGCCTCCTGCACCAGCATCACGTCCGGCGCACACGCCTGCACCACCCGCGCGAGCGCCGTACGGTCGTCGCCCCACCGATGCACGTTGTACGACAGCACCCGCAGGCCCTCGTCACGAGGACCCACGGTCATGGGGCCTCCCGGCCTGGACTGAGGAGCGCAGGGAGCGAAGCGACCGGAGCGACGAGGGAAGGCCGGGAGCCAAGGCCCCATGACCCTGCCGGCGCCGAAGGCCCGGCCAAAAGCACACTCATGCCTCGTCGGCGGGGTGCAGGTCGGAGTCTGCTGCGGCGCGCATTCCCGTACGACGGCCGGCCGACTTGCGGGCCGCGCGCTCGAGGCGCGTCGACCGGCTCCGGGCGGCGGCCGTCTTCGCGGTGACCGCGGTCGTCTTGACCCTGACCCGCCGCAACCAGGTGGCCTCTTCGCGCGCCAGGTCGGCCGCACCGACGAGACCCGCCTCCGGGCCGAGGACGGCCCGGACGATCCGCGCCTCCGGACGGAAGCCGCGACCGGTCAGCGTCCGCTTGAACGCCTCCCGGGCCGGCGCGAGCAGGAGCTCACCAGCGTCGGACACACCGCCACCGATCACGAAGGTGCCGGGGTCGAATGCGGCGGCGAGGTTGGCCAGCCCGATCCCGAGCCAGCGGCCGACGTCCTCGAGCAGCTCGACCGCGACCGGGTCGCCGTCCTTGGCCAGCTCGGTCACCATCGGGCCGTTGATCTTGCGCGGATCGCCACCGGCCGCGCGCAGCAGATTGTGCGCCACCGGTGAGCCGGACAGCGCCAGCTCGCGCGCCTCCCGGGTCAGGGCGTTGCCAGAGGCGTACTGCTCCCAGCAACCGCGGTTGCCGCACTCGCAGCGATGCCCGCCGGGCACGACCTGCATGTGCCCGAACTCCCCCGCGATGCCGAACTTCCCGCGCTGCAGCGCGCCGTCGTTCAGGATCGCGCCACCGATGCCGGTCCCGAGCGTCACACAGATCAGATGGCTCTCGCCCTGGCCGCCGCCGAACCGCCACTCCGACCAGGCGGCCGCGTTGGCGTCGTTCTCGACGACGACCGGCAGCCCGAGCCGGCGCTCGACCGCGTCCCGCAGCGGCTCGTGCCGCCAGGCGAGGTGCGGCGCGAACAGCACCGATGACCGCGTCCCGTCGACGAATCCGGCGGCACCGATGCCGACCGCGATCACGTCGTGCCGCGACTCCAGGTCGCGGACGATCTCCGCGATCGCGTCCTCGGTCTCCTTGGGGTCCGTGGTCGGCGTGTCCCGCCGTACCCGGTCCAGGATGTTGGCCTCCGGGTCGACCACCCCGGCGGCGACCTTGGTCCCGCCGATGTCGATCCCGATCGTCAAAGCCTGCGTCAGAGCCACTGCACGACCCTCCTCGCCGTACCCCCAGCCCCCGCCGGACTACTTCCAGTATCCCCGGTCGGCGGAATCATCGGGTCTTCTCCGGGGCGGGCGCGGGGCGGCGGGCCAGGTCGGCGGCGCCGATCAGGCCGGCGTCGTTGCCCAGCTCGGCCACGCCGAACGTCGGGTGCGGGCGGTTGGCCTTGGCCGGCAGGTTCCGCTCGAAGGCGACCTGCGCGGACTTCATCAGCAGGTGCTTCGCCGCGCTCACCCCGCCGCCGATCACGATCGTGGAAGGGTCGAACAGCGTCGCGATACTGGCCAGGCCCTCGCCCAGCCAGTGCCCGAGGTCCTCCAGCAGCTCGACCGCGCACGGGTCGCCGGCGGCGGCCGCCTGGGTGATCATCGGCCCGGTCAGCTCGGCCGGGTCGGTGATCCCGCACACGCTCAGCATCTGCGCGGCCAGCAGCGAGCCCGACTCCGCTCGCGCCCGCCCTTCGCGCACCAGCGCCCGCCCCGACGCGTACTGCTCCCAGCACCCGCGCGCCCCGCACCCGCACAGATGTCCACCGGGTACGACGCGCATGTGGCCGAGCTCGGCCGCGACGCCATTGGCACCGCGCAGCAACTCGCCGTCGTTCACGACCCCGCCGCCGATCCCGGTGCCGACCGTGATGCAGACCATGTCCTCGACGTCCTTCGCGGCGCCGAAGGCGAACTCACCCCAGGCGGCCGCGTTCGCGTCGTTCTCCACGACCACGGGGATCTTCAGCACCTTCGCGACCCGGGTACCCAGCGGCTCGTCGCGCCAGGCGAGGTTCGGCGCGAACAGCACGGTCGAGCGGTCCGACGAGACGAACCCGGCGGCGCCGATCCCGACCGCCTCCACCTCGTGCGCGGCGATCAGCTCGGCCGCCGCGTCACAGATCGCCGCGGCGGTGTCGTCCACCGAGTTCGCCGGGGTGTCGCGCACCGCACGGGCGCCGATTGTTCCGTCCGGGCCGACCACACCCGCCGCGATCTTCGTACCGCCGACATCGATGCCGATCGTCAGTCCCATGGTTCGGGGTCCTCACTCACGTCGATCCGGTCCACCCGGGACCGGACCGGCTGCTCTTCCTGGGGCGCGGTGCGCGACGCTGCGTCCTCCCGCGGCTGCCGAGCTGCGTCGTTGGCAGCCTCGAGCAGAGATCTCACCGAACCGAGAACCTGGGCCGCGGCCGCAGACAGCTGCTCGATCGTCTCGGGGCTGGTGTTCCGGACTTTGTGGATCAGCTGGCAGACAGGACACCAAACGCAGTCCGGCCCGAGCTTGTGTTCGTGTGCTTGCGCCGGCTCCTCGGCGTGCGTCGTACCGCCGGGGTCGGTCGCCGCCTGTTGCAGCACGGCGAACAGCTTCGCTGCCTCCTCCGCCACGGACCCGATGGGCTCCTTGGTCACGGGGCCTCCCGGCCTGGACTGAGGAGCGCAGGGAGCGAAGCGACTGGGGCGACGAGGGAAGGCCGGGAGTCAAAGCCCCATGACCCGCCGCGCCGGAGGCGTGGCATCAACTTTGTCGCCGGCCCTCTCCGATCGCGGCGCCGTGGGCGAGCTGCTGGGCGTGGTACTCGGCCGTCAGTTCCTGGGCCAGCTCCTGCGCGGACTCGAGCGGTCCGCTCCCGCTCGGCAGCTCGGACGGCACCGGCCGCGTGGTCTCCCGCGGCGCGAACCGCACCTGCAGCCGTCCGTCGTCCAGCCGCGCACCCGCGACCACGCCGCGGGCCAGCGCCGCCGGCAACGGCAGCACGCGCCGGTAGGACCCGACTGTGATGATCAGCTCGTCACCGTGCCGCGCCAGCTCCAGCTCGCTCGCAGATGCCAGCGGCAACGGCATCGTCAGCGTGTAGGTCCGGCCGTCCGTGTCGATGTGCCGATCCACCCACAGCGACGTCTCGGCCGTGGCCCGGGCGAACGGGTCGTCCCCGCCGTACATCTCGACCGCGAACGCGGCCAGCTCCTCGACGCCGACCGGCTCGCAGACCCGGTACGGCGACTCCCAGATCGGCAGCGGCCGGAACGAGTCCGCGACCTCCTCGAGGATCCCGCGCTGCGCGGCGACCCACTGCCGTCGCCAGGAGTCCGCGCCGGCGGCCGGGAACACCCGGTTCGCGACCACGCCGTCGACGCGGTAGCCGTACAGCGACAGGCGCGTCAGCGACCGCCGGGCCTCGGCGACGACCACGGCTTCCGGCGTCAGCACCAGCCGCACCGAGGCGTCCGGGCCGGCCAGCAGCGTGCGGATGTCGGAGAGGTCGCTCTGCAACCGTCGCAGCGCGTCGAAAACGGTGTCATCGGGCATCGGGATCCCCGGCCCCCGGCTCAGGAACGGCCGGAAGGTCCGCATCACCTTGCGCTCGGCGTTGAAGATCCGGTCCATGTACCAGTTCAGGGCCTCGGGCAACGCGAGCAGCCGGAGCGTCTCCGCGGTCGGCGCGCAGTCCACCACGATCACGTCCCAGCGCCCGGACCGGACGTGGTCGCGCACCTCGAGCAGCGCGAGCACTTCCTCCGCGCCCGGCAGCACGGTCAGCTCCTCGGCCTCGATCGGGTCCACCCCGACCATGTGCAGCACCGACCGCAGGTAGGACTGGATGTCGCCCCACGACCGCTCGAACTTGCGCTGGGCGTCGATCTGCTGGACGAACAGCAGATCGTCGATCTCGGTCGGCTCCGGTCCGACCTCGGAGTCGAACGCGTCCGACAGCGAGTGCGCGGCATCGGTCGACAGCACCAGCGTGCGCAGCCCGCGCAGCGCCGCGAGCGTGGCAGTACCCGCCGCGGAGGTCGTCTTGCCTACGCCGCCCTTACCCGTGTACAGCAGAACCCGAGTCACTGAATCAGGACTCGACGCGCTTCTTGAGCCCCTTGAGGGCTGTGTCGATGATGACCTTCTCGGCCTTGCGCTTCAGCATGCCGATCATCGGGATCGCCACGTCGACGGCCAGCCGGTACGTCACCTCGGTCCCCTCGGCGCCCAGGTCGCGCAACACATAGGCGCCGTCCATCCCCTTCACCATCTTGGCCTGCACCAGCGTCCAGGTCACCTCGTTGCGGGACCAGACGTAGTCCAGCGTGTACTCGTCGGAGATCGCACCGGCGTCGACCTTGAACCGGACCTGCTTCGGCCGGCCCGCCTCGTCGGTGGACAGCACCTGGGTCTCCCGCATCGAGTCGGCCCATTCCGGGTACGCCGCGAAGTCCGCGATCACCGCCATGATCTCTTTGGGGGTCGCGTTCATCACGATGGTCGAGGTGGTCTGATCCGCCATCTATTCACCTCTTAGCTGTGGGACTCGTCGTACTCGGACCGTCGGGCGCTGCGCCGGCGTCCTCCCCGGAGACTATCGCGGGTTCGGACCCGGGACGGCGTTCGCCCGCCGCGCGGCCCGCTTCGGCTTCGTCCTTGAACCGCCACAGGTGCTCCCGGTACGACGCGACGTACCGCTCCTTGAGTCTGGCGAGGGCCTGGCCGCGGACCGGTTTCACCGGGTCGACGCGCAGGTACCAGTGCACGACGACGCCGTCGCGGACCACCTCCAGCCACCATTCCGCCGTACCGATCGCCGCGCCGGCCACGGTCCAGCGGACGCCCTCCAGGCCGCGCCGCTCGGCCGCGGTCAGGATGAGGTCCGGCCACCACTCGCGCCAGAGGGTGTCCGAACCGAGGCGCGCGGCGACGTAGGCTGGATCAGCAACGACCAAGTCGTCGCAACTGATGTCGAGCGTGGGCATTGCTGAAGGCACCTGTTCCTTGGGTCACATGAACCTGGCTACTTCTGGGTAGGTGACTGTAGCGTGCGCCGGAAGTCGACAATTCGTGACCGACTGAGGAGACGCGGATGCGTGAGTACACCGTTCCTGCTGTGACCGAGCCACCCACCGGGAGCCTGAGCGACCCCGTGTGGGCGAACGCGTCCTCTCATCCTGACACCGCCGTGTTCAGCCGGCGGGTAGGGGCCGATTCAGGGGGCGGCTGGCTGGACGTGTCCGCGGCCGAGTTCGCCCGGCAGGTCACCGCCGTCGCGAAGGGCCTGATCGCGGCCGGCGTGCAGCACGGCGACCGGGTCGCCCTGCTCAGCGCGACCCGCTACGAGTGGACCCTGATCGACTACGCGATCTGGAGCATCGGTTCGGTCACCGTTCCGATCTACGAAACGTCCTCCGCGTCGCAGATCCAGTGGATCCTGACCGACTCCGATGCGGTCGTCGCGATCGCCGAGAACGCCGCCCACGGCGCGGTGGTCGAGTCCGCCCGGCCGGAGGCGCCCTCGCTGCAGGAGATCTGGCAGATCGAGGCCGGCGCGGTCGAGCAGCTCACCGTGCTCGGCCAGGAGATCACCGATGCCGAGTTCGACAAGCGCCGTACGGCGGTGCAGTCGGGCGACCTGGCCACGCTGATCTACACCTCCGGTACGACGGGACGCCCGAAGGGCTGCAAGATCAGCCACTCGAACTTCCTGGCCGAGCTCGACCCGGCCGTGAAGATCCTCGACGAGCTCTTCGCGACCGACGGCGCGAGCACGCTGCTGTTCCTGCCGCTGGCGCACGTCTTCGCGCGGATCATCCAGGTCGGTTGCGTGATGAAGATGGTCAAGGTCGGCCACAGCGCCGACGTGAAGAACCTGGTGAACGACCTCGGCGAGTTCAAGCCGACGTTCATCCTGAGCGTGCCGCGGGTGTTCGAGAAGGTGTTCAACTCGGCCAGCCAGAAGGCGCACGCAGATGGCAAGGGCAAGATCTTCGACGCGGCCGCGGACACCGCGATCGCGTACTCGCGGGCCCAGGACAAGGGCGGCGCGTCGTTCGGGCTGAAGGCCAAGCACGCGCTGTTCGACCGACTCGTCTACTCCAAGCTCCGCGCGGTGCTCGGCGGCAAGGTCCAGTACGCCGTCTCCGGCGGCGCACCGCTCGGCGACCGGCTCGGGCACTTCTTCCGCGGCATCGGTGCACCGGTGCTCGAGGGGTACGGCCTGACCGAGACCACCGCCGCGGTGGCGGTCAACCTGCCTGACGACATCCGCATCGGCACCGTCGGCCGGCCGCTTCCTGGTGTGTCGGTCGGCGTCGCCGCGGACGGCGAGCTGTGCTTCAAGGGCGGCCAGGTCATGCAGGGCTACTGGAAGAACGACGAGGCCACCGCGGCCGCGATCGACGCGGACGGCTGGTTCCACACCGGCGACCTGGGTGAGTTCGACGTCGACGGGTTCATCAAGATCACCGGCCGGAAGAAGGAGATCCTGGTCACCGCCGGCGGCAAGAATGTCGCGCCGGCCGTGCTCGAGGACCAGATCCGCCTGCACCCATTGGTCAGCCAGTGCATGGTGGTCGGTGACGCCAAGCCGTTCATCGCCGCGCTGATCACGATCGACCCGGAGAACATCGTTCCGTGGGCCACCGAGCGCGGGAAGCCCACCGACGTGGCCTCGCTGACCGCCGACGCGGACCTGATCGCCGAGATCCAGAAGGCCGTCACCGAGGCCAACGGTTCGGTCTCCAAGGCCGAGGAGATCAAGAAGTTCTCGATCCTCCCGATCGACTGGACGCAGGAGTCCGGCGAGTTGTCCCTGAAGCTCTCGCTGCGCCGTCACATCGTGATGAAGAACCACGGGTCCGACGTCGAGGCCCTGTACGCGAAGTAGCCGGGGTTAGCCGAGGGGTACCGGACGGGCATGAAATCAGTGAGACGTGCCGCGCACACCCGGGTGCCGGCACCGCGCGTTGTCGGATCCGCCCGCCCGCCGTCGGACGTGAGCGGACCCTTTGTCTGTAGCTGGAGCGCGGTCGGTGACTGTGCGGTCGTCCGCGTGGCCGGTGCGGTCGACCTCGTCGCCGTACCCACGTTCGCCACCGAGCTCCAGCATGTGATCACCACGAAGCTGTCGAAGCTCGTGGTCGATCTGCGGCGGGTCACGACGATGGAGGCGGCCGGCCTGCTCGTGCTCGCCGACGCCCATGACCTGGCCGTCGAGCACGGCGGCTGGCTGCGTGCCTCCGGAGCCGGGCAGTGGCTGGCCGACCTGGTCCGGACTACCGGATCCGCACGCCCGCTCGACCACTACCCCACGCTGGCGGATGCGCTGCCCGCCTACCGGCCCGCCTTCACCCCTCCGCCGGTCTGATGCGCGCGAACGTCGTACTGCCGGCACAGCCGAATGGTTGATGGCGGGTCGAGCTTGATGGGCGATGTGAGCCGGCTGGGTCCTCCGCGAAGCTCGATGCATGACCACGACGAGCACGACACCGGCGGCCCGCGGGGCTGTCGTCGAAGTCGGTAATCTGCGCAAGTCCTACGGCGACCGGACCGTCGTCGACGGTGTGTCGTTCACCGTCGAGGAGGGCGAGATCTTCGGCATCCTCGGCCCGAACGGCGCCGGGAAGACCACCACCGTCGAGTGTGTCGAGGGCCTGCGCGTCCCCGACGGCGGCCGGATCCGGGTCGCCGGGCTCGACCCGATCGCCGATCACGCGGCGGTCACCCAGGTGCTCGGTGCCCAGCTCCAGGAGAGCGAGCTGCAGGCAAAGCTCACGGTCCGCGAGGCCCTCGAGCTGTACGCCGCGCTGTACCCGAACCCGGCCGACTGGAAGCCGTTGGCCGAACGCCTCGGCCTCGTCGCTCAGCTGAACACCCGGTTCGGGGTGCTGAGCGGCGGCCAGAAGCAGCGCCTGTTCATCGCGCTCGCTCTGATCGGCAACCCCCGGGTCGTCGTCCTCGACGAGCTGACGACCGGGCTCGACCCGCGCGCCCGCCGCGACACCTGGGAGGTCGTCGAGGACGTCCGCGCCCGCGGCGTCACCGTCCTGCTGGTCACGCACTTCATGGAGGAAGCGCAGCTGTGCGACCGGATCGCCGTGATCGACCAAGGCCGGATCACCGCGCTCGACACACCCCGCGGGCTGATCAGCCGCGCGGCGGGATCCACCGTCATCTCCTTCACCCCGTCGGCCCCCCTCGACGACGAGGAGCTGGCCGCTCTGCCGGGTCTCGCGTCGGTCGAGCACAAGGACGGCCGGATCACCCTCAGCGGCACCGACGACACCGTCAACGCCGTCCTCTCACTCCTCGCCCGGCACCGCATCACGGCCCACCAACTGCGGGTCACCGACGCCACGCTGGACGACGCCTTCCTGGACCTGACGGGAGCCACCCGATGAGCACCGCCGTACAGACCGCGCCCGCGCGGTCCACCAGCCCCTACTTCGCCGTTCTGCGCGCCGAGGCGCGACTGTTCCGGCGTGAGCCCGGCAGTCTCTTCTGGGTGCTGGCCTTCCCGCCGCTGCTCCTGGTGATCCTGGGCAGCATCCCGTCGTTCAAGAAGGCCGACGCCGGGCTCGGCGGGGTCCGGCTGATCGATCTGTACGTGCCGATCCTCGTGCTGATCGCCCTGGTCATGATCGGCCTGCAGACGATGCCGCCGGTCATCACCGGCTACCGCGAGCGCGGCATCCTGCGCCGGATGTCGGCAACCCCCGGCCGCCCGTCCGCGCTGCTGTCGGCGCAGATCGGACTGAACGGCGCCGCGGCCCTGGCCTCGGTGCTGATCTGCCTGACGGTCGGCCGGCTCGCGTTCGGCGTGGCGTTGCCGCGCCAGGCCTTCGGCTACGCGCTGACGCTGTTGCTCACCGCCGCTGCCTCGCTCTCCCTGGGCGCTCTGGTCTCCGCGCTGGCCCGGACAGCGAAGATGGCGCAGGCGCTCGGTACGGGGATCTTCTTCCCGAGCATGTTCTGCGCGGGCTTGTGGCTGCCGGTCAAGGCGATGCCTGACGTGATGGCGCACATCGTCGTACTCACACCGTTCGGAGCCGCCGCGAGCGCACTCGACCAGGCGTTCGCCGGTGATTGGCCGTCGTGGTCCCACCTCGGCGTCCTCGCCGCCTGGGCGATCGTGCTGTCGGCCGCCGCCGGTCGCTGGTTCCGCTGGGAGTAGCACCGTGCAGACTGGGCGGGTGACGACGGCGGACGAGGACATCGATCGGCGGCAACAGGCCTTCCGTCGGTGGCAGCCCTACGGCCTCCTCGTCATCGGCACCCTCCTGTCGGCCGCGACGGTCGAGCTGATCATGCCGACCACGGCCAAACAGGTCACAGCCGCAGCGCTGGTGGTCGCAGCTCTCGTCCTCCAGCTGTGGTGGGGCGATCGCACCGAGGGCGGCCCGAGCCGGCTCTCGGTCGCGTACTACGTCATCCGTTACGCGATCGGCTTCGCGCTCACCCTGGTGAACCCGTTCTTCGCCTTCTACGCCGTAGCGGGCTACTTCGATGCCGAGGAGCTGATCCCCGGCCGGCGCCGCCGGCGCGTCGCCTTGTTCGCCTGTTCCATCCCGGTGGCGGGAGCGCAGACCAGCGGGATACCGGTCGACGGCTGGACGCGATGGATCGTGTTCGCGGTCCTGCTGGTGGCCAACAACGTGCTGCTGACGCTCGTCACCCATCTCAACGAGCAGGAGGAACAGCGATCCCGGGACCGGGCGGCGACCATCCTCGAGCTCCAGCAGGCCCACGACGAGAACGCCGCCTTGCAGGCCCAGCTCCTCGTCCAGGCAAGGGAAGCGGGCATCGCCGACGAACGCCGGCGGCTGGCCGCGGAGATCCACGACACGATCGCCCAGGGACTGACCGGGATCATCGCCCAGCTCCAGGTCGTCGCGAGTACGTCGGACCCGGCGACAGCCGAGGAGCACGTCAGCCGCGCCACCGATCTGGCCCGGCACAGCCTGGGCGAAGCCCGCCGCTCGGTGCAGAACCTCGCTCCGGTGGGTCTGTCGTACGACGGACTTCCCGAGGCCCTGCGGAAGACGGTCGACCAGTGGGCGGAGCGGACCGGCATACGCGCCGAGTTCACTCTCACGGGGACATCGCAACACCTGCATGGGGAGGTCTCGGCAACCATCCTGCGCATCACCCAGGAAGCCCTGGCGAACGTGGCGAAACACGCCTCCGCCGCACGTGTCGGGGTGACGCTCAGCTTCCTGGACGACGAGGTCACCTTGGACATCCGCGACGACGGAAAGGGCTTCGACCCGATGACATTGCCCCAGCGCTCGGGCACCGGCGGCTTCGGCCTGGACGGTATGCGCGCCCGCGCCGAGCGCATCGCCGGATCGCTCACCGTCGAGTCCGAGCCGGACTCGGGTACGGCGGTGTCGGCTCGCGTACCGTTGGTGCTCCATGGCTTAGATCTCGCTCCTGCTCGTCGACGACCACCCGGTGGTCCGCAACGGCCTGCGCGGCATGTTCGAGGCCGCGCCCGGCTTCACCGTGCTCGCCGAGGCGTCCAACGGCGTGGAGGCGGTGGCGCTGGCCGCCGACCACGATCCCGACGTGATCCTGATGGACCTGCGGATGCCCGGCGGCGGTGGGCTCGAGGCCATCACCGAGCTGACCCGCCGCGGTACCCGGGCGAAAATCCTGGTCCTCACCACGTGGGACACCGACACCGACACCCTGCCGGCGATCGAGGCGGGCGCGACCGGCTATCTGCTGAAGGACGCGCCGCAGGACGAGCTGTTCACCGGGGTCCGTGAAGCGGCAGCCGGACGGACGGTCCTCTCCCCCGCCGTCGCCTCCCGATTGGTCTCCGCCGTCCGTACGCCGGCGCAGAGCCCGCTGGCCGCCCGTGAACGCGAGATTCTCGCACTGGTTGCCAAGGGCACCTCCAACCGCGAGATCGCCCGCGAACTCTTCATCAGCGAGGCCACGGTGAAGACCCACCTCAGCCACCTCTTCACCAAGCTCGGCGTCACCGACCGAGCCGCCGCGGTGGCCAAGGGCTACGAACAGGGCATCCTGGGGCGGGACTGATCACTTCCCGCCGGAGAACGTGATGCCGTTCGTGATTTGCTTCTGGGCGACGAAGAAGATCACCAGGCACGGGACGGTGATCATCACGGAGGTTGCCATCAGCAATGGCGTGTCGGTTCCGTTGACGGACTGGAAACCGGCCAAGGCCAGGGGCAGCGTCTTCCACTGGTCGGAGTTGATGTAGATGGCCGGGCCGAGGAAGTTGTTCCAGTAACCCATGAACAACAGGATCGATACCGCGACCACGGCAGGCCGGGCCAGCGGCAGGTAGACCAGCCAGAACGTCTTGAACCACCCGCACCCGTCAACGACCGCCGCATCGGCCAGCTCGGCAGGCATCCGGGCGAAGAACTGGCGGAACAAGAAGATGTAGAACGGCGAACCGAAGAACGCCGGCAGGATCAGCGGGTACAACGTGTCGACCATGCCGAGGTTGTTGAACAGCATGAACTGCGGCACCATCGTCACCTCCCCCGGCAGCAGCATCGTCGCCAGGACGACGGCGAACACGACACCGGAGAAGCGCACCCGCAACCGTGCGAACGCGAACCCCGCGAGCGAGCACGAGAAGACCGTGCCGATGATCGGGATCAGTGTGGTCAGCACGGAGTTGAGCGCGTACCGCCAGAACGGGAACGACGTGATCGCCCGCGTGTAGTTGTCCCACAGGAACTCCCGCGGCCACACGCTGGCACCCGAGCTCCCGACACCGGCGAGCGATCGCAACGAGGTCGCGATCATCCATAGGAACGGGTAGACGAAGACGAGTGACCCGAGCGCCAGGACGACGTACAAGACGACGGTGAGCGAGAGGTTCCGGCGCCAGAAGGGACGGTCGACGCTCACCCGCAGCGCGGGGCGGGATTGGGCCAGGACAGTCATCGGTTCCTCCGCTTCCGGCGGCCGGAGAGCTCGGTCTCGTAGTACACGGCGAACGCGCTTCCGCGCAGCGTCACCGCGGTCAGCGCCAGGATGACGACGAACAGGATCCAGGCCAGCGCGGACGCGTAGCCCATCCGGAAGTTCTGGAACGCGTTGTCGTACAGGTAGTAGACGAAGAACAGCAGCGAGTCCTTCGGGCCGCCCTTCGCGATGAATCCCTGGGTGAAGATCTGCAACGAGCCGATGATCCCGGTCAGGGCGTTGAACAGGATGATCGGCGACATCTGCGGCAGCGTCACGTGCCAGAACAGCCGCACCGGCCCGGCTCCGTCGATGGCCGCCGCCTCGTACAGGTTCGGCGGCACGTCCTTGAGCCCGGCCAGGTAGATGACCATCGCCCCGCCGACCGTCCACAGGCTCATCAGGATCACCGTCGGAAGCGCCCACGACGCGTCGTTGAACCACCCGGGTCCGTCGATCCCGACCTTTCCGAGTACGTCGTTCGCGAGGCCGTACTGGGGGTTGAACACCCAGAGGAACAAGACCATCTGGGCCACGCCGGACACCAGGCTCGGCAGGTACCAGACGGTGCGGAAGAACCGCATCCCGGGCAGCTCGGTGTTCAGCAGCAGCGCGACCAGGAAGGCCAGTGCGGTCTGCAGTGGCACGCTGATCACGGCGTACAGCAGCGTCACCTTCAGCGCCTGCCCGACCCGCGGATCCTGGAACGCCTCGGTGTAGTTGGACAGGCCAACGAATTTCGGCGGCGTGATCAGGTCCCACGAGGTCAGGCTGACGTAGATCGAGGACACCATCGGCCCGACCGTGAACAGGCCGAAGCCGATCAGCCACGGCGAGACGAACAGCCAGAACGCGATCGTCTTGTCGGCCCGCGGCCACTTCCGCCGCGCCCCGTACGCCGCCAGTCCGATGACGGCGTACAGGACGATCAGCAGGACCAGGAAGGGGACCAGCGGCACGAGTGCGGTGGGAACGCCCCAGGACTCCGCGAGCCCGCGGATCCAGCCGATGGTCGGATTCACTGTGTGAGGGCCTGCGTGCACTTGGCGGCCAACTCCGGCAGGATCTTGGCCACGTCGTCCTTGCCGCTGCCCAGCGGGGTGTAGCTGGTCATCCCCTTGTCCGCGTCACCGGAGAGCTGCGCCTCCTTCGCGACCGAGACGCCGACGATGCCGGACTTCAGCGCCGTGGTGAAGGCGGCCAGGTTGCGGTCGGCCGGCAGCACCTTCTCCAGCGTCGGCGTCGACGCCTCGATGATCGGTACGCCGAGGGCCGTGTTCCCCTGGATCAGCTGGTCCTGAGCGACCTGCTGCGTACTGGCGAACTCGACGAACTTCTTCGCGGTCTCGAGCTGCTTGCCGGTCGCGTTCTTCGCGATCCCGAGCCCGTCGACCTCCATCGGGAATCCCTTGCCGGGCACCGGAACCAGCGACCAGTTCGGCTTGCTGATCTTGGCGAAGTCCGCGACCGTCCACGGTCCGAAGTCGCTGAACGTCGCCAGCCGGCCGGCCGCGAACCACTGCGCCTGGTCCTGTCCCTCGATGTCCAGCGACGTCGGCGCCGAGCGATCCTTCTGCATACCGACGACGTACTGCGCGGTGCTGACGCCGGTCTGGTCACCGAAGGTGCACTCGGTCGCGTCGGCGTTGTAGTAACCACCGCCGGCGGCCGTCAGCCAGCCCCGGTACCAGAGGTTGCTGGAGCCGAAGACGCGGGCCTTGCCGTCGCCGTGCGAGAGCTTCGCCGCGATCGTCTTGAACTCGTCGAGGCTCAGCGGAGTGGTTGTGCTCGGCAACGGTACGCCGGCGGCCTTGAAGGCGTCGGTGTTGATCGCCATCACCTTGGGCTTGGCCGCGAACGGCATCGCGTAGTACTTGCCCTGGAACTGCATCGCCGAGGAGATGTTCGGCTGCACGTACTTGCCGGGGTCGACGGTCTGCTCGGCGAAGCTGGGCGCGAACCCGGCCAGGCTGGTGTTGCTGATCTCCATCACGGTCGACTGGGTACCGGCCGCGATCGAGGTCTGCAGCTTCTGCTCGTAGTCGGACTGGATCCAGTTCGTGGTCACCTTCGAGCCCGGGTTGGCCTGCTCGAAGGCGGCGGCGATCGCCTTCAGCGACGCGGCTTCGGAGTTCGTTCCCCAGAAGGAGAAGGTGATGGTGGCGGAGTCGCCGGACTTGTTGGACGCGGGCTGGCTGCCGGTGGCGCAGCCCGCTGCCAAGCCGGTCAGCAGGAGCGCGGCCGTGGCGGGCAGTAGGCGGTGGGAGAGCTTCATGAGGGGTCCTTCGGCTAGGTCGTGGCTGTACTGACCCGGGCGGTCCGACCGGGTTGGAGGATTTCGGCGGTGCTGAGGTCGCCTTGGCCGACTGTCACCGTGAGCGGCCCCGGTCCGCTGTGCACGGTGACTTCGGTCGTGTGCCGTCCTTCTTGGCTGATGCGCAGGTCCCAATCGCCGACCCGGACGTGGTCGGCGGTCAGCCGGCCGACCTCGGCCGGAAGGTGGGATTCGATGGTCAGGGCCGCCGACGCCGCGTCCGGCCGCAGCCCGAGCAGGCCGGCGACCAGGTGCTCGACGACGGTGAACGAGATCTCCGGGTAGTCGTCCCGGCTGTCGATCAGGTGCTTGGTCCAGCGCCAGGCGGACTCGTCGCGACCGTGCTTGAAGAGCAGCTCGGGCCAGTAGCTGAACGACTCGATGTTCTTCGGCGGGTCGGCCTCCATCCGGTCCTCGATGTAGTCGAGGAAGCGCTCGTTACGCTCGCCGGTCCCGCTCAGTCCGAACAGTGGAACGAGCGTGTGCGACTCCAGTCCCCAACCGAAGTCCAGCCCGTCCTTGGTGACACCGCGCGCGAAGTGGTCCCCGTTCCACCAGTCGTTGCAGTAGATGGCCTGGATCCGGTCGGCCGCTGCGTGCCGACCGAGCTTGCGAAGAGCGGCGTACTGGGCGGCCATCCCGTCGCCCGCGATCAGCAGCGGTGCCTCGCGCTCGTTGTAGGTCGCCGTACCGAGGAAGATGTCCGCGGTCCCGCCGGCTTCGGGGATGCCGTCGCCGTCGGCGTCATGGGCTTCGACGAATTCGCCGACGCTGTGGCGGTAATAGGCCGCCAGGTCGGGGTCGTCGAGCCATCGGCGGTCGCCGGTCCAGTCGTACTGCTCCAGCGCCCGGTAGGTCAGGTCGAACACCGCGGGGATCTCCCGGACGAAGTGCTCGTCGTGGTGGTAGTCGAGGGCGGCGATCCGCCCGTCGAAGTGGAACGCCCAGATCGGGAACCACTTCCGGGCCGGCGTCGCCGAGCGGGCGAAGTGCCGGAACATCGCGAAGTTCTCGGCGTCCAGCCCGAGCAGGTGCGCACCGGCGGCCTGGTGGCAGACGTCGCGCGAGTAGAACATCGGCCGGGACGGATAGCCGGCCCAGTACGACGGCAGATGTCCGGGCGCGGCGTCCGTCTGGACCCAGTCCAGCGCCCGCTTCCGGGCCCACGCGAAAGCCTCCTCGACCAGTGGGTTGTCGGAGCTCACAGCCAGCACGGGGTCTCCTCGGAGAATCGGATATTAGCGCTAAAACTAGAGACGTCGGCCAATTCGGTCAATACCTTCTTGGGATCGAGTTTTACCGCTATAGTCCACGGCGTGACGACTTTCGAGATCCGCTCGCCCGACGGCCGCACGCAACGCACCGGCACGATCGCCGGCCCCGCCACGGTCACCGCGACTCCGCCGGCCGAGCCGGGTGTGCTGCGGTACGACGTGGTCGCCGACGGCCCGGTGACGCTGCGGTGGACGTGGCCGGCGGAGACCGCGGTGACGCTCTGGCGCGCCACGCAGGGGTCGCGGCGTGAGCTGCCGACCGACTGGGGCTCGCATCGCGACGTCCGGTCGGTCCGCTCGGCGCCGGTCGCGGCTCTGGTCGATGCGCAGGATCGCAGCTTGTCGACAATCTCTTTGTCGGCAAGTGTCCGCGGCTGCGACTTCGCGGTTGGGGTGAACGAGGAGACAGCCGAGCAGCTGATCGAGCTCGCCGTGCACGACACCGAAGCCCACCGCTTCACGCTGCGGATCGACCTGCGCGAGCTGCACTTCGCCGAGGCACTGCGCGGTGTGACTGCGGACTGGACCGCCGAGCTCGGCGACCGGATCGCGTCGGTTCCCGACGTTGCGCGGCAGGCGATGCACTCCACCTGGTACAGCGACCACCAGCACGTCTCCGCCGAGTCGGTCGAGCGGCACGCTCGTACGGGAGCGGCGTACGGCTGTGCAGCGGTGATCGTCGACGACGGCTGGCAGACCGACGACACCGCTCGCGGGTACGCGTACTGCGGCGACTGGGAGCCGACCTGGCAGACGTTCCCGGATATGGCCGCGCATGTGCGGCGGGTGCATGAGCTCGGACAGCGGTACGTGCTGTGGACTGCGCCACCGCTGATCGGCGTGCACTCGAAGGCCTGGGAGCAGTTCAAGGATCGGACCCTCGGGTTCGCCGACGGTGAGGTCACGGCCGTGCTGGATCCGCGCTACCCCGAGGTGCGCGAGCACCTGCTCGAGAGCTGCATCCGACCGGTGCGGGACTGGGGTGTGGACGGGCTGAAGATCGACTTCATCGACTCCTGGGCATGGGACAACCCTCCCGCGGCGCCGGATGGCGACTGCACGTCCGTCGACGAAGGCGTCGAGCTGCTCTTGCACGCGATCACGAGCGAGCTGCGAAGGTTGCGGCCGGAGGTGCTGATCGAGTTCCGGCAGGACTACGTGCACCCGCGGTTGTGGCAGTTCGGCACGTTCCTGCGCGCCGGAGACTGCGCACTGGACCCGGTGGAGAACCGGGTTCGCACCATCGACTGCCGGCTCCTCGCGGGCGATCGCGCGGTGCACTCGGACATGCTGATGTGGCATCCGTCGGCGTCCGCGGAGAACGTGGCGCAGCAGTTCATCGGCGCGATGTTCAGTACGCCGCAGGTATCGATGGAGCTCGATGCGCTCTCACCGGAGCACGATCGCGTGGTCCGGTTCTGGCTCGGGTTCCTGCGGGATCACGCCGATGTGTTGCTGGACGGCGTACTGACGCCGTCGCGGCCGGATGCGCGCTACACGCAGGTGCGGGCGGACCGGGGTTCCGAGGCCGTGGTGGCCGTTTTCACCAACCCTGTCGTGGGTTTGAGTGACACCGATCGGTCGATACTGCTGGTGAACGGTGGAGCGTCCGGCCGGGTGCTGGTCGAAAATGCCGGGCCCGGGCCGGTCGACCTCGTAGTGTCTGATTGCTCGGGCAACGAGGTGTATCGGCGGACGACGACACCGCCGGAGCTGTGGGCGATCGACGTACCGGTCGCCGGGGTGGCTCAGATCGTGCGGAACTGACAGGGGGCGCGGAGTTGGCGCAGGAGAAGCTACGACGAACGACGGTCGCGGATGTGGCCCGGCGGGCCGGGGTGTCGGCGATGACCGTGTCGAACGTGCTCAACGCCCCGCACCGGGTGGCCGAGCCGACGGTCCGGACCGTGCGTGCCGCGATTGACGAGCTCGGGTACATCCCGAACCACGCTGCCCGGGCATTGTCGTCGGGCCGCAGCCAGGTGATCGGGTTGCCGCTGTACCTCGAGGACGAGTCGTTCAGCGACCAGAACCCTGGCCTGGGTGGGTTTCTGCACGGTCTGCTCGGCGGTCTGGTCAAGGCCGCCGCGGTCTCCGGGTACGGCGTCCACGTCACCACGCCGACCGAGGGTGCGACCGAGATCGCGCTGTACGAGAAGCTGATCGCGGCCCGGCAGGTCGACGCGATCGTCGTCCTGGAGACGATGCCGCGGGACGAGCGGATCGAGTTCCTCAGCCAGCGGAAGTTTCCGTTCGTCGCGTTCGGGCGGACCGGGCCGCAGTACCGGCAGTGCTGGGTCGACGTGGACAATGAGACCTCGATGGCCGGTATCGCACGGCACCTGCGGTCGACCGGACGCTCACGGGCGGTCTATCTCGCGACGGACAGCGCGCTGCCGTGGGTGCACCAGCGGCAGGCCGGGTTCCTGCAGGAGTTCCCGTCGGCGGTCGTGCGGTCGTTCGGTTCCGTGGAAGCGGTGGCGTCGTACGTCGAGGACAACGATCCGCCGGATGTCTTCGTCGCCGACAACGACGCGTACGCCGTGGTCGCGATGCGGGCCTTGCAGCGGCGGGGGATCGCGGTTGGCGAGGACGTCGCGGTCACCGGATTCAACGACTTCCCGTTCGCCAGCATGCTGGACACGCCACTGACGACAGCACGGATCCCGCTGCGCGACATCGCCTCGTGCCTCTTCGACCGCGCACTACAGGAGATCAGCGGCGATCCCGATCAGCCCGGCCGACTCGTCACCGCTCCCCTGGTCGTTCGGTCGAGCGCCTGACGGCCGCCTCGACGAACCTCGCGATCTCGCCGGATCGGCTACCCGCCGGCCACACCACCAGCATCCGGTACGGCTCGACGTCGGTCACCGGGCGGTACACGACATCGGGCCGGATGTTGCGCTCGGCCATCGACCTCGGCACCAGCGCGACCGCCTGGCCGAACGCGACGACCTCCAGCAACTGCGACGCGTCCTGCACGATCGGTCCGTCGACCGGATCGTCGGGACGGGCGGACCAGTAGTTGTAGTCGGCAACATTCGCCCGGCTCCAGCGCGGCGCCGGGATTCCGGCCAGGTCGACGGACTCGAGCACCTCGCGTGCGGCCAGCTCGTGACCGGCCGGAAGCGCGGCGACCCGGGGCTCGGTGTACAGCAGCTCGGTCTCCAGTCCGCTCTCGTCGAACGGCCGGCTGACCAGCGCCACGTCCGCGCGACCGTCACGGACCATATCCGCCTGCTCGCCGAACCCGCTGACAACGATCTGGATCCCCGGCAACTCGCCGGTGTCCCGGAGTTCGGCCACGAGGTGGTGCAGCAACTCGGTGGCCACACCAGGCTTCGCGGTCACCACCAGACCTTGCGCTGACTGGCCGGCGCGCTGCGTCCGTCGTACGGCGGAATCCAGCGCGTCGAGGACCGGCCCGGACTCCTTCAGCAGCGTCTCGCCCGCATCGGTCAGCGCCAGCCGCGGACCGGACCGATCGAACAGGTCCACGCCCAGCCTGCTCTCGAGCTGACGCATCGCCCGCGACAGCGGCGGCTGGGCGATGCCGAGACGGTCGGCGGCGCGGGTGACGTTCAGGTCCTCGGCGACCGCGCGGAAGTACCGCAGTTCGCGGATCTCGGGTTCCGGCATACCTCCAGGGTATGGCGAGCAACCCGATCGGTCTTTGCCCGCGGTACCCGTGGCGGGCTCGACTGGGGACATGAACAGCAACGAAGTCGCCCTGGTCACGGGCGGGAACAAGGGAATCGGCCGCGAGATCGTCCGGCAGCTCGGGACCCGCGGATTCACGGTTTATCTGGCGGCGCGGAACGCCGCGCTGGGTACGGCGGCCACGGACGAGCTCGCCGGTGAAGGGATCGACGTACGGTTCGTGCAGCTCGACGTCACCGATGTGGAATCGGTCGAGGCGGCGGCCAAGCAGGTCGAGGCGGACTCGGGCCGGCTGGATGTGCTGGTGAACAACGCCGGGATCGTCTCCGAGTGGGGCACCGACGTACCGGACATCACCGCGGCGCAGGTCCGGGAGGCGTTCGAGGTGAACGTCTTCGGCGTGGTGACGGCGACGCACGCGTTCGTACCGCTGCTGCGGCGGTCGCCCAACGCGCGGATCGTCAACATGTCCAGCGGATTGGGCTCGGTCAATCTGCTGTCCAACCCCGAGCTCTACCTGGTCAAGCAAGGGCTGCTGGCATACAGCTCGTCGAAGGCAGCGCTCAACGCGCTGACGCTCGTGTACGCCGAGGCGTTGCGCGCGGACGGTATCAAGGTCAACGCCGCCACACCGGGTCTCGTGCCGACCGATCTGAACACGCAGGCCTCGGTGCCGCGGGGAGACCGGACCACAGCGGACGGCGCGGTCGTGCCGGTACTGCTGGCCACGCTCCCTGCGGACGGGCCGACCGGTGTGTTCAGAGGGCCCGGGTCGCTGGACGACGTGGCGCCGTGGTGAGTGCCTGACGGGCGATCAGGAGGGTGATCGTCGTACCGAGGATTCCGGCCGCCGCGATGGTGAGGTTCGGGGCGACGAAGGTGCCGACGACGCCGGCGAGGGCGATGCTGACGCCCTGGATCGCCATCAGGCCGCTGGTCTGGACGGTGAACAGGCGGCCGCGGTACGCCGGGTCGACCGCCTGCAGGATCAACGGGTCGATGCCCTGGTTGAACGCGTAGCCGGCGCCGGAGATCGCGAGCAGGACAGCCGCGACCGGGATGGACGGCGTGGCGAGGAACGCGATCGCCGGGAGCTGACTGGTCAGCAGGAGTGGGACGACGAGCCGTCGCCGCGCGGAAGGGGTGAACCGCGCGGCGACGAGCTCGCCGAGTACCGAGCCGGTCGCGTAACCGGTGAAGAGCGCGCCGGCAGCCGCGGCGACCGTACCGGCTTGCGCGGTGTAAGCCACGGCCAGCCCGTCGGGAACCGAGGAGAACGCCGGCGCCACCCAGGTCAGCAGGATCAGATTGCGAAGACCCCTGTTCGCGAGTAGGTAGCGGAGCCCGGTCCACGAGTCGCTGATCGCGTTACGCTGCCGCTGGCCAGGCGGTGTGTACGGCGTTCCCACGCCGATCAGCACCGCGGACGCCACGAACGTCACCACATCGAGCGCCAGCAGCCAGGTCGGCCCGATCGCCGCGACCGCCACCGAACCCAGTGCGAACCCGGTCAGCACCGTCACCTGACTAATTGCCCGCAGCAACGACCTCCCGATCGGGAAGAGGTCGGCCGGCAGCAACTGCGCGAGGCTGGCGGCGCGAGCGCCCGCGAAGATCGGGGCGATGATGCCTGTCAGCAGCAACAGCCCGAGCAATCCACCGACCGGCATGCCCGGGATCAGCATCAGCCCGATGCACAACCCACTGAGTAGATCACACACCACCAGCACCCGACGGGCCGGAAACCGGTCGGCAACGGACGACAGCAGAATCCCACCCAGCGCGTACGGCAGGAACGAGCAGGCCAGCACCAACGCCGAAAGCAGCGGCGAGCCGGTTCGTTCGAACACCAAGATCGACAGCGCGACCTGAGCCGCCACCGTTCCGAGCATGGAGACGGTGTGGGCGGCGAACACGTTGCGCATGCCGGCGACGCTCAGGACGGCTCGGTAGGACCTCACGAGCAGATGGTGTCCACTGATCGGAGCCGCGGCGTAGAGTTTTGGTTGTGGCCGAAAGTTGTGGGTTGTGACGGTACTGCGGTTCACGCAGGGCGACGCACTGCGGTGCCGGTTCGGGGCCTCGCCGTTGTGGGAGACGATGTCGGCGGTGCGAGTGCTGAACGGCGCCCGGCACCGGCCGCTGTACGCGGACTGGGTGGAAGCCAAGCGCCAGACGGCCGCGACGCTGGATCTGCGCGGATTGAAGGCATTGCAGCCCCGGGTCGGGTTCACGCCGGACTTCCTCACCCCACCCCCGAAGGCATCCCGGGCGAAGTTCGCGACCGAGATCGCCCGGGTACGGAGTACGCCGCTCGACCGGGTCCGGACCGAGCTGATCCGGTCCCGCGACGAGCTGAACAACCCGGCCGCGCCCGAGATCAACCGGATGCTGCAGGACCTGGCCGGCACCCGGGAACGGCTCGCGGACGAGATCGAGAACGCCTGGACCACCTTGATCCAGCCGGACTGGCCGCTCATCAGCCGCGTCCTCGAGGACGACATCGCGTACCGCGGACAGCAGCTCACCGACGGTGGCCTGGCCGCACTCTTCGACGACTTGCACCCGACGCTCGCCTGGGAGGACGACCGCCTGATCGCCACCCGGTACCGCTCGGAGGACCGCGACCTGACCGGCCAGGGCCTCCTCTTGATCCCCGGTGTGTTCGCGTGGCCCTACCTCGTCATAGTCGTCGACCCGACCTACCACCCCACCCTGGTGTATCCAGCCCGCGGCGCCGCCCGCCTGTGGTCCGACGCCCCCGCTCCCCCGGATCCACTGGCCCGCCTCCTCGGCCGTACGCGCGCAACCCTGCTCGTCGCCCTCGACCCGCCGGCAACCACCAGTGCGCTCTCCGCTCAGTACGGGCTGGCCCTGGCCACAGTCGCCGAACACCTCTCCGCCCTGTCGGATGCGGGTCTCGCGACACGTCGTCGTACGGGACATCAGGTGCACTACCGCCGTACCGAGGTCGGACAGGCCGTCGTCGACGCCTCCGTCGGTTAGCCGGGCTCGGGGGTCAGAATGCTGGGGTGAACACGGTTCCGAAAGCTGCGGCTCCCAGCATGCGGCACATCCGGCGGTGGCCCGCGTCGCTGGCGGTGATCGCGGTACTCGTCCTGCAGCTGCTCGTGCCGACCCAGATCAGCGCCTTGCCACGCTGGATCATGCCCGCGCTCGGCGCTCTGCTCCTGCTGCCGCTGGTGTGGATGAACCCGTTCCATCTGAGCCGGGACGAGCCCTGGCTGCGCTGGGTCGAGCTCATCCTGCTGGCCGTCCTCATTCTCGCCAACGCGCTCTATCTGGCCGGGCTCATCTACTACCTGAACTCAGGTGACGCCAACAACGGCAGGGTGCTGGTGAAGGGCGCAGTCCTGATCTGGGTGACCAACGTGGTCGCGTTCGCGGTCTGGTACTGGGAGGTCGACCGCGGCGGACCGTTCGCCCGGGCGCCGGAGCACGAGCGCGAGGCCGAGCGGGCCGACCTGCTGTTCCCGCAGATGACGGTCGACCTTCCGGGGTGGGAACGCTGGCTGCCGGGGTTCACCGACTACCTGTTCGTCTCGTTCACCGCGGCGACCGCGTTCAGTCCGACCGACACGTTGCCGCTGACCGCCCGGGTGAAGACGCTGATGGGGATCCAGTCGGCGATCGCGTTACTCACCGTGGCGGTGATCGCGGCCCGCGCGGTGAACGTCCTCTGAGATCTCTCTCGACAGCCATGTAATGGGCATGAGACTGTTATGCCCATGTACAGCACGAAGTCGGTGGGGTTGGGGTTCGCGGTCTTCTCCGCGATCACCTTCGGTGGGTCCGGGCCGTTCGCCAAGGCCCTGATCGGGGCTGGTTTCACCCCCGAACAGGCGGCCTGGTTGCGCATCCTCGGCGCCGCCGCGTTGCTCGTCCCCCTCGCGCTGGTCTTCCGCGGCTCGGCCGGACTGCGCGCGGCCCGGGCGTCCTGGAAGTCCCTCGTGCTGTACGGCCTGACCGGGATCGCCGGCTGCCAGACCCTGTTCTTCATCGCGGCCAGCCGGCTCCCGGTGGGCGTCGCGCTGATGCTGGAGTTCTCCGGGCCGGTACTGGTGGTCGGGTGGCTGAGGTTCGGCCAGAAGGTCGCCGTACCGCGCTCGGCCGCGATCGGTGTCGGGATCGCCCTGATCGGCCTGGCGACGGTCGTCGAGATCTGGTCCGGTCTGCAACTCGACGCGATCGGCCTGCTCGCGGGACTCGGTGCGGCCGCGTGCCAGGCGACGTACTTCATCCTGATCGACAAGCTCACGGGTGCGGCGGATCCGCTGGTGATGACGGCGGCCGGCAGTGTGGTAGGTGCGGTGCTGCTGTCGCTCATCTCCGCGCCGTGGGGCATCCCGTGGCACACGCTCGTCGGCACCATTGCGATCGGCCACCGGCACGCCCCCGGCTGGGTGCTGGCCGGCTGGCTGATCGTGGTCAGCACGGTCGTCGCCTACCTGGCCGGCGCCGCCGCGGTCCAGCGGCTGTCCGCCGCCATCGGCGGAGCGGTCGCCTACGTCGAGGTCGTGGCGGCGAGCATCTTCGCCCTGATCCTGCTCGGCGAGACCTTGCGCACCAACCAGATCATCGGCGGTGCGATCGTCCTGGTCGGCGCCTTCGTGGCCCAGTCGTCGGTCGGGAAGGTCGCTCCCCCGGAGATCCCGGACTCCGACACCCCTCTGCTCGACCGCGTCGGCGTCTGATCCGTACCGACCAACGGGTAGTGGTCCCTTCAGCCCCCGGCTGGCACGCTCAGCGCAGCCGGGTCCGGCTTCATCCGGGGCACCACTACCCGTTCGTCGGTACGCCTATCGCAACGAGTCCACCAATTCCCGCGGGAGGCCGTGGGTCTCGTGCAGGTACTCGTAGTCGGTGTCGTCCAGGGACTTGTGGAACCGCTCGTGGCTGAGGATCTTCCGGCCACGGTCCAGCAGGTTGCTGAACCGGATCTCCTCGTCGATCAGGATCCGCCGGACCAGCGTGACCGTCTCGCCCTGGTGGAAGTGGTTCAGCGTGTGCTCGAACAACTCCAGCGGCAGGTCGGACAGCGTGCGGGACTCGTCGTCGCGCCACAGCAGAGTCAGCACCCGGCGGATCAGCCGGCGCAGCACGTAGCCACGGCCGGTGTTCGACGGGTGCACGCCGTCGCCGACGATCACGATGCTCGACCGCAGGTGGTCGATGACGATCCGCTGGGACTGCTCGTCCAGTCGCCACAGCTTCGGGATGATCCGCATCCACGGCTCGAACAGCGAGGTCTCGTACACCGACTCCTTACCCTCCAGCAGCATCGTCAGCCGCTCGAGCCCGAGCCCGGTGTCGATGTTCTGCTGCCGCAGCGGTTCGAGCGACCCGTCGTCGTACCGGCGGTAGCGCATCATCACGTGGTTCCACACCTCGACCCAGCGCTTGTCGGTGCTCGGCGTACCCTCCGGACCACCCTCGCCGGTCCAGACGAAGATCTCCGAGTCCGGGCCGCACGGACCGGTCGGGCCGTTCGACCACCAGTTGTCCTCGGTGGTCCGCTCGATCGGCACACCCAGCTCCTGCCAGGTCCGCAGTGACTCCTCGTCCAGCGGCACCTGATCGTCGCCGCCGAACACGGTCACGTACAGCCGGCCGGGGTCGATGCCGAAGCCGCCGGTGAGGAGCTCGTAGCCCCAGCGCAGCGTCTGGCTGCTCCCGTAGTCCCCGAGCGACCACGAGCCCAGCATCTCGAACACGGTCAGGTGGGTCCGGTCCCCCACCTCGTCGAGATCCGTCGTTCGCAGACATCGCTGGATACCCACGAGGCGACCTCCCAGCGGATGGGGTTCGCCTTCCAGGTACGGCGTGAGTGGATGCATCCCCGAAGTCGTGAAGAGCACCGGATCACCGAGCCGCGGGATGAGCGTGGACCCCGTTGTCGGGACGTGGCCGCGGTCGAGGAAGAAGTCGACGAAAGTCCTGCTGATGGTCATTGTTCTGGTCCTTGTCTTGTCACATGACCGGAACCAGACCACCGGGCCTCAGAAACAACAACACCGGCGAACCGTTTCCGGTCGCCGGTGGAGGTAGAAGATGTCAGGCAGCGGCAGCCGGCGAGCAGAAAGCTCGTACGGCTGCGGCAAGTCGAAACACCCGATGCATGTCCGCCAGAGTACACGACCCACAACCCCAACTGTCCAGCCTGTTCTCACCCGGTCGCCGGCCGGCGCACGTGTTAGATGTCGAGGAGGTCGCGGAGGGTTGCGCCGGTGTGGGGCCAGGTCCAGTTGTGGCGGATCCAGGCTTGGCCTGCTTGGCCCATTGCGGTGGCTCGGGCGGGGTTGGTGAGGAGTTCGGCGATGCGGACGCCGACGGGGGCGGGGTTGTACGGGTCGACGAGGTAGCCCGTTTCGCCGTGGCGGACGGTGTCGGGGGCGCCGCCGGAGTCGCCGACGACGACCGGCTTCCCGGTGGCGGAGGCTTCCAGCGTGACGATGCCGAGGGCTTCCGGTTCGAGGCCGAAGCGCCGGGTTCGGCACGGCATCGCGAACACGTCCGCGGTATCGACGTACGGCGGGATGTCCGCCCACGGGATCGGGCCGGTGAACACGACAGACCGGGAGACGCCGAGCGAAGCTGCCAACTCCTCGAGCCGCTCCCGATCAGGCCCACCGCCGACCAGCAGCAGGATCGCGGACGGTACGGCGGCCAGCACCCGAGGCCACGCGCGGATCAAGGTGTCCTGCCCCTTGCGCGGGATCAGCCGCGACACGCACGCCACGACCGGAACACCGTCGAGCCCGAGCCCTTTGCGCACCTGCTCTCCCCCGCAATCAGGGAAGAACCGATCCGTGTCGACCCCAGGAGTTAATCGCCGCATCCGCCGTACCGCGGCCGGTGAGAGCGCCGGCGCGATCCGCTCCTCGCACCACGTAGACACCGTGGTCATCGTGTCCGCCGCGTCACCGATCCGCCGCAGCGCCTGCCGAGCACCCGGTACGCCGGCCCACCACGTCTCGTGCCCGTGCGTCATCGCGACGATCCGCTTCGCGCCGGCCCGTCGCAGCGCCGGCCCCATCAGCCCGAGCGGCGCCGCCGCGCCGAACAGCACCCGATCGGCGTTGTGCTCGCGCAGCAGCCGGACGGCGGTCTTCGTGATCCGGGCCGTCGGCAACAACATCGAGGTCCGGTCCCGGATCACAGGGAACGGCAGACCATCGTCGTACGCCGTGTCGCCCGGCTCGCGCGAGGTGTACACAACGAGCTCGGGAAGCTCGTCACACAAGGACCGCACGAACGTCTCGATCCCGCCTTGGCGCGGCGGGAAGTCGTTGGTCACAACGAGAACGGTCATCGGGACACCAGCGGCGGAACGGGCGTGCCGTACTCGGTCGCCCAGGCCCGGCCCATCGCGATCCGCTCGGGCGCGGTCGGGTGTGTGGCGAACATCCAGTACCGCCAGCGCGCCGGGTCCAGCCCGGAAATGTTCGTCACGGCCAGGTCGTGCTGCATCGCGACGAAGTCCTTCGGGTCGTTCGTCAGCTGCAGCGAGTGGTAGTCGGCCCGGGCCTCGATCCGCCGGCTGACCAGATTCTGCACCGGCGCGGACAGCGTCGTACCGGCGACGACCAACGCCAGCAGCAGCGCGGTCCGGCGCGGGTCGGCCATCCTTGCCCCGAGCAACAACCGCAGCAACACCACCGCGAACGCCGCGGCCAGGACGCCGACCAGCGTGCCGTGCAGTACGTCGTCCTCCGCGGCGTGACCGAGTTCGTGCGCGACCACGAGCCGGACCTGCGCCGGCGGCATATCCTTCAGAAGCGTGTCGTACACAACCAGCCGACGGGTCGACCCGAACCCGGAAACGTAAGCATTCAAGGCCGTCGTGCGCCTCGACGCGTCCGCGACCAGCACGTCCTTGACCGGTACGCCGTCCTCCGCCGCGAGCCGCATGAAGTCGTCGCGCAGCGCGCCGGCCGGCATCGAGGTGAACTGATTGAACCGCGGCTCGACCAGCACCGGGTACGCGAACGACACCCCGAGTACCAGCACCGCCGCAGCGACTGCAGCCGGCAACCACCACCCTCGACGCCAGCGTTTGGCGAGGCCGATCAGGACGAGCGCGAGTACGGCGAGGGCGAGCGACATCAGCAACCAGTTCACGACTCGGTCGCGGGTCCACAAGCCCCAGTCCTGCACGGACAGCCCGTACTTGCGGGTGACGCGTTCGCTCATCACATCGGTCGGGACCGTGATCAGGCTGGTGAGCAGTCCGAGTCCGGCGACGAGCAGCGGCACGGCGACGTACCAGCGGCGGATGCGGAGAGCGTCGTACAGACGGCGGCCGAGCGGGCTGAAACCGATCGCGAGCGGGACCAGGACCGACAGCACCCAGGAGGTCGTTGACCACGGCAACAACTCGTGGCGGAACGCGTTCTGGCGGGCGATCTCCGCGGGGGTGAAGTCCAGAGTCGCGTCCGGTGTGGGCAGGTCGATCAAGTGCCAGGGCGTGGTGACGACGATCGTCAGGACCAGCGCCACCGCGAGTACGGCGGCAGCCGCACGTGGTGCCCAGCGCGCGGCCGGATCAGGCACCGGCGAGCCTCTTCAGGTACTGCTGCCACTCGGCGACGAACTCGGCCTCGGTCATCCCCAGCACCGACTTGAACGCGTCGGCCAGACCGGTGCTGCTCTTCGACGCGTGCACGGCTCGATAGAACTTGACCAGCTTGCTCTGCCCCTCCCGCTCGGCGATCAGCCGGCAGGCGAGCCAGGCCGACTCGTAGGCCTGCGGCAGCTCGGTCGCGGAGGCGGCGAAGGCATCCGGACCGGGCAGCGTGGCCGGCACCTTACCGGCCCGGACCGCCTTGAACAGCTCCTTCGCCGCCGACTCGTCCTGCACGGGCACGGCGGTGAACGCGACGTAGTCCGCGAATCCCTCAGCCAGCCACAACGGCACCGGCGACGCTGTCGCGGTCGAGGCGACATGGGTCGTCTCGTGCGTCAGCACGATCTTGCGGCCCTGTTTGCCGAGCTCCACGAACAGCTTCGGGTTCGCCACGATCCGCACCGGAGCGCCCGCCAGTGGAGTGTCCAGCTCGGCCATCGTGACGGCGGCGATCTGGGTGTACGTATTCGGCTCGGCACCGAGGATGTACTCCATCTGCGCCTGTTTGGCCGGCAGGTAGACGATCACCTTCTGCCGCCAGCCCTTGCCCCACACCTTCGTGACCGACTCGACCGCGCGATCCGCGACCGAGACATAGCTCTTCGCGTCCGACTCCGAGTCCAGGCTGATCACCAGGCTGTGCTCGCCCTTGGCCACGTCGATCGGGCCGAGCGCCCAGATCGGCCGCCGCTGACCGGCCACGAACCGCTCTGAGAACGAGGCGGCGTACGTCGTCCCGTCCCGGGTGACGAACGTGACCGGGAGGGTCTCGCGGGCCGGCTTGGCGTCGAACCCGGCGAGCTGCCAGGAAACCTCGACCTGGGCCAGCCAGGCCTGGCTGCCACCGAGCTCGGCCTGGCGGGCCGGGGTGAGCGCGCCGGTGTCGTCGCTCACGTAGCGCAACTGGAAGGCGCCGATCGGGAGGGTGCTCAGGTTCGCGAAGATCGTTCGCGCGCTGGCCCGGAACTCGGCGGCTTTCGGGTCGATCGTGTTCAGGAACTCGGTGCGCTTGTTGTTCTCGACCGCATCGGCCATCTTCTGCAGGACGGCCTCTCCGGCGACGGCACGCCGTACCCCTTCGGCGGCTTCGTCGGGGGTCGCGGAGCTCTGCGGTGAATGCGTGCCGGGCGCGTTCGGGTCGGCCGGCGCGTTGGCGATCTGCTGGAGTCCGGCGTACCCGGCTCCGGCGACCAGGCAGACGGCCAGGCCGAGGGCGACCTTCTTGGCGATCGGCGCGAACGACGGCGACAACCCACGGCTAGTCAGCTTGGTCCGCTCGGCCTTGGCCGGCTCGGCCGACGGGCGGTGATCAGCCGGCTGCGGCCGGTCACCGTTCGCCGGGACCGCTGGGAGAGGCACCGTGTCGCCCTGTTCGTCGATCACCTCGGCCTCTCGCTGCTCACCTGCCCCAGTCAGGCGGGACACACTACGTGCCACCTCCGACACTACGGCACCTGGACGATCGTGAAACGACTCGGCTCCGGGGATGGATCCCCGGAGCCGATGAGTATGTCAAGGACGCAGGTCAGCCCGGGCGGACCGCGGTGTTGTACGGCATCAGGTCGATCGGGTCGGTCTTCACCGGCTTGCCGGGGCGGCTGGCGTGCACGATCCGGCCGTTGCCGATGTACATCGCGACGTGGCTGATCGGCGAGTAGTAGAAGACCAGGTCACCCGGCATCAGCTGGCTCTTGCTCACCCGGCGGCCCTCACTGGCCTGCGCCTTCGAGGAGTGCGACAGCGAGACACCGGCCTTGCCCCAGGCGTACATCATCAGCCCGGAGCAGTCGAAGGAGTCGGGGCCGTCGGCGCCCCAGACGTAGGAGTCTCCGAGCTGTGCCAGCGCGGTCTGGACTGCGGTCCCGGCGCGGCCGCTGACCGGCACCGGCAGGTTGTCCATCCGGTCGCTGTCGCGGGTCGGGCGCTCCTTGCGGGCTTCCGCGGCCTCGTCGGCGTTCTCCTGCTCGATCCGCTTGCGCTCGCTGTCGCTCAGCTTGTCGAGCACCTTCTGGGCGGCGTCGAGGTTCGTCTGGATCTGCTTGGTCAGCGCGTTCTGCTGAGCCTGCACGGCCTGCAGCGCGGCCAGCTCGGTCTGCTCACTGGCCTGCAGGTCGGTCAGCTTCCCCTGAGCCTGCTGGTAGCGGCGGAGCGCCGAGTCCTGCTGCCCGGCGAAGGCCTGGGCGGTGGAGGCCTGGCTGAGGAACTGGTCGGGGTTCGGCGACAGCAGCAACTGCGCCGTCGTCGACATCCCGGAAGTCTGGTACCCGGCGACCGCGAGGGAACCGATCTGCCGCCGCACCGTGTCCACCTGGGTCTGCTGCTTGGCGATACCGGCCTTCAGGGCGTTCACCCGGGCGGTGGAGGCGCTGATCTGCCCGCGCAGGTCGTTGGCCGACTCACCGGCCACCTCGGCCTTGTGCTGCAGCGCTGCGACCTGCGTCTTCGCCTGAGCCAGGGTGGGCTTCGGATCAGCGTCCGCCGCTCCCTGGATGAAGATCACGCCAGCGACGACAGCGGTGCTGGTGATGGCGGCGAGGGCGATTCCCTTGGTGCGGTTGATGCGTCCGATGGACACAGCCCGGTCGGTCCCTTCCTCTGCTCGCGCCGTCCCCGTCGACCACGCCGGCTGCGGATGTCATCCACAGTCGCCGACCGGTCACTCCCTCGGCTTTTACCGTTGCCCGGTCGGCCTGATCGACCGACACCCTGAGGCAACGAGACGTAACAGTAGTGACCGTTTCGTAACCAGTGCAATTCGCCCCTCGGGTTTGATCCAAAATTAACGAAGGATCATGCCAACCCAACGGCCGTTTCGCCTTCCCCGTCAGGGGTTTCGACAACAGTGTTCGGGTCGACACTGCTGACAGCGTGCACGAGGCGCAGCGGCGGGACCAGACCGGACTCGGCCAGCGCGTCCAGGGCGGCCTTCTCGTCGTCGTCGATCCGCAGACTGCCGGAGCGTTCGGCGGAGAATCCGAGAACCACCGTGACCACGCAGTCCTGGCAGCCTGGACCCTTCATCACACATGCTTCGCAGTCGATCAGCACAACGTCCTCCAAAGTGGGGAAGCACCCGGACTTGCACCCGGCTGAAAAGGACGCTAGAGAAGGCCTCCGACAGTTTCTGTCGTCAGGCGCGGGCGATGCGTGAGATCAGGCTCGTGGCGGAGAGTGAACGCGCACCGAGCTTGATGATGCTTTCGGCAACCTCACGGTCGGTGGAGACGACCACGACCGGGCGGCCCGGAGGCTCCGCGCGGACAAGTTGCCTGATCACCTCGTCGGCGATCACTCCGGCGGGGCTGAAGCGCACCCGCACACCGCGTGGTGGGTTCAGTTGCACCGGGCCCGAAAGCTCCGCGCCGTCGAAGACGACCGTGACCTCGATCCGGCGTTGTGCGACCAACGCACCCAACGCGGTCACCAACCGCTGACGCTGCGAGTGCAACGGCGAGTTCGGCCAGGCGGTCTTCGTGACGTTGTAGCCGTCGATGATCAGATGCACCTGCGGCAACGACAACAACTCGTCGAACAAGGCCGGATCGTCCTCAGGCGCCGTACGCCCGATCGGTGCGGCGTCGGGCTCCGTCCCGGCCACGGTGTCGGCCGGCCGGAGCTCTCCCCCGGGTGGCAGTGCCAGCTCGCGCCGTAGCCCACTCGCTGCCTCTAGCAACGTGTCCAGCAAGAGCCGGGTCCGCGTCGACGCCAGCTCGCGTTCCTGTCCCGCCGTACGGCGTGCCGCGTGTTCGATCGCTTCGAGTTCGGTGATGCGGGACCGGAGTTTGCGCAGCTCACGGTCCACTTCGGTGCGCGCGGCCTCGACCCGTTCGTCGGCCGTCTCAGCTTGGGTCGTCTGGTACTCGACCTCGCTCTGCAGACCACTGATCCGCTGCCGCGCCTCGTTCAGCTTGCGGCGGAGCGTGACGTTCTCGGCCTTGAGCTCGTTGACCTGTTCGCGGAGCCGTTCGCGGACCTGCCGGGTCTCGGTCCGGGCCTGATCGAGCTGGTCGGCGAGCCGGTTGATCGCCTCCTCGTCGGCGTGGGGCGTCTCGACCGGCACCTGAGCGGCCGCGGCGAGGTGTTGCTCCCAGTCGTCCGGGCGCAACAGGTAGGCCAGCGCCGCGACCTCGACCGGGTCCGCGGCCGGGACCGGGACACCTTCGGCCACGGCGTCGCCGAGCTCCGGATGCTCACGGCGTACCTGGAAGGCCGCCAGCCGGCGGAAGTGGTCGTCGGTCTCGAGGATCGGGCCGAGCACGGACGCCGAGAGCTTGGCACGCTTCGCGGGCGCGAAACTGGCGAAACGGCGCAACGGGGCCGGGATGTCGGACGCCGGAAGCTGGCCGAGGGCGTGCGCGGCGAGGGTGAGAACCCGTTGCCGGACCGGTTCGGGCAAAGTCGTAGCGGCGGAGCTCGCGGCGGTGCCTGCCTCAGTCACCGGTCCGCAGTCCGGCCCGAGCGGTGGCCTGGCAGCGAGATGCGCTGGGCCAGTGATGCAGACCACAACGTCCCGGCCTTCCGGCCGGTTTCGCCGTGATCGCCTGTGTACGCATACAGAGAGCGTAGTCGACTCCCTCGCGTGTCACCTGCGGAATTGTCGGTGGGGCCTCCTAGCGTCGTTGCCATGACCAGCCCCGTGCCCGCGCCGGCTCCGGACTCGCTGCCCATCCGCGGCGTCCAGCCGAGTTTCGACGACCTGGGTACGCCGCTGCGCGACGTCACGTTCTGCGTCGTCGACCTGGAGACCACGGGCGGCGCGCCGGGCGAGTCGGGGATCACCGAGATCGGCGCGGTCAAGGTGCGCAGCGGGGAGGTGATCGGCGAGTTCCAGACGCTGGTGAACCCGGCGGATCCGATCCCGCCGTTCATCGCCGTACTGACCGGCATCACCAACCTGATGGTTGCCTCGTCACCCCGGATCGACTCCGTGCTGCCGGCCTTCCTGGAGTTCGCCCACGGGTGCGTGATGGTGGCGCACAACGCGCCGTTCGACATGGGGTTCCTCAAGCACGAAAGCCTCGTGCACGGATATGACTGGCCCGACTTCGCCGTCGTCGACACCGCCCTGCTGGCGCGCCGGGTGATCACGCCGGACGAGGCGCCGAACTGCAAGCTCGGCACGCTGGCCAAGCTCTTCCGGACCACCACCACACCGAACCACCGCGCGTTGTCGGATGCCCGTGCGACCGTCGACGTGCTGCACGGACTGTTCGAGCGCGTCGGTTCGCTGGGCGTGCAGACACTCGAGGATCTGCAGACGTACTCGTCGCGGGTCGCACCGGCCGTGCGCGCGAAGCGGCACCTGGCCGAATCGTTGCCGCACGCACCGGGTGTGTACCTGTTCACCGACGACCGCGGCGAGGTGCTGTACGTCGGAAAGTCGAAGGACCTGCGGACCCGCGTCCGGTCGTACTTCACCGCCTCCGAGACCCGCAACCGGATCGGCGAGATGGTCGGTATCGCGACCGGCGTGCGCGGGATCGAGTGCGGGACGTCACTCGAGGCGGAGGTCCGCGAGCTGCGGCTGATCGCGGAGCACAAGCCGCGGTACAACCGGCGCTCGAAGTTCCCGGAGCGGCAACACTGGCTGAAGGTCACTGTCGAACCGTTTCCGCGGTTGTCGCTCGTCAAACAGGTGCGCGACGACGACGCCGGGTATCTCGGCCCGTTCAGCTCGCGAAAGACGGCCGAGCGGGCGATGGCCGCGCTGCACGAGGCGTTCCCGATCCGGCAGTGCACCGCCCGGATGTCGCGGACCCCTCAGTTGTCGCCGTGCGTGCTGGCCGAGATGGGCCGCTGCGTGGCGCCGTGTGACGGACGGATCTCAATCGATTCGTACGGCGAATTCGTGACGGCGCTGCGGACGGCGCTGACCGTGGATCCGACGCCCGTGGTCGACGCGCTGGACCGGCGGATCGACGTGTTGTCCGCGGACGAGCGGTTCGAGGACGCCGCCGTCCATCGGGATCGGTTGAGTGCTTTCGTGCGGAGCTCGGCTCGGATGCAACGGATGGCGTCGGTCACCGGGTGCGCCGAGATCTGCGCGGCCCGGCGGACCGACGACGGCGGTTGGGAGCTGCACGTGATCCGTCGCGGCCGGCTCGCGGCTGCCGGGATCAGCCCGCGCGGGACGGATCCGCGCAAGTACCTGGAGATGCTCCGCGCGTCGGCCGAGACCGTGCTGCCGGGGATCGGCCCGGTGGCCGCGGCCTCGCCGGAGGAGATCGAGCTGGTCCTGCGCTGGCTCGACCAGCCCGACATCCGGCTGGTCGAGATGGACGGCACCTGGACCTGCCCGGTCAGCGGTGCCGGTCGCCACCTCACCCGCCTCGACAACGCCCACTCCGAGGTCCACCACCACCCGACCGAACGCCGCCGCCACATGCGCCCGCTCGGGCCGGCGCGGGTTGGTTAGGACTCGATGAACTGGTAGTCGGAGACGATCCTCCCGTCGGGTGCCAGCAGGAGCAGGTCGATGCCGACGGCAAGTACCTCTCCCCCGCCGGCAGGCACCATCGCCCAGCGGAGTTTCACCATGTCGTGCAAGGTCGTGGCCTCGCCGTGCGGGCGGAACTCGAACTGCCCGGGTGCCACGAACTCGTCGTACGCCCGCGTCACCCGCCGTACCAGCGCTTCGTGCCCGCGGGCCTCCAGCGTGGCCGTGACGCCGATCTCCTCGGCTCGCTTGACGATCTCCTCCGGGGGTTCGAGCAGATGTACGCCGTCCTCGGTCCACAGCTCCTGGATCGCCTTCCGCCGGGTGTCCGGGTCGGGCTGGTTCCACACCGCGACGTACCGATCGGCCAATTCCTGCGCGTCGGACACGACGTTCTCCTTCGGTCCGGGCGACCCGTTGCCGCCCTGCCTCAGCAGCTTGCCGAGAGCGCCGTACCCCGGACAATTCCCTGCTGGGTATGGACTGTCGGTGCCATGCGCTAGACCTGAGACATGCTGACCTCTCGATCTGATCTGTCCGCGGGGCTGCGGCTGTGGCGGACCCGGCGGCGGGTGAGCCAGCTGGAGCTCGCCATCCGGGCGGGCACGACCCAGCGCCACGTGAGCTTCATCGAGAGCGGCCGCTCGCTCCCCGGCCGCGAGATGGTCATCCGCCTCGCCGAGTCACTCCAGGTCCCGCTCCGCGATCGCAATGCGCTGCTGCTGGCGGGCGGGTATGCGCCTGCGTACGACGAGACGCCGTACGACGGGCCGGGTCTGGGCGCGATCCGGACGGCGCTGACCGCGATCCTCGACGGGCATCGCCCGTACCCGGCTGTCGTCGTCGATCGACGCGGCGATCTGGTGCTCGCGAACGGCACCTTCCACGCGCTGACGACCGGCGTGTCGGAGCGCCTGCTCGCATCACCTGTGAACATCCCTCGACTGCTGCTCGACCCCGCCGGGCTGGCTCCCCGGATCGTGAATCTCGATCAGTGGGCCTGGCATGTGATCGACGCGCTCACCCGGGAAGCCGCGCTGAATCCGGACGCCGAGGCGGACGCGTTGATCGAGGAGCTGACCGCGGTGGTGCCGCCACGACCGCCGACCGGGCCGGAGCACCTCGGCTTCGCCGTACCGCTGCGGCTCCGGTCGGAGCTGGGTGAGCTGCGGCTGATCACCACCCTGACCCGGTTCGGTACGGCGATCGACGTCACGGTCTCGGAGTTGCGGATGGAGGCGTTCCTGCCCGCGGACGAAGCGACGGCGACGGCGCTGCGGGAGCTGGACCACACTATGCTTCAGCGGGTTGGGGTGTGACTTCCTTAGGAGAGGACGGCATGGTCACCGCGATCGTGTTCATCAAGGCCGACGTCGCGCGGATCCCGGAGGTCGCCGAGCAGGTGGCCGCCATCGAGGGCGTCAGTGAGGTGTACTCCGTCACCGGCGGGCTCGACCTGATCGCGATGGTCCGGGTCGCGCGCCACGACGACCTCGCCACCGTCATCCCCGACCACGTGAACCGCGTGCCCGGCGTACTCAGCACCGAGACGCACATCGCGTTCCGCGCGTACTCGTCGCACGACCTGGAAGCCGCCTTCAGCCTCGGTCAGGAGGACGGTGTCTGAGGGCTGGGCGAGCACGGCCGCGCTGACACGAGCTGAAGTTACGGTAATCGCATGAGCAACCCTCCCGAAGGCTGGTACCCGGACCCCACCGGCCAGCCGAACACCATCCGCTGGTGGAACGGGAAGCAATGGACCAACCGCACCCAGCCCGCAGACACCCAACCCGACGCCCCAGCCAACGGCTCCGAGCCCGCCAACTCGCAGGCCGCCAGCTCGCAGGCCGCCGCCTCGCAGGCCGCCGCCCGGTCGGAGCGCGACGCGGACACCCGCCCGCTCGCCGAAACCTGGTCGGCCACGCAGGCCCAGCCGTTCGGTGAGACTCGGCCGGTCTCGGAACCGACCACGCAGCCCGAGACGCCGCGGACTGGCGACACGTCTGGGTCCGGTGGGTCGGAGGAGCAGTCAGGCTGGTGGCAGCAGTCGGCCACCCCACAGCTGTGGGGTGGCGCCGAGCCCCAGCAGACCGGCGAGCCGACCCAGGCTGCCGACGGCCCGCGGCTGTCCGCGGTCGCGCCGGCCAACGACGCCGACGAACCGACTGACGCGGATGAGCGGAGTGCGTTCGAGCGAGCCCGCGCGACGTGGGACGCCCCGGTGATCGCACAAGCCCCGCCAGAGCACTGGTCGCAACGCGAGGTCTCGGACGACGAACTCGACGTACCCCTCGACGAGCCCCTCGCCGAACCCGCCAACGAGCCTGAGCCAGCCCCGAGTAACGGCTGGACCCTGAAGCTCGCCCCAGCCCCCGTCGACACCGAAGACGGATCAGGTGAGGCAGCAACCTCTCGTACCAAGACCACCGCCGGAGGCACGCCGACCCCCGGTCCCGCCGCAGCTAGCAGTCCTGGACAGGAGGCACAGAGCTGGTCGGACGTGAGCTGGACCGACGCGCCGGCCGTAACGCCGACGCCACGACCAGACCCGCAGCCCGCTGAAGCGTCGACGGAAGCACAGCAACGCTGGAGCACCCAGCAGGCCGACGAACCAACCCAGATCCAGCCCACCTGGGCCATCCAGCCCGAAGACAACCAGGACCTGCAAACCCTCCAACCGACCAACCACGCCCAGCCCTGGACCGCCGACCCAAGCGACGATCCCACCCAGGTGCAACCCGCCTGGCCCGCACAACAGCACCCACAAACCCACCCAGCGTGGGCCACACAACCCGAGCCCAACCAGCCGGACGGTGGCACGCAGTCCGCGCAGGAGCAGACCCAGCCGGCCTGGGGTGCGCAGTCCGGGCAGGACCAGGCACAGGGGCAGCCAGCATGGGGCGAGTCCGAGCAGCAGGCCCAGCCAGCGTGGGGTGCACAGTCCGGGGAGGACCAGGCACAGGCTCAGCCGGCGTGGGGGCAGTCCGAACAGGGACAGGGCCAGCCGGCTTGGGGTGTCCAGGAGGCGGACCAGGCGAATGGGTGGGGCGCGCAGCCGGCTCAGGAGTCTGCGGCGCAGCAGACGGACGGGCAGGCCGACCAGGGACAGGGCTGGGGCGTTCAGCCGACCGCTGGCAACGCCGATCAATCCCAGGGATGGGGTGCCGACGCCGGACAGGGTCCGGGCTGGGGTGCGGAGCAGCAGGCTGGTGACGAGGCCGGGCAAGGTCAGCCCTGGGGCGCGCAGCAGCAGACTGGTGACGACGCCGGGCAGGTTCAGCCCTGGGGCGGGCAGAGCTGGCCTCTTCAGCAGAACGGCCAGGCTGGTGGATGGGGGCCTGAGCAGACCGGGACCGACCCCTGGCAGCCAGCTGGCGACAACAACAGCTGGGGCGCCGGAGAACAGCAAGCTGCGAGCAGTGGCTGGCATGACGGTGCACCGGAGTCCGGACCGTGGGGCCGGCAAGCGGCCGAAAACCAGGGCGCCGGGCAACAACCTGGACCCTGGGGCCAGCAGACGACTGCAGAGAACCAGGCCACCGGACAATACGCCGCACCGTGGGGTCAGCAGGCGGATGGTCAGGGCCAGGCCGGCGGACAAGACGCTGGGGCGTGGGGCCCGCAGGCCGCTGGTGAGAACCACGGCGGTGGGCAGGGGTCCGCGGCGTGGGGTCAGCAGGCTGGTGGGGATCGACAGGGTGGGGAGCAGCAGACGGCTGCTGATGCTTGGGGTAGTGCTTCGCAGCAGACCGCCGGTGAGGGTTGGGGTGGTGGACAGCAGGGCGCTGGTGAAGGTTGGGGGGCTGGGCAAGGGGACGGTGGTGGGGAGCAGAACGGCGGCGCGAACTGGGGTGGGGGGCAGCAGACTGCGCAGGCTTGGGGTGAGCAGGGTGAGGCCTGGGGTGGGCAGCAGCAGGAGGTTGGCTCGGGTGGGGCTGGGCGTGGGGGGAAGCGGGAGAAGAAGGGGAAGGGAGCTGGGGACGGAGGCGGGCCTTCCGGGGCGAAGCTGCCGTTGATCGTCGGTGGCGGGGTTGCGCTGGTGATGTTGGTGGTGGCGGCAATCTTCCTGATCGTCAACCCGGGCGACAAGAAGGCGGACCCACAGCCCACCGGTACGCCGACCGCACAGCCGACCGGCAGTCAGCCGACGAACCAGCCAACGGGGCAGGGCAGCACCAAGCCCGGCCAGTCGAAGAACCCGAAGCTGCATGAGGGCGCGCGCATCTCGTCCGACGCGATCTCGTTCCCCCGCCGTACGGCGCCGTGGTCGGACCGGAAGCGGCTGGTACCGCAACTGCTCAACTCGAGCGGGCAGTACATCGTGCTGCAGGAGAAGTTCGACGGCAAGAACGACTGGTACGCCGACATCTTCGTCGGCGCGCTCGGCACCGGCTCGGGGTTCAACGGCGACCCGAAGGCGACCGCGGCGGCGCTGTCGATCCAGCTGCGGACCAACCTGTACGGCGACATCCCGGTGACGTTCAAGACCATTGCCAACGGTGCGGTGAAGCGGTCGGACAAGTCGGGCTGGTTCTTTCAGCAGACGGTGACCGCGAACTCGGCCAAGGTGACCGCCCGAGTGCTTACCCTGACGGTGGCCGTTTTCGACCTCGGTGACGGCACTGCAGTCGCGTACATCAGCGACATCCCCAACACCCGGCTGGATCTGAGGGCGGCCGAGAGTCAGGCCTACAAGGGAATCAACGTTGGCTGAGAACGAAGACCAAACCCCACAACCGCCCCGGTCCGCCCGGCACAGCGCCCCACCACCCGGAGGCACTAACCCCCCGCAGTACGACAACCACCAACAGCCACCCAACCCCGTCGGCCAACCGCTGACCCCCGAGGAAGGCGGTCCTCTACCGGCACGCGGGTACGGCGGCCCCGCACAGGCACCCGGGTACGGCGGACCCGCACAGGCACCCGGGTACGGCGGGCAGCCGCAGCCGTATCCGGCGAGCCCGGCGGGTGGTTCGGCGGATGCGTTGTCCGGGCAGTCGCCTGCGCCGGCACCGCCGCCTCCACCGTCGGCCGCGCCGTCCCACTCCGCCGGGTCGCACCGGCCACCCGCCGGAACGCCAAACCCGGGACAGCGGCCCGGCCAGGCGCAGCCGTCCCAGCAGCCCGGCCAGCCGCAGGCGTACCAGCAGCAGCCCGGCCAGCAGCCCCCGGCGGCGCCACAGCATTCGGCACCTCAACACGCCGTGCCCCAGCAGCCGCGGCCGAACCAGCAGACCGGCTGGCAGCAACCCGGACCACAACAGGCGGGGCAGCAGAAGCCGGGACAGCAGTACCCAGGTCCGCAACAGACCAGCCCGCAGCAGGCGGGACAGCAGCACCCAGGTCAACACACCGGCCCGCAGCAGTCGGGTCTGCAGCAGCCAGGGCATCAGCAGCCTCCGGCGCAGCAGCAGGGTCGGCAGCAACCGAGACAAGAGATGTGGGGAGCGCAGCAGCCTCGGCCGCAGCACGGCGGCCAGCAGCAGGGTCAGCAGATGTGGGGCCCTCAGCAACCAACTGCCTACCCGCAGCAGCCGACCCACGCCCAACACGGGCAGTCCCAGCAGGGGCAGCCGCAGCAAGGCCAGTGGCAGCAGGGCCAATACGGGCAGGGTCCGCAGGGGCAAGCGTATGGGGCGGGGCAGTCGGCGGCTTATGGGCAGCAGGGCGGTCGGCCGGCACAGCACAGTGGGCAGGCGCTGCACGGTGGGCAGGCGCAGGACGGTGGGCAGGCTGCGTATGGGCAGCAGGCGGGGTTTGGGGAGCGGCTGGCCGTTGGTGGGGAGGCGAAGGGTGGCGGGAAGCCGCCGATGGATTCTGGGACGAAGGCGCGGCTGATCGGGGCGCTTGCGCTGGTGATCGCGGCCTTGGCGACCACCGGGCTGAGTGTCGGCTGGATCTGGACGAAGGCCGACGCGGTCACCCCGGTCGCGCTCCCCTCCGGTAACCAGGCGCCGATCGAGACTGTCAGCCCGTCGGTGCAGCCGTCCGAGACGCCGACACCGGTCGGCAAGGTGCTCGGCACCGAGATGGTTGCCGCGAACAACGACTCGATGCCGATCATGAGCTCGGCCTGGACCAACTACTCCGACGAGACCGGTCTGTGGGGCGGCGCCGCGATCTGGTTCACGGTGCACAACAACTACGACGGCAAGGGCGCGAAGTGGGGCAACGTCACCAGCTTCGGCCAGCTGCCTCCCGACATCCCGTACAAGAACACCGCGGCCGGCCTGAAGGAGGCCACGGTGCAGGTGGGGTCGCGGGCGATCATCGGGCTGTACACCAAGGACGTCAAGGTCCTGCCCGGTACTACCCACAAGGCCATCACCGTCAGCGGGCACCCCGGCCATGAGCTCGTCGCCAAGGTCGCGGTGAGCCAGCCCGGCGTCAAGGAGACCTTCTCGACCGTGATGGTCGCGGTGATCGATCGCGGCGACGGCACGGCGGCCGTGTCGATCGCCGACATCGCCGGGTCCACGCCCGCGTGGCAGAAGGTCTGGCGCTCCAAGGTCAGCCAGATCGAGATCAACAAGTAGACGCGGAAAGGGCCGGCGGGGACATCCCCGCCGGCCCTTTCCGTCACCTCAGCAAAGCGTCAGCCGCGCACCTCGGCGCAGGCAGCGATCCACCGATCCAGTGTTTCCTTCGCCGCGCCCGAGTCGATCGCCTCCGCGGCCCGGTCCATCCCACTCCGGATCCGGCTGGTCACGTCCCCCGGCTCCGGCTCGTACGCCGCCAGTGCCGCCCCGGCGTTCAGCAGTACGACGTCCCGCACCGCGCCCGGCTCACCGTCGACCAACGCCCGTACGACCTTCGCGTTGTACGCGGCGTCCGCACCCTTCAGCGCATCCGCGGACACCGGCTCGATCCCGAGCTCCCGCGGATCCACGGTGAACGGACCCTCGACCGATCCCCCGCCGACACTCCACACCTTCGACGTCGTCCGCGTGGTCAGCTCATCGAGCCCGTCATCACCGTGGAAGACCAGCGCGTCGATCCCGCGTCGGGCGAGTACTCCGGCGATCAGGCCGGCGATCCGCTCGTCCGCGACGCCGACGGCCTGCGCCGACGGGTCGCCCGGGTTCGCCAGCGGGCCAAGCAGGTTGAAGGTCGTCGGTACGCCGAGCTCACGCCGAGGTACGGCGGCATGCCGAAGAGCAGGGTGGAACGCGGAGGCGAAGCAGAACGTGATCCCGACCCGCTCCCCCACCTCGGCGACCTGCGCCGCGGTGAGATCGAGCGGGATCCCCAGCTCCTCCAGGACATCGGCCGCACCACACGCCGACGAGGCCGCACGGTTGCCGTGCTTGACCACCTTCGCGCCGGCTCCGGCCGCGACGATCGCCGACATCGTGCTGATGTTCACTGTGTGTGCTTGGTCACCACCCGTCCCGACCACGTCCAGCGTCCGGCCGGAGACCGTGACTCGCCCGGCGAAGTCGCGCATCGTCGCGACCAGGCCTTCGACCTCGCTCACCGTCTCGCCCTTGGCCCGCAGCGCGATCACGAACCCGGCGAGCTGCGCCGGCGACGCGGCACCGGACAGGATCTGCTCCATCGCCCACGCGGTGGCGGCGGACTCCAGGTCCTCGCGCCGCAACAACGGATTGAGCACCTGCGGCCAGGTGTAGTCGGTCACGGGGCCTCCCGGCCTGGACTGAGGAGCGGAGGGAGCGAAGCGACCGGAGCGACCGGAGCGACGAAGGAAGGCCGGGAGTAAAGCCCCATGACCCGCCGAGCCGGAGGCGAGGCCAAAAGCACAGTCATGGGGCCTCCCGGCCTGGACTGAGGAGTGAAGGGAGCGCAGCGACTGGAGCGACGAGGGAAGGCCGGGAGTTGAAGCCCCATGACCCGCCGAGCCGGAGGCGAGGCCAAAAGCACAGCCATGATGCGTGGTCAGGCGGTGGTGGCGGGGAGGTTGGCCAGGCGCTGGCGGAGCAGGTCCGCGGTGACCTCGGCCATCCGGATCGGGTCGATGGGGTGCGAGACCGCGCCCTCGGCCCGCGACCAGGTCGCCAGCCAGGCGTCCTGCGGGCGGCCGGTGATGACCAGGACCGGCGGGCACTGGAAGATCTCGTCCTTCAACTGCCGAGCGATCCCCATGCCACCGGCCGGAACCGCCTCACCGTCCAGGATGGCCAGGTCGACCCCGCCCTTGTCCATGGTCTTGATCACGGCCGGTTCGGTCGCGCACTCGACGTACTCGAGCTCGGGCAGATCGGCGGCCGGCCGCTTACCCAGGGCCAGCCGGACGGACTCCCGCGTCGTACGGTCGTCGCTGTAGACCAGCACCTTCAGCGGACGCTCTGAACTCATCGATCCATCCCAAGTTCTGTGGCTGTACGAAAGGACATGCGAACAACAGGGGGAATGCTACCGGGGCGCCTGTCCGGTCCGGCGAGCCTGTTCCTCCAACCGGTCCAGCCGGCGGTCCTCGCGCCGGGCCTCCCGCTGCGATTCCCGCACCCATTGGACGAACAGTACGGCGAAGAACACCACGCCGACGAGGTCACCCGAGCCCCACAGCAGGCCGCCCGCGATGTACTGGTCATGGAGTGGCGACGGCGGCCAGGACCGGCCGAAGCTGGTGTACCAGTCCTCGGCGATCAGCTTGTTCGCGGACATGATCGTGATGCCGAGGAACGCGTGGAACGGCAGTGTGAGGAAGATCAGCAGCAGCCGGAACGGGTAGATCACGCGCCCCGGCACCGGGTCGATCCCGAGCAGCGGCCAGAAGAACAGCGCGCCGACCAGGATGAAGTGCAGATGCAGCAGGTCGTGCAACACGGTCGAGTGCAGGGTGGCTTCGTACCAGCCGCTGAAGTAGAGCGCCCAGGGGCTCAGCACGAACAGCGTGAAGCCGACCAGCGGGAAGCAGAGCACCTTCGCGACCCGCGAATGCAATACGGAGAGCAACCATTTCCGCGGACGCTGCGGAAGCGTGCGCAACGCCAGCGTGATCGGCGCGCCGAGCGCCATCGCCAGCGGCGTCAGCATCGACAGGATCATGTGCTGGACCATGTGCACGCTGAGCAGCACCGTGTCATAGGTGCCCAGCGCCGACTGGGTCGCGATCACCGCGCTTCCGAGCCCCACGCCGACGAACGAGAACGTCCGGGCCCGGGACCATTTGTCGCCCCGTTTGCGCAGCTTGTGGACGCCGTACAGATAGAGCGCGCCGAGGACGACGATCACACCGAGTAACACCGGTTCGAAGGTCCAGGCCGTCAGCAACCGCAGCGGCGTGAACGGCTCGATCTGGTCGCCCGGCGTGGCGTGGAGGGGAAGCACGCTTCCACAGTAGAAACAACGGTTCGGCGACATGCACGGGGGTGGTCGTGGCTCTGGACAGGCGGACCGACATAATGACCGCGTGGCCACTGCAACTGCGCTCCCAGCGTCTCGTGAACACGGACACCACGACCGTCCCAGCATGGTCAGTGTCGGCACGATCGTCTGGCTTTCGAGCGAACTGATGTTCTTCGCCGCCCTCTTCGCGGCGTACTTCACGATCCGGTCGGTGACGACCGCTTCCGCCGCTCCCGGGACCGAGACCCTCTGGCAGGCGTCGACCGAGATGCTGAACGTGCCGTTCGCTTCGGTGAACACGTTCATCCTGGTCGCGTCGTCGTTCACCTGCCAGGCCGGTGTGTTCGCCGCCGAGCACGGCAAGGTGGGCCGGAGCGGCTCGCTGGCGAACGTCCGTGCCTGGGGCATGCGTGAGTGGTTCATCCTCACGTACGTGATGGGCGCGGTCTTCATCGCCGGTCAGGTCACCGAGTACGCGAAGCTGGTCCACGAGGGCATGACGATCTCGTCGTCGCCGTACGGATCGGTCTTCTTCCTGACCACCGGGTTCCACGGTCTGCACGTGACCGGCGGTCTCATCGCTTTCGTGTTCGTCCTGGCCAGGACGTACATGGCTCGTAAGTTCACCCACGAACAGGCGGTCTCGGCGATCGTCGTGTCCTACTACTGGCACTTCGTCGACGTGGTCTGGATCGCCCTGTTCGCGACCATCTACCTGCTCAAATGAGTGAGAAGAGACATTCCTTGTCACCGGCGCGCTTCCTCTCCGCACGTCGACGGCACCGGTCAGCCGGCCTCGTCGTGCTCTTGTTCGGCCTCCTGGCAGTGGGTTCGGCGTACGCCGCCTTCGCCCCTGACAACGCGGTCGCGGACAACTCGGCCCAGTCCCAGCAGATCGAGGAGGGCAAGAAGCTCTTCGCGGTCGGTTGCTCCAGCTGCCACGGCCTGAACGCCGAGGGCGGCGGCAACGGCGAGGGCAAGATGGCCGGCCCGTCGCTGATCGGCGTCGGCGCGGCCGCGGTCGACTTCCAGGTCGGCACCGGCCGGATGCCCGCGATGCAGCCGGGTGCACAGATCCCGCGCAAGACGCCGGCGTACACGCAGGAGGAGATCGAGGCCCTGGCCGCGTACGTCGCCTCGCTCGCCCCCGGCCCGGCCGTCCCGGCGCAGGAGTCGTACGACGTGAGCAAGGCCACCGACGAGCAGGTCACCCGTGGTGGCGAGCTGTTCCGGACGAACTGCACGGCCTGCCACAACTTCGCCGGCCGTGGCGGCGCACTGCCGAACGGCAAGTACGCGCCGTCGCTGATGGGCGTCAGCGAGAAGCACATCTACGAGGCCATGCTGACCGGCCCGCAGCAGATGCCGGTCTTCTCCGACCAGGTGATGCAGCCGCAGGACAAGGCCGACATCATCGCCTACCTGAAGGCGCTGCAGGCGCAGAAGGACCCGGGTGGCTTCGGTCTCGGCCGGCTCGGACCGGTCTCTGAGGGACTATGGGGTTGGCTGGTCGGTATCGGCCTGCTGGTGTGTGTAGCGGTGTGGATCGGCGCCAAGGGCGTCAGGGCCAAGGGAGCGAAGGCCGAATGAGCGACGACAAGCTTCCCGCTGTCAGGGCGGAAGAGGAGCACAGTCAGGTACAGGTGGCGGAGCCGATCCCGGACCCGGGTATCGAGCCGCACGAGTACCGCATCACCGACATCGACCCGAAGGCCGCCGACCGGGTCGAGCGCCAGGTCGCGACGATGTTCACGCTGGCCGGCCTGCTCGCGCTCGGTTCCTGCGTGGCGTACTTCGCCATCAAGCGGGACGCCGTGCTCGAGTTCGGCCCGCTGTCCGGCAATGCCAACAACATGGTGATCGGCCTCTGTCTCGGCCTCTCCCTGTTCCTGATCGGCGCCGGCGCGATCCAGTGGGCCAAGAAGCTGATGGTCGACGAGGAGATCGCCGAGGACCGGCACGACGCGCACTCGACGCCCGAGCAGATCGCCGACATCACCGAGGCGTTCCAGCAGGGTGTCGCGGAGTCCGGGTTCACCCGGCGCAAGCTGATCCGCCGTTCGCTGTTCGCGGCGATGGGCCTGCTCGGCCTGCCGGCCATCGTGCTGCTGCGTGACCTCGGTCCGCTGCCCGGTCGCAGCCTGTACAACACGATCTGGGCCAAGGGCATCCGGGTCGTCAACGACGTCACGAACCGCCCGATCAAGCCCTCCGACATGGTCATCGGCCAGCTGGTCAACGCCGCGCCCGCCAACCTGGCGCCGCTGCAGGAGGAGAGCCCGGTCGCGTACCAGAACGCCAAGGCGAAGTCCGCGGTGATCGTGGTGCGGATCAAGCCGAGCGAGATCCAGGCCCCGCCCGGACGGGAGAACTGGGGTGTCGACGGCATCCTGTGCTACTCCAAGATCTGCACCCACGTCGGCTGCCCGATCTCGCTGTACGAGCAGACCACCCACCACGTGCTCTGCCCGTGCCACCAGTCGACCTTCGACCTGGCCGATGGTGCCAAGGTCGTCTTCGGCCCCGCGGCCCGTCCGCTGCCTCAGCTACCCTTGGCGGTGGACAGCGAGGGCTACCTGGTCGCACAAAGCGGCTTCACCGAGCCGGTCGGCCCGAGCTTCTGGGAACGAGGGTGACACCAGTGTCAGACACGAAACAGTTTCCGCCTCCGGTCAAGTATCTGGACGACCGCCTCGGGATCGGCAAGATCGGCCGGAAGAACCTGCGCAAGGTCTTCCCGGACCACTGGTCGTTCATGCTCGGCGAGATCGCGCTCTACAGCTTCATCATCCTGATCCTCACCGGCATCTTCCTCACCTTCTGGTTCCGGCCGTCGATGGCCGAGGTCGAGTACCAGGGCTCGTACAGCCTGCTCAAGGGCCTGCACATGTCCGAGGCCTACGCCTCGACGCTGGACATCTCGTTCGACATCCGCGGCGGTCTGCTGATGCGGCAGATCCACCACTGGGCGGCGGTGCTGTTCATCGCCGCGATGATGGTGCACCTGCTCCGCATCTTCTTCACCGGCGCGTTCCGCAAGCCGCGTGAGCTGAACTGGGTGATCGGCTTCACGATGCTGTTCCTCGGCATCATCGAGGGCTTCATCGGTTACGGCCTGCCCGACGACCTGCTGTCCGGCACCGGTCTGCGGATCACCAACGGCATGATCCAGGCGTCGCCGGTGATCGGCACGTACCTGAACTTCTTCATCTTCGGCGGTGAGTTCCCCGGCGACGAGTTCGTCTCCCGGTTCTTCACCATCCACGTGCTGCTGATACCGGGGTTGATCCTTGCCTTGGTCACGGTGCACCTGTTCCTGGTCGTGTACCACAAGCACACGCAGTACCCAGGCCCGGGCCGGACCGAGAAGAACGTGGTCGGCTACCCGCTGATGCCGGTGTACATGGCCAAGGCCGGCGGCTTCTTCTTCGTCGTCTTCGGCATCACCTCGCTGATGGGGGCACTGCTCCAGATCAACCCGGTCTGGTTGTACGGCCCGTACAACCCCGCGGAGGTGACGGCGGGATCCCAGCCGGACTGGTACATGGGCTGGCTGGAGGGCGCGGTCCGGATCTTCCCCGGATTCGAGTCGCACTTCTGGGGCATCACGTTGAGTTGGAACCTGCTCATCCCGGCCCTGATCATTCCACCGGCGTTCGTCACCCTGGTCGCGCTCTATCCGTTCATCGAGGGCTGGATCACCGGGGACAAACGCGAGCACCACCTGCTGGACCGGCCGCGCAACATGCCGACCCGGACCGGGATCGGCGCCGCCTTCATCACCTTCTACGCCCTGCTGTGGATCGGTGGTGGTAACGACGTGGTCGCCACTCACTTCAACGTGTCGCTGAACAACGTGACCTGGTTCCTCAGAGTCGCGATCTTCCTCGGCCCGGTGCTGGCGTTCTGGGTCACCCGGCGGGTGGCGATCTCGTTGCAGCGCGCCGACAACGACCGGCTGCTGCACGGCCTGGAGACCGGTGTGATCGTCCGCTCTCCCGAGGGCAAGTACACCGAGAAGCACGAGCCGATCGGGACGAACGAGGCGTACGAGCTCACCGCCCGGGAGCGGCTGCTGCCGTTCGACCCCGGACCGGAGACCGACGACAACGGTGTCCGCGCCCCGCGCCGCGCCCTGAACAAGCTCCGCGCCCGGCTGTCCCGCTTCTACTACGCCGACGCGGTGCAGAAGCCGACCGCCGAGGAGCTCGAAGCGGCCCACGAGCACGCTCACGACGCGGACGAGATCCACGACCTGACGAGCGAGACGGAGACCTACCGCGAGGTCACCAGCGACCGCTCCTGACGTCGTACCAGCACGGCGTTGCACTTGCGAGAGGCCCCGGTATCACGCCGGGGCCTTTCGTCTACCCGAGGGCTTCGGAGACCGCGGTCAGGTAGCTCTTCACGAGAGTCTGCTCAGCTGGGTCGAGCGCTTCGGTGGCGGCGACCATGCGTTCGAGGAGAGGGCCGAAGAACTGCCAGCCGAGGTCGATCGCGGCGTCGGAGACCTGAAGGCGGGAGCTGCGGCCGTCTGAGCGGCTTCTGAGGCGTTCGACGTGCCCGGCGGCCTCCAGGCGGTGGATGACGGCCGTCGTCGCTTGAGAGGTCATTCCAAGCTGCTGAGCCAACCAGCTGGGCGTCGCCTCCACACCGGCCCGTTCGGCGTCCAGAAGCCGGACAAGCGCCCGTACGTCGGTGCCGTGCAGACCGGAGGTCTGTGCGAACTCCCCCACCGCCAGCTCGAGCCGCAGCGCGACCTCCCGCAACCGGTGCACCAGGTCCAGCGCCGCCGCCCGCTCGGGGTCAGCCGGCATCACTCCTTCACGCATACCCCGCAACTTACCTCACTGAGTGAGCTATTCTCGCGTCATGACCTTCCAGGACGCGTACGACGCCCTCCTCGCCCGCTGGGAAGTCCCGGTGGAGCAGCTCGAGCTCGCCGACGAGTTCGGCACCACGCACGTGAACGCGTGTGGTCCGGCCGACGGCCCACCCGTCGTACTGCTCCCCGGGTACGGCGCGACGTCACCGGTGTGGTTCGCCGTCGCACCACGCCTCGCCGACCGCCACCGCGTGTACGCCGTGGACCTGATCGTCGACGCGGGACGCAGTACCAACACCGGGCGAAAGCCGACGACACCGGCCGACCTACACACCTGGCTCACGAACACCCTCGACGGCCTGGGGATCGCCCAGACAGCGCTCTGCGGTCACTCCTACGGCTCCTGGATCGCGCTCACCTACACCCTCGCGCACCCGGACCGCGTCGACCGGCTCGCCCTCCTCGACCCGACGGACAGCTACCTCGGCCTCCGGCTCCCCTACGTCCTGCGAGCGTTGCCGAGCCTGCTGCGCCCGTCGCGGAACCGCACCAAGTCCTTCCTCCGCTGGGAGACCCAAGGATTGCCCGTCGACCCAGGATGGCTGGAACTCGCCGGCTTGGCCGCCGAGCAGCCCTCGACCCCGTTCGTCCGCACCAAGCGTCCGACCGACGACCAGCTGCGGAACCTCCGCCCCTCTCCCCTGGTCTTCGTCGCCGGCCGGAGCAAGAGCCAGAGCCCCGACAAGCTGGCCCAGCGCGTCACCACCCTGAACCCGACGGCGACCGTCGTACGCCTCGACTCCGCCGCCCACCACTTGCTGCCGGCGCTCCACGCCGACGAGGTCGTCCCCGCCCTGACCAAACACCTGTTCGACTGAGGCGACCCCCTTTCCACGGGCATGTGGGAAGAGGGTCGCGTCAGTGTGTGGCGGTCAGGAGAGGGCTGAGCCGGCCTTGTAGGCGGCCCAGGTGGTGTTCCAGTCGGTCCAGCCGTTGCCGGGCTCCATGTGGCGGGTCGTACCGGTGACGATCACGGGGTCGCCGCGCAGGGTCTGCTTGAAGTACCACTGGGCGTCCGCGAGGCTCATGCCGACGCAGCCGTGGCTGACGTTGGCGCTGCCCTGGCTGCCGGCCGACCACGGGGCGCCGTGGATGAACTCACCGGAGCTGGTGACTCGCTGGGCCCACTTCACGTTGCTGATGTTGTAGTACTCCGGGTCGCCCGGCTTGATGCCGACGGTCGCCGCGTCCATCCGCTTGGTGGTGAACTTCTCCATGATCACCTTCACGCCGCTGCGGGTGGTGAAGCCGTCCTTGCCGGCGGTGATCGGGATGCTCCGGGCCAGCTTGCCGTTGATCGTCACGGTCATCGTGTGCTTCTTGACGTTCACGTTGCTGACGACCGACGGGCCGATGGTGAAGGCGATCTTGCGGCTGCTCGAGCCCCAGGTGTTGTTGCCGGCGTTGACGCCCTGGGTGTCGATGTTGACGGTCACCTTGGTGCCGGCCGGCCAGTAGTTCATCGGCCGGTAGTTGACCTGCTTGCTGTTCACCCAGTGCCAGGTGCCGGTGACAGGGACCGAGGTGGTCACCTTCAGCCGCTTCTCCACGGCAGCGCGGTCCTTGACCGGGTTGTTCCAGTAGATCTGGATCGGCAGCGCCACGCCGACGGTCTCACCGTTCAGCGGGACGACCGAGGCCTTGAGGCTCTTGGCCGCCTTCAGCGTCTTGAAGGTCGAGTTGATCGGCACGGACGCACCGTCGATGCCCTCAGCCGAGCCACTCACGGTGTACGACGCGCCGGGCTTGAGGTGGTCCGTCGAGGTCCACTTCGTCTTGTCAGTGTTGAAGCTGCCGTCGACCTTGTCGCCGTCGTCGTCCTTCAGCGTGACGTCGCTCAGCTTGCCGGTCGAGGTGGACACGGTCACCGGCTTGTCCGGCTGCACCGAGCTGGCGCCCTTCGCGGGCACGATCGAGATGGCCGCCGCGGCCGGATCCTGCGACGGCGTGGTCGACTCGCCCGGGGTGGTCGAAGCGCCCGGAGTACCACCCTGTGTCGTCGACGCGCCGGGTGTCGAGGGGTTGTTCCCGCCCGCTTCCGTGTCGCTGCACGCCGTACCGGCCAGCAGCAGCACACAGATCCCCGCCACGGCAAGGCCGTGCTTCCTCACCGAACCGCTCACCATTCCCCAGCTCTCCCCTGTTTCGTCAAACCGCCGCCAGGGTAACCCGTCGTACGGACAGACCTTTGGCAACGCACCGCCACCTGAGTGGTACGGACCACAACGGTCCGTTACCGGTGGCATCTCTAAAGACGCACGAAAACGCCGCCCGGTTCGTTCCCAGGCGGCGTTTTTCGTACGACGCTCAACTAGTGAGCGTGGTCACCCTTGTAGTACTCGAAGATGAAGCCGCTGAGCGTGATGATGCCCAGGGCGCAGCCGGCGATGAACAGCCACCACCCGAAGACGATGCCGAGCACGACCACCGACAGCGTCAGCGCGCACCACAGCGGCCACCACGAGTACGGCGGGAAGAAGCCGAGCTCACCGGCTCCGTCCACGATCTCGGCTTCCTTGCGGTCCTCCGGCCGGGCGTCCATCCGGCGTGCGGTGATGCTCAGGTAGAACGCCACCAGCAGCGACAGGAAGAACGTCATCACCAGCGCGGTGGTCCCGGTCGGGTCCTCCGACATCAGCCAGTAGATCGGCGTGACCACCAGCACGAACACGCTCAGGATCCCGAAGACCCAGGCTTCGATCTTCACGCCTTGTCCTTCCCCTCGGCCTCGGTACCGGCGATCTCCTCGAGATGCTCGACCCGGCCCTGGTCCTCACCCGCGTCCAGCAGGTTGTCCTTGCCGGCCCGGTTGTCCGGGTACTCGGCCAGGGCGAGGTCCGCGTGGTGCAGGTCGAAGGCCGGGCTCTCGGACCGGATCCGCGGCAGCCGCTCGAAGTTGTGCCGCGGCGGCGGCGAGCTGGTCGCCCACTCCAGCGACCGGCCCCAGCCCCACGGGTCGTCGACGCCGACCAGTGGCGACTTGCGCGACTTGTAGACGTTGTAGAAGAACGGCAGCATCGACAGGCCGAGGATGAAGGCACCGACGCTGGACACCTCGTTCAGCGTGGTGAAGCCCTCGTTGGCGCCGTACGACGCGTAGCGCCGCGGCATCCCCTCGACACCCAGCCAGTGCTGCACCAGGAACGTGGTGTGGAAGCCGATGAACAGCAACCAGAAGTGCAGCTTCCCGAGCTTCTCGTCGAGCATCCGCCCGGTGAACTTCGGCCACCAGAAGTAGAACCCGGCGAACATCGCGAACACGACCGTCCCGAACACCACGTAATGGAAGTGCGCGACCACGAAGTACGAGTCGGACAGCTGGTAGTCCAGCGCCGGCGAGGCCAGGATGATGCCGGTCAGACCGCCGAACAGGAAGGTGGTCAGGAAGCCGATCGCCCAGAGCATCGGGGTGTCGAACGACACCGATCCGCCCCAGATCGTCCCGATCCAGTTGAAGAACTTCACCCCGGTCGGGACCGCGATCAAGAACGTCATGAACGAGAAGAACGGCAGGTTCACCGCGCCGGTGACGAACATGTGGTGTGCCCACACCGCCACCGAGAGCACCGCGATACCGAGCGTCGCGCTGACCAGGCCGATGTAGCCGAAGACCGGCTTGCGGCTGAACACCGGCAGGATCTCGGTGATGATGCCGAAGAAGGGCAAGGCGATGATGTACACCTCGGGATGCCCGAAGAACCAGAACAGGTGCTGCCACAACAATGGCCCGCCGTTCCCGGCGTCGAAGACGTGAGCCCCTAGAGCTCGATCCGCCTCCAGCATCAGCAGCGCACCGGCCAGGATCGGGAAGGCGATCAGCACGAGGATCGAGGTCACCAGGATGTTCCAGGTGAAGATCGGCATCCGGAACATCGTCATACCGGGTGCGCGCATCGTGATGATCGTCGTGACGAAGTTGACCGCACCGAGGATCGTGCCCAGACCGGCCATCCACAGACCCATGATCCACAGGTCACCGCCGATCCCCGGCGAGCGGACCGCGTTGGACAGCGGGGCGTAGGCGAACCAGCCGAAGTCGGCCGCGCCACCCGGGGTGAAGAACCCGCTGATGGTGATCAGGCCGCCGAACAGGAACAGCCAGAAGCTGAACATGTTCAGCCGCGGGAACGCGACGTCGGGGGCGCCGATCTGGATCGGCATGATCTCGTTCGCGAAGCCGACGAACAGTGGTGTCGCGAACAGCAGCAGCATGATCGTGCCGTGCATCGTGAACAGCTGGTTGTAGACCTCTTCGTTCACGATCTGCAGGCCCGGCTTGGCCAGCTCGGCGCGGATGACCAGCGCCATCACACCGCCGATCAGGAAGAACGCGAACGAGGTGATCAGGTACATGTGGCCGATCAGCTTGTGGTCCGTGGTGGTCAGCCACTTGACCGCGATCTGGCCCTTGCTACGCCGCCTGGGCAGCGCGGTAGTAGCACCGATAGCGCCGGTGCGCTCGGCGAAGTCGGTCACTTGCCGCCCTCCTGCTCCCCGTGACCGGGAATGGTGGTCGCGTCCGAGCCGCCGGTGGCGGCCCCGGTCTGGCCCTTGGCGGCCAGTTCGCGCAGGTGCGCGTCGTACTCATCGCGGGTGACCACGTTGACGGTGAAGACCATCCGGCTGTGGTAGAGCCCGCAGAGTTCAGCACACTTGCCCGCGAAGATCCCGGTCCTGGTCGGGGTCAGTTCGAACTTGTTGGTCCGGCCCGGGATGACGTCGAGCTTGAAGTAGAACGACGGCACCCAGAAGGAGTGGATCACGTCCGGCGAGGTCAGGGTGAATTCGACCGACTCGTTCACCGGCAGCCATAGCGTGGCCGGCTTGTCCATCGTGCCGGTCTCCCACACGCCCTGCTCACCGTCGACGGTGTCCTTGTAGTTGAAGGTCCACTGCCACTGCTGGCCCACCACGTTCACGGTGTGCTGCGAGGAGTTCGACATCGCGGTGATCTTGTCGCCGTGCTCGACGGTGTAATAGAAGAGCACGCCGATGATCGCGAACGGCGCCAGCGTGTAGAGCACCTCGAGCGGCAGGTTGTACCGCACCTGCCGGGGGGCGTCGTCGTTGCGCTTGCGGTACCGCACGACGACGTACAGGATCAGGGCCCAGACCAATACGCCGGTGATCAGCGCGGCGATCCAGGCGCCGATCCACAGGCTTCGGACGGCCTCGGTCCGGTCCGATGCGCCCTCGGGGAGACCGAGTCGTTTCCACTGCTCAGTGGTTTCCGACGAACAACCGGTCAGCAGCAGGGTGCCGAACACCACTGCACTACCGACCAGAAGGCGTCGCTTCGCCGGACGTGTGGCGCCGGCAGGACCTGCCGAGCGCTCGTCCACTCCGGGCGTGCCGTTCGAACCCACGGGGCGCCTTTCCCTTCCCAAGTGAGACTGACGACCAAACACTACTGGACACCTTCCGGCGTCCCGCGCATAGGTAGGGCCAAGAGCATGTCTTCCCCTCCGATGCCTACTGCGGGGCACTCGGCGGGCGTCTCGGCGCACTGGAGCAAAGGCCACGATGCTCCGCATCGAGACCTTCACTCCAGCACACCGAGCCACTCCACCGAGCACCTCCTCGCGACGGCATCGGAGGGGAAGACATGCTCTAGCGTTTCCCGTGTGAGTGAGCGTGCGTATCTGGACGCGGCGTCGGCCGAGTCGTTGCACCCGGCAGCGCGGGAAATGTTGCTGCAGGCAGTCGATTCCGGCTGGGCGGATCCGGTTCGGTTGCACCACGAGGGACGGACCGCGCGGCTGCTGCTGGACAACGCCCGGGCGGTGCTCGCCGACGCCGTCGGAGTGCGCCCGGACGAGTTGTACCTGACCACCTCGGGTACGGCGGCCATCCACACCGGACTGACCGCGATCGGGGCCGCCCGCAAGCGGGTGGGCAGCACCGTCGTCCACGGTGCCGTCGAGCATTCCGCCGTACTGCACACAGCTGGATCCAGCGGGGTCGAGGTGGGCGTGGACATGGCCGGCCGGGTCGACCTGGACGCGTTCACCGAAGCGGTGCGGCAACCCGGTGTAGCGGTGGCGGCGCTGCAGTCGGCCAATCATGAGGTCGGCACACGCCAGCCGATCGAGGCCGCAGCCGAGGCGTGTGGCGACGTACCGCTGTTTGTCGACGCGGCCGCGTCCATCGGGCACGACACCGTACCGGCGGGCTGGTCGGCGTTGGCGGCGAGCGCGCACAAGTGGGGTGGACCGGCGGGTGTCGGATTGCTGGCCGTGCGGAAGGGGACCCGGATCGCCCCGGCCTGGCCGATGGACGAACGCGAGGACGGCCTCTCCCCCGGCTTCCCGGACATTCCCAACGCGTTGGCGGCCGCGGCTGCGTTACAGGCCCGGCTCAGCGAGGCCGAGGAGCTGAACAAACAGCACCGGGCCTGGATCGACGAGGTACGACGCCGAGTAGCCGCGGACATCCCGGATGTCGAGGTGGTCGGCGATCCCGACGACCGCTTGCCGCACATCCTCACGTTCTCCGCTCTCTACGTGGACGGCGAGGCACTCGTGACCGCACTGGACGCGGAAGGGTTCGCGGTCTCCAGTGGCTCAGCCTGTACGTCGAGCACCCTGAAGCCCTCGCATGTCCTGGCCGCCATGGGCGTCCTGACTCATGGCAACGTCCGCATCTCCCTGACGCGCGGCACGACCTATGCGGACATCGACCGGTTCTGTGCGGTGGTTCCTGGCGTGATCCGGCGGATCCGGGCAGAGGTAGGGCTGTGAACGTCGACCTGGACTGCCGCGGCCTGCTCTGCCCACTCCCGGTCATCAAGCTGGCCAAGACGCTCCCGACCGTTGCTGTCGGCGACACCGTCACCATCCTCGCCGACGACCCGGCCGCCGCCACCGACATCCCGGCCTGGTGCCGGATGCGCTCCCAGGAGCTGGTGTCGGCCGGCGAAAACACGTATGTCGTTCGGCGGGTCAGCTGACACACTCCGCGGTGTGACCGACTTCGCGCACAAGCCGACGCTGACCGGTGAGCTTGTTGTCCTGCGCCCGTTGGACGAGGGCGATTACGACGCACTGCGGGCGGCGATGGACGATCCGGACGTCGCCCGGTTGACGGGCAGCCATGCCGAGATCGGCGAGGAGCAAGCCAGGCAGTGGATGCGCACCCGGAAGGACCAGACCGATCGGCTGGACCTTGCGATCGTCGACAAGGCCAGTGGTGAGGTCGTCGGCGAGGCGGTGCTGAACGACTGGGATCCAGACAATCAGTGCTGCAACTTCCGGATCCTGATCGGACCGGCCGGTCAGGGCCGTGGCCTCGGCACCGAGGCGACCCGGCTGATCGTCGGCTACGGCATCGAGGAGATCGGCCTGCACCGGATCAGCCTCGGTGTGTACGCGTTCAACCCGCGGGCCCAGCGCGCGTACGAGAAGGCCGGCTTCGTCGTCGAGGGACGTTTCCGCGACGCGCTGCTGTGGGACGGCGAGTGGGTCGACGAGATCACGATGTCGGTCCTGGCGACCGAGTGGATACCGTCTGAGGTGTGATCGAGGCCGAACGCATCGCTGTCCTGACCGGAGCCGGGATCTCGACGGCGTCCGGGATCCCCGACTTCCGCGGCCCGCAGGGACTGTGGACGAAGAACCCGGCGGCGCAGGCGATGTTCGACATCGACGAGTACGTCGCCAGTCGCAAGGTCCGCGTGGAGGCGTGGAAACAGCGCCTGGTCGCGCCGGCCTGGACCGCCGAGCCGAACCCGGGTCACCTGGCCCTGGTCGAGCTCGAGCGCCAAGGCAGGCTGACCGGACTGATCACCCAGAACGTCGACGGCCTGCACCAGAAGGCCGGCTCGTCGCCGGAACTCGTCCACGAACTCCACGGGACCGTCTGGTACGTCGACTGCCTCGAGTGCGGCCGCCGGATCCCGATGGCCGACGTACTCCCCCGCCTGGAGGCCGGCGACGAGGATCCGGCCTGCGAAGTGTGCGGCGGCGTACTGAAGTCCGCGACCGTCTCGTTCGGCCAGTCCCTCGACCAAACCGTGCTCGACCGCGCCGTCGCGGCCACCGAAGCCGCCGACGTGTTCCTCGCCGTCGGCACCTCGCTCCAGGTCTACCCAGCGGCAGGCCTCTGCGACATCGCCCTCACCGCCGGCAAGCCGCTGATCATCCTCAACGCCCAGCCGACCCCGTACGACGACGAGGCCACGACGATCCTCCACTCGCCGATCGAGACCACCCTTCCGGCGCTCGTGACCTTACCGTGACATTCGAGCCCTCCTCACGGTGAGTGTCGCGGGTTAGCGTCCGCCCAGGATCACCGGCAGGGAGGGGACCGTGATGCGCGGGTTCAGGCGTTGGACGGCAGGGTTCACCGCGGCGGCGGTGATCGTTCTCGGACTGGGTACGGCGTCATCCGCGCCGGCACAGGTGGCTGCCGAGCGGGTGATCACGCTGGCCGGCTCGTTGCAGAGCGAGCTCGGGTGTCCGGGTGACTGGGATCCCGGATGTGACGCGAGCAGTCTCGGTGCGGCAGCGCCGTACACGAAGATCTTCGACGTACCGGCCGGGTCGTACGAGTACAAGGTCACGGTCAACAAGAGCTGGGACGAGAACTACGGCGCCGGTGGCGTGCTGAACGGCCCGAACATCCCGCTGCGGATCGAGGGGCCGGCCAAGCTGGCGTTCAGCTACGACGACACCAGCCACGTCGTCACCGTGAAGCCGGTGGACCTCGCCGGGTCGACGGTGACCGCGGCCGACAAGACACTGGCGTCGCCGAGTCTGCGCAAGGACCTCACCAAGGAGCGGTTCTACTTCCTGATGGCGGACCGCTTCGCCAACGGCAACAAAGCCAACGACGCGGGCGGACTGACCGGCGATCGGTTGCAGACCGGCCTGGACCCGACCGACAAGGGCTTCTACCACGGTGGCGACCTGGCCGGTGTGATCCAGAAGCTCGACTACATCAAGTCGCTCGGCACGACGTCCATCTGGCTCACGCCGTCGTTCAAGAACCGGCCTGTGCAAGGTGCGGGCGCCAACGCGAGCGCCGGGTACCACGGGTACTGGATCACCGACTTCACCCAGATCGATCCGCACCTGGGCACCAACGCGGACATGCAGCAGCTGATCAGCCTGGCCCACCGCAAGGGGATGAAGGTCTTCTTCGACATCATCACCAACCACACCGCGGACGTGATCGACTACGAGTCCGGCCAGTACGGGTACATCCCGAAGTCCACGTCGCCGTACAAGGATGCGGCCGGCAACGTGTTCGACGACAAGCAGTACGCCGGCGGCGACACGTTCCCGCCGATGGACGCTCAGACCTCCTTCCCGAACAAGCCGTTCTTCCACAGCGACGCCGACGCGAACATCAAGGTCCCGGCCTGGCTGAACGACCCGACCCTGTACCACAACCGGGGCGACTCCACCTTCGCCGGCGAATCCGCGGAGTACGGCGACTTCGTCGGGCTGGACGACCTGTTCACCGAGCAGCCGCGGGTCCGGGACGGGATGATCGACGTCTACAAGACGTGGGCCGAGTTGGGGATCGACGGGTTCCGGATCGACACCGTCAAGCACGTGAACATCGAGTTCTGGCAGAAGTTCTCCCCCGCGATCCTGGCCGCGGCCATGAGCGCCGGGTCGAAGAACTTCTTCATGTTCGGCGAGGTGTTCGACGCGAATCCGACGTTCATGTCGACGTACACGACCAAGGGCGCGTTGCAGGCGACGCTCGACTTCGGCTTCCAGCAGAGCGCGGTCGCCTACGCGAAGGGTGACTCGGGCACCAAGCTGCGGGACCTCTACGCGAACGACGACTACTACACCGACGCGGACTCGAACGCATACCAACTGCCGACGTTCCTCGGCAACCATGACATGGGCCGGGTCGGCACGTTCCTCAAGCAGGGTGGTGCGAACGGCTCCGAGCTGCTCGCCCGGGACGAGCTGGCGCACTCGATGATGTTCCTCACCCGCGGTCAGCCGGTCATCTACTACGGCGACGAGCAGGGGTTCACCGGTCCCGGCGGTGACAAGGACGCGCGGCAGGACATGTTCGCGACCAAGACGGCCGACTACACCGACGACGAGGTCGTCGACGGCACCGGTACGACGACGATCGGCAGCAAGGACCGGTACGACGTCAACGCGCCGATGTACAAGCACATCGCGGCGCTGTCGCAGTTGCGTGCGAAGTACCCGGCGCTGGCCGACGGCCGGCAGGTACACCGCTACTCATCGAACACCAATGGCCTCTACGCGTTCAGCCGGCTCGGCGCCGACAACGTCGAGTACCTGGTGGTCGCCAACAACTCGACCACGGCCGCGTCCGCGACGATCCCGACGTACGGGCCGAACACGTCGCTCAAGCCGGTCTATGGCGGCTCCAAGGCGATCAAGACCGACCGTGAGGGCCGGGTGCTGCTCAGCCAGGCGCCGCTGTCCGTCACTGTCTACCAAGCGCAGAACAAGGTCCCGTCGCGGGCCAAGGCGCCGGCGGTCTACATGAGCTCGCCGGAGCTCGGTGCAACGGTTGGCGGTCGTGCTGAGATCGCTGCGGCCGTTCCGGAGAACACTCCGGTGACTGTGACCGTCGGCTACCGGCCAGTGGGTACGACGGCGTGGCAGCGACTCGGCTCCGACGACAACGCTCCGTACCGAGTGTTCCAGGACGTGTCCGGGCTGCCCAAGGGGACTCTGCTCGAGTACCGAGCCGTGCTGCGGGACGCGTCGGGCAACTACTCGGTGTCCGGATCGTACGGCGTGGTCGGCGACGCTCCCGCGCCGGGTGGCGGCGGTGGTGGCGGCACTGGTCCCGTCGTACAGCCTGCCAACGTCAGCGTGCCCGGTGACCACAACAGCGAGATGGGCTGCGCGGCGGACTGGTCACCGGACTGCGACCAGGCGCAACTGACGCTGGACCCGAAGGACAAGGTGTGGAAGGGCACCTACACCATCCCGGCCGGTGAGCACGCCTACAAGGCGGCGCTCAACAAGAACTGGGACGTGAACTACGGTGCCGGTGGTGTCGCGAACGGCGCCAACATCTCCTACACGGCCCCTGGCACTCCGGTCTCCTTCTACTACGAACAAGGCCGGCACTTCGTCACATCCAGTGCCGAAGGACCGATCATCACCGTGCCCGGCTCGTTCCAGTCGGAGCTGGGCTGTCCGGGCGACTGGGACCCGTCCTGCATGCGACCCTGGCTGACCGACCAGAACGGCGACGGGACCTACACCTGGTCCACCAGCGAGTTGGGAGCGGGCAGCTATGAGGCGAAGGTCGCGCACAACCTGTCCTTCGACGAGAACTACGGCGCCGGCGGGGTCCGGAACGGTCCCAACATCCCGTTCACCGTTCCGGGCGACGGACTGGTCGTCACGTTCTCCTATGTCATCGCGACCCACATGCTGACGGTGACCACCTCCAGGCCGGGCGCACAGCCGGACCTCAGCCAGGCGAAGGCTTACTGGCTCACGAAGGATCTGCTCGCCGTACCGGCGGTTGCACACCCGGAGCGGTCGCGCTGGCGGCTGCACTGGTCGGCTGACGGCTCGTTGAAGGTCGACGCGGACGACATCGGCGGTACGTCGTCCGGACTGCGGTACGACCCGGCTGGGATCCCTGCGTCGGTGCTGGCGAAGTTCCCGGCATTGAAGGGCTATACCGCGCTCAGACTCGACCATGGTGATGCCAAGAAGATCCTGACCGGGCAACTCGGGCTGGCGCAGTACGACGATGCCGGGCGATTGCTGGACGCCACCGGTGTCCAGATCCCCGGTGTGCTCGACGATGTCTACGGCAGCGCCACCGGACGCTCGTACGGCGTGACCTGGCACGGCGGCGCACCGACGTTCACTCTGTGGGCGCCGACCGCGCAGGCGGTGACGCTGCTCGTCGGTTCGAAGCGCGTACCGATGCGGCTCGGTAACGACGGCTCGTGGTCCGCGGACGGACCGCGCTCGTGGAAGAACGCCGCCTACCGGTACGAGGTGAAGGTCTACGCGCCTTCGACGGGCAAGGTGGAGACGAACGTGGTCACCGACCCGTACTCGGTGGCGCTCACGACCGACTCGGCGTACTCCGTCGCGGTCGATCTGAACGACGCGGCCGGGAAGCCGGCACTGTGGTCGACGCCGGCACCGAAGCTCGCGCGGGGCGTCGACTCGACCATCTACGAACTGCATGTCCGCGACTTCTCGATCAACGACAGCACAGTGCCGGCCGCGCACCGCGGTACGTATCTGGCGTTCGCGGACGACGGCAACGGGACCAAGCATCTGCGTTCGCTGGCTGCGGCGGGCCTCAACACCGTGCACCTGCTGCCGACGTTCGACATCGCGTCGATCCCGGAGACCGGGCAGCAGACGCCGGCCTGTGATCTGGCGTCGTTCCCGGCGGATTCCGATCAGCAGCAGGCCTGCGTGACGGCGGTCGCGGCCAAGGACGGGTTCAACTGGGGTTACGACCCGTACCACTGGCTCGCGCCGGAGGGTTCGTACGCGACCCAGAAGGACGGGATCGCGCGCGTCGCCGAGTTCCGCACGATGGTCGGCGGACTGCACAAGTCCGGCCTGCGGGTCGTCCTGGACCAGGTCTACAACCACACGCCGGCCGCCGGTCAGGCGCCGACCTCCGTGCTGGACAAGGTCGTTCCCGGGTACTACCAGCGGCTGAACGCGACCGGGAAGGTCGAGACGTCGACCTGCTGCAGCAACATCGCGACCGAGTACGCGATGGCCGAGAAGATCATGGTCGACAGCACCGTCAGCTGGGCGCGCAACTACCACGTCGACGGCTTCCGCTTCGACCTGATGGGCCACCACAGCAAGGCGAACCTGCTCAAGGTCCGGGCCGCGCTCGACAAGCTCACGCTCGCCAAGGACGGCGTGGACGGGAAGAGCATCTACGTGTACGGCGAGGGCTGGAACTTCGGCGAGGTCGCCGACGACGCGCTCTTCGTCCAGGCCCGGCAGGGCAACCTCGGCGGCACCGGGATCGGCACCTTCTCCGACCGGCTCCGCGACGGGGTCCGCGGCGGTGGTCCGTTCGACGACAACCCGCGGATCCAGGGCTTCGGCTCGGGCGAGGCGAGCGACCCGAACGGCGACCCGATCAACGGCACGCCGGACGAGCGCGCGAAGCGACTCGCCCATGACACGGATCTGATCCAGCTCGGGCTGGCGGGCAATCTGCGGTCGTTCAGCTTCCCGTCGGCGTCGTCCGGCACGGTCGTCCGTGGTGATCAGGTCGACTACAACGGTTCACCGGCCGGGTACGCCGACCAGCCGGACGAGGTCATCACGTACGTCGATGCCCATGACAACGAGACGTTGTGGGACACGCTGACGTACAAGTTGCCGACCACCATGACCATGCCGGACCGGATCCGGATGAACACGGTGTCGTTGGCAACGACCGCGCTGGCCCAGACCCCGTCGTTCTGGCATGCCGGGGCCGACCTGCTCCGGAGCAAGTCCCTGGACCGCAACTCCTACGACTCCGGCGACTGGTTCAACACCCTCGACTGGACCGGGGCCGACAACGGCTTCGGCCACGGTCTGCCACCCAAGGCCGACAACGAGGCCAAGTGGTCGTTCATGAAACCGCTGCTGGGCAACCCGGCGCTGAAGCCGACCGCGGCCGACGTGACCACGGCCTCCGCCGCGGCAGCCGATGTGCTGAAGCTGCGGTTCTCGACGCCGCTGTTCCGCTTGGGCTCGGCCGACCTGATCAACGCGAAGCTCACCTTCCCGTTGAGCGGCACGACGCCCGGGGTGATCACGATGCGGATCGACGACACCGTCGGCCCGAATGTCGACCCGGCGCTCAAGGGCGTGCTGGTCGTCTTCAACTCCACCAACTCCACCGTGACCCAGCAGGTCCCGGGCCTGGCCGGCGCCAATCTGGCGCTGTCCCCCGTCCAGGCCGCCGGCTCGGATTCGGTGGTCAAGCAGACCAGCTGGACCGCGTCGTCCGGCACCGTGACGGTCCCGGCGCGGACAGTCGCGGTACTGATCCAGACCTGAACATACTGAACCCTTCCCAGGATGCGCTGTGCTCCGTAGCGTCGAATGCTGACAAATTGCACAGCGCATCCGAGGGGGAACGATGTTCCGACGTGCGAGTTTGCTGTTGTCAGGAGCACTGGTCACAACGCTGAGCCTCGGCCTGGGGACGGGGACCGCACCAGCGTCCGACCACACACCACCATTCACGCCGGGGGCGGTGGGAGCCGGCGATCCGTACTTCAGCACCGACGGGAACGGTGGCTACGACGTCAAGCACTACCTGCTCGACGTGAAGTACGCGCCGGCGACCGACCGGCTCACCGGGGTCGCGACGATCAGCGCCCGCGCGACCCAGAACCTGTCGCGGTTCAACCTGGATCTGCAGGGCCTCACCGTTCGTTCGATCACCGTCAACGGCCGACCGGCCGACTGGTCCCGCGCGGCCGACGAACTCACCGTCAAACCACGGTCCGGGCTGCCCAAGTCGAAGGACTTCACCACGGTGATCCGGTACGACGGCGTACCGCAGACCCTCGAGGACGGCAGCGGGTTCGTCCACACCGACGACGGCACGGTGGTGATCGGTGAACCACACGTCGCCGACACCTGGTACCCGGTCAACGACCATCCGACGGACAAGGCGGCGTACACGTTCAAGATCGCCGTACCGGCCGGGCTCGAGGCGATCGCCAATGGCGTCCTGAAGGACAAGCGCACCAAGGGCGGCTGGAGCACGTGGACCTGGGAGGCTCGCGAGCCGATGGCGTCCTACCTGACCACCGCGACGATCGGCCAGTTCGATCTGCGCGCTTACCAGCGGCAGGGCATTCGGTACTGGGACGCCTTCGATCCGGACCTGTTCGACGAAGCCGTGCCGCGGACCGGTCAGCAGTACGCCATCTCGCAGCGGGTCGCGACCGACGAGGCGTCGTACAAGCGTCTGGCCCGGACGATCAGCGTGCCGGCCACCGGCGCGAACCTGTCGTTCTGGATCACCCGGGACACCGAGCCGGGCTGGGACTACGTGTTCGTCGAGGCCCACACCGTGGGCCAGGACGACTGGACCACGCTGCGCGACCTCAACGGCCACACCGGCCAGGACACCGGCCTGGTCTGCCCCTTCTGGCTTTCTCTGCACCCGTTCCTCGAGCACTACCAGACCGCGCAGCCCGACGACACCTGTACGCCGTCCGGGACCAGCGGCGCCTGGTGGGCGGCGAGCGGCCGCAGTGACGGGTACGAGCAGTGGAAGGTCGACCTGGCGGCCTACAGCGGCAAGAACGTCGAGCTCTCGATCACCTATGCCAGTGACGACGCGGTCCAGCTTCCGGGCCTCGTCGTGGACGACATCGTCGTCTCCACCGGAGCCGGTACGACGTCCTTCGAGGCCGACGCCGATCCGTTCGACGGCTGGACGGTGCCGGGCCCGCCGGCCGGCAGCACACCCAACCCGAACGACTGGATCGTGGGCACGGCCGCGGACGCACCACCGACCACCGGTGAGGTCGTCAACGCGTCGTTCGCCCGGCAGACCGAGATCGTCGGCTTCCTGTCCGACACGTTCGGGCCGTATCCCTTCACGGCCTCGGGCGGCATCGTCGACGACGCCGACGGCCTCGGGTTCGCCCTGGAGAACCAGACCCGCCCGATCTACGCGCGGGACTTCTTCACCGACACGGCCAACGGCCAGGGCGTGATCGTGCACGAACTCGCCCACCAGTGGTTCGGCGACAGCCTCGCGGTGGCCCGCTGGCAGCACATCTGGCTGAACGAGGGCTTCGCGACGTACGCCGAGTGGTTGTGGGGCGAACGCGAGGGCACGGGGACGGCGCAGGAGACGTTCGACTTCTTCTACAACCTGTTCCCGGCGGACCACCCGTTCTGGACGTTGCCGATCGGCGACCCCGGGCCGGACTTCCTGTTCGAGTTCCCCGTCTACGCCCGCGGCGCGATGACGCTGCACCAACTGCGACTGGCCGTCGGTGACGCCGACTTCTTCTCCATCCTGCGGACCTGGGCGAAGACCAACCGCGGCGGCAACGTCACCACCGACCAGTTCATCGCATTGGCCGAGAAGATCTCGGGACAGCAACTCGACACCCTGTTCCAGACCTGGCTCTTCACCACCACAAAGCCGGTACTCACCACCGCCACCAAGCTCACCGCCAGCACACCGGACGCGGCGCTGAGCCTCCTCGGCCGGACCAAGTCCGGCCTGCGCCGCTAGCGCATCACCTGAGGAGACCGGCCACTACCCGGCCGGTCTCCTCGGCCTTCACGTGAGGGTCGCGAACCTGGCGGCTGCGACGAAGGCGGCGAGGGCTAGGAGGGTGGTGTTGGCGGCTACTGATCTGGGCTCTCGGAGCGAGGCATGCGAGGTGGCTGCGCCGATCATCACGCCGGTCAGGCCTAGTGCGGCCAGCGGTGTGAGGACGCGGGCGGTGTCGGTCAGCCACGGGACGAACAGCGCGACGACCGCGCACAGCTCGGCGACCGCGACCGCTCGTACGACAGGCATCGGGAACGGCGCGATGCCGGTTTGGCCGCTGGCGATCAGGCGGTCGCGGGACATCGTCGACTTCGCGACACCGGAGATCGTGAAGACCACGGCCAGTACGGCGGTGAGGATCCAGGTGATCGTGTTCATGTCGATTGCAGACGATCGACAATCCGATCCTGTGACACTGTCACTGGGGACCGGCCTCGATCGTCTGTGAAGGATGTGATGGAGGAATTCAGGCCACTGCTGCTGTCGATCGCGTACCGGATGCTGGGGAGCTTCGGCGACGCGGAGGACGTCGTACAGGAGGCGTACCTGCGGCTGCACCGGGAGGATCGGGTGGACGCGCCGAAGGCGTTCCTGACCACCGTGACGACCCGGCTGGCGATCGACCAGCTGCGGTCCGCGCGCCGGCAGCGGGAGACCTACCTCGGCCCGTGGCTGCCGGAACCAGCCGTCGACGAGTACGTCGACCTCGCCGACCGGGCCGCCCTCTCGGACTCCCTGTCCACCGCGTTCCTCGTCGTCCTCGAGCGCCTCTCACCCGACCAGCGCGCGGTCTTCCTGCTCTGCGACATCTTCGGGTACCCCTACGACGACGTCGCCGGGATGATCGGCAAGACCCCGGCCGCCTGCCGGCAGCTCGCCGTCCGCGCCCGTCGTCGGATTGCCGACAATCGACCGCGCTTCGACCCGTCCCCCCACGAGCGGGACGAGTTGGTACGGCGCTTCGTCGCGGCCGCCGAGGACGGCGAGCTCGACGGGTTGATCGAGCTGCTCGCATCCGACGTCACGTTCACCGGCGACGGTGGTGGAAAGGGCCAGGCGTTCCCGCGGCCGATCCATGGCGGCGACAAGGTCGCCCGGATGGCAATCGGAGTCTTGTCCCGGCTGGCCTCCGCGGGTCTAGGCGTCGTCCCGGTCCACGTCGGCGGGCAGCCGGCGCTGCGCATGCACGACGCCGCGAACCGCACTGTCGCGGTCTGGTCCTTCGCCATCGCCGACGGCGTCATCACGACCATTCACGGCATGGTGAACCCCGACAAACTCACCCACTTGCAGCCGTCAGGGCACTCGGACGACCAGGGCTGACGGATCGACCGACGCACTCAGCGAGCGCCCGTCCGAGATGGTGTCCCCGTCCAGTTGCCGTCGTACCGTCTTCGCCGCCGTGACCTGGATCCGCTTCCCGGTGAACCGCTCGACGTGCTGCTCGCGCCACGACTTCACTACCAAGCTCAGCGCCAACCGCGGCCATTGGCTGACCCGTCGGGGCGACAGCACCACCGCATCGATCAGTCCGTCGTCCGGGACCGCGTCGGGCAGCAACGGGATGTTCGCCTGCAGCGTGCCGACGTTGCCGATCACCACGGTCCGCGCGCGCCGGCGTACCGGCGGCTGGTCGTCGACGACGATCTCGACCCGCACGAACGGGTGGTTCAGGTTCTTGACCGTGGACACGACGTACGCCGCCCAGCCGACCCGCTTCTTCAGCTCGTCCGGTGCGTCCGCGATGATCGCGGCGTCGAGCCCGAGCCCCGCCATCACGACGAACCGGTCGGTGGTCAGCTCGTCACCTTCGATCAGCACGCTGTCGATCCGCTGCTCGGAACCGTCGAGCAGCTCGGCCAGCGCGATGTCCAGGTCGAGTGTGATCCCGAGGTTGCGGGCCAGCAGGTTCCCCGTCCCGGCCGGCAGGACGGCGACCGGGATGTCCGTCCCGGCGAGCTCGGCGCAGACGACGCGCACTGTGCCGTCACCGCCGGCGACCACGACCAGGTCGACGGCCTCCTCGATCGCCTGCCGGGCCATCGCCACACCCGGGTCGTCCTTGGTCGTCTCGAGCCACAGCGCGATGTCGACGCCGCGCTCGGTCAAGGTGGTCTCGACGGTTTTGTGAAACTCGTCGGGCACCTTGATCGGGTTGACAATCACAGCTGCTCGTCTGGCGGAACTCACCTGAATTTGTCCGTTCGGGAAGATAGCGTGCCTGGGGTGAGCAGACTTCCACGGAGTACACCAGAAGCCCAGGGGTTGTCCGCCGCAGCGCTCGACTCGTTTGTCGCCGCGCTCGACGCGTCCAAGCCGGAGATCCAGACCGTGATGCTGCTGCGTCACGGTCAGGTCGTTCTCGAGGAGGAGTGGTCGCCGTACCGGCTGACCGACCCGCACCTGCTGTTCTCCGTGTCGAAGAGCTTCACCTCGACCGGAGTCGGCCTGGCGATCGACGCCGGACTGCTGTCGCTGGACGATCAGGTGATCTCGTTCTTCGACGCCGACGAACTGCCCGAGACGATCAGCGACAACCTGGCCGCGATGAAGATCCGGCACCTGCTGACGATGACGACCGGTCACTCGCAGGACACGGTCGAGGCGCTCTCGCGCGACCGCCGGATGATCAAGGTGTTCCTCGGGCTCGACGTCGAGCACGAGCCTGGCACGGTGTTCGTCTACAACAGCGGCGCGACGTACATGTTGTCCGCGATCGTGCAGCGGCTGACCGGTGAGCAGCTGCTGGACTACCTGCGGCCGCGCCTGTTCGAGCCGCTCGGCGCGACCGAGGCGAGTTGGCAGGTCTCGACCGAAGGCATCACGGTCGGAGGCTGGGGTCTGAGCATCAACACCGAGTCGCTCGCCTGCTTCGGGCAGCTCGTGCTGCAGCGCGGTGTGTGGGAGGGCAAGCAGCTCGTCCCGGCCGAGTGGTACGAGGCGGCCACCTCGAAGCAGGTGCCGAACGACAGCGAGCAGAATCCAGACTGGAAGCAGGGCTATGGCTTCCAGTTCTGGCGCGGTCGCCACAACACCTACCGCGGTGACGGTGCGTTCGGTCAGTTCTGCCTGGTCTTCCCGTCGTACGACGCGGTGCTCATCGTCACCAGCGCGACCGAGGACATGCAGGCGATCCTCAACACCGTCTGGGATCACCTGCTCCCGGCCCTCGAAGGCAAGGAGGTCACCCCGGTCGCGCGGCCCGAGCGGCTGGAGCTTGCGCCGCCGAGCGGTCCTGCATCGACGGCTGGGAACGGTCGGACCTACCCATTCGCCAACGACAACGCGACCGGGCTGACCGCGGTCCGGCTGGATCCGGACGGGACCGGCACGTTCACGTTCGCCGGGCTCGAGCCTGGCGCCACCGACCCGGTCGACATCGTCTGCGCTCCGGGTGACTGGCGCGCGCTCGACACTGTCGGCGTGCTCAAGGAGGCCGATCCCCAGGTGCGGCAGCGGGTGGTCTCCAGCGCGTACGCCGACGGCGACAAGTACGTGGCGACGATCCGCTTCCTCGAGACGCCGTTCGTGCTGACGCTCTCCTGCCATGCACCGACGGACCAGCTGACCATCGACGTCACCCAGAACGTGTCCTTCGGCCCGACCGCCTTCACGATCATCTCGGAGATGTGATCGGCGTCACTGTCACAGGCTGGGGCCGGCGCGTGTCCTCCGGGTCGTAACAACAGACGACGGAGGAATGACATGAAGGTCTTGGTGGCAGGTGCGACCGGCGGACTCGGCCGGTCGTTGGTACCGCAACTGGTCGCGGCCGGACACGAGGTGACCGGGATGATCCGGTCCGAGTCCGGCGCGGCCGGGGTGCGGGCGTTCGGGGCGGACGTCGTACTCGCGGACGGGCTCGACGCCGGCGCGGTCGCGACCGCGGTGGAGTCGGTCCGCCCGGAGGTCGTCGTCCACCAAATGACGGCACTCAAGAGCGGGATCGACTTCAAGCACTTCGACGACAGCTTCGCGCTGACGAACCGGCTCCGCACCGAAGGCACCGACAACCTGCTCGTCGCATCCCAGGCTGCCGGCGTACGACGGTTCGTCGTCCAGTCGTACGCCGGCTGGAACTTGCAACACGGCGGATCCGCGACGAAGACCGAGGCGGATCCGCTCGACCCCGACCCGGTGCCGGCGACCCGGCAGACGATGGCCGGGATCAAGCACCTCGAATCGGTGGTCACGAACGCCGAGGGGATCGAGGGCATCGCGCTGCGGTACGCGAGCTTCTACGGGCCGACCGGCGACATCGGCAAGGGCGGTTCGATGGTCGAGCTGATCCAGAAGCGCAAGCTGCCGGTGATCGGCGACGGGACCGGGGTGTGGTCGTTCGTCCACTACGACGACGCGGCCGACGCGACGGTGAAGGCGATCGAGAGCGACGCGACCGGCGTCTTCCAGATCGCCGATGACGACCCGGCGCAGGCGGCGGTGTGGTTGCCCGAGTTCGCCCGCATTCTCGGGGCCAAGCCGCCGCGACACGTGCCGGCGTGGCTGGGCCGGCTCGCGGCCGGCGACGTCGGGGTCGCCGCGTTCACCGAGATCCGCGGCGCGGACAACAGCCTGGCCAAGGCGACGTTCGGGTGGCAGCCCGGCTACGCCTCCTGGCGCGACGGCTTCCGCAACGGTCTCTAAAGCCTCACGGTCTCTAAAGCCTCACAGTCTCTAGAGTCGATCGGTCTCTAGAGCCGATCGGACGAGAGAGTTTCGCCGCGGGGCCAATCTCCAGTGGTTCTGGCACGCCGCGGCGAACTCTTCGAGGTTCCCGTACCCGTACGCGATCGGCGTCGTCATTTCGTCGTGAGCGTCGGGGTGCGGAGGTGCCAGTCGGTCGCCGCTTGATACGCCTGGCCGACGCGCAGGGTGAGCGCATCGGCATGCCGAGCCGCAACCACCTGCAGCCCAACCGGAAGGCCCGCCCGGGTGAACCCACACGGCACACTCAGCGCCGGCTGCTGGGTGAGGTTGAACGGATACGTGTACGGCGTCCAACTCGTCCAGTCCGGCGAGGCGGACCCATCCGGCACGTCCTGCCCGACCGGGAACGCCGCGATCGGCAGCGTGGGCGTCACGAGTACGTCGTACCGCTGATGGAACCGACCCATCAGCTGCCCGAGCTCCATCCTCGTGTTGGTCGCATCCAGGATGTCGGACGCCGAGTACGACGCCCCGAGCGCGGCAACCCGGCGCAGTCCCGGATCGACGCGATCATCGACCTCGTACGCCGACAGCACCTTCGCGGCACCCGACCACCACAGCACGTGGAACGCGTCGATCGGATCCGCGAACCCCGGACCGACCTCGGTCACCTCGGCCCCGGCCTCCGCGAGTACTCCGACCGCCGCGCGGACCAACTCCTCGACCTCGGGATCATTGTCAACAATCCCAAGATCGGACGAGAAGGCAATCCTCATGCCGACAATGCCGTCATCGAGTCCACTCAGGAACGACGTTGCCGGCGTCGGCATCGCGGACCAGTCGCGAGCGTCGTACCCGGTGATCACATCCATCAGCGCGGCCGCATCCCGGACCGTCCGCGTCATCGGCCCGGCATGCGACAACGTGCCGAACGCACTCGGCGGATACAACGGAATCAGCCCGTACGTCGGCTTGAGTGCAACAGTCCCCGTGAACGCGGCCGGGATCCGGACCGACCCTCCCCCATCGGTGCCGACCGACCACGCCCCCATCCCGAGCGCGACCGCAGTGGCCGATCCGCCGCTCGAACCGCCGGGTGTCGTGGCCGGATCCCACGGGTTGCGGGTCACGCCGTACTTGGAGGAATCCGTAACGCCCTTCCACGAGTACTCCGGGGTGGTCGTCTTGCCGAGGATCACTGCGCCGGTCTCGCGTAGCCGAGCGACGGCCGGTGCATCCTCATCCCACGGCCCGGCCTCGTCGATCAACGTGCTGCCACGCAGCGTCGGCCATCCCTTTGTCCACAAGGCGTCCTTGATCGATGTCGGTACGCCGTCGCCAGGCCCCAGTGGCTCCCCTGTCTGCCACCGGGCCTCCGACTCCTTCGCGGCCGCGAGTGCCCCTTCGGCATCCACCAGTACGAACGCGTTCACCTGCCCGTCGTACCGCTCGATCGCCTCCAACGCCGCCCGCGTCGCCTGCACCGGCGAGATCGTCCCCGCCCGGTACCCCTCAACCAACTCACTAGCCGTCATGAACTCCAGCCCCGCGGCCAGTGCCGACGCGGATCCCGCGGTCTGAGCCGGTCCCGCACCCGCCCGAGATGCGGCGCTCGGTGCCGACCCCTCGCTCGCCCGAGGTGCGGCGCTCGCCCGAGGTGCGGCGCTCTCCCGAGGTGCGGCGCTCTCCCGAGGTCCCAGGGACTGAGTCTCTCGGGGTGTCGGGGATGCCGGAGTTGGTTGAGTCATCGGGCTCCAGTCGGGACGTAGCCGAGCTTCTTGTCCACCACGTTGAGCAAGGGTTCGCCGGCCAGCCAGCGCCGAACGTTGGCGGCGAACTGCGCCGAGAGCGTGGCCCGCCAGCCAATCACGTCACCGGACATGTGCGCGGTGATCGTGACGTTCGGCGCATCCCAGAGCGGGTGGTCAGGCGGCAGCGGTTCGCGGTCGAAGACGTCGAGGGTCGCCGCGATCCGCCCGTCGGACAAGGCCGTCAGGAGCGCGGCTCCGTCGACAATCGGACCACGTGCGATGTTGATCAGATGCGCGCCGGGCCGCATCGCCGCGAGTACCTCGGCATCGACCAAACCCCGGGTCGCGTCCGTCAACGGCGCCGCGAGTACGACGTGATCGGCCCAGCCCACCGCAGCCGAAAGATTGCCACTAGCAACGACCTTACCGAAGTCCGGATCGTCCGACCGCGCGACGCGCCCGGCTCCACGAACCTGTAGACCGGCCGCCCGGAGGAGCCGAGCCGTCTCGCGCCCGATCGCACCCGTGCCGACAACCAGCGCGTTCGTCCCGAGCACGCTGCGAGTCTCCCGGTGGTACCACTCGTGCCGCCGCTGCGACTCCAGACTCCCCCGGCTGTCTTTCGCGTGCGCGATCACCGCACCCAGCACGTACTCCGCGATCGGCCGATCGAACACCCCATGAGCATTCGTCACCACGACGTCCGAGTCCCGAAGCTCATCGAACAGCAGCGTGTCCACCCCCGCCGCCGTCACATGAATCCACTCCACCGACTCCGCCTCACCCCAAACAGTCCGAACCGCCCTGGAGAAGTAGTCCCACAACATCACCGCCCGAGCCCCCCGCACCGCCTCTGCCAGCCCAGACGCATCGCAAAACCGGAACTCAACCCCCAACCCCTCCAGCCCGGGCGGCACCAACAACCCTCCCGCACCTGCCGCCGCACGACCAGGCCCATCCGAGCCAGGCACCGCAGCTCCCGGTTCACCTGCGTCCGGCCCTGGGCCGTCCAGCTGACCGTCGGGTTCCGGCAAGGTGGGGGTGCGTTCGCAGAGCACCGCGATGATGGGGCGCTCGGCGGGGCGTGGCATGCGTCGAGGCTAGGAAGGCGTCCGTAGGATTGTCAACAATCCTCTCGCAGCCGCACACTGACTCGCATGACCGTGCGTCCGCCCACCTACCCCTCGCCGGTTCCGGTTCCACCGCTTCTGCAGACCGGCATCGGCATCGTCGCGCCGTACGACTTCGCGCTCGACCGCGAACTGTGGCGCTGGGTCCCCGACGACGTCACCCTGCACACGACCCGAACGCCGTACGCCCCACTCGCCGCGAGGGGCCACGAACTGTCCGAGCCGATCGTGGTCACCGGCAACGGCGTCGACCGCCTGACCGACCTCCCCCACGAACTCACCATCAGGAGGTAGTCCCTTGCGAACTCTCCCGTACGCCGGACGTGTGGCCGGACTGGTGGGGTCGGTGATCGACTCGAGTACATCGTTGCTGCACAAGCAGACGCACGACATCGTCCGGTTCGCGATGGGGTCACCCGCAGCGGAAGCCGTACCGTCGGCAGTCCTCGCCGCGATCGCCGCCGAGCAACTCAGTCGCCCCGACGCGTACGACTACGCAGCCACCGAGGGAGACCCGCCGCTGCACGACGCCCTGCTCGAGATGCTGCGCGGCACCAGCGACGAGACCACGGCCGACCGGCTCACCATCACGGCCGGCGGGATGCAGGGACTCGACCTGTTCTGCAAGCTCTTCGTCGACCCGGGCGACCTGGTCGTCGTCGAGTCACCGACGTACACGAACGGCAGCGCGACGGCCCTGTCGTACGGCGCCGAACTCCTGGAGGTCCCGGTCGATGTCGACGGGATGATTGTCGACGATCTACCGCGACTCCTCGACGGACGACGACCGAAGGCGATCTACACGATCCCGACGTTCCAGAACCCGTCCGGAGCGACGCTCTCGCTGGAACGACGGAACCGGCTGCTCGAACTCGCGCGCTCCTGGGGATCGATGGTGATCGACGACGATCCGTACGGGCTGCTGCGGTTCGCCGGGGATCCGGTGCCGACGTTGCGTGAGCTCGGCGCGGGCGATCCGCTGGTGTTCGCCGTACGGACGTTCTCGAAGATCGTCGCGCCGGGACTGCGGGTCGGCTGGGTCGACACCGATCCCGAACTGCAGCCGCTGTTGATCAACGCGAAGCAGGCGATGGATACCTGCACGAACCTGCCGGCCCAGCGGTTGCTCGCCGGGTTCCTGAGCGGCGGTCACCTCGAGGAACACTTGGTCACGCAGCGGCTCGAGTACAAGCGCCGCAAGGACGCGATGCACACAGCCCTGCAGGAGAACTTCGGCGACATCGCCCGCTGGACCGATCCTGAGGGCGGCTTCTTCCTCTGGGTCACCCTGGAGAACGGCGTCGACACCGGCGAGCTGTTCGAGATCGCGCTGGCCGAGGGCGTCGCGTTCATCCCCGGCCCGGCCTTCTCCCCCACCGGCCGCTTCACCGACGCGCTGCGGCTCTGCTTCGCGTCGACCCCGCCGGACCGCATCCACGAAGGCATCGCCCGCCTGCGCCGCGCCACCGACAAACTGGTGCCCTAGGCAACAACTCGGCCTGGGCTCTCTGTTCTCTCACTGACTCCAGCCTTGGTGAGAGAATTCGTTAATCGACCTGTTACACGTGAGGACGGCCGACGAAACCGGCGCGCCCTGAACTGGTCGAGACCCGCCGCCACGGCGGGGCGCCCCTAGGGTTCCGCTGCCGGTATCGGCAGGACTGGTCCGAGAGGGGAGACGGCGCCGCTTCGACGGGGCCGTTCCACGGCGGGACAAAAGCCCGGGAGGCCTTGAGGGCCCCGGGTGCCGTGTGCATTCCGGGCCGAACCGACGGAGGCCGGAATGTCAGCCACCCCTGAAACACTGACCTCGCCAAGCGCTGAAGATCTGGGCCGGTTCGGCTACACCCAGCAGCTCTCGCGCCGGGTCGGCAGCTACGCGTCGTTTGCTGCCGGCTTCTCGTTCGTGTCCATCCTCACCACTGTCTTCCAGCTGTTCGGACTGGGATTCGGCTTCGGCGGTACGGCGTTCTTCTGGACCTGGCCCGCCGTCCTGGCCGGGCAGCTGATGGTGGCGTTGTGCTTCGCCGAGCTCGCCGCGCGCTACCCGCTGTCCGGAGCGATCTATCAGTGGGCCAGGCGACTCGGCGGCGCTGTCGTCGGCTGGTTCGCGGGCTGGACGATGGTGATCGCGCAGATCATCACGCTGGCGACCGCGGCGATCGCGCTGCAGGTCGTGTTGCCGGCAGTCTGGTCCGGTTTCCAGCTGGTCGGGACCGACTCGGCGCTCTCGTCGAAGGATGGCGCGGCGAACGCCGTCGTCCTGGGCTGCATCCTCCTCGCAGCCACCACGCTCCTCAACGCGACCAGTGTGCGCATCACCGCGGTCGTCAACTCGGTCGGTGTCACCTGCGAGCTGATCGGCGTCGTGTTGATCATCGTATTGTTGACAACCCGAGCCGAGCGCGGTCCGTCCGTCGTACTGCACACGACGAACCTCGACAGCACCACCGGGTACGTCGTACCGCTGCTGATCTCGGCGTTGATGGCGGCGTACGTGCTGGTCGGGTTCGACAGCGCGGGTGAACTCTCGGAGGAGACGCACAAGCCGCGCGCGACCACGCCTCGCACGATCATCCGGGCCGTCGTCGCGTCCGGTATCGGCGGCGCGTTCCTCATCATCGCCGCGCTGATGGCCGCGCCGTCCCTGACCGACGGCGATCTCGCCACGCAGGGTCTCCCCTACGTGCTGACCAGCCGGCTCGGCACGACGCCCGGCAAGCTGCTGCTCCTCGACGTCGCGCTCGCTGTCTGCGTGTGCACGCTCGCGATCCAGACCGCGGCCGCGCGGATGATCTTCTCGATGGCGCGCGACAACGTCCTGCCGGGGTCGCGGCAGTTGCGTCAGGTGTCCCGCCGTACCGGTACGCCGGTCGCGGCGACCATCGTGCCCGGGATCCTCGCCGCCGTGTGCCTGGTGGTGAATGTCGGCAACGCCGGACTGTTCCTCGGTCTGGCGAGCGTCTGCATCATGCTGCTCTACGTCGCCTATCTGATGGTGACCGCACCTTTGCTGGTACGCCGCTTGACCGGCCGCGGACCGTCCGCTGGCACGGACGAGGACGGCCGGCCGCTGTTCTCGCTCGGACGGTTCGGTCTGATTGTCAACATCGTCGCTGTCTCGTACGGACTAGCGATGGCGATCAACCTCGGGTGGCCGCGCGCTGAGGTTTACGACCCGGCCGGTGCGGGCTGGTACCTGCACTATCTGCCGCTGATCACGCTCACCATCGTGGCCGCCGGCGGACTGCTCGCCTACCGTAGTCAGCGCACTGCGTACCACGCCTCGATCGGCCTCGTCGTGCCGACCGCCGCACCTTCCATCGCCGAGGCGGAGGGGGCCGGGGCATGAATCACGACATCCCAGCCGCCGCGGCCTGGTCAGCACCGGTCCGCGCGGGGCGCAGCATCACCCTGACCGCACTGGCCGACGGTGCGAACGCATCGGTCCTGATCATCGGCGCCGACCGGCTCGATCGGCTGAACATCCCGGACACGCTGAAGTCGCAGATGTCCGCGCGAATCCGCACCGGCATGGTCCTCATGTCCGACCGCGGTCTGGCCCTGGCGACCGTCGTAGCATCCACCCTCGACTGGCACGACTGCCTCACCGGTGGACGCCCTGAACAACTGCTGCTGCTCGAACTGGCCAAGCACGGTTTCGGACCAGTGGACTTGCACGGCTGCATCAACTTCTTCTCGAAGGTCGGCATCGCGGATGACGCCCGCGCCTCGCTCGCGTTCGTTCCCGGCCACGCTCACTCGGGCGACAAGGTGACGCTGCGAGCCGAGCAGGACCTGCTGGTCTTCATCTCCACCGCGCCGCATCCACTCTCCGACGGCCCGGCCGCGGGAGTCGCCGTACAGATCGCGACCGCCGACGGGACGGAAGAGCTCGAGCGCGAGGAAGCGACCCGTGGGCTCAAGCTGCGCGAGGAAGCGATCCGTGCGCTCGAGCTGACCCGGGAGCTGATCGCATGACCGTCATCGCCACGAGCACCGCCCTGGACACCGTCGTGGAACCCGGCGACGGCGCACTGCTCACCGTGCCGGCGGGTGGTCGATTGCAGATTGTCGACCTGCACGGCAATCAGGCGGTCGACACCTTGCTCTACGACGCGCACGACATCGACAACCGATACTCGGCCTTCGATACGATCCGCGAACAAGGTGCCGTCTTCCTCACCACCGGATCGCGCCTGTTGTCGACCAGACTCGACGAACTCGCGGTGATCACCGACGACACCTGCGGCCGCCACGACACCGTCGGCGGCGCGTGTTCCCAGGAGAGCAACGTCATCCGGTACGGCGAGCACACCCGGCACCAGCACGCCTGCCGCCAGACCTTCCTCTCGTACGGCGCACCCGCCGGCATCGGGCAGCGTCACCTCACCCACAACATCAACTTCTTCATGAACGTCCCCGTCACCTCGGGCGGAGACCTCCAGTTCGACGACGGTCTGTCGGCCCCCGGCCGGTACGTCGAAATCACCGCGACGCGGGACGTCCTGGTGCTGATCAGCAATTGTCCGCAGGTCAACAATCCCTGCAACGGCTGGAATCCGACGCCGATCCAGCTCCTGGGCTGGTGGTGACGATGGCCGCCATCACGATCATCACGCCGGGAACCCAGACCACGATCCAGGACCTCGCCGGCCGGCCGGGTCTGTGGGATGTCGGCGTACCGCCCTCCGGCGCGGCCGACGAACTCACCTTCGCACTCGTCAACTCTGCGGTCGGCAATCCAGATGGCGCGGCCGGACTGGAATGTGTGGTCACCGGACCGACGCTGACCAGCGACGAGGACCGGTTGGTCTGCGTCGGCGGCGCGGTCAACAATGCGACGATCGACGGGCTCCGTGTCCGTCCCGGCCTGGTCGTCCGCCTGCCGGCGGGTTCCGTCCTCGACCTCGGCCCGATCGATGGCCCGGGCTTGCGCGGTTATCTCGCGATCGAAGGCGGGCTGGACGTCCCACGCGTCCTCGGCAGCCGATCGACCTTCGTGCTCGGCGGCTTCGGCGGTCATGACGGCCGCGCTCTCACGGCGGCCGACCAACTCCCCTTGGGCCGGCGAGAGAACCTGCTCACCCCGCTGTCTGTCGACCTTCCGAAGCTTTCCGACAGCTGGCGTGTCCGGGTGATCGCCGGCCCGCACGGCGCCCCGGACCATCTCACCCCTGAGGGTGTCGACGAATTCTTTGCCAACAGTTGGATTGTCGACCATCGCTCCGACCGCACCGGGATCAGGCTCGTTGGTCCGACCCCGGGCTGGGCCAGGACCGACGGCGGAGAGGCCGGCCTGCACCCGTCCAACGTGCACGACTCCGCGTACCCGGTCGGCGGCATCATGCTGTCCGGCGACACCCCGGTCATCGTCGGCAAGGACGGCCCGTCGCTCGGCGGCTTCGTCGTACCGGCCGTGGTGATCGAAGCCGATCGGTGGATGCTCGGGCAGTTCCGCGCCGGCGACAGCGTTCAGTTGGTCCCGGTGACGCCGGCGGCCGCAACCGAGGCGATCCGGGTACGACGTCACTGGCTGAGTGATCTCCGGCAGGACCCGGCGGAGATCACCTCCCCGGTCAGTACCCCGGACCGTCCGACGGCTCTGCATCAAGCCGAGCGCACGACCACGGCTCCGCCGTACACGATCAGATGTGCGGGCGAGCGGCACCTGCTCGTCGAAGCGGGACCGGCCGAGCTCGATCTCACCGTCCGGGTGTGGATCCACCTGCTCGCCCAGTCGTTGCGTGCCGATCTGCCCGACGGCGTCACGGAGATCGTCGAGGGTGTTCGGTCGATGCTGGTGGCGGTCGACTCGTCACGGCTGACGCTGACCGAACTCGCCCAGCGACTCGCGTTCCTCGCCGCCGGGCTGGACGATCCCGAGACCGTGGTGCTGCCGGCGCGCGAGGTGACATTGCCGATCGCATTCGATCACCCGGAGGCCCATGAGGCGATGCGCCGGTACGCGACCTCGGTTCGTCCGGACGCGCCCTGGTGCCCGGACAACGTCGAGTTCATCCGGCGGGTCAACGATCTGCGGCAGCGTGACGAGGTGTTCGAGATCATGCAGCAGGCGACGTACCTGGTCGTCGGGCTGGGCGACGTGTACCTCGGCGCGCCGGTCGCCGTACCGATCGATCCGCGGCATCGGCTGGTGACGACGAAGTACAACCCGGCGCGCACGTGGACGCCGCAGAACGCGGTCGGGATCGGCGGGATCTACCTGTGCGTGTACGGGATGGAGGGACCCGGCGGCTACCAGTTGGTCGGACGGACCGTCCCGGTCTGGCGATTGTCTGCAACCGACGAGCGTCCTTGGTTGTTGCGGCAGTTCGACCTGATCCGATTCACCCCGGTGAGCGCTGAACAACTCGCCCACGAGCGGGCCGAGATCGCGGCCGGACGGGCGGACCTGCGGGTCTCCCCGGCCACGTTCTCGATCGCCGACGTACGCCGCATCGAGCAGGAGGCACCCGTGGACATCGCGACCGTACGAGCGAAACGACGAGCAGCCTTCGAGGCCGAACGCGCGAGGTGGGGAGCATGAGCGACGCAGCCGTAGGCATCACCCGTGCAGACGACGAAGCTGCCGCCGAGATCCATCAGGTGGACGACAACCCGGTGTGGATCAGCCGGGTGGATCCAATCCAACCGCAGCCCGGGCCGCTGCACGGACTCACGATGGCTTTGAAGGACAACATCGACCTGGCCGGTGTGCCGACGACCGCCGGCGATCCACGCAACAGCGAGCCGGCGACGCACAACGCCTTCGTGGTCGACCAGTTGTTGGCGGCCGGCGCCGTACCACTGGGGAAGACGAATCTCGATCAGTACGCGACCGGGCTGGTCGGCACACGATCGCCGTACGGCGCCTGTCACTCGGTCTACTCATCGGAGCATGTGTCGGGTGGATCGAGTTCGGGCAGCGCGGTCGCCGTCGCGAGCGGGCAGGTCGACTTCGCGCTCGGTACGGACACCGCCGGCAGTGGCCGGGTGCCGGCTGCCTTCAATCGGATTGTCGGCATCAAACCGAGTCGCGGGATCGTGTCTGCGCGTGGCGTCGTACCGGCGTGCCGGTCGCTCGACTGTGTGACGGTGATGGCCCGATCGGTCGGTACGGCGCGCCGCGTCTTCGACGTGATGGTTGCGTTCGACCCGGACGACGCCTGGTCGCGGCGAGCCTCATCGCTCCCACGGTCCCGGCCGGGCCGCGTGACCGGGGCCGCGGCGGTGATCGGCGTACCGGATGTGGGGCTGGACCTGGATCCACTGCATGAACAGGCGTGGCAGGCGACGCTCGATCAGGCACACCGGCTCGGTGAGGTGGTGAAGGTCGACATACGACCGCTGCTCGAGGCGGCCGAGTTGCTGTACTCCGGGCCGTGGCTGGCCGAGCGCTGGCTCGCGTTCGGCGAGAAGCTTGTCGACAATCCTGATGTCGACCCGACCGTTCGTTCGATCGTCCGGCAGGGCGCAAGCCTCACCGCTGCAGATGCCTTCGCCGGATTCGATCGGCTCGCGACGCTTGCGCGTGCGAGCGAACACCTGTGGACGCAACTGGACGCGCTCCTCCTACCGGTAACGCCCGAGCATCCGACGCTGGCCGAGGTGGCGGCGGACCCGATCGGCGTGAACAGCCGGCTTGGCCGCTTCACGAACATGGTCAACCTGCTGGACCTGTGCGCGGTCGCCTTCCCGGGCCCAGACCGGGCCGACGGCCTGCCGTTCGGCGTCCAACTACTTGCACCCGCGGGCCACGACCACGCGATAATCGACCTCGCCGCCCTGTGGTGCAACGAGGCATCCACGCCGCTGGATGTCGGCGGTCCCGTCGCAGGTGCCGTTCCGGGAGCCGTCGCAGACGGCGTTCCGGGTGCCGTCGTAGGTGGACTTGCAGGTGACGTGTCGGCGGACGGCGAGATTCTGCTGGCGGTCGCCGGAGCACATCTGACCGGCCAGCCGCTGAATGGCGAGCTCGTCCGACGGGGCGCCCAGCTCGACCGGGTCGCCCGGACGGCTCCGTCGTACCGCATGTATCTGGTCGACGGACCACGGCCCGGCCTGACCCGAACCGTGTCCGATCAGGACGGCCCCGGCATCGAGGTGGAGCTCTGGAGCTTGCCGGCAGCCGAACTCGGCGGGTTCCTGACCACGGTCGCGCCACCGCTGGCAATCGGTCCAGTGGAGTTGTCCGACGGACAGCAGGTCCTCGGCTTCGTGTGCACAGCCGACGGCGCGGATCCGGCGCAGGACATCACGTCATACGGCAGCTGGCGCGCATACCTTGCCGGCGACTCGACGTAGGCCGTCTCCCGCCGGCGAGGTCCGCCTAGGCTAGGGCGGCATGAACGTGACGCCCACCGAGCAGGCTGTACTGGACCGGATCGACGAAGACCTACTGGTCCGGGTCACCGTAGAGCTACTGCAGGCCCGCGGCCAAAACCCACCCGGCGACGAAGCCGCAACCGTCGCAGTCCTCGCCGCGGCGGCCTGGGCACTCGGCCTCGCCGTGGTCACAACACCAGTCGAACCAGGACGCGACAACGTCACCATCACCCTTGCCAGCGACAACGGCGTCGAGCACAACGGGTCCGCAGGCAACAGCGTCGGCGGCAGTGGGTTCGGGGGTGACGGTGTCGAGGGCAACGGTTCTGTTGGTCGCGGGCCCGGGCTGTTGCTGCTTGGGCATACGGATGTCGTGCCGGTTGGTGATGGGTGGACGACGGATCCGTTCGGTGGAGAGATTCGTGACGGGCGGATCTACGGTCGTGGCGCGTCCGACATGAAGGGTGGGCTCGCGGCGGCGCTGGTCGCTCTCGCCGCGTTGCGCGGGAGCAGGTTGAGCGGCCCGGTCGAGCTGGCCGCGGTGGTGGATGAGGAGGAGACGGGCAAAGGCATCCGTGCGTACGTCGCCGGGACCGAGCGACCCTTCGTCGGCTGCATCACCGCGGAGCCGACCGACTTGCAGACAATCATCGCGGCGCGGGGCGACTCATATCTGCGCCTCGCCATCCACGGGCGGGCCTGCCACGCGGGCAACCCGGCCGACGGCGCGAACGCGATCTACGGCGCCGCCGCGGTGGTCGCGGAGATCGAACGTCTGCACGCGATGCTTGCCGCCGACCCCCATCCCCTGCTCGGCCCGGCGACCTGGAGCGTCGGCCAGATCAACGGCGGTACGGGCGGCTCGATCGTCCCGGCCGAATGCGTCATCGTCGCCGATCGCCGACTACTGCCTGGCGAGTCACCGGCCGCCGTACTCGACGATCTCCGCCGGCGAGTCGCGGATCTCAAGCTGGAGGACCGCGGCTTGACCGTCGACCTCGAGATGCCGATGGAGATGCCGGCCTTCGAAACCTCAGCCGACGCCGACCTGGTGCGCGTCACCGAGGCAGCCCGGGTCGATGCCGGTGGCCCCGATCTTCCGTTGGGTGGTTGGACCGCGGCTTGCGATGGCGGGTACGTCGCCCGCGACCTCGGCGTACCCGTCGTTGTACTCGGCCCCGGCTCCGTCACCACCCAGGCCCACCGCGCCGACGAATCCGTCGCGATCTCCGAGCTCCTCACCGCGGCCCGCGCGTACGCCCTCACCGCCCTCCGCCTCCTCGCCTGAAAGGGAGTCAGTGCTTGGCAAGGCTCACGTGCGCCCTCACCGCCCTCCGACTTCTCGGCTGAGCGTGAGCTAGTTATTGGCCGGTCGCACGTGCACCGTGGCACGTGCGCCCTCACCGCCATCCGGCTACTCGGATGTGAGGCAGCGAGTGGTTGGCAGCTCACGTGCCCTCCCCCCGTCTTCTGGGCTGGATCGGAGCTAGTGGTTGGCGGGGCTTACGTGGACCGTGACGCTGTGGAGTTTGGGCAGCGAGTGCGACAGGCGGTGGTGGGCGTCGTGCGCGATCGCATGGGCGTCCGCGAGGGTCAGAGCCGGGTCGACGAGGACACTCGTCTCAGCCCGAATGCGGTGCCCGGTCCAGCGGAGGCGGAGGTCTTCGATTGCGGTGACGCCCGGCGTACCACGCAGGGTGGTCTCCGCAGCGGCGAGTAATTCCGGATCGATCGCGTCCATCAGCCGCCGGTAGACATCGGTCCACGCACTCTTCAGTACGACGAGGATCGCGACCGTGATCCCCAGCCCGACCAGCGGATCGGCCAGCGGGAAGCCGGCCAGTACGCCGATCGCGCCGAGTACCACCGCGAGTGAGGTGAACCCGTCGGCGCGCGCATGCAGTCCGTCCGCGACCAGGGCGGCTGAACCGATCCGGCGGCCGACTCGGATCCGGTACGCCGCGACCAGTTCGTTGCCGGCGAATCCGGCCAAACCGGCGGTGATCAGGGCGACCAGGTGCCCCGGCGGCTGCGGATCGATCAGCCGCCGGATCGACTCGTACCCGGCGACCACCGCGGACAACGCGATCATCCCGACGATGAAGATCCCGGCGAGGTCCTCGGCCCGCCCGTACCCATAGGTGTAGCGCCGGGTCGCCGGCCGGCGCGCCAGTACGAACGCAGCCCACAGCGGAACCGCGGTCAGCGCATCGGAGAAGTTGTGCACGGTATCGGCGAGCAACGCGACCGAGCCGGTGAGCGCGACGAGCAGAGCCTGCACGATCGCCGTCAGTCCCGGCCCCGCCAGGCTGATCTTGACCGCACGGATCCCCTCCGCACTCCCTTCCAGCGCCGCGTCCACCGACTCCGCCGCATCGTGCCGATGCGGCCGGAACACCCGCACCACCCAACCGACCGGCCCACGCCATCCACCCCGGCCCGCGCGCCCCTCCCCGTGCCCGCGCCCCTCCCCGTGCCCGTGCCCGTGTCCGGCGCCGTGCCCGTGTCCGGCGCCGTCTCCGGGTTCAGCCTCTCGCCCCTGCCCAGCGCCGTGTCCGTGTCCGTGTCCAGCCTCGTGTCCGTGTCCAGCCTCGTGTCCGTGTCCAGCGCCGTGCCCCTGCCCAGCGCGGTCTCCGGGTCCGACACCGCCTCCGGGTCCTGCGCCGTCTCCGTGTTCGTGACCATGCCCGTGTTCGGCAGGGTGACCATGACCATGACCCGCCGCGGGCTCACGCCGTACGTTCATGGACACATGTTATCTGCGCAACCATGCATATACGCAAGTAGGCAGGTTCTGGGTACAGTGTCGACCATGCACTCGTCGATCGAGGACTTCGAGATGCCGAACGAGGAGCAGGTGCATCTCGCCGCCGAATCGTTCCGTCTGCTCGCCGACCCGACGCGGATCCGCGTCCTCTGGGCGCTGCTGCAAGGCGAGTCGTCGGTCGCCTGCCTGGCCGAGCTCACCGGCGCCGCGCCGGCAGCCGTCAGCCAGCACCTGGCCAAACTCCGCCTGGCCGGCCTCGTCCGCGGCCGCCGCGAAGGCACCTTCGTCTATTACTCGGCCGCCGACCATCACGTCCGCAAACTCCCTCGACCAGGCGCTCTTCCACGCCGACCACCTCGACCGCGACCTCCCCGGCTGACGAGTTTCCCGCGGGCGCCCAGCGGCACTTCAACCAGACCCGGCGCGGCGACCCGCTGCTCTACCTCCCGGTGCCGCCGTCGTGTGACGGCAGTGCCGCAGCGAGGAGTTCGGCGAGATGGTGCGGGCGGCGTGAGGTGCCGTGGGTGATCTGGGTGCGACAGCTGAAGCCGTCGGCCAGTACGGCGGTTGCTTCGGGCAACGATCGTACGGCGGGGAGGAGGACGCGCTCACCGATCGCCTTCGAGACCTCGTAGTGGTCGCGTTCGAAGCCGAAGTTGCCGGCCAGACCGCAGCAACCCGAGTCGGGCACGGTTGCGTCGATGCCGGCCGCGGACATCAACCGGCGGTCGGCGTCGAAGCCCAGTACGGCGTGCTGGTGGCAATGGGCCTGGACCAACGCCGCTCCCCCGACGTGCGGTGGTTCCCACCCCGACTCGCTGACGAGCTCGGCGAAGGTCCGCGTCGTCCGCGCGGCCTGGTCAACCATCGGATTGTCGGCAATCAGATCAGGTGCGTCGTGCCGGAGGGCTGCCGTACAACTCGGTTCGAGCCCGACGATCGGCGTACCGGCGGCGAGATGCGGCGCGAGCGTCCCAAGCGACCGGTTGAGAACGCGTCGAGCAGTCTTCAACTGCCCGGTCGAGATCCAGGTCAGACCACAACAGACCGGCTTGTCCGGCACCACCACCTCGAACCCAGCCGCCTCCAACACCGCAACCGCCGCCCGCCCAACCTCAGGCGCCAAATAGTTGGTGAACGTATCCGGCCACAACACAACCTTCCGACCACCCGTCGACAATCCACCCGACCCCACAGCACGGTCCCTGGAACCGGCGAGGCCGATGGAACCCACCGGTTCGGCGCCCGGTCGGCCGGCGGAGGCGCGGTTGTTGAACCAGTGGGTGAAGCTCTCGGACGCGAAGGCCGGGACCTCCCGCTCGGCCGCGATCCCGCCTAAACGCTTGGTCAGCTGCAGGCGTGCAAATCGATTCGCAACGCCGGGCGCCCGCGACGCCAGCCTGGACCACAGAGGCAACCACCCCATCGACCAGTGGGACATCGGTCGTGCCCACGGGCGGCGGGCGTAATGGTGATAGGTGAACTCGGCCTTGTAGGTCGCCATGTCCACGTTGACCGGGCAATCGGACAGACATCCCTTGCAGGACAGGCAAAGATCCAGCCCATCGCGCACTTCGGTCGACCGCCAGCCATCCGTGATCACGTCGCCCTGCAGCATTTCCCACAGCAGATGCGCACGTCCGCGGGTCGAATGAAGTTCCTCGCGCGTGACCTGATAGCTCGGGCACATCACGCCGCCCGAACTCTGCCGGCACTTCCCGATCCCCACACACCGGCGCTGCGCCTGGGCGAAGTCGTCCGCGTCGTCCGGATACGTGAAGATTGTCAACAATCGACGGTCCTTCGCCGGTCCGTCGTGCCGGATCGCCAGATCGAGCGGCGGCGGGTCGACGATCATCCCGGGGTTCATCACCCGCCCCGGGTCCCAGATCTCCTTCAGTTCCGCAAACAGCCGCACCCCGTCGGCGCCGTACATCCGGCTGAGCAACTCCGACCGCGCCCGCCCGTCGCCGTGCTCACCCGAGACCGAACCGCCCAACTCGACCACGAGATCCGTCGACTGCTCGACAAACTCCCGGTACGTCGCGATCCCGCGCGTACTGAACAGGTCGAAGTCGATCCGCATGTGCATGCAGCCCTCACCGAAATGCCCGTACGACGCACCGGACACCCCGTGCCGGCCGAGCAGCTCGTCGAGTCCGCGGAGGTAGTCCCCCAGACGCTCGGGCGGTACGGCGGCGTCCTCCCAACCGCCCCACGCCTCGGCCCCGTCCGCCCGGCGAGTCGCCAGCCCGGCGGCATCCGTCCGACACCGCCACAACACGCCCTGAGCCTTCGCCTCCGTCACCAGCGAAGCCGACGCAGCGGAACCGGAGTCGCGCAGTTCGTCCAGCATCAACTGTGCGGCCCTGGCAGCCAGCACTTCGTCATCGCCGCCCATCTCCACGAGTAGCCACGCCTGGCCCTCCGGCAACCCGGCGTGTACGGCGGCGTCGCGCACCTCGGCCGGGAGGCGTTCGACCAGGTCGCTGTTGATCGACTCCATCGTCAGCGGATGGTGCCGCAGCACGACTGGCACACAGTCCGCTGAGCTAATCGAGTCGCCGAACCCGAGCACACACAAGACCTTTGCCTTGGGCAACTCGCTCAACCGCATCGTCGCCCGCAGAGTCGCCGCCAGACCGCCTTCGCTCCCGGACAGCAGCGCGGCCACGTTGTACCCGTACTCCGGCAGCAGCCGATGCAGCGCATACCCCGAGATCTGCCGACTGAACTGGCCGAACCTCCGCCTGATCAGCAGTTCGTTGCGATCCACGAACCCCTGCAGCGCTCGATGCAACTCCCCCTCCCGACCGACCCGAGCAGCGAGCCCCGCCCGATAACTCTCAAGGAAGCCCGCACCGCCACGCGCGCCTCCCACACGGCCACGCCCGCTTCCCCCACCGGCCCGCCCGCTGACCCGACCGCCAGGCCCACCTCCCCCACCGGCCCGCCCGCCGACCTCACCGCCACGCCCGCTTCCCTTACCGCCCTGGTCGTTCCCCGCATCGAGTGTCATTCGGGTGCCGTCGGCAAGGACCACGTCGAGCGATTGCAGATTGTCGGCAGTCGTCCCCCACGCCACCGAATGCGCCCCGCACGCATTGTTGGCAATCATCCCGCCCAGCGTCGCCCGGCTCGCCGACGACGGATCCGCCCCGAACGCCAGCCCGTACGGCCTCGCCGCGGCCAGCAGATCCGTCAACACCACCCCCGGCTCAACGACCGCCGTCCGTGCCACCGGGTCGATCTCCAGGATCCGATTGACGTGCCGCGACGCGTCGATCACCACCCCACCGATCGCATTGCCGGCCATCGACGTACCCCCACCGCGCAACACCACCGGCGCCCCGGCAGCCGCGATCAACGTGACCGCGTTCGCCAGTTCCTCCGCATCGGCCGGTACGACGACCAGCTCCGGTACGGCGCGGTAGTTCGAACCGTCGGCCGCATAGAGCGCTCGGGTCCGTCGATCGTCCGCCACGACACCCCGCAGTTCCCGGCGCAGGCGGGTCGCCAACCGCGCGACGTCGTACCCGAGACCGCGGCCTGGCGCCGCAACGACGCTTCCAGCAGCAGGATTGTCTGAGGTTAGCATTGTCAACAATCTACCGATTTGCGCGCCGGTCAGCCAGGAGGTCGCATGGTCACAGTAGGGCTGCTCTACCCCCGACACAGCGCGGAGGACGACGATCCCGCACTCGAGGCGCGGCTCGACGGCTCCATCCGCCTGCCGGTTGTGATCACCTCGCTCGGCGAGGGCGCGCACCGGGTAGATGGTCTGCTGGACCTCGGCCGGGCCGAGCGGCTCGCCGAGGGCGCCTCCGAGCTCGCGGCGGCCCAGCCGGATGCGGTGATGTGGGCCTGTACGTCGGGCAGTTTCGTGTTCGGACCCGAGGGCGCCCACAATCAGGCATCTGGTGTCGCTCAGGCGCTCGGCGTACCGGCGTCGTCGACGTCGCTCGCGTTCGTGGACGCGTGCCGCGCGCTCGGGGTACGGCGGGTCGCGGTGGCGGCGTCGTACCCGGACGAGGTCGCGCAGCACTTCGTCCGGGTTCTCACCGACGGCGGGACCGAGGTGGTCGCGATGGGCAGCCACGGGATCTTCACCGCGGCCGAGGTCGGCACGCTCGCGGCGGACCAGCTGATCGCGATGGTGAAGGCGGCGGACCACCCGGACGCCGAGGCGGTCCTGGTGCCGGACACGGCCATGCACACGTTGGAGATTGTCGACGATCTCGAGGCGACAGTCGGCAAGCCGGTGCTGACCGCGAACCAGGTGACCGTGTGGAAAGGGCTCGATTTGCTCGGCCCGGTACCTTCTCTGCCAAGCTTGGGCAGTCTGTTTTCAGCAAGGGGGACCTACGCGTGACCAGTTACATCGAGCCGTTGGCGCAGGAGTCGACGCCGAGCATCATCGCCGACAAGCTGCGCAGGGCGATCGCACACGGTGAGCTCAAACCGGGCGCTCAGCTGGCCGAGGCGGAGCTCGCTCGCCAGCTCGGTGTGAGCCGCGGGCCGCTCCGGGAGGGCATGCAACGCCTCACGCAGGAAGGCCTGCTGGTCTCGATCCGCAACCGCGGGCTGTTCGTCATCGACATGACGCTGGGCGAGATCCGCGACATGTACCTGGCGCGCGCCGCGATCGAGCGCGCCGCGGCGAGCAAGATCGTCGCCGACGGCGATCACGAGGCGGCCGGCAAGGAACTCCTCACGCTGGTCCGCAAGATGAGCGACGCCGAGGGCGACCCGTCGGCCGTCGGCGAGATCGACATCGCCTTCCACGAGCTCCTGGTCCAGCTCGCCGCCAGCCCCCGCCTCAGCCGCATCCACAAAACCCTCATCACCGAGACCCGGATGTGCATCCAGGCCCTCGAAGCCACCTACTCCGGCGCCGAAGCCCGCGTACGCGAACACCAACACATAGCCGAAGCCATCGCCGCCGGCGACCACCTCCTCGCCGACGACCTCCTCGTAGCCCACATGGAAGACGCCATAACCCGCCTCACCTCCCGGTAGCCGGGCATCCGAGGGCGAGTCCGTCCTTGGAGATGACCTGTGAAGTTGCGCGTCGAGGTCGTCTGAGGGTAGACCTGCTGCGGTCAGCTGAGGGCGATGCCGATGTATTTGGTTTCGAGGAACTCTTCGATGCCCGTGTGGCCGCCTTCTCGGCCGAGGCCCGATTGTTTGGTGCCGCCCGAAGGGGGCGGCGGGGTTGGAGACGACGCCCTGGTTGAGGCCAGGCACTGAGTACGGCCTGGTCGCGTACGTCTTCACCAACGACCTCCGCCGCGCCCCCCGCGTCGCCGAGCCCATCGACAACGGCATGGTCTGTTGGCGGCCGCGATCACCTCCTCCTCGGTGGTGAAGGAGGTGATGGGCGCGACGGGGCCGAAGATCTGTCTGCTGAGCGGTCGGGACGAGTACGGTCGTCGGCCGCGGTGAGGACCCCGGGGTTGCGAGGATGCCGGGATGACTCGTCGGCTGCTGCTGCATTCAGGTTCTGTTCTTGATGTCGTGTCCGGAGAGGTGAGTACGGCGGACGTCGTACTCGTGGACGATCGGATTGTTGACATTGGGACAGGGCTCGACGGCGACGAGGCGGTCGACTGTTCTGGTGGGTTGCTGCTGCCGGGGCTGATCGACTGTCACACGCATGTATGTACGGCGGAGACGCGGCGCGATCCGTTCGGGTTGCCGCGGTCGGTGCGGCCGTTGTCCGCCGTACCCGTGTTGCGCACGTTGCTGAGTCTTGGGATCACGACCGTGCGCGACGCGTGGGGCGCGGATGCCGGCGTACGGATGGCGGTGGAGAAGGGCTGGATCGACGGGCCGGAGGTGCTGATCAGCCTCCGGCAGGTCTGTACGACGGGAGGCATCGGGGACCTGTGGGCACCACGGACCGGGCCGGTCGACTTCTTCGAGGATCCGTCGCTGCCGGATCCGGTGTTCAACGGTGCGGATGAGGCGCGAGCCGTCGTACGGCGGATGGTTCGGGCCGGGGCGGATTGGATCAAGGTGGCGGCGACCGGGTCGATGGCGATCGGGACCGGTGTCCATGATCTGCAGTTGACAATCGACGAGATGGAAGCGCTGGTGGACGAGGCTCGGCGGCAGGGTGGTCGTCGGTTGATGGTGCATGCACACGGGGCACGGGCGGTTGAGCTCGCGGCGCGGGCCGGGGCGGGGAGTATCGAGCACGGGACCTATCTCGACGAAGCCGCGGTCGGGGCGATGGTTGAGGCCGGGACCTGGCTCGTGCCGACGCTGTCCGTTAGTCAGTCGGATCCGGAGAGTGTGCCGGCGGGGGCTGCCGAGGCGCATCGGGAGTCGGTGCGGCTCGCGAACGACGCGGGGGTGCGGATTGCGATGGGTACCGACAATCCGGTGCGGCCGCATTCCGAGGTGCTGTGGGAGCTCAGGCATCTGGCCGCGGCTGGGCTGGGTGATGCCGGGGCGTTGCGCGCGGCAACGATCGATGCTGCTCGGTTGCTCGGTCTGGCAGACGACCGTGGCGAGGTCAGCGTGGGTAAGCGCGCTGACCTGGTACTCCTCGACGGCACCGACCTGGACTGCACATCCCTGGAGCAACGCATCCGCCAGGTCTTCCACAACGGCCGCCCAGTAAGCCGCCCGGCCAGCTGACGCCAAGCGGGCGGGTCGCGGTCGGCGCTGGGTGGGTGGGGGGCGCGGTTGACTCTGACACTGTGTTAGGGGGTAGACCGGCGGCATGATGAGAACGGCTACTGAGGTTGCGGGGCGGATTCGGGGTGGTGCGGTGACGTCGCGTGAGGTGACGGAGGAGCTGCTCGACCGGATCAGCGTCGACGCCCGGGCAGAGTCCGGCGCCCGCGTGAACGCGGTGGTGGAGACGCGGGGGGAGTTTGCGTTGCGGGCTGCTGATGCAGCTGATGCTGCGGTTGCGGAGGGGCGGGAGGTTGGGCCGCTGCATGGGGTGCCGATGACGGTCAAGGAGTGTTTCAACGTCGCGGGGATGCGTACGACGTGGGGTGTTCCGGCGTTTGCGGAGTACGTCGCGGAGCGGGACGCGACTGTGGTCGACCGGCTCGGCCAGGCGGGCGCGATCATTGTCGGCAAAAGTAATGTCCACACGATGCTGGCGGATTTCGGGCAGACCGCGAACGAGATCTACGGCCGGACGAACAATCCCGCGGACCTGACCCGCACGCCGGGGGGATCGAGCGGAGGTGGGGCGGCCGCGCTGGCCGCGGGGTTGAGCTACCTCGAGTACGGCTCGGATCTCGTCGGGTCCATCCGGCTGCCGGCGGCGTACTGCGGTGTCTACGGACTGAAACCGACCACGGGACTGGTCCCGCTGGACGGATTCCAGGTGCCGGGACCACCTGCGGTGCCGAACGACTTCCCGAACCTGTCGACAATCGGACCACTCGCGCGATCGGCCGCCGACCTGCGTACGGCGTTGCGGCTCACCGGCGGGCCGGAGGCGCCGTACTCCTGGAATCTTCGGCCGGCGCGGCGCGAACGGCTCGCCGACTTCCGGGTAGGCGTCGTCACCGACGATGCGGCCGCACCGGTGTCGAGCGAGGTGGGCGACGTGCTGTCCGACACGATCGATCGGATCGGGCGGAGCGGCGCGAAGATCGTCGAAGGCTGGCCGGAGGGAGTCGATCCGGCAGAACAGGCCGAGGCGTTCGGATTCCAGGTCGGGCTGTTCTTCACGCTGCACGGCGACGCGCCGGCGTCCGCGAGTCTCGTCGAGGTGATCGAGCAGGAGCGTCGGCGGATGGCTGCGCGGATGCAGTGGCAGCAGTACTTCGAGGATGTCGACGTCTTCCTGTGCCCGACCAGCTTCACCACCGCGTTCCCCCACGATGACCGGCCCTTCGAGGAGCGGACGATCACGACGTCGTACGGCGAGCAGCGGTACGACGCTCAGGTGTTCTGGATCGCCCACGCATCACTGACCGGCCACCCAGCGCTCAGTATGCCGATCGGACAGACGCCGAGCGGGCTGCCCGTCGGCGGTCAGGTGATCGGTCCGTGGCAAGAAGACGACACCGCCATCACGTTCGCGGAGCTCCTGGCTGGTTGACTTCATCTCGGAAGGGAGTGCGGATTGTTCGCAATCGGGGAATTCGCGAGGCATGGGCGAGTGTCGGTGCGGATGTTGCGGCACTACGACGCGATCGGGCTGCTGCGCCCGGCGTACGTCGATCCGGCGACCGGTTATCGCAGCTACACCGCGGGGCAACTGGCCGACCTCAACCGGATCGTCGCGCTGAAGGATCTCGGGTTCTCGCTCGAGCAGGTGCGGACGATGATCATGGACGACATCAGTCCGGCCGAGCTGCGTGCATTGTTGACAATCCGACGTGCGGAATTGGAATCGACCGTTGCGGAGAGCTATGCCCGGCTCGCTCAGGTCGAGTCACGGCTGCGCGGTATCGAGGACGACTTCCCCGCCGCCGACGTGGTGATCAAGGAACTGCCCGCCGTTCGGCTGGTCGGGCTGACCACCACGGCCGCGAGTTTCACGCCGGAGGACATCACCCCGGTCGTTCGTCCGCTGTGCGCCGAGCTCGGCCGCCGGCTCCCCCACGCAGCGGTCCGCCCGTCCGGCCACCTGACCTGTCTGTACGAGCGCGCCCCACAGGCGAGCGCGGATGAGGACGAAGTCGTCGTACGCGCGACCGTCCCGGCAGCTGTCGATGCCGAAGGCAACCCGAGTCATACCGGCGGCAATCCGGATGACGCGGACGGCAACACGCGTGGGGCTGACGGCAACGCGGGTGGGGCTGACGGCAACCTGGCTAACGCCGGCGACAACCCCAATGAGTCCGACGGCAACCTGGCTAAGGCCGACGGCAACGTGAATGGGGCTGTAGGCAACCTCAACGGGCTTGAGGTGATCGATTTGCCGGCGGTACGGGCGGCGACGTTGGTGTATCGCGGGCCGATCGATCAAGTGCTGCCCGCGTGGCAAGCACTAGCCCGCTGGATCGACGACAACGGTTATCGATCCAGCGAGCCGGCGCGTGAGCTCTACCTCGACTGCCCGGACGACCCAGCCGACTGGGTGACCGAACTGCAGGAGCCGATCGAGTAGTCAGGCCCTGACCGGTTCCGGCTCCAAGGCAACCGGAGGCGGCGCCTCCTCGGTGCCGGGGATCTCGGTGCCGTTGAGCGGGCAGCGGCCGGTTTCGGGGACCCTCATCAGGCGTTCACTGCGAGCGACGCCGAGGCCGGCGATCAGGGCTTGACTGCGGCGGCTATCGGTGCCGGGCGGCGATCAGGGCTTGACTGCGAGTGAGGCGAGGCCGGCGGTGATGACGGCGATGCCGAACTCGAAGCGCTCGTCACCGCTGGCGCCCGAGGTCAGGGCAGGGGCCAGAGCGGCCGTGATCGGGAAGCGGTCGGCGGGGAGTGATCCGAAGAAGGCACGCAGTTCGGAGACGAAACCCTCGACGTCCTCCTCGGTCCAGGCCCACGCACCTTGAACGCTTTCCTCGAAGGCGATCGCGGTGACGTACAGCGGGATCAGGTCGACCGCCCAGGCAGCCGCCTGGTCGGGAAGATTGCCGGCCTTGAGGATCCCGAGCATCCGCTCGGTACTGAGCAGAGCCCGCTCCCCCAGCGGCACCTGACCGATCGCGGCGCGCGCGACGCCCGGATTCGCCCGCATCACCCGGAGCATCTCGCGCATGGCGTCCTTGAGCTGCTCCTGCCAGCGATCCGGGTCGGCCTGCTCCGGGAGCTTCATCTGCTCGGCGGCCCGCTCGACCAGCAACTGGTCGAGCTCCCGCTTGTTCGCGACGTGCGCGTAGAGGGAGGCCGGCCCGGTGCCGAGCTCCTGGGCGACCTTGCGCATCGAGACCGCCTCGTACCCGTCCTTGACGATCAGCCGCATCGCCGCGTCGACGATCCGCTCGCGGGTGAGCGGCTCCTTCGGCGTACGCGCGGGTTTCGCGGGGCTGATCGGCTGCCAGGGCGACTGGGTCATGGCACCACTGTAGCGAACACCGTACTTGACAGGAACAGTGTTCGCGCGTAGAACAGTGTTCGTTAACGAACACCGTTCGCCCTCGTCGCTTCAGGAGCCACCGATGAGCACCTCCACCACCACTCCACCGGAACCCCAGACCACCCCACACGCCGGGCCGCGCACCGACACCAGTACGCCGTACCGGTGGCGCTGGATCGTGCTGGCGACCGTGCTGATCGCCGAGATCATGGACCTTGTCGACGCGACGATCGTCAACATCGCGGCACCCTCGATCCGGGCCGAGCTCGGCGGATCGGAGTCGGCGATGCAGTGGATGCTGGCCGGCTACACGCTCGCGTTCGCGATCGGCCTGATCAGCTTCGGCCGCCTCGGCGACCTCGTCGGACGCCGGCGGATGTTCCTGATCGGTGCGATCGGGTTCACCGTCGCCTCGGCGATCTGCGGATTGTCGACAAGCCCGGAGCTGCTGATCGGCAGCCGGGTCGCGCAGGGTCTGCTCGGCGCGGTGATGATCCCGCAGGGCTTCGCGATCCTGAAGGCGGTCTTCCCGGCGGACGAGATCGGCAAGGCATTCGCGCTGTTCGGCCCGGTGATGGGCCTGTCGGCCGTGGCCGGCCCGATCCTGGCCGGCGTACTGATCGACGCGAACTGGTTCGACGCCGGCTGGCGGATGATCTTCTTCATCAACGTGCCGATCGGCATCGCGGCCCTGATTGGTGCACTCCGGTTCATGCCCGAACTGAAGACCCCCGGCGCCTCGAGGCTGGACGCCGCCGGTGTGATCCTGGTCAGCCTCGCGTCCGGTCTGCTGATCTACCCGCTCGTCCAGGGCCGCGAGCTCGGCTGGCCGGCCTGGACGATCGTGATGATGATCGCGTCGGTGCCGACGTTCGTACTGTTCGGCCGGCGTGAGCGCCGCTCCGGCAACCCGGTGATCGACCCGTCCCTGTTCCGTAGCCGCGGGTACGTCGCCGGCCTCGCGGTGATCACCACCTTCTTCCTGGCGATGTCAGGCTTCATGCTGGTCTTCAACCTGTTCACCCAGCTGGGTCTGCACTACAGCCCGCTGAAGGCCGGCCTCGCGATGGTGCCGTTCTCACTCGGGATCGCGATCGGCGCGCCACTGTCCGGCGGACTGCTCGCTCCGAAGCTCGGGCGGAAGGCACTGCAGCTCGGCATCGCGGTGATGACGCTGGCGATGGGCGGTGTCTGGTTCACCCTGCACACTTACGGCGACGCGACGACGATCTGGAACCTGGTCCCGGCGACCCTGGCCACGGGGATCGGTGCCGGCCTGGTGTTCGCGCCACTGTTCGACATCATCCTCGCGTCGATCGACGACCAGGCCGCGGGCTCGGCGTCCGGCGTACTGACCGCGATGCAGCAGTTCGGCGGAGCGATCGGGGTCGCGGTGATCGGCACGATCTTCTTCCAGCTGCTGCCGATGCACGCCTTCCTCGGCGCCACCAAGACGACTGTCCTGGTCGCGATCGCGATGTTCGTGGTCAGCCTCGCCGTCACCTGGCTGCTGCCGAAGCGGGCCCGCGAAGGCGTCCAGGCGCACTGATCCGGGCATGACGAAGCCCCCGGCACCATGCGGTGCCGGGGGCTTCGGGACAGCTCAGTTGAACGAGTCGCCGCAGGCGCAGGAGCCGGTGGCGTTCGGGTTGTCGATCGTGAAGCCCTGCTTCTCGATCGTGTCGACGAAGTCGATCGAGGCGCCCTTCAGGTACGGCGCGCTCATCCGGTCCGTCACGACGTTCACGCCGTCGAAGTCGGCCACCACGTCGCCGTCGAGCTGACGCTCGTCGAAGAACAGCTGGTACCGCAGTCCGGAGCAACCACCCGGCTGCACGGCGACCCGCAGCGCGAGGTCGTCGCGACCTTCCTGGTCGAGCAGCGCCTTCACCTTCGCGGCGGCTCCGTCGGTGAGGATCACACCCGTGGCGACGGTCTGCTCGGTCTGCGCTTCAGTCATTCCTGACTCCAGTCATCTCTCAAGTGCCTACTCGCACCGCAGGCGGGCACGGAAAATCCGCTGACATCACGAGCCAACAGCTCCGAACTCGTGATCATTCCCATGGTCGCACACCAATTTCCAGGATCAACTACCCCGGTCGCAGGCTGGTCAGCGGGCCCAGGTCCGGGCGACACGCTCCGCAACCGCCGCCAGCGAGCCGTGCGGATCCGCGAAGGCCCGCTCCTCCCCCACCGCGTCGACCAGCGAGTACGCCGACTCGACGCCCATCGTCCGCATCTCGCGGGAGCCGATCTGGACCTTCCCGGCCAGTACGACGCACGGCCGCATCGCGTCGTTCGCGACCTTCGCCACACCCGCGATCACCTTGCCGTCGCGGGACTGGAAGTCGAACGCGCCCTCGCCGCTGAGCACCAGATCGACGCGGGAGGCCTTCTCCTTCAGCCCGGTCAGCTCCGCGACCAGGTCGATGCCGGACACCCGTTCGGCGCCGAGCAGCAACAGAGCGTAGCCGAGGCCGCCCGCAGCACCGGCGCCCTTCTTGTCCGCGGTCTTGCGGTCCGCCAGTTCGGCAAAGTGCGTCAGCCAGCCGTCGACCGCGGGTTTGCGGTCGTCGGTGATCCCCTTCTGGGTGCCGAACACGTTGGTCGCGCCGCGCAGCCCGAGCATCGGGTTCTCCACGTCACTCGCCGCGACGAACTCGATCCCCGCCATCCGCGTCCGAGCCGGCTCGAGATCCACCGAGGCCAGCCCGGCGAGCCCCGCAGCACCGCCGTCCAACCGGCCGCCGCTCGCACCGCCCGCCTGGCCACCATCCACCGCCTGTCCACCAGTCGCGGTCGCGCCGAGGGCGGCGAGCAGGCCTGCGCCGGCGTCGTTCGTACCGGATCCGCCGAGGCCGAGGATGATCCGCTTCGCCCCGGCGTCCACCGCGGCCGCGATCAGCTGACCCACGCCGTACGTCGTCGCGTCCTCGGGCCGGCGGTCCTTCGGTTCCACCAGGTGCAACCCACACGCCTGCGCGGTCTCGACGTACGCCGTCTCGCCCGCGAGCAGCACGGTCGCCGGGGTGTCGCCGCCGAGTGGCCCGCGGACGGTCACCGACAGCAGCGTCCCGTCGACGACCGCGGACAGTACGTCGATGAAACCGGGACCCCCATCGGCCATCGGCGCCACCAGCACCTCGGCCTGCGGATCGCGCCGCCGCCACCCTTCCTCGATCGCCGCGGCCGCCTCGACGGCGGTCAGCGTCCCCGCGAACTTGTCCGGCGCAATCAGGATTCGCATGCCGACATCCTCCCGCACGGCCTGCGTTGACGTACGCCGGTGCCACCAGTTGGATCGGCAGATGAAGACGATCCTGTTCGCGCTCCGGGTCAGCGACCTCGACCGTTCGCTCGTGTTCTACCGGGCGGTGGGCTACACCGAACTCGGCACCGTGCCGCTCGAGGACGGCTCCAGCCTGGTGTGGCTGAAGCTCGACGACGAACCCGCGGTCTCGCTCGAACTGGTGCATCGGCCGGCCGACGGACCGGTCGAGGTCCGCGGCTTCGAACACTTCGCCATCGAGGTCGCCTCGCTCAGCGCCACCATCGAGCGCCTGGCCGCGGCCGGCCTCGAGCCCGCGCCGCCCGAACTCCCCGGAGGACCCGACGGCCCGAAGACCTCGTGGCTCACCGACCCCGACGGCTACCGGTTCGAACTGGTCGAATGGCCTCCTGGCGGAGCGCCGACGCCCTAGACATCACGACCTGTTCGGGCGGGTGATCAGGTCGGGCGACAGCTGCCAGAGCAAGCTGGCGCCGACCAGCGGCACGAGGTTCCACGTTGCGGTCGCGCGACCGTCGGCGACGGTGATCCGCACCCGGCTGGGAGTGGTGATGACGTAGAGGTCGGCAACGAAGACCTCACCCTGCCAGCCGCCGGACGCGACGACCGGTCGGCCGAACGGGCGGCTCTCCCGCCATTCACCGTGCCCGACTTCCACCGCGAACGTCGTGCCGTCCGCTTCCAGCCGCACCGACCAACCGTCCGGCACGGCTTCGAGCGACAGTCGCGATCCAAGGGGTAGCGCAGCATCCTCTGTCGGTCCGTCGACGACCGCGATGGCGCTGTGCTGCGGCCGATGATCACCGATGACCAGAGGCAGCGCGAGGCCGCGCATTCGATCGCCGAGCTTCGAGTCCAGCCCGTGGTCCACCGGCTGGTCGATGGCCGGGAGCAGACAGTCCCAGACGCCATCGAGTACGGCCTGCGCGTCCGTCACGGCAGCCGTGATCGCGACGACCAGGTCCGCGCTCGGTACGACGAGGCACAACTGCCCCATCGCGCCGTCGCCGCGGAAGCCGTGGCGCGACATCCAGAACTGATACCCGTAGCCCTGCAGCCAGTCCGCCGTACGGGAGTCGTCGTCGGACAGCACGGTCTCGACGTGTTTGCGGGTGGCCAGGTCGATCCACCGCCGCGACACCAGTTGCCGATCGCGCCATCGTCCGCCGCGCAGCAGCAGTTCGCCGAACGCAGCCACTGCCTCGGTGGTGAGGTGCAGCCCGTGGAAGCCGAAGGTGGCACCGCCGGCGACGCGCTCCCACTCCGCGACGGTCACTCCCATCGGTGCGAACAGCCGCTCGTGTACAAGGTCGGGCAGGGTACGGCCGGCGACCCGTTCGACCATCCGGGCCAGGAGGAAGGTGGTCGCGTTGTTGTACTGGTGCAGCGAGCCGACCGGGTCGTTCGGCTCGATCCGGAGGAAGCCGCGGACCAGATCGGTCGGTTCGAGGTCCCAGGCATCCTCGAGGAGATCGTGCGTGTGACCGGTCGACATGCTCAGCAGGTGGTGAACGGTGAGCTCTGCGGACCGTGGCGGCACCGGCTCGGGTACGTGCTCGGGCAGAACGTCGACCACACGATCGTCGAGCGCCAGCAGGCCGTCGTCGACAACGAGTCCCACCGCGATCGCCGTGAACGACTTGGTCAACGAGTAGAGCAGGTGTGGTCGGTCGGCCGAGTACGGCGTCCACCAGCCTTCGGCGATCACCTGCCCGTGCCGGAGCACGACCACCGAATGACATTCGAGCGCCTGCTCGTCCCACCGGTCCAGCAACGCCATCAGTCCGGCCGAATCGACGCCTTCGCCGGCTGGTGTGGAGCGGGGCAGCAGCGGACTCTGGCTCATTCCGCCGATTCTCGACCCCCGTCGACGAAGTGACCACCGGATTCTCGGGCGGTGCGGTCAGCGGCGGAGTAGTCGACGGAGGACGAGGGCGACGACCGCACCGATCAGGTACGGGCGGGCGCGTCGAGCCAGGACGGGCAGCATTGTCGCCGCGAGGTTGAGCGCCCCAGCACTGGAAGATGCTGCTTCAGTAGACGGCTCCGGAGGTGTGGTGGATGCGGTGGCCGGCTCACTGACCGAGGCTGGTTCTTCCAGTTTGGTGGCGAGGCAGGCGGTGAACTTGTCCAGGAGTTGGTTGGAGACATCCTGGATCAGACCGCGGCCGAACTGGGCGGGCCGACCGGTGATGACGAGGTCGGTGTCAACAGTGACCTCGGTGGCGTCCGTCCCGGATGCGGTCAGCTGGGCGGTGACCCGCGCGGTCGCGGTGCCGTTGCCGCGGCGGTCCTTGCCCTTGGCCTCGATCACCGCATGGTGCTTGTCCTGGTCGCGTTCGACGAAGCTGCCGTTCCCGGTGTACTGCAACGCCACCGGCCCGAGCTTCACCGTGCACGAGCCGGTGAACTCGTCACCGTCGTACGTCGTCAGGGTGGCGCCGGGAAAACACGGCACCACCCGTTCGAGGTCGTTGAACGCGGCCCACGTCTGCTCGATCGGAGCCGGTACGACGAACTTGTGCTCCAGCCTCATCCGGTACCTGCCGCGGCCAGGACCGCCCGCCGGGTGAGCACCGTCGCCAGGTGCCGGCGGTAGTCCGCATCACCGTTGAGGTCGGTCACCGGAGACGTCCCGTCCGCCGCCCGGGCCGCGGCCTCCCGCACCGCCTCGGCGGTCGCCGGCCGGCCGATCAGCGCCTCCTCGACCGCGGTCGCCCGGATCGGCGTCGACCCCATGTTGCCGAGCCCGACGCGTGCCTCCGCGATCGAGTCACCGTCCAGCCGGACGGCCGCCGCGACGGAGACGATCGACCACGCCTGGGCGACCCGGTTGAACTTCTCGTAGTGCGCTCCCCAGCCGGTGTACTTCGGCACCCGGACCTCGACCAGCAGCTCGTCGTCGGCGAGCGCCGTACTGAACACCCCCTGGAAGAAGTCCGGCGCGGCGACGGTACGACGACCGCCGGGCCCGGCGATCACGAACGACGCGTCGAGCGCGACCGCCACCGCGGGGAGATCACCGGCTGGATCGGCGTGCGCCAGCGAGCCGCCGAACGTGCCGCGGTGCCGGATCTGCGGATCCCCGACCGTTGCCGTTGCCAACGAAATCAGCCGGGCATGCTCGCCGACCAGCGGATCGGACTGCACCGCGCTGTGGGACGTCATCGCGCCGATGACGATCGCGTCCCCGTCGTCACGGACGCCTTGCAGTTCGCCGATCTTCCCGAGGTCGACGATCGTCTCGGGCGCAGCCAGCCGCAACCGCAGCACCGGCATCAGGCTCTGGCCACCCGCCAGCACCTTCGCGTCGGAGTGCTCGCGCAGCAACCCGACCGCCTCGTCCACCGATGACGGGCTGAAGTACTCGAACGCCGCGGGAATCATGACTGCGCTCCTTCCTGCAACGCCTTCCACACGCGGTACGGCGTACAGGGCATCGGCACGTCCGTCACACCGAGGTGCCGGACCGCGTCGATGATCGCGTTGACGACCGCCGGCGTGGACGCGATCGTGCCGGCCTCGCCGACGCCCTTCACCCCCAGCTGGTTCGTCGTCGCCGGAGTCTCGGTCCTTGCCGTCTCGAAGCTTGGCAGATCAGGCGCGCCCGGCAGCAGGTACTGGTCGAACGATCCGGTGACCAGGGTCCCGGAATCGTCGTGGACTGCCTCCTCGAACAGCGCCTGCGCGATGCCCTGCGCCAGACCGCCGTGCACCTGCCCCTCGACGATCAGCGGATTGACGACCACTCCGACATCGTCGACGCTCACATAGGACCGGATCGTCACCGCACCGGTCTCGGTGTCGACCTCGGTCGCACACAGATGCGTCCCGTGCGGGAACGAGAAGTCGTCCGGGTCGAGCGTCGCGTCGGCGTCCAGGCAGCCTTCCGCGGAACCGTCCAGCTTGTGCCCCTGGAACACCGCGAAAGCGAGCTCGGCCATCGTCATCCCCGACTCCGTGCCGCGAACGCCGTACCGGCCGCCCGAGAACTCCAGGTCATCGACATTCGCCTCGAGCAGCTGGGCCGCGATCGGCTTCGCCCGCTCGATCACTTTATCGGCCGCGGCGAGCACCGCCATGCCACCGACCGACAGCGATCGGGAGCCGTAGGTGTCCAGGCCGCGGGCGGCGATCTGCGTGTCACCGTGCAGAACCTCGACGTCCTCGAAGGCGACGCCCAGCCGGTCGGCGACCAACTGGCTCCACGCCGTCTCGTGCCCCTGGCCGTGCGGGCTCGTTCCGGTGATCACCTCGACCTTGCCGGTCGGCAGCATCCGGACCGCCGCGTGCTCCCAGCCGCCGCCGACGTACCCCATCGAGCCGAGCCAGCGCGACGGCGCCAGCCCGCACATCTCGGTGTACGTCGAGATCCCGATTCCGAGCTGGACCGGGTCGCTGGACTCGCGCCGCTTCAGTTGCTCGGCGCGCAGAGCGTCGTACCCGAACAGTTCCTTGGCCTTCGCGGTCGCGGCCTCGTAGTTGCCGGAGTCGTAGCGCAGCCCGGACACCGTCGCGAACGGGAACTCCTCGTGCTTGATCCAGTTCCGCTCGCGGATCTCCAGCGGGTCCACGCCGACCCGGACCGCGAGCTCGTCCATCAGCCGCTCGATCGCGTACGTCGCCTCCGGCCGGCCGGCGCCGCGGTAGGCGTCGGTCCAGGTCTTGTTGGTGAAGACGTTGGTGATGCCGAGACGGTACGACGGGAACTTGTAGATGCCGTTGTACATGAACGCCCCGAGCAACGGGATCGCCGACGTGACGAGACCGAGGTAGGCGCCCATGTTCGCGATCAGGTCGACCTTGAGCCCGGTCACCGTGCCGTCGGCGTTCGCAGCCAGCGTGAGCTTCTGCCACTGGTCCCGGCCGTGGTGCGCGGCCATCAGCGACTCGGATCTGGTTTCGGTGTATTTACAGGGCTTTCCGGTCCGGCGGGCCGCGATGACCGTGAGTACTTCCTCCGGCGTGAACTGGAGCTTGCCGCCGAAACCACCGCCGACGTCCGGCGCGATCACCCGGATCTTGTTCTCCGGGATGCCCAGCACCAGCGCGATGAAGATCTTCACGAAGTGCGGCACCTGGGTCGACGACCAGACCGTCATCTGTTCGGTGGTCGGATCGACGACGATCGAGCGCGGTTCCATGAACGCCGGGATGAGCCGCTGCTGGCGGATCTCCTTCTCGATCACGATCCCGCCGTCGCGGGCCGCCGCGATCGCCGCGTCCACGTCGCTACCGGTACCGGCCTCGGCCGAGTCGTAGGACCAGACCGCCGACACGTTCGTCCCGAGGTCCGGGTGGGCGATCACCTCGTCCGCGGCCGCGGACCGCAGGTCGAGCGCGGGTGTGAGCTCCTCGTAGTCCACGTCGACCAGGTCGGCGGCGTCGTTCGCCTCGGCCGCGTTCCGGGCGACCACCATGGCAACGATCTCACCGGCGAACGCGACATGGTCGACCGCCATCGACGGGTGCACCGGGGCCTTCTGATCGGGGACGACGGCCCATGCGTTCGGCAGCGCGCCCTGCTCGTCGGCGATGTCCGCGCCGGTCACTACGGCGACCACTCCGGTAGCAGCGCGGGCTGCCTCGGTGTCGATGGCGGTGATCCGGGCGTGCGCGAACGGGCTGCGGACCATCGCGACGTGCAACATGCCGGGCAGGACGATGTTGTCGGTCCAGCGGGTCCGGCCGGTGATCAGCCGGGCGTCCTCCTTGCGCCGGCGCGGCGCGCCGACCTCGGTGGCCGGGCGGTCCTCGGTGGTGGTCATGAGGCACCTCCAGCAGCCGCCGCGGCACGGACGGCCTTGACGATGTTCTGGTAGCCGGTGCAGCGGCAGAGGTTGCCTTCGAGCCCGAGCCGGACCTCGTCCTCACTCGGATTCGGATTGTCGGCCAGCAGGTCGAGGGATTGCATGATCATGCCCGGTGTGCAGTATCCGCACTGCAGAGCGTGGTTCTCGTGGAAGGCCTGCTGCATCGGGTGCAGCTGCCCGTTCGTCGCGAGACCCTCGATCGTGGTCACCTCATGGCCGTCGGCCTGGACCGCGAACAGTGAACAGGACTTCACGCTCCGCCCGTCCAGGTGGACCGTGCAGGCGCCGCAGTTGCCGGTATCGCAGCCGACCACGGTTCCCGTCTTTCCCAGTTGCTCGCGCAGGTAATGCACGAGCAGCGTGCGCGGCTCCACGTCGTCCGTGAAGCTGCTTCCATCGACCTTCACCGTGATCCGGGTCATGCCCCGCCTCCAGATGGTCAGCAACCGCCGTACCCCGATCGTGCTCCGGTGTGATGTCGACCACAAGAGATGGCTGTTGCTTCCGTCAACGCCGGCGCGGGTCAGTGGTGGATCGGTCCGGAGTTCGCCGACAGCGGGTGGCCGGAGCCGGACCAATGGTGAGCGATGATCTCGGCGGCGATGCTGACGGCGGTCTCCTCCGGCGTACGGGCGCCGAGGTCGAGGCCGATCGGGCTGGAGAGACGGGTCAGTTCCGCATCGGTGAGACCGGCCTCGCGGAGGCGCTTCAAGCGGTCGTCGTGCGTACGCCGCGAGCCCATCGCGCCGATGTACGCGACGGCCGGCAACCGGAGTGCGACCTCCAGCAGCGGTACGTCGAACTTCGGGTCATGGGTGAGCACACAGATGACGGTCCGCTCGTCGAGCCGGCCCGCCGCGGCCTCGGCGCCCAGGTAGCGATGCGGCCAGTCGACGATCACCTCGTCGGCCGACGGGAAGCGCGAAGCGGTCGCGAAGACGGCGCGCGCGTCGCAGACCGTCACGCGATATCCCAGGAAGGATCCGAGCCGCGCCACCGCCGCCGCGAAGTCGATCGCGCCGAACACCAGCATCCGCGGCACCGGCGCGTACGACGACACGAAGACCCGCATCCCCTCGCCCCGCCGCTGCCCGTCCGGCCCGTACTCCAACGTCTCCGTCCGCCCGTTCGCCAGCAACCCGCGAGCATCGTCGACCACCGCGTCGTCGGCCCGCTCCGAGCCAAGACTCCCGGCGGCCGGCCGGCCCTCCGGTCTGACCACGAGCCGTCGCCCGACCCGCTCCGGATCCGGATGCGCGACCACGGTCGCCACCGCAACCGGACGTCCCGCGTCGATGTCCGCCGCCACCTCGGCGAGCTCTGGGTACGACGTCCTGTCGACGCGCTCCACGAACACGTCGATGATGCCGCCACAGGTCAGTCCGACCGCGAACGCCGACTCGTCGCTCACGCCGTACCGCTGCAGGACCGGCTCGCCGGACTCGAGGATCTCCTCGCCGAGTTGGTACACCGCGCCCTCGACGCAGCCGCCCGACACACTGCCGACCGCCTCGAGGCCGGGACCGACCAGCATCACCGCTCCCGGCGGTCGCGGCGCGGACTCGAAGGTCGCCACGACGGTGCCTACGGCAACCGACTCCCCCGCGGTCCACCACGTCATCAACCGCTCGAGCACCTCACGCATCGGCGACCACCTCCAGAAGGTCCGCGAAGCTGGCCAGGCTGTGCCCGGCGACGAGTTCGTCGACATGCGGCAGGACGGCAACGATCCCGGCCTGCACCGGCAGGTACCCGGGCTTGCCCCGATGCGGATTCAGCCAGACCACCCGATGCGCCAGGCTGGACAGCCGCCCCAACTGCGCACCGAGCAACGCGGCGTCACCGCGCTCCCATCCGTCACTGCACACCACCACGACAGCACGTCGCGCCATCCCCCGCTGCCCCCACCGATCCAGGAACACCTTCAGCACCTCGCCAAGCCGAGTGCCACCCGACCAATCAGGTACGACATCCCCCGCGGACCGCAGCGCGACCTCCGCATCGCGGCGACGCAGCGCCGGGGTCACCCGCGTCAGCCGGGTGCCGATGGTGAAGACCTCCACCGATCGCGGGGCTTGCTGGACCATCGTGTGCGCGAGCCGCAGCAGGCTGTCGGCGTACGGGCGCATCGAGCCGGAGACGTCGATCAGCAGGACAACCCGCCGCGGGCGCGAGCCGCGCCGGCGGTAGTGGACGCGGGCCGGCTCGCCGACCTGTCGCAGCTGGGCGCGGAGCGTCCGCCGGGGATCGATGTCGCCGCGATGGGACGGACGCCGGCGGACAGCCCGTCGTACCGGGACCCGGGGCCGGAGTGTGCCGAACAGTCGCGCCAACTCGGCCCGATCGCTCGGCGACAACTCAGCCACGTCGCGGTGCCGGAGGACTTCCGTCGTACTCGCGAACACGTTGATCGACTGGTCGCCATCCTCCCCCGCGGCGGTGTCGTCGGCGTCGAGCGCGGCCTGCACAGAGGCTTGCGGCGTACGGCGGACTGTCCCGCCGGTCCGCTCGCCGGAGAACCAGGCCGCGAACACCTCGTCGTACCGGGCCTGGTCGTCGGGTCCACCGCACAGCGCGGCCCGGCCGGCCCAGTAGACGTCCGCGGTGACCGCTGCGTCGAGGGTGGCGACCGCTTGGAGGAAGAGGTGGACGCGGTCGGCGGTCACGTGCAGACCCGCGTGCCGGAGGGCCGACGCGAAGCCGGCCAACGCGAGGTCCGGTGCGGTCATCGTTGCGTCAGCTCCCCAGCAGCCGGTCGAGCGACTCGCGGACCCGGTCCGTGTCCTCGCGGTACTTGAGCACCGCGCCGAGCGTGGCGGCCGCGGTCTCCACGTCGAGGATGTCCGTCCCGAGCGCGTCGAGCGCGCGGGCCCAGTCGAGGGTCTCGGCAACACCGGGCGGCTTGAGCAGATCGAGCTCGCGCATCCGCTGCACCGACCGGGCGACCTGTTCGGCGAGCCGGTGCGACACGTCCGGCAGCCGGGTCCGGACGATCTCGACCTCGCGGGCCAGACCGGGGTGGTCGATCCAGTGATAGAGGCAGCGCCGTTTCAGCGCGTCATGGATCTCCCGGGTGCGGTTGGACGTGAGGACGACGATCGGCGGCACGTCGGCGGTGATCGTGCCGAGTTCCGGGATCGTCACCTCGTTGGTCGAGAGCACCTCGAGCAGGAACGCCTCGAACTCGTCATCGGCGCGGTCGATCTCGTCCACGAGCAGTACGGCGGGACTCTCGCGAAGGGCCCGCAGGACCGGGCGGGCGAGCAGGAACCGCTCGTCGAACAGGCTCTTCTCCACCTCTTCGACGACCGCGTCGGAACTGGTCGCCTCCACGGTGCGCAGGTGCAGGATCTGGCGCGGGAAGTCCCAGTCGTAGAGGGCTTGGGACGCGTCGATGCCCTCGTAACACTGCAGCCGGATCAGCTGTACGCCGAGCGCCTCCGCGAGCGCGCCGGCCAGCGAGGTCTTGCCGGTGCCGGGCTCGCCTTCCAGCAGCAGCGGCCGGTGCAGGGCGAGCGCCAGATAGCCGACCGTGGCCAAGCCTTCGTCGGCCAGATACCCGGTCCCACGAAGACGCGCGGCAAGCTCACCCGCGGAACCGACGGCGTTCATCTGACCAGAATCACCCGCGCGCCCGACGTTGCCAAGGTCAGCCCGCGCGATGCCCGTCCGGCAACTGGTCGACCGTATCCACATCAGCCCCCTCCGCGAGATCCCCACACTCGATCTCCACGACTGGATGCTCCCGCAGGTACACGCGTGCCCCCGCATCCCCCTCAGCCGTCGCGATCACCCCGTCCCAGTGCTGTTTTGCCAACAGCACCGGATGTCCCGGGAGCCCGTCGTACACCGCTCGCGCCAACCCGGAGTCGTCCGCCGCGACCCGGCGTACGGCCTTGATTGTCAGCCCAGGAACATCGACAGGGACGACCAGTACGGCGTCGGCGCCGGCCACACCCGCTGCCTCCGGCCCGGCGGCGGACCGCAGGGTCGTCAGCCCGGCGCGGAGCGAGGCTCCCATGCCTTCCGCCCAGTTGGTTGCGTCGACAACCTCGACCGGCTCGTCGGCGAGCTCGGCTCGGACCTGGTCGGCGGCGGCTCCAACGACGACCAGGATCGGCGAGCATTCGGCGGCGGCGAGCAGGCGGACGACACGGACGACCCACGCGACGCCGGCCGGGTCGCGGACGAGCGCTTTCGGGCCGCCCATCCGGCGGCCGGCCCCGGCGGCGAGCACCAGTCCTGCGATCTTCACTCTCGGAGGGTACCGATTTCACAGTCTGGGCAGTGACGTGTACCACGCGGTCGCGGACGCTCGGCGTGGCACGATATCTGACGTGACGACGATCGCAGATGGCGCGAAGTCCCTCCCGCTGCTGTTCCTGGGGCAGAATACCGACCCGCACTCCGAGCGCGGTGTCGAGTGCCCGGGAGCGCTCCCGCCGGCCTCCGACCCCGATCTGGTCGAGCGGGCGCTGAAGGCGAAGGCGGCGCTGGGTGACCAGGTGTTCGTGCTCGGGCACCACTACCAGCGCGACGAGGTGATCCAGTTCGCGGACGTCACCGGTGACTCGTTCAAGCTCGCCCGGGACGCGGCCGCCCGGCCGGACGCGCCGTACATCGTGTTCTGCGGTGTGCACTTCATGGCCGAGTCCGCCGACATCCTCACCAACGACCAGCAGACCGTGATCCTGCCGGACCTCGCGGCCGGGTGCTCGATGGCGGACATGGCGCGGATCCAGCAGGTCGAGGCGGCCTGGGACGCGCTCGCCGACGCCGGTGTCGCGGACGTCACCGTGCCCGTCACGTACATGAACTCCAGCGCCGACATCAAGGCGTTCTGCGGGCGCAACGGCGGCGCGGTGTGTACGTCGAGCAACGCGGACACCGCGTTGGAATGGGCCTTCGAGCAGGGCGAGAAGGTGCTCTTCCTGCCGGACCAGCACCTCGGGCGCAACACCGCCGTACTGAAGATGGGCATCTCGCTCGACGAATGCGTCGTGTACGACCCGCACAAGCCGGGTGGCGGTCTGACCCGTGAGCAGTTGGCCGCGGCGAAGATGATCCTGTGGCGCGGGCACTGCTCGGTGCACGGCCGCTTCACGGCCGCCTCGGTGGACGACGTACGCGCGCGCATCCCCGGCGTCAACGTGATCGTGCACCCCGAGTGCCGGCACGACGTCGTCACGAAGGCGGACCTGGTCGGCTCGACCGAGTACATCATCCAGACCCTCGAGACGGCCGAACCCGGCACGTCGTGGGCCGTCGGCACCGAACTCAACCTGGTCCAGCGCCTCGCCAAGCAGCATCCCGACAAGAACATCGTGTTCCTCGACAAGGCCGTCTGCTACTGCGCCACCATGAACCGCATCGACCTCCCGCACTTCGTCTGGGCCCTCGAAAACCTGGTCGCCGGCCACGTCGTCAACCCCATCAAGGTCGACCCCGACACCGAGAAGTACGCCAAACTAGCCCTGGACCGCATGCTCGCCCTTCCCGGCAAAACCGCCCGCGACTAGGGGCTACTGGGAGACGCGGGCTGGGGCGTACCAGGCCGCCAGGATGTCGGGGAGGCGGTCGGGGCCCCAGCGGTCTACGGGGGTGATGCGGCCTTGGAGGGAGGCCAGGCCCTTGGCCAGTTCGCCGACTACGTCGCCTCGCCAGGGGACGGTGACGCCTTCGCCGGGGCCGACGATGACGGCGGGGCCGCCGCGGTCTACGCAGACCACGGGGCAGCCGGAGGCCAACGCTTCGGTGACAGCCCAGCCGGCGGCTTCGCGGAGGGCGGGTGCCAGGAGGGCGTCGGCGCGGAACATGGCTGCGAGGACGTCCTCGCGAGGTAGCTGGCCCATGAACTCGACGCGGTCGCGGACACCGAGCTCCTCGGCCAGCCGCTCCGCGCGGCGCCAGTCGGGGCCGTCGCCGATGATGCGGAGCTCCCAGTGCGAGGCTTCCGGGCGGGCGAGCGCGCTGATCCCGAGCAGCACGCCCTTCCACGGGATCAGCCGGCCGACGAACAACGCCGTCTTGATGCCCGGGGCACCGAACGGCTCGTACGGCCCGGACGCCGTGAACCGCCGGATCGCCACGTTCGGCTGCACCACGATCTCGCGCGCGTACGGGCGGAACGCCTCGGCCACATCGTTGTTCTGAGCAACCATCAGATCGGCGCCGCGAGCCAGCTTCCGGCCCGTGACGCGACGCCGGAGCCCGGTGTACGTACGCCGTACCAGCTCGGCCACCACCCCGCGCGGCCCGAGCCAGTGCGCCATCGACAACGGCGCCGTGGTCGACCCGCCGACCGGTCCCCAGATCACCTTCGCCGACGACTCCTCGACCACGCCGGCCGCCATCCAGTCGACCGCGAACGTCAGGTGGTGGATGACGTCGAACGAATGCTGCGCATGGAGCTGCCGGGCGGTACGACGCGCCAGCCCCTGCCAGAGCGGGTAGTACCAATAGACGTCCGACGGCCGCCGACGCAAGCGCAGAATCCACCGCGGCAGCTCGAGCGGTACGACCGTCAGCGCCGGAACCGGCCGGATCGCCAGCTCCTCGGCGATCTCGTGCGCGAACTTGCCGCGGGTCAGCAGCCACACGTCGTGGTCCCGCGCGGCAGCTTTCGCCCAGGCCCAGCCGGCCCCCGGCTCGGAGCCACCCTGCGGCCGGCAGGCGTACGCGCTGAGCAAGACCTTCGGCCGGGCCGACATCAGCTCATTCCCTCCAGGAGCCTGCGCAGATCGGTGCTGGACGTCGAGGCGGTGTACGGGAAGTAGTGCACCTGCGCACCGACCTCACCGAGCAGCCTCTCCAGTCTCATCCCCTTCTCGGTGCCCTTCCAGTCATCACCTTTGAAGAGAATGTCGTAGCGGAGCTGTTTCCACATCTCGAATTTGTCGCTGGACCAGTCGCTGACCACCTCGTCGACCAGGCCGAGCGCGCGGACGACGTCCATCCGCTCGTCGTGCGGGACCACCGGCGGCCGGCCCTTGATCCGGGCCACCACGTCGTCCTCGACGACGCCGGCGATCAGGTGGTCGCAGTGCTCCCGGGCCCGGCGCAGGATGTTCAGATGACCGATGTGGAACATGTCGTAGACCCCGGGCGCGTAACCGACGGTCCCCATCAGGCCGCCACCCCCAGAGCCGACATCTCCCGGTACCACTTCGCGATCGCCGCGGCCAGGAACAGCAGGTTGGCGACGAGCAGAGCGCCGTACAGGACGACGAACAGCGACGGCGTACCGAAGGTCAGGAAGACCAGGCACAGCACACCGTAGTCGGTCGGTGCGATGAGCAACGACTTGGCGACGGAATCCCCGCGCTCGTTGGGCTTCTGGGTACCGCCGTGCCGCCGGCGCAGCTGGTCGATCAGGATCAGCCCGAAGAACAGCACCGACGACAGGCAGACGTAGGCGAGCGGGACCAGCAGCAGCGCCTCGTTGCTGAAGGCATCGAAGCGGAAGAACGAGATCAGTACCGCGCTGTGCAGCAGGACGATCTTGATCGAGTCGATCATGTGGTCCAGCCACTCGCCGAGCGGTGACCCACCGCCGCGCAACCGGGCCAGCTGCCCGTCCGCGGAGTCGAGGCCGTACCCGAGCACCAGCAGCGCCGTCACCGCCAGCGCGAGCGTCAGCGACGGACGGACCAGAGCGACCAGGACGATAGCGGCCAACGAACAGAGGCCGGAAGCCACGCTGACCTGGTTCGGCGTCCGGTGCCCGAGGAACGCGGCCGCGGCGAACACCCGGCCGATCCGCCGGTTGATGAACCGCGAGTACGCCGGCGTTCCCGCCGACGGCTTCTGGGCCCGGGACAGCTGCCCGACCGTCTCCCCCAACCTACTCATGCGACGGAGCTACGGGACTGGCGCTGGTCAATGGCGGCGCGCAGGATCGGGCTGCGGGAGTCGCGGCCGAGCGGCAGGACGGTGATCAGCTCGGCCGGAATCCCGTCGAGCTCCTCCAAACCCAGCACGCCGTCCAGGCGACTCGCAGCGAACATCGTCCGAGCCCCGAGTACGCCGGTCAGCCACTCCGGTCGCACGCCGTCCACCATGACCACCTCGTCGACACACCGCAGGTGCTCGATGATCTGGACCCGCTCGACAAGTGGCACGAACGGCCGCTGACCCCAGGCGTCGATCGCCCACTCGTCGGTCAGCACACCCACCACCAGCCGGTCGCAGACCCGGCGGGCCCGCTCCAGCACGTCGACGTGGCCGACGTGGAACAGGTCGAAGACCCCGGCCAGACATCCGATCCGCGACAAGCTTCCATCCCCCAGAAACAACTCAGCCCCCTGCGGCCCTCTTGGAGAGCTCTGTGTCGATGTGCCCGAGGTGACGCGGCCCCCCACGTCAGCGGCGACTTTATACCGTTCGCGCACGACCCACCCACCGTCCCCGCCGAGTCCGGCCGCTGTCCGCGTGCCGGGCGATCGCATCGGTGTAAATCCTCTCCGTGGCCGCGAGGTCACGCTCCGGGGTGAAGCGGTCGAGATAGACCTGTCGGGCTCGCTCGCCGAAGGTTATCGAAGTCTGGGGATCAGCCACCAACCCGATTGCCTTCCGCAATCCTTCCGGATCGCCAGGCTGGGTCAGGGCACCGGTTTCCCCGTCGTCCACCAGTTCCGCGAGCGCACCGAGCCGGGACGCGATCACCGGGACGCCGTGCGCGAACGCCTCCACCACCACGAGACCGAAGGTCTCATAAGAACGCGCGGGTACGACGACGGCGCGCGCGGACCGCACCACGTCCATACCGGCGGCCCACGGTAGTTGACCAAGCACCTGAATCGACGAGTCGTTCCTGGCTCGTTCCTCGGCCTCCGCCCGCAGCGGGCCGTCGCCGACGACGACCAGCTTCCCGAGCGACGAATCCCAAGCCTGCAACAGATCGGCGAACCCCTTGTCCTCCTCCAGTCGCCCGAGGAAGACCACAGCCTCCCCCGCGCCAGTCCGCACCGCGCCGGAGTGCGGCACCGCGTGCGGCTTCACCACGAACAACTCCGGGTCGTAGCCGGCCGCGACGTACCGCTCTTTGACGAACTCGGACGGCACGACCAGCGTGGTGACGTACCGCTGCCAGGTGTGCAGGGTGTTGTGGACGCCGATGCTGGTGGCCAGCGGCAACGTCTGCGCGCGGGACTCGCGGTAGCAGCCGTGCCGGACCGCGGCCCACGGAAGCTTGCCGACACAGGACTCGCACGGCCCGCCGTCACGTTGCAGGACAGCGTTGGCACAGAGCAGCCGGAAGTTGTGCAGCGTCGCCACCACCGGCAGGTCCAGCCGGTGCGCCGCCCGCAGCACCGAGGCGCTGAACAGCGGGAACGTGTTGTGGATGTGCACCACATCGGGCCGCTGTTCCTGCAATAGAAGTGTTAAATCGCGTTCCGCCGAAAATGACCAGACGGAGCGGAACGGTAACAGTGCGCGATCTTTTCGGCTCATCGCGGCGATATCGTCGCTGTCTCGCGCGTACAGGTCGATCTCATGTCCTGAGTTACGCAGTAAATCAACCGTTTGCGCGACGACGGTGTTCTCGCCGCTGGGTTGACCGGTCCGGTAACGGTTGTGCAACATGGCGACCCGCATGGCACTACCTTAAGTCTCGCGGCGGCTACACCTGGTTTCAGGGAGAGCAGTGCATTGAGGAAGTTGTGGTTCGCAGCGCTTATCGCCGCTGCGCTCGCTGTCGTTACGGTCGCACTCCCGGTCATCGCGAATGAGAACAACGCGACCACCGCGGCCAGGTCGCGCGCCGTCAGCGATCGGGACGTGTCCGGTGTGCTCCCCTCACACCGTGTCCCCAGGACGACCGGCGCCCCGCCGGTGACCACAGCTCCGAAGGCCACCCGCACGGCCCCGTCGAAGCAACCCACCACGACGCGGCCGAGCACCCCGAAGCCGACGCCGACCACCACCCCCACGACGACCGGACCGACCATCCCCACCGTCGACTCCGACGAGGCCGGTCCGGCCGTCGCTGGTCCGTGCAGCGGCGTGGTGATCAAGCCCGGTGACAACGCCCAGTCGATCGTCAACGCCAAGCCCGCGGGTACGACGTTCTGCTTCGCCACCGGAGTGCACCGGATCGGCCAGACCATCCGCCCGAAGGCGAACCAGGTCCTGGCCAGCGCGGACCGCGCCGTCCTGACCGGATCGGTTCCGCTGACCGATTGGACCGCATCCGGTGCGTCCTGGGTGACGCGCGGCGCGCTGCCGGCGGCGTACGGGATGAGCGGGCAGTGCGAGGACAACAAGGCGAACATCTGCTACCTGCGCGAGCAGGTCTTCCTCGACGGCGCGCACCTGACTCGGGTCGGGAGCGCCTCCGCGGTCAAGACCGGCACCTTCTACGCCGACTACGCGGCGAACGCGATCTACCTGGGCAGCAACCCGGCCGGGCACGCGGTGGAGATGTCGAAGACGGCGACCGCGATCGAGTCCGGCGCGACCGGCGTGGTCGTGCGCGGCCTCACCATCGAGCACTTCGCCAGTGCACCGCAGGCCGGCGCCCTCGTGTCCGGTCCCGGCTGGAAGGTGACCGCGAACGACGTCCGCTGGAACCACGCCGTCGGCGTGATGCTGGTCCAGGCGAACAACACCAAGGTGGACAAGAACCTGATCCACCACAACGGCCAGCTCGGCCTCGGCCAGTACAGCTCGGCCGCGGCGGCCGTGACCCGCAACGTGATCAGCTCCAACAACACCGACGGCTTCTGGATCGCCGACTGGGAGTCCGGCGGCATCAAGTCGACCCGGTCGTCGGGCACGGTCAGCGGCAACGTGATCAAGGCCAACAAGGGCATCGGGATGTGGGCCGACGTCGCCGACGACGCCCGGGTGATCAGCTCCAACCAGATCGTCGACAACGCCGCGGACGGGATCCGCTACGAGATCAGCCGCAACGGCACGATCGAGAACAACACGATCAGCGGCAACGGCTTCGGCACCGGCCGCGGCTCCGGTACGTCGCTGTGGGACGGCGGCGGGATCAATATCAACACCTCGTCCGCGGTCACCGTCCGCGGGAACAAGGTGTCCGGCAACGTCAACGGCGTCACGATCCAGTCCCGCACCCGCGGCACCGGCCCGTGGGGTACCTACCTGCTGCGCGACATCAGCGTCACCGGGAACACGATCGAGATGACCGGCGGTACCCAGGCGACCGGCATGGTGCAGAACTCGGGCTCCCCGATCCCGGCCGGTGAAGTCGTGTTCAGCGGCAACAAGTACGTGCTCGACGCGCTCGGCGCGCAGCGCTTCGCCAAGGCCGGCACGAAGCTGACCGCGGCCGGCTGGCGCGAGGCCGGGCTCGACACGATCGGCAGTTTCCTCGCGAACTGATCGCTTGCCGAACGCAACATAATTGTGCGGAAGGTATTGCCTTGACTACGTGAGGTAGTAGTAGTCTGCGGAGCAAAGCCGCGCCATGGGGGGTGCGCTCAGGGCTCACCTGTGCCACCGGAGGCTCCGCTCTATGAAGACAGCTACTGCGTTTCTGGCGATCGTTGCGACCGGCACCTTGACCGTTGCCGTCAGCTCCTTACCCGCGAACGGCTCGCCGATCTCCGCCGACGACGTGATCCCCGGCATCCTGGCCGACGATCCGGCGACGACGCCACCCGCCGCCACCACTCCTCCCCCGGCCGACGGCACCTTCCGGTCCGGTCCGTCGCAGGCGCCGGCCTGCTCGGGCGTCACCATCACGACCGCCCAGGACGCCGCCCACGTCGTCGAGGACGCGCCGGCCGGGACGACGTTCTGCTTCACCGGCGGCTGGCACCGGATCAGCGAGACCATCCGCCCGAAGGCGAACCAGGTGCTCGCCAGCGACAAGGGCGCCGTACTCACGGGATCGGTCAGGCTGACCAAGTGGTCGGCGAACAACGGTGACTGGGTGACCACGGGAGCCCTGCCCCCGGCGTACGCGAAGACCGGGCAGTGCGAGGACAACACGGCGAACATCTGCTACCTGGCCGAGCAGCTCTTCCTGGACAGCAAGCACCTGACCCGGGTGGCAACGCGCGACAAGGTTGCCCCCGGCACCTTCTACGCCGACTACGCGGCGAACGCGATCTACCTGGGCAGCAACCCGGCCGGGCACGGGGTGGAGATGTCGAAGACGCCGACCGCGATCGAGTCCAGCGCCACCGGCGTGACCGTGCGCGGGCTCACGATCGAGCACTTCGCCACCCCGCCGCAAGGCGGTGCGGTGGTGCTCGGCCTGGGCTGGAAGGTGATTGCCAACGACATCCGCTGGAACCACGCGGTCGGCGCGATGCTCGTGAACGCGGACGGCGCCGTCCTCGAGAGGAATCACATCCACTCCAATGGCCAACTCGGAGTCGGGCAGTACAGCACGCTCAAGGGGACCATCTCCGCCAACGAGGTCAGCTACAACAACACCGACGGCTTCTGGATCGCGGACTGGGAGTCGGGCGGGATCAAGACCACGTGGTCGAGCGGTGGCTGGGTGACCGGCAACCTGATCCAGTACAACCGCGGTGTCGGGCTGTGGAGCGATGCGTACGACGACGGCCGCACGTTCAACAGCAACCAGATCCTCGACAACGCGGCGGACGGGATCCGCTTCGAGATCGGCCGCAACGGCGTGATCGAGGACAACGTGATCAGCGACAACGGCTTCGGCACCGGCCGCGGCTCGGGGACGTCGCTGTGGGACGGCGGCGGGATCAACGTCAACACGTCGTCGAACGTGCAGGTCCGTGACAACGTGGTCGCGAACAACGTGAACGGCATCTCGATCCAGTCCCGCACCCGCGGGTCCGGCCCGTGGGGGACGAACGTACTCCGCGACATCGTTGTCTCCGGCAACAAGGTGACGATGCGCGGCGGCACCACCGCGACCGGCATGGTGCAGAACGCCGGCGCCGTCATCCCCGCCGGTGAGGTCACGCTGAACAGCAACACCTACATCCTGGACAGCCTGGCCGCCGAGCGGTTCCAGAAGACCGGCCAGTGGTACACCGCCCAGCAGTGGCGCCAGGCGGGTCAGGACACCTCGAGCGCGTTCACGATCGGGAAGGCGATCCTGGACGACGCTACCGGCGTGCTGACGACAGTGCGCTGACGTGCTCGATCAGCAGGTCGCGGAAGACCGCTGAGTCGCGCAGCTCCGGCGTGAAGACGGAATCCACGGCCAGCAGCGCGTCGACCACGGCGGCCGGCTCTGTCGCCCCCGCGAGGGCGGCCTTGAGCCGGTCCGCCTGGGGATCGTCCACGGTCGGGGTCTCGAGCACGTAGACCATCCACGCGGCGACGGCGAGCGAGATGACCCGCGGCTCGGCGCCGGCCGCGAGGCGGTCGCGGACGGTTCCGAGCATTCGGACCGGCAGCTTGACCGAGCCGTCCATCGCGACCTGCGTGGTCCGATGCTTCAACGCCGGGTTGGCGAACCGCTCCAGCACGGTCGCGCCGTACGCGGCCAGGTCGAGGCCGTCCGGCGGCGTCAGAGTCGGTACGACGTCCTGGGTCATCAGTTCGCGGGCCAGGGCCGACAACTCCTCGTCGCGGACCGCCTCGGCGATGGTCTCGTAGCCACGCAGCGCACCGAGGTACGCGAGCATCGAGTGCGTGGCATTGAGCATCCGCAGCTTGGCCTGCTCCCACGGCGCCACGTCCGCGGTGAGCACCGCACCCGCGCTCTCCCACGCCGGACGGTCACCGGCGAAGTCGTCCTCGATGACCCATTGCAGGAACGGCTCCGCGACCACCACGGCCTCGTCGCGTACGCCGAGCAGCCGAGAAGCCTCCTCGCGGTCGGCTTCGGTCGTCGCCGGCACGATCCGGTCCACCATGCTGGCCGGGAACCGGGTCGCCTCGAACACCTCGGGGACCTTGCCCAGGGCCTCGAAGTAGTCGGTCACCAGCTTGCGCAAGAAGGGGCCATTGGCAACCAGGTTGTCGCAGGACACGATCGTCAGCGGCTCCACCCGCCGGGCCAGGCCGGCGGCCAGCTGACCGACAACGGTCCGCGGCGGCCGACCGGTCAGATCCGCCTGGATCTCGGGATCGTTCAGATCGAGCCCGGTCCCGGTCGCACGGTAGCCCTTCTCCGTCACCGTCAGCGTGACCACGGACACCGCCGGGTCCGCGATCCGGGCGACCACCACTTCCGGGTCCTCCGGTGCGGTCAGGACCTCACGGATGCTCCCGATCACCTGGACCGACGGATCTCCCAGTCCGCGCTCCAGAACGGAGTACAGACCGTCCTGGGGTGCGAGCTGGTCCCGGACCGTTGCGGAGCGCTGGCTCACGCCGGTGATCCCCCACCGTGTCTCGCCGCTGACGACCGCGGCCCGCTCGGTGACCACGGCCTGGTGGGCACGGTGGAACGCACCGAGCCCGAGGTGGACGATGCCGACCGACAACGCGCGCGGGTCGACCTCGGGGGCGACGGGGAGGTTGGTGAGACTCAGCCTGCTCAAGCTCGGACACCTTTCACTTGGTTCGTTCTGGGTCACTTGGTTCGTCTGGGTCACCTGGTTCGTGCTTCGTCCTGTGTCACCAGGTTCGTGCTGTATCACCGGGTTCGTGCTGGGCGAAGGTCGGGTGCGGGGCCGGTGGAGTCGCGGACGATCAGCTCGCCGTGCAGGGTGCCATGGGTGTCGACCGAGCTGTCGGGATCGTCGAGCAGGGCCAGCAGGAGCTCGACCGCGATCCGGCCGGCCTCCTGTTTCGGCAGCCGGACAGTGGTCAGGGCCGGCCGGGCCATCCGGGACATGGCGATGTCGTCGACACCGACCACGCTGAGGTCACCGGGCACCGAGATGCCACGGGCGTGCAACCGGGCCAGCAGCCCGATCGCGACCAGGTCGTTGTAGGTGACCACGGCGGTCGCACCGGTCGCGACGACCTGGTCCGCCGCCGCCATGCCACCTTCGTAGGTCGGCGCGAAGTTGCCGACCGGACGCAAGGTGGCGCCGTGTTTCTCGACAGCGTTGCGCAGGCCGAGGCCGCGGTGCTGGGTCGACCAGGAGGTGACCGGTCCGCCGACCCAGGCGATCCGGCGATGGCCGAGCGCGACGAGGTGGGCGACGGCGCGCCGCATGCCCTCCTCGTTGTCGAAGGTGACGCCGGGGATGTTCTCTGCCGCGCGGTTGACCAGGACGACGTTCGTGTCCTGGGCGATCGCGGTCAGGTCGGCGTCACTGGCGCGGGGTGAACACAGGATGATTCCGTCGACCTGCTTGGACAGCGCGCGGACCAGCCCGACCTCGGCCACCGCGTCCTCGTCGGTGTCGGCGACGAAGACGGCGACGTCGGACCGGCGGGCGCGGGCCTGCACGCCTTTGGTGACGCTGGCGAAGAACGGGTTGGCCAGGTCGGGCACGACCAGGCCGATGGTGCCGGTCCGGCCGGTGATCAGGCCGCGAGCGGCGCGGTTCGGCTGGTAGCCGAGCTGCTCGACCGCGGCGGCCACCCGGGCGCGGGTGGCGGCGTTGACCATCTCCGGCAGCGAGAGCGCCCGGGACACGGTGGACGGCGACACGCCCGCAAGCCGCGCCACATCACGAATCGTCGCAGGCATGGTCACCTCCTCGGGCCCTGAGTCTGCAATCGGTTGCAGTCTAGTGTCAAGCTCACGGAACAGCGCGCCATATCCTCCTTGTGGACAAGCACTTGTGCGGTCAGAACACCACTGCAATCCTTTGCAGAGTTCGTTGCAGTCGATACTCTCCCCGGAGGACCCATGCCGAAGGCCCTGCAGCCTCATCCGGACCGCGCCCTGCCGGCCGGCGAGGCCCGCGACGTCGCCCGCCGGATCCACGCCTCGACCAAGGACCTGCCGCTGCTGTGCCTGCACGGTCACGTCGACATCGGGCTGTTCGCGACCGACGCGCCGTTCGGTGACCCGGCCGAGTTGCTGGTCGTCCCGGACCACTACGTCACCCGGATGCTGATCTCCCAGGGCATCTCCCCCGACCGCCTCGGACTCCCGCGCCGCGACGGCACGACGAACGCCGACCCGCGGGAGATCTGGCGGGAGTTCTGCTCGAACTGGCACCTCTTCCTCGGTACGCCGAGCCGGTACTGGATGGAGCACGAGTTCGCCGAGATCCTCGGCCTGACCGAGCACCCGTCGGCCGAGACCGCGGACGAGCTGTACGACCAGATCTCCGCGCGGATCGCCGAGCCGGAGTTCCGGCCGCGGGCGCTGCTCGACCGGTTCGGGATCGAGCTGATCTCCACCACGGACGCGGCGACCGACGACCTCGCCCAGCACGCGAAGGTCGCGGCGGATCTGCCCGGCCGGGTGGTCCCGACCTTCCGTCCGGACGCCGTCGTCCACCTCGACCGGGCCGGCTGGCCCGACCTGGCCCAGCAGCTGGGCGCGTTGGCCGACGTCGACACCTCGACGTACGACGGGTATCTGCGGGCGATCCGGCAGCGGCGGCAGGCGTTCGTCGCGGCGGGCGCGCGGGCGACCGACCACGGGCACCTGAGTGCGGCCGCCGTGCCGCTGTCGGATGCCGAGGCGGCACGGATCTACGCGGGTGCGTTGAAGGGTGACGTGCAGGCCGACGACGCGGCGGCGTTCGCCGGCCACATGCTCTACCAGTCGGCGGTGATGTCGGCCGAGGACGGGCTGGTCATGCAGCTGCACCCCGGTGTGCTGCGGGATCACGATCCGGCGATCCATGCGACGTACGGGCCGGACCAGGGGCACGACATCCCGGTGCCGACCGAGTTCACCCGGTCGCTGCGGCCGTTGCTCGAGCGGTTCGGTCACGCTTCCGGCTTCCGGATGGTGTTGTTCACCGTCGACGAGACGGTGTACTCACGGGAGCTCGCGCCACTGGCCGGTGTGTATCCGGCGGTGCGGCTCGGGGCGCCGTGGTGGTTCCTGGACAGCCCGGACGGGATGCGCCGGTTCCGCGAACTCGTCACCGAGACCGCCGGCTTCTACAACACCTCCGGCTTCGTCGACGACACCCGGGCGTTCCTGTCCATTCCAGCCCGGCACGACCTGGCCCGCCGGATCGACGCCGGCTACCTGGCCAACCTGGTCGTCCAGCACCGCCTCGACGAAGACGACGCCTTCCAGGTCGCCAAGGACCTGGCCTACAACCTGGCCCGGGATACCTACCTGACCTAACCCGCCCACCTCCCCAGCAGCCCCCCGCTGCCGACCCCCAACGACAACCCCCGGGACCTCAGACACCCTTTCGGGACCCCGCATGTCGCCTGCCATGAGCATGGGACCGGGCTGACCGGTTTTCTGCCAGGTTCATGGGACCACCTGGGTTGCCAGTCATGGGACCACCCGGCGCGCC